>NZ_JALRNF010000149.1 GCF_030272895.1 Pseudomonas sp. BGr12 | reverse complement strand
GCTCGATCCCGGCGAATGCGCTACCGTCGATGCGGTAAATCAAAAGTTACCGCGTCCCGCCCCGGGACAGGTCCGGCGCGATTGGCCGGACGATGCGCCGCGCGGACGCTCAATCGTCGCGCGAGACCTTCTCGTTGCGCTCGTGCCGCTCCTGCGCCTCGACCGTCATCGTGGCGATCGGTCGCGCCTCCAGCCGACCCAGGCTGATCGGCTCGCCGGTCACCTCGCAATAGCCGTACTCGCCCTCCTCGATGCGGCGCAGCGCGGCGT
>NZ_JALRNF010000148.1 GCF_030272895.1 Pseudomonas sp. BGr12 | reverse complement strand
CGATGCGGTGATGGAGGGCGTGGCGCGCGCCATGCGTGTGGCCATCTCCCGTGAGGAGGAGAAACTCGAAGCCAGCCTGCCATTCCTGGCAACCGTCGGTTCCACCAGCCCGTACGTCGGCCTGTTCGGTACCGTCTGGGGTATCATGAACTCCGTCCGTGGCCTGGCCACCGTGCAGCAGGCAACCCTGGCCACCGTCGCCCCGGGTATCGCCGAAGCGCTGATCGCTACCGCCATCGGCCTGTTCGCCGCGATCCCGGCGGTCATCGCC
>NZ_JALRNF010000147.1 GCF_030272895.1 Pseudomonas sp. BGr12 | reverse complement strand
ATAGACATCGGCGATCACATCCCCCGGGGCCAGGGAAATATGGCGAAGAAGCGGGACCGAGGCGATGGCCTGGCGGGCCATGTCATCAAAGTGCTCGGGGCTGATATCGCCGTCGGCGCTGAGCAACTGGGCGATCCCCTCGGTTTCGCCGCAGGCCGAGCGCAACTGGGCCTCCTGGGCGGCACGCACCGCGGACAGCCGCGCGCCTGCATTGGCGACCAGTTCGCTTTCCTGGCGTTGCACATCCTGGCGGCCGAGCGCCACCGACAGGC
>NZ_JALRNF010000146.1 GCF_030272895.1 Pseudomonas sp. BGr12 | reverse complement strand
GAGCCCGCCGATGTAGGTGAATTTAGACGGGTCGTAGGTCAGGCTGTTGTAGAGCGCCGGGTTGAAGGCGAGGGTGGCGATGTCGGCCGAGCCGAGCACGTAGCCCGACGGCGCCGATTCGGCGATCGCGGTGGCGCCCACGATGGTGGCGGCGCCGGGGCGATTCTCCACCACCACCGTCTGGCCCAGCGGTTTCTCCAGGCCGCTGACGACCGTGCGGGCCAGCACGTCGGTGCCGCCGCCGGCAGGGTAGGGCACGATCCAGCGGATGG
>NZ_JALRNF010000145.1 GCF_030272895.1 Pseudomonas sp. BGr12 | reverse complement strand
ATTGCCTGTAACTTTACTTGGGACTGGCTATTATTATTCCCCCCTGTCCCAATTTGCCCATCGTCAAATAAAGAAGGAGCACCTGTAGATTGTGACATTTTTCTCTCCTTTATCTTTAAGCGTTCATGACCGCAATCAGCTCAATACTGATATCTTGGAATCCAGCCGGAACATAAATACAAATCGTTTCTGAATCCAACATACGTTGATAGAGTTCATGATGCGGTTCGATTTCAAAATAGCTCACACCCGAACGTACTGGAATAGCAGTTG
>NZ_JALRNF010000144.1 GCF_030272895.1 Pseudomonas sp. BGr12 | reverse complement strand
CAACAGGCCTTTATCGATCATGACGGCTTCCAGTGCGGCTACTGCACGCCCGGACAGATTTGTTCCGCCGTGGGCATGATAGCCGAAGGGAATGTCCAGACCCGGGACGACATCCGTGAGCTGATGAGCGGCAACCTCTGCCGCTGCGGAGCCTACACCAATATCGTCGACGCCATCGCCGAGGTGGCGTTGGGGGAGAAACGCGCCAAACCCCGGCCGATGTCGGGAGAGGCGGCGTGAACCGTTTCGACTATTTCCGGGCATCGACCCTGAATG
>NZ_JALRNF010000143.1 GCF_030272895.1 Pseudomonas sp. BGr12 | reverse complement strand
ACGTCGCCGATGGCGACCTTGTACTTGCCTTTTTCCAGGTCATGACAGGATTTCGGGATATCCGCTTACTTGACCAACTGCTTGTTGATGATGAAGGCGATGGTGCCGGTATAGGCAAGGGCCCAGTGGCCGTCCTGGTCCTTGGCCCACGCTGGGACCTGGTCCCAGGTGCTCGGCTTGTACGGCTGGGTCACGCCCTTGTCCACGGCAATCGTGCCGAAGGCGGCGCCGACGTCACCGATGTCGGCGCTGTCGTTGTCTTTCTCGGCGTCGAACT
>NZ_JALRNF010000142.1 GCF_030272895.1 Pseudomonas sp. BGr12 | reverse complement strand
TAAGCGTCTTCTTCATGTCACCAGCCCCCCCAAAACCAGACTTTGCCTGAATTGACCATACACCCCTCGACTTGAATCGCCCCGGATTCTCCAGACACCTTGCAAGCTCACTGCATACCGCTTTTCAAACTCTACCGGTGACAGCTGATTGTTGAAACCATGCCGACGTTTTGCGTTGTAGAAAATCTCGATGTAATCGAACACATCACTACGAGGATCTTCCCTCGTCGAGTAGATTTTCCGCTTGATCCGTTCCCGCTTTAGAAACAGGAAAAAG
>NZ_JALRNF010000141.1 GCF_030272895.1 Pseudomonas sp. BGr12 | reverse complement strand
CCAGTTCGCGGTTGGCGGTTTCGAGCTTTTCCCGGTAACGCTGGTTTTCCAGCACCAGCTAGGCCCTATCCAGTGCCCGGCGCACCGAGTGCTCAAGCACCGCGAGGTCTTCCAGCGGCTTGATCAGATAATCGGCCGCGCCCAGGCGCAACGCTTCCACCGCATCGGTCATCACCCCGGCACCGGACACCACGATCACCGGCAATTCGGGGGCGCGCTCGGTCACCGGGCGAATCAGCTCCAGGCCGCCCATTTGCGGCATGCGCAGATCGCAGAT
>NZ_JALRNF010000140.1 GCF_030272895.1 Pseudomonas sp. BGr12 | reverse complement strand
GCCATCCTGGCCTTTGCCAGCTGGCCGCTGATGCGCCTGTTGACCAGCCTGCTGGGTGGCCGCGAGACCCTCGCCGCCGGCCTTTTGACCACCTTGTGGATTCTGCTGGTGGCACTGCCGCTGGTGTGGCTGGGTTTCAACCTGGCCGATCACGTTCGCGATGCCACCGCCTTCGTGCGCGATGTGCAGGTAGACGGCCTGCCGGATGCCCCGGCCTGGCTGGGCGGGGTGCCGCTGGTGGGCCCGCGCCTGGCGGGCTGGTGGGAAACCCTCGATCA
>NZ_JALRNF010000013.1 GCF_030272895.1 Pseudomonas sp. BGr12 | reverse complement strand
AATCGTGTTTACCCTGTTTTTTGGGGGGGGGGGGGGCCGCCGGGGTGGGGGGTTTTCCCCCCCTCCCGCAGGGGGGGGCCCCCCCCGCTCCCACAGTGACAGTCGCGCCCTATTGTGCCTGCCATAGCACATACCGATCCTTGCCCCCATGCTTGGCCTGGTACAACGCCTCATCGGCCTTGACCAGCGCATGGGTCAGGTTGTCTTCCTGCAGGATCCGGGCAAGGCCGATGCTGATGGTCACCGGGTGTTCGGCGGCGTCTTCGCGCACCCGCTGGCACAGGGCGGCGACGCGCTGTTCGGCGTCGATCTGGCTCAGGCCCCAGAGGTAGATGACAAATTCCTCGCCGCCCAGGCGCGCATACTCGAACTCGGTCATCGAGGCCTTGATGTTGGCCGCGGTGCGCTTGAGCACCAGGTCGCCGATGTCGTGGCCGAAGCGGTCGTTGACCTTCTTGAAGTTGTCGATGTCGATCATCGCCAGGTAACGGCTCTGGTCGCCTTCCTCCAGCAGGTGGGCCTGGGCCTTGGCCATGAACGAGCGGCGATTGGGGATTTCGGTGAGCACGTCGACGTAGGCCTGGTCCAGCAGCACCTTGGACATGTAGAAGTTGTACAGCTTGGCGCGGCGCATTTTCAGGTAGGTGTAGAGGATCAGGCCGTTGAGGAACAAGCCGTAGCAGATGAACAGGGTGCCGCGCAGGTCCAGCACGTGCAGGCCCGGCACCTGGAACGGCTGCAGGTTGATCCAGGTAACCAGGATCGCGGCGAAGAACGACCAGCGTCGTACCGGCAGCACCGAGACGCTGTACAACACGCTGGAGGCGCCCAGCATCATCCACGCCGGACGTATTTCCACCGGCAGGCCTTCGATCACCAGGCGCATGGCCAGGGTGATGACCGCGACGAATACCAGGTTGAGCAGGTCGAAATGGCCGGCCTTGCGGGTGAAGGCAAGGATGATGGTGAGGATTGCCATGACTGTGATGAAGATCATCGACAGGTAGGTAAAACCTTGCCCGCCCCGGTAGCTGACGATCAGGTCGAAGAGCAGCCAGATGCCGATGCTGACGCAGAAGATCAGCAGGCAGAACGAATGCAGGGTCTCGAAGTCATGCTGACGGAACTCCCGGCGCAGTTCCGGTGGCGCGATGTGTTTGCGCAGTTGTTGTTCGATGGTCTTGTACATGGTGGCCTTGCGGATCCGGAAGGGTCTGTAATGCGCCTCAGATGCGGCTCATGGAGCTTCGCTTTCGCCAGCATGCTCCTCGAGCCACAGGCTCAGTCGTTCGGCAATCCGTTCGCTGGCATGGCCGTCGCCGTAGGGGCTGAAGACCCGGCACATGCGTTGGTACGCGTCGGCGTCGTCGAGCAGCAGGCTGGTTTCCTTGACGATTCGTTCGGTCTGGGTGCCCACCAGCTTCACCGTGCCGCCTTCGAGCACCGTGTGCCGGTCAGTGACCTTGCGCAGCACCAGCAAGGGTTTGCCCAGGGCCGGTGCTTCTTCCTGGACGCCGCCGGAGTCGGTCAGGACCAGGTAGGCGCGGTCCATCAGCCAGACGAAATGCTGGTAGTCCTGGGGCGGCACCAGGAGGATGTTGGACTGGTGCGACAGCAACCCGTACACGGCCTTCTGCACCTGCGGATTGAGGTGCACCGGGTAGACGAACTGCACATCCGGATAGCGCAGCGCCAGTTCCGCCAGGGCCAGGCAGATGCGTTCGAAACCCTGGCCGAAGTTTTCCCGGCGGTGGCCGGTGATCAGAACCAGGCGCTGGTCGCTGCGCAACTGTGCCAGGGGCGAGTCGCTGGCGGGTTTCCAGCCACTTTTCTTCAGGTGCTCACGCATCCAGAACAGAGCATCGATGACGGTGTTGCCGGTGACCTCGATATTTTCCGCCGCCACGCCGTCGCGCAGCAGGTTGTCGCGGGCGCGCTCAGTGGGTGGAAAATGCAGGTCGGCGATCACCCCGGTCATGCGCCGGTTGGCCTCTTCGGGCCAGGGCGACTTGAGGTTGCCGCTGCGCAGGCCGGCCTCGATATGGCCGATGGGAATCTGCCGATAGAAGGCGGCGAGGGCGGCGATGAAACTGGTAGTGGTATGGCCGTGGACCAGGACGATATCCGGCTTGATGCGCGCGTAGGTGGTGTCCAGACGTTCGAGCAGTTGTTGCGACAGGCCGTTGAGGGTCTGGTTCTGGGTCATCACATGCAGGTCTTCATCGACGCTCAGGCCGAAATCGCGCAGTACCTGCTGGAGCATCTCCCGGTGCTGGCCGGTAGAGCAGATGTTCAGGTCGAGGTCCGGCCACTGTCGCAATACCTGGGCCAGCGGGGCCATCTTGATTGCTTCGGGGCGCGTGCCAAAAACCATCATGACTGAGTAAGCCATTGTCGTGATCCTCGTCCCGTCCTGGTGAGCGAAGTTGTACGATCCAGTGGTGGTTCAATCGTTAGATACAAGCAGCAAGCGAGAGGGTTGTCCAATGGCCGGGGCAAGCCCACTGTGGGAGCGGGCTTGCCCCGCGATTGCGGTATGTCGCTTGCATCGGATCGCGGGGCAAGCCCGCTCCTACACGTTATGCAACCAGTCGAGGAATGCCCGGATCGCCGGCTCGCGCTCGCGCCCCGGCAGGCACACCGCGCTGTACTGCGCCGCCTCCAGGCGAACCTCTTCGCGCCAGGGCTGCAGCAGCCCTTGGGCGAGACTGTCGGCCACCAGCACATTGCTCGCCAGCACCAGCCCGTAGCCGGCGCTGGCTGCCTGCAGGGCGTAGTGCTCATCGTCGTAGTGGTGAAAGCGCGCCCGCCGCAGCCAGTCTTCGCAGCCTGCCAGGGCACACCAATGCGGCCAGTCGATGACCACGCCGGCGACCGGCGACCAGGGCACCTCGATCAGCGAAAGGGGCTGGTCCGCCGGCGGCTCCTGCCAGCCCGGAGGGGTGTAGACCGAGAAGTACTCACGCAGCAAGGGCCACCGCAGCAAGCTCGGGTCAGGCGTGAATTCGGCACGCAAGGCCAGGTCGAAACGGTGGTCGCGCTGCAGGTCGACCACCTCGCTGCCGGTCAGCACCCGCACCTGGATATCACCATGACGGCGATGAAAATCCCCCAGGCGCGGGATCAGCCACAGGCTGGCGAAGGCCGCGGTGGTGGTCAGGGTCAGTTGCTGGCGCTCGCAGGGTGGGCGCAGATCGGCAAGGCTCTGCTGCAGATCGGCAAAGCCGCTGTGCACTTGCTGGTAAAGGCGCTCGCCAGCTTCGCTCAGGGTCACCCGCTGGGCGCTGCGCTGGAACAGCAGCAGGCCCAGGTGCGATTCCAGGCGCTTGATCTGGTGCGAGACCGCCGCCGGGGTCACGCTCAATTCGTCAGCCGCAGCCTTGAAGCCGCCCAGCCGAGCCGCCGATTCGAAGGTGCGCAATGCGGTCAGGGGCAGCTTGGCGAACATGACGTTCAACCTGATTGGGGGAGGCTCAATCTAGCTCAATTGAAGCACTGTCTCAACGTGACTAGGGTGGGGGCTCATTCCTCGATCGGAGCCGACGATGCAAGGCAAGGCGCGCAAGGTGGTCCAGGCCATTCTCTATGAAGCCATCGCGGTGCTTTGCGTGGCCCCGGCGTTGTCCTGGGCCTTCGACGCCGGCATGGCGCACTCCACGGTGCTGTCGCTGATCCTCTCGGCCGTGGCCCTGGGCTGGAACATGCTCTACAACTGGGCCTTCGAATACTGGGAAGCGCGCCAGGCGCAGCGGCGGCGTACCCTGTGGCGGCGCTTCCTGCATGCCCTGGGTTTCGAGGGCGGGC
Organism: Pseudomonas sp. BGr12; assembly: GCF_030272895.1. Classification (GTDB taxonomy): domain Bacteria; phylum Pseudomonadota; class Gammaproteobacteria; order Pseudomonadales; family Pseudomonadaceae; genus Pseudomonas. The sequence continues at coordinate 132,921 of NZ_JALRNF010000013.1, read as the reverse complement.
TGGTGCTGATCCTCCTGCCGGTGGTGGCCGGCTGGCTGCAGATCAGCCTGTGGGCGGCGCTTTTGACCAACCTTGCGCTGTTCCTGTTTTTCTTCTTCTACGCCTTTGTCTTCCAGTGGGGCTTCGACCGGGTGTTCGATGTGCCGGAATCAGCGCGCGAGCCTGCTTGACTTTGCCTTGGCGGCTGCGCTAGTTTCGCTGCCATGAATACATTCCTGCAATCGCCTCAGCGCAGCATTATTACCGCCATTATCGTTTTGGCGGGCTAGCTGGCACTTGCACCGAACCCGCCCTGGAGGCGGGTTCTTTCTCTCTCTCCTGGGCACTTTTGAAAACCAGGAGTCATTGATGACCAGCCTTGCCGTTAGCCCTCGCACCCCGTCCGCGTCGCTGAACCTGCTGTCCGACTACGTGCGCCGCATCCTTGCCGCCCCGGTGTACGACCTGGCGATCGAAACCCCTCTGCAATTGGCGCCGGCCTTGTCCCATGAACTGGGCAACCGGGTGCTGCTCAAGCGCGAAGACCTGCAGCCGACCTTCTCCTTCAAGATCCGCGGCGCCTACAACCGCCTCAGCCGCCTGAGCCCGGCCCAGCGTGCCCGCGGGGTGATCACCGCTTCGGCCGGCAACCATGCCCAGGGTGTGGCCTTGTCGGCGCGGGAGCTGGGCATGCGCGCCACCATCGTCATGCCGACCACCACCCCGGAGCTGAAAGTGGCGGGCGTGCGTTCCCGTGGCGGCGAGGTGGTGCTGCATGGCGACAGCTTCCCCCACGCCCTGGCCCATGCCCTGAAGCTGGCCGACAGCGAAGGCGCCACTTTCGTCCCGCCCTTCGATGATCCGGACGTGATCGCCGGGCAAGGCACTGTGGCCATGGAGATCCTGCGTCAGCAACCCGGTGCGCTGGACGCGATCTTCGTGCCGGTGGGTGGCGGCGGCCTGATCGCCGGGATCGCCGCCTATGTCAAATACCTGCGCCCCGAGATCAAGGTGATCGGTGTCGAGCCCCAGGACTCCAACTGCCTGCAGGCGGCCATGGCTGCCGGCGAGCGGGTGGTGCTGGCCCAGGTCGGCAGCTTTGCCGAGGGCGTGGCGGTGGCGCAGATCGGCGCCCATTGCTTCGAGCTGTGCCGTCACTATGTGGACGAGGTGATCACGGTCAGCAACGATGAACTGTGCGCGGCGATCAAGGACATCTACGACGACACCCGCTCGATCACCGAGCCCTCAGGCGCCCTGGCGGTGGCCGGGATCAAGAAGTACGTGGCCCGGGAAAACGCTGTGGGTCAGACCCTGGTGGCGATCGACTCGGGCGCCAACGTCAACTTCGACCGCCTGCGCCACGTGGCCGAGCGTGCCGAACTGGGCGAGCAGCGCGAAGCGATCATCGCCGTGACCATCCCCGAGCAACCGGGCAGCTTTCGCGCCTTCTGCCAGGCCCTGGGCAAGCGGCAGATCACCGAGTTCAACTACCGCTACTACCCGGGCAAGGAAGCACGCCTGTTCGTCGGTGTGCAGACCCACCCGCAACACGACCCGCGCGAGCAGTTGCTGGCCAGCCTGCGCGAGCAGGGCTACAGCGTGCTCGACCTGACCGACAACGAGCTGGCCAAGCTTCACGTGCGCCACACCGTCGGCGGCCATGCCGGCCCGGGGGCGGACGAGCGGGTGCTGCGCTTCGAGTTCCCGGAGCGGCCGGGGGCCTTGCTGGGCTTCCTGGAACGCCTGGGCAAGCGCTGGAACATCAGCCTGTTCCACTACCGCAACCACGGCGCGGCCGAAGCGCGGGTGTTCGCTGCCCTGGAGGTGCCGCAGGAGGAGCAGGCCGGCTTGCCCCAGGCCCTGGATGCCATGGGCTATCGCTACTGGGACGAAACCGACAACCCGGCCTACCGCCTGTTCCTCGGCTGAGCAAGGCTTGCCCCAGATCAACACGGGGCAGGGCACATAGGCGGATCCTCAAGGCAATGGAATATTGCATGAGGATTTCGTCATGAGCAGCACGTTCTTCATCCCTGCCGTCAACATCATGGGCATCGGTTGCCTCGACGAGGCGATGGCCGCCATCGCCGGCTACGGATTGCGCAAGGCCCTGATCGTCACCGACACCGGCCTGGCCAAGGCCGGGGTCGCCGAGCGTATCGCCGAAATGCTGGCCATGCGCGACATCGACTCGTCGATCTTCGATGGCGCCAAACCCAACCCCAGCATTGCCAACGTCGAGCAGGGCCTGGCCCAGTTGCAGCGCGAGAAGTGCGACTGTGTGATTTCCCTAGGCGGCGGCTCGCCCCACGACTGCGCCAAGGGCATTGCCCTGTGCGCCACCAACGGCGGGCATATCCGTGACTACGAAGGTGTCGACCGCTCGGCCAAGCCGCAGTTGCCGCTGATCGCGATCAACACCACGGCCGGTACGGCCAGTGAAATGACCCGCTTCTGCATCATCACCGACGAAGCCCGCCACGTGAAAATGGCCATCGTCGACCGTAACGTCACGCCGCTGTTGTCGGTCAACGACCCGGCACTGATGGTCGCCATGCCCAAGGGCCTGACTGCCGCCACTGGCATGGATGCCCTGACTCATGCCATCGAGGCTTATGTGTCCACGGCCGCCACGCCGATCACCGACGCCTGTGCGATCAAGGCCATCGAACTGATCAGTGAAAACCTGCGCCAGGCGGTGGCCGACGGTAGCGACCTGCAGGCCCGGGAGAACATGGCCTACGCGCAATTCCTGGCCGGCATGGCGTTCAACAACGCCTCGCTCGGTTATGTGCACGCCATGGCCCACCAGCTGGGCGGCTTCTACGACTTGCCCCATGGCGTGTGCAACGCCGTGCTGCTGCCCCATGTGCAGCGCTTCAACGCCAAGGTCAGTGCCGCGCGCTTGCGCGATGTAGCCAAGGCCATGGGGGTGGAGGTGGCCGGCATGAGCGCCGAGCAGGGCAGTGATGCGGCGATTGCGGCCATCGAGCGCTTGTCCCGGGCCATCGAAATTCCGTCCGGGCTGGCGGTGCTGGGCGCGCGTGAAGCGGATGTGCCGGTGTTGGCTGCCAACGCACTGAAGGATGCCTGTGGCCTGACCAATCCGCGGCCGGCCAGCCAGGAAGAGATCGAAGGGATCTTCAAGGCGGCGTTCTGATGTGCTGAAACCCATCGCGGGTCAAGCCCGCTCCCACCTCACCTGAACTGACCCCAAAAAGCTGGACACCCATCCAACCTTTGGGGTGCAGTTCACACCTGTGGGAGCGGGCTTGCCCCGCGATGAGACCCCTCAGACCACCAGCGACAACAGCATGATAAAGATGATGCCGACCACCGACAGGATGGTCTCCATCATGCTCCAGGTCTTGAACGTCTCGGCCACGGTCATGTTGAAGTACTGCTTCACCAGCCAGAAACCGGCATCGTTGACGTGGGAAAGAATCAACGAGCCCGCGCCGGTCGCCAGCACCAGCAGCTCGCGGTTGACCCCGGGGACCATGCCAATCACCGGCGCGACGATACCGGCACCGGTAATGGTCGCCACCGTCGCCGAGCCCGTGGCAATTCGGATCACCGCCGCGACCAGCCAAGCCAGCAGGATCGGCGAGATCTGCGCATGCACCGCCATCTGGCCGATGACGTTGCCCACCCCGGTGTCCACCAGCATCTGCTTGAAACCACCGCCGGCACCGACAATCAGCACGATGGCCGCGGTAGGCGCCAGGCTCTGGTCGAGCAGCTTCATGATCTGCTGGCGGGAGAAGCCGCGGGCCGCGCCGAAGGTGTAGAAGGCCAGGAGCAGGGCGGCGAGCAGGGCGGTGATCGGGTGGCCGATCAGGTCCATCCACTGGCGCACGATATGCTCGGCCGGCAGCACCACATCGGCGAAGGTTTTCAGCAGCATCAGGAACACCGGCAACAGTACGGTGATCAGGGTCACGCTGAAGCTGGGCAGGTTCTGTTGCGACGACTCACGGGCGATCTGGTCCATCAGCTCCTGGGACGGCGAGCCCGGGATGTAGCGCGAGATGAAGTTGCCGTACAGGGGACCGGCAATGATGGCGGTCGGCAGGGCGACGATCAGGCCGTAGAAAATCGTCTTGCCGATGTCGGCGTTGAAGATGCCGATGGCCAGCAGCGGACCCGGGTGCGGCGGTACCAGGCCGTGGACCACCGACAGGCCGGCCAGCAGCGGGATGCCGATCTTGATCAGCGACACGCCGGAACGGCGGGCGACGATGAACACCAGCGGAATCAGCAGCACGAAGCCGATTTCGAAGAACAGCGGGATGCCCACCAGGAAGGCGGCGAACATCATCGCCCAGTGCACCTTCTGCTTGCCGAACGCGCGGATCAGGGTCTGGGCGATCTGGTCGGCGCCGCCGGAGTCGGCCATCAGCTTGCCGAGCATGGTGCCCAGGGCCAGGACGATACCGACAAAACCCAGCACGCCGCCGAAGCCGTCCTGGAAGGATTTCATCACCTTGGCCACCGGCATGCCCGAGGTCAGGCCGAGAAAACCGGCAGCCAGGGTCAGGGCGACGAAGGGGTGGACCTTGAAGTGGGTGATCAGCAGCACCAGACCAACGATGGTGACCACTGCATCGAGCAGCAGGTAAGTATCAGTTGCCAGACCGAACATGGTTCAGTTGCCTCATCTTGTCATTTTTGTGGGCGAAACAATTGCAGCGTCTACGGGTTGAGATAGCGCTATCTTTGGTGAGCCGGAAAACCGCCTGGATCAGGCCGTGCGCGCCAGCACCGGTTCACCGCAGGGCTTTAGCCAGGTGTCGACCCGCACCGCCAGCTGCTCCACCGGCAGGGTGGCATCCAGCGGCAGGACCAGGGCCTCGCCTTCGGGGCGTTCGAGGGCGGCGAACTGGCTGTCGATCAGGCTGGCGGGCATGAAGTGCCCGGGACGGGCAAGCACCCGGCGGCTGGCTTCTTCAGGCGTCAGGTCGAGAAATACGAAGCCAAGGTCAGGCACCGCATGGCGCAGGGCATCGCGATAGCGCTTTTTCAGCGCCGAGCAGGTGAGGATCGGGCGATCGCCGGCCTGGAGCGTGGCCTGCAGTTCCTCGCCCAGGCGAATCAGCCAGCCTTCGCGGTCGTCATCGTCCAGGGGAATGCCGGCGCTCATCTTCTCGATATTGGCAGCGGGGTGGAAGGCATCGCCTTCGATCAGGCGGCCGCCGCTCAGGCCGGCAATGGCAACGCCGACGGAGCTCTTGCCACAGCCAGCGACGCCCATCACCACGATCGCGGAAAGGGGTGGGTTCATGGGTACCTCCTGCAGGACAAGATAGCGCTATCTTTGGCCGGGGCTGCAATCGCCTCGGGCGCTATCCGCCCAGATGTTATTGGTCTTGTACAAGCAGTCTGGATGCTCATTTCAGGCGACCTGCAGTTATGCATTGCCTGGGGGGTGAGACAGCGCTACCTTAGTGCCCGTTCCCTATTCTTGGCAAGTCGAAAATAAAATTCCCCATGACCCGCATCGGCTCCCGCACTACCGGTCGTCCTACCCTGGCTGAAGTGGCCAGGCTTTCCGGGGTTTCCCCGATCACCGCCTCCCGCGCCTTGCGCGGGGTCAGCACGGTTGCCCCGGAGCTGGTCGAGAAGGTCAAGCAGGCGGCTACCACCCTGGGCTATGTGGCCAACCCGGCGGCCAGGGCCCTGGCGTCGGCGCAGAGCGAATCGATCGTGGTGCTGATTCCGTCGCTGTCCAACCACCTGTTCATCGAAACCCTGGAAGCCATTCACGAGGTCATGCGACCCCGCGGGCTTGAGGTGCTGATCGGTAACTATCACTACGATATCGCCGAAGAAGAGAACCTGATTCGCAACTATCTCGCCTATCAACCCCGGGGCATGCTGCTCACCGGTTTCGATCGCAGCGAAGCGTCCAAGCAGATGCTCAGTGCCAGTGGCGTGCCCTGTGTGCACATGATGGAACTGGGCGACGGTGAGCAGGGCATGTCGGTGGGCTTTTCCCAGCATCAGGCCGGTGCGGCGGCGGCGCGCCACCTGCTGGAGCGCGGCTGCCAGCGCCCGGGCTTCATCGCCGCCCAGCTCGACCCGCGGGTGATGCAGCGCGCCGAGGGCTTTCGCCAGGCTTTGGTGGAGGCCGGTCGCTATGCCAGCGAGCTGCAGGTACTGGCGCCGCAGCCCTCGTCCATCGGCCTGGGCGGCGAATTGTTCAGCCAACTGATGGCGCGTCACCCGGATGTCGATGGCATCTTCTTCTGCAACGACGACCTGGCCCAGGGCGCGATCCTCGAAGCCCTGCGCCTGGGTATCGCGGTGCCGCAACAGGTGGCGATGATCGGCTTCAACGACCTGCCGGCCTCGGCCCACATGGTGCCGCGCCTGACCTCGATCCGCACCCCGCGCGCCGCCATCGGCCGCTGCGCCGCCCAGGCCTTGCTGGGTCTGCTCGACGGCAAGCGTGCCACGGTGCAGAACCAGGACCTGGGCTTCGAACTGGTGGTTCGCGAAAGCAGTTGATGGCCCGCAGCGCGGCGCCGACCTCACAGGTTCGCCGGTTGCAGCAGTTGCCTGTCGAGGGTCAGCAGGCTCTGCTCCAGCACGCTCAACAGAGCCTGTAGCTGGGTGTCGCTGGCATTGCCCAGGCAGGCCTGCTCCAGGCTCTCGCAGTGCTGCACCAGGGCGCGGGCCTTGAGCATCTTGGCCCCGCCCTTGATCCGGTGGGCCACCTCGCGCAGCGCACTGCGCTCCGGGCGCGGGCCCAGCGCCTGCAGGCGCTTGAGGTCTTCGCGGTTGCTCTGGGCCAGCTCATGCAACAGTCGCTCGACCAGCCTGGGGTCGCCCAGGGTCAGGTAGTGAAGGTTATCGACGTCGAAACCGGTGGCCGTTTCCTCCTGCGCGGACGGCTGTGCAGGTGTGTGTGCAGCATTGGCCGCCTGCAGATGACGTTGCAGCTGGCCCAGGCCGATCGGCTTGAACAGGCAATCGTTCATGCCGCTGGCCAGGCAACGCTGGCGTTCTTCGGCCTGGGCGTTGGCGGTAAGGCCGAGGATCAGGCAGGGCGTGCGCTCGTGTTGATGCTCCAGGGCACGGATCTCGCGGGTCAGTTGGTGACCGTCCATGCCGGGCATGTGGCAGTCGGTGATGACCACATCGAAGTGCGCCTGCTGCCACAGCGCCAGCGCCTCCCGGCCATCGCGGGCCTGGCTGACCCGGTGGCCGAGGGTGGTCAGTTGCCGTTCCAGCAGCATGAGGTTGGCAGGGTAGTCATCCACCACCAGGATCGATTGGCCCGGTGCCCGGGCTTCGGCCAGCACCCGCATGTCCTGGCCGGGCGCAGCGGGCTCGGCCAGGGGCAGGCGCAGGACCACCTCGACCCGGGTGCCGACCCCTTCGCGACTGTCCATGTGCAGGTGCCCGCCCATGAGTTCGCACAGGGTACGGCTGATCACCAGGCCCAGCCCCGTGCCCTGGCGGGTCGAGGGTTGGCCGACCTGGGCGAAGTTGCGGAACAGGCGCTGCTGGTCCTGGGTACTGATGCCGATGCCGCTGTCCTGCACCGAGAGCTGGACCTGCAGCTGGCCAGGTTGGCTGTCATCGAGCCGCAGGGACACCGTGACGCTCCCCTGGTCGGTGAACTTGATGGCGTTGCCGAGCAGGTTGGAGAGGATCTGCTTGAGCCGCAGCGAGTCGACGGCCACCAGGTAGGGGCTGTCCTGCAGGTCGGTGGCCAGGCTCAGGCCCTTGAGCCTGGCATTGCCTTCGAAGACTCGCACCGTGGCACTGACCAGGGCACCGAGGTCGGTCGGCTGCGGGCTCAGGGTCATGTGCCCGGACTCGATGCGGGCAATGTCCAGGATGTCGCCGATCAGCTCCAGCAGGCCGTTGGCCGATTCATAGGCGACCTGCAACGATGCCTGGTCGGCACGGCCAAGCCCGGCATCCTTGACGGCCAGTTCCAGCAGGCCGATCACGGCGTTCATTGGCGTGCGGATCTCATGGCTCATGGTCGCCAGGAAGGTGCTCTTGGCGCGGCTGGCGTCTTCGGCCTGGTCCTTGGCCAGGCGCAGTTCTTCGAGCAGGCGCTTGCTGAAGCCCAGCTCGTGTTGCAGCGCCTGCTCGGCCTCGCTGCGTTGGCGCACCAGCTTGCGCAGGTAGCGGTTCCAGATGATCACCGCACCGATCAGCACACCGGCCGCGAGCACGATCTGCAGCACCAGCCCGCGGTAGTTGTACCAGGGGCTGTCACTGACCAGCACATTGGGGCGCCAGCGGCCGGTCAGCTCGGTCATTTCGTCCGGCGGAATGCTCAGCAGCGCCTTGTCCAGGATCGAATGCAGCAAGGTGGCATCGCGGGCCACGGCGAAGGACGCGGTACCGGGCTGGTCACCGTAGATCGAGGCGATGCGCAGCTGGTCCTTGAATAACCGGGTGGTGAAGTAGGCCGCATTGATCTGGGTGCTCAGCCCGGCATCGGCCTTGCCCTGCACCACATCTTCCATCAGGCTCAGCGGGTCGTCGGCCTCCACCAGCGCGCCGAGTGCCAGGCGCCGGCGCAGTTCTTCCTTGAGCGGATAGTCGCGGATCACCGCCAGGCGCTTGCCTTTGAGTTGCGAGGGATCGTTGAGCGCCTGGTTATCGCTGCGGGTCACCAGCACCCGCGGTGTGATCAGGTAGGGGCGGGTGAAGCGCAAGGTCGCCTCGCGTGCCTTGCCCCGGGCCAGGGTGCCGGCGATATCGGCGCTGCCTTGCTCGACCCGGGCGATCAGCTCCGGCACCGAGTCGACCGCCAGGATGTCGAATTTCAGCCCCGTGCGCAGGCTGATCTGATCGAGGATGTCGGCGGTAATGCCGCGAAACTGCTGGTTGTCGTCATAGAAGCTCAAGGGCGCGAAGTACTTGTTGACCACCACCCGCACGCGCGGATGCTGTTCGATCCAGGCGCTTTCGGCAGCGGTCAGGGTCAGGGTGCTGCGGTCGAGCAACACCCGGGTACTGCCACTGGTCCAGCGCCGCAGGATGTTCAGGCGGTCGTTGTCGCCGATATGGCTCAGCGCCTGGTCGACCAGGCGCTGCAGCACCCGGTTGTCACGGGCCATGGCGAAGGCGAAGGTACCGCGCAGGTTCTTGATGAAATGGTCGATCTGCACGCTGCCCGAATAGTTGCGGGTGATCAGGTAATCACTGCTGACCGCATCGCCGAGAAAGGCATCGGCCTGTCCCATGGACACCGCCGACAGCCCCGCCGCGGTCGAGCTGAAGAGCGAGAGCCGGGCCTTGGGGTACAGCGCCTGGACCACGGCGACCGGCAGGTAGTGGTCGACCATCGCCAGGCGCCGGTTCGCCAGGCTGTCCTCATGCCCCAGGGCGCTGCCCGAGGCCGTGACGATCACCGGCTGGTCGTCGGCATAGGAGCGACTGAGGACCAACTGGGCGTCGGCCGCTTCGAAGGCGTTGGAGCTACCCAGCAGGTCGATGCGTCCGGCGTGCAGGGCGGCAATGGCATCGGCGCGGCTGGCAAAGCGGCGGACCTCGATGCGCACGCCGAGCAGTTCGCCGAGCAACCCGGCAAAGTCGGCGGTCAGCCCTTCATATTCCATGCCGCCGACATTGATGTCGAAGGGCGGGTAGTCCGGTACCGAGGTGCCCAGCAGCAACTGGTGCTTGTGCTTGAGCCACTCCCGGTCGGCGGGCGCCAGCGCCGGCGCCGCGGCGCTGCTGACCGAGCGCGCCAACAACTGGCGCGCCTCACCGTCTTCCACGGCCTGGGCCATCAGTGCATGCAGGCACACCACCAGGATAGCGAGCGAGCGGCTGAGCGCGTTCATGGCTGGCTCAGAGCGAATGGCGCCTGGAGAATTCGAGCAGCTCCACCAGCGAGCCGACCTCCAGCTTCTCCATGATCCGGGTCTTGTAGGTACTGATGGTCTTGGCGCTGAGGTTCATGCGCGCAGCGATGCTGTTGTTCGACTGGCCGCTGGTGAGCAGGCGCAGCACCATGATTTCCTGGTCCGACAGCTTGGCCAGGCGCTGCTCTTCACTCATCAGCGGGCTGCGCTGGGCCGAGAGGTCGGGAAAGGTGGAGTAGCCCTTGACCATGGCCTTGAGCACGAACAGCAGGGCATCGAGGTCTTCATCCTTGTGCACGAACGCCGAGGCGCCGGCATCCAGGCAGCGTCGGGAGAACAGCTCTGCCGGCTGGCCGGTCAGCACCAGGATGCGCGGGCAGGGCTCCAGCAGGCGCAGGCGCTTGATCACGCCCAGGCCGTCGACGCCGGGCAGGCCGATGTCGAGGATCACCACCTCCGGCTTAAGCTCCCGGGCCATTTGCGCGGCAACGGCACCGTCGCCGGTCTCGCCGACCACGCTGTAGCGTTCGCGGTCCAGCAGCATGCGCACGGCAAGCCGGATGGCGGGGTGGTCATCAACAATTAATACAGTGGTCAATGCGCAACTCCTGTCGAGTATGTAGGCGAATTCCCGAATCATTCAGGAGGGGCGGTTCTGGCCGGGGCCAAAAGGGCGCCAACGATACGTCGAATCAGGGTGCGTTAGTACGGGAAGTATAGTGGTGTTGGAAAAACCGGGCGCGGTTGTCGAAAAGCCCTACAGATGACTTGTCTTCGACTGCGCCGAGAGGTGCTCAGGCCGGGACGCGCCCGGCCTGGCATGGATCAGAACGACGTGGTGAAGGACGCGAAGTAGGCGCGGCCGGCTTCGTTGTAGGTCAGGGCACCTGCCTCGTCGGAATTGCCTTCACGGTACAGGCGTTTATCGAACAGGTTGTTGACGCCCACGCGCACGCTCAGGTGCTTGCTGAACTCATACCCGCTGCTGATGCCCACCAGGCCGTAGGGATCGACATCCTTTTGCACCTTCGGGTCCAGGGCTTCATTGGCCCGGGCGTTGTAGCTCGGTGCTTCCTGCTTGCCGTAGTAGGTGCCGTTGAGCTGGAACGACAGTTTGTCGGTGGCATTCCAGTCCAGGGTGGTGTTGACCGTGTACTCGGGGATGATGCTCAGCGGCTCGCCGGTCTGCTTGTCTTCGGACTCGATCATGTAGGTGAAGTTGGTGTTCCAGTCCAGGCTCGGGGCCAGGGCGATGAACAGGTTGCCTTCCACGCCTTGCACCACCGCCTTGCCGGTGTTTTCCCAGCGCAGGATGCGCCGGCCGTTGGGCAGGCGGAACAGGGTCTGGTTGCCGGCCTGGATCTTGTTCTTGTAGTCGTTGCGAAACCAGGTCGCGCTGGTGCGCCAGGTGCCTTTGTCATAGGCCAGGCCCAGTTCCTTGTTGACGCTGGTTTCCGGGTCGAGGTCGGCGTTGCCCAGCAGGTAGCAGCCGCCATTGTTGATTTCGCTGGAGTTGCAACCACCGCCACGGCTGTAGAGCAGGTAGTTGGGGTTGGCCTGGTACAGGTTCGGCGTCTTGTAGGCGCGGGCGATACCGCCCTTGAGGCTCAGCGCCTCGGTGAGCTGGTGCGAGGCATTGAGGCTCGGGCTCCAGTTGCTGCCAAAGTCCTGGTGATGATCGAAGCGCAGGCCCGGGGTGACGATGGTGGCGCTGCCGAGCTCGATGTTGTCTTCGCTATACAACGCGTAGCTGTTGGCGGTGCTCTTGGTCTGGGTGCGGTCGAAGCCTTGCAGTTCGGCGCCCGGGTCGTAGCTTTGCGGACGCAGCGAGCCCGGGTCGTTGAGCGATTCGTAGAGGTACTCGGCGCCCAGGGTCAGCACCTGCTCCAGGCCCGCGCTCAGGGGCAGGTTGACCTCGCCGGTGGCGCGGGTGTTGCGCAGGCGCGACTCGAAACGCCCGGCACCGCCGGACGGCGCCCCTTCGCCCCAGCCGGCCAGGCCTTCATTGAGGCGGTCGTTGCGGGTCAGGTCGTAGGACAGCGAGGCCATGCTGCTGCCCCAGTCGTAATCGCCGCGGTGGGTGGCGGCGAAGCTTGAGCGCTGCATGACGTTGGTCTCCTTGCCCACCTGGCTCTCGACGAACTCGCCGCCGGCATTGAGCATGGTGTCGCCGGCAAAGATATTGCCCTGGCGGCTGTAGCTGGACTCCAGGTCCAGGGTGTTGGCCGGGTCGATCCTCCAGCTCAGCAGACCGCTGATGTCCTTGTTGCGCACGCCTTCGCGCCCGGCCATCAAGGAATCCTCGAAGGCCTGGTGGGCGCTGTTGATCTGCATGTCGTCGGCATCGGTCTTGTTCAGGTTGGCATAGACCCGGAAGCTCACCTCATCGCTGATCGGCCCGCTGAGGCTGAGGTTGGCGCGCTTGCTCATGCCTTCGGCATCGTCCTCGGGGAAGGAGCCGAACAGGGTCATGGCGCCGCGCAGGTCCTGGGTCGGGCGTTTGGTGATGATGTTCACCACACCGCCCATGGCCCCGGAGCCATACCGGGCGGCGGCCGGGCCGCGGAGGATTTCGATGCGCTCGACTTCTTCGGCCGGCACCCAGTTGGTTTCCCCGCGGGTATCGCGATCGCCGCTCCAGCCGTAGCGCACGGCATTGCGCGAGGTGGACGGCTTGCCGTCGATCAGGATCAGGGTGTTCTCCGGGCCCATGCCGCGCAGGTCGATCTGGCGGTTGTTGCCGCGGGCACCGCTGGTGCTGTTGCCGGTGAGGTTGACCCCGGGCTCGCGGCGGATGATCTCCGAGAGGTCGTTGACCGGTGGGCGCTTCTTGATGTCATCGGCGGTGATGATCGAGACCCCGGGGGCCTGCTTGAGTTCTTCTTCGGCGGTGCCCAGAACCCGGGTGTTTTCCAGTTCGATGGCCTGGCGGCTGCCGGCGACCGGCAGGTCGGTGGCCTGGACCGGAACTTCGTCGGCTGGCAGGGGCAGGGGGGCAGCGGTAAGCGAGGTGGAGCCCAGTGTTGCCAGCAAGGCAATACTCAAGGGGCTGTAGGTGAAGCGCGACGCCATGTCAAAGTTCTCCATGAACAAACGAAGCGCCGAATGATAAGTATTAGCATTCGCATGTAAAGCGTCAGGGAGAAAAATAAAATATTAAGCAGGGCTCTGGGGTGCGGGTTTCAGGCGTTCGGGTTGTGAGCTTATCCATTTCATGTGGCGAGGTTGCCGGCCCCTTCCGCCCTTACGGCGGCCTACTTTTCTCTTGGGAAAAGTAGGCAAAACCGCTTGCTCCTGCATCCGGCCCTACGCTGCGCTCCGGGTCCCCTCGCTCCGGCGCCCTCCGGGACCACGCGGCCTACGACTTGCTGCGCCAAGTCTACGGCTCGCGTTCTTCGGCTAACGCCGAAGGTGCTACGCACGGCCCCTCCAGGCACCTCCACTCGGCCTCCTGAAGTCGCAGTCTGCAGTGCCTGAACTGACGCGCATGAAAATCAAGAGCAAGAGTGGGAGCGGGCTTGCCCCGCGATGGCGTCAGCCTGGCTGCGCCATCCTCTGCCTTCGAAGATACGCCCGTGCAGGCGCCACCCGTAACTTTGCGACTTCAGGGGCCGAGCGGAGGTGTCTGGAGGGGGCGGGTGCGTAGCACCCTTCGGCGTAGCCGAAGAACGCGAGCCGTAGACTTGGCGAAGCAAGTCGTAGGCCGCGTGGCCCCGGAGGGCGCCGGAGCGAGGGGACCCGGAGCGCAGCGTAGGGCCGGATGCAGGAGCGAGCGGTTTTGGTTCCTTTTGCCAAGACAAAAGGGACCCGCCGTAAAGGCGGAAGGGGCCGCCAGCGTCGCTGCATGGAATGGATAAGCTCGCCACCTCGACACCCAAGCCCAAGCCCCAGCCCCAGCCCAAGGATCGTAGCCCCTGTATTCCGTGAAGAACCTTTTTTATTGGCGTGCCGCTACCCGTTGTAGCCGCTGCCGCCAGGCTGCGATCGACTGCGCAGCAGTCGCAATCGGGGTAATGCGTAGTGACAGGTATTGCGGCCGCTTTGCGGCCGATCGCAGCCTGGCGACAGCGGCTACAGGGTTGTGTTCAGCTATCAGTCGCATCCTTGTCCCGCGCATGGCTGGCCAGGCGCTCCAGTGCCGCTTTCAGCTTCGGATCGCTGATGCCCTCGGCTGCGGCCTGGATGCTCTCGGCGGCGCGCGTGGACAGGTCGATGGTGTGCCCGGCCGCACGGCTCTGGGTGGTCGGTGGCTGCACCTTGAACAGGATCCGGGTTAGGTTGGCGAACACCTCCAGGGTCTGTAGCTGGCGCTGCAGGCGTTTTTGCTGGTAACGCAGGCGGGTGGCCCAGTGACCGTTGGTGACGATCAGCAGCAGGGTGCCTTCACGCCAGGAGGCGATATGGCAATGCTCGCGCGCAGCCGGCTGCAGCTGGCTGTCGAGCAGCTTCTGCAATTGCGCCAGGCGCTGGGCCTGGCTGAACAGGGCTTTGAGCGGCCGGGCTTCGCGCAACAGTACGGCGGGCGCACGGGCCGGCAGGGGGCGAAAAGCCATGGGAGGACACCTGAAGTTACAGAACCGCCATCTTATCAGATCCCCCGATGCGCGCCTTGAACCCGGTCAACGGAAAAACTTCATGTTGTGAATGGGTTGAAGTTGCGCAAAAAGCCCTTATTGTAAAAAAGCCCCGTCAAAGCGCGTGCCAGCATCGTGGAAATCCGCCACTTTCCTCACCACCGTTTCCGGGTAGAATGCTCGTTCGCATGCGGCCATAAGGGCTGCACGGGCGACTCACGGGGCCGCCCTCCATCCCTATGTGTGGAAGATCCTGCCGATATGTTTGCGCCTTTGTTAAAAAAACTTTTTGGAAGCAAGAACGAGCGTGAGGTCAAGCGCCTGCTCAAGGCGGTGCAGACCGTCAATGCCTTCGAAGAGAAGATGGTCGCCCTCTCGGACGAACAGCTGCGGGGCAAGACCGCAGAGTTCAAAGAGCGCCTGGCCAAAGGCGAGACCCTCGACCAGTTGCTGCCGGAGGCCTTCGCCGTCGCGCGCGAGGCCGGCAAGCGGGTCATGGGCATGCGCCACTTCGATGTCCAGCTGATCGGTGGCATGGCCTTGCACGAAGGCACTATCGCAGAAATGCGTACCGGTGAAGGCAAGACCTTGGTCGCAACCCTGGGCGTGTACCTCAATGCCTTGTCGGGCAAGGGTGTGCACGTGGTCACGGTGAACGACTACCTGGCCCGCCGCGACGCCAACTGGATGCGTCCGCTGTATGAGTTCCTCGGCCTGACCGTTGGCGTCGTCACGCCATTCCAGCCGCCGGAAGAAAAGCGCGCCGCCTATGCCGCCGACATCACCTACGGCACCAACAACGAATTCGGTTTCGACTACCTGCGCGACAACATGGCGTTCAGCCTGGAAGAGAAATTCCAGCGCGAGCTGAATTTCGCCGTGATCGACGAAGTCGACTCCATCCTGATCGACGAAGCGCGGACCCCGCTGATCATCTCCGGCCAGGCCGAAGACAGCTCCAAGCTGTACATCGAGATCAACAAGCTGATCCCGCGCCTCAAGCAGCACATCGAGGAAGTCGAAGGCGAAGTCACCCAGGAAGGTCACTTCAAGATCGACGAGAAGAGCCGCCAGGTCGAGCTCAACGAAGCCGGTCACCAGTTCATCGAAGAGATGCTCGCCCAGATCGGCCTGCTGGCCGAAGGCGAGAGCCTCTACTCGGCGCATAACCTGAGCCTGCTGACCCACGTCTACGCCGGCCTGCGTGCGCACAAGCTGTTCCACCGCAACGTCGAGTACATCGTCCAGGACGGCCAGATCCTGCTGATCGACGAGCACACCGGTCGTACCATGCCGGGCCGTCGCCTGTCCGAAGGCCTGCACCAGGCCATCGAGGCCAAGGAAAACCTGAACATCCAGGCCGAAAGCCAGACCCTGGCGTCGACCACCTTCCAGAACTACTTCCGCCTGTACAGCAAGCTGTCCGGCATGACCGGTACCGCCGATACCGAGGCCTTCGAGTTCGCCCAGATCTATAACCTCAACGTTATGGTCATCCCGCCGAACAAGCCGCTGGCGCGCAAGGACTTCAACGACCTGGTCTACCTGACCGCCGACGAGAAGTACGCGGCGATCATTGCCGACATCAAGGAAAGCATGGCCCAGGGCCGTCCGGTGCTGGTGGGTACTGCCACCATCGAGACTTCCGAGCACATGTCCAACCTGCTCAAGAAGGAAGGCATCGATCACAAGGTACTGAACGCCAAGTACCACGAGAAGGAAGCCGAGATCATCGCCCAGGCCGGTCGCCCGGGTGCGCTGACCATCGCCACCAACATGGCCGGTCGTGGTACCGACATCCTCCTGGGCGGTAACTGGGAAGTCGAAGTCGCCGCCATGGACAACCCGACCCCTGAGCAGATTGCCCAGATCAAGGCCGACTGGCAGAAGCGTCACCAGCAGGTGATCGAGTCGGGTGGCCTGCACGTGATCGCCTCCGAGCGCCACGAGTCCCGTCGTATCGACAACCAGCTGCGTGGTCGTGCCGGCCGCCAGGGCGACCCGGGTTCCAGCCGTTTCTACCTGTCGCTGGAAGACAGCCTGATGCGCATCTTCGCCTCCGACCGGGTGAAGAACTTCATGAAGGCCCTGGGCATGCAGTCCGGCGAGGCCATCGAGCACCGCATGGTGACCAACGCCATCGAAAAAGCCCAGCGCAAGGTCGAAGGTCGCAACTTCGACATCCGCAAGCAATTGCTCGAATTCGACGACGTGGCCAACGAGCAGCGTAAAGTCATCTACCACATGCGTAACAGCCTGCTGGCAGCCGACAACATTGGCGACACCATCGCCGACTTCCGCCAGGAAGTGCTCGACGCCACCGTCGCCCAGCACATCCCGCCGCAATCGCTGCCCGAGCAGTGGGACGTGGCCGGCCTGGAAGCGGCCCTGGCCAGCGATTTCGGGGTCAAACTGCCGATCCAGCAATGGCTCGACGAAGACGACCACCTGTACGAAGAAACCCTGCGCGAGAAGCTCATGGCCGAGCTGCTGGCGGCCTACAACGAGAAGGAAGAGCAAGCCAGTGCCGAAGCGCTGCGCACCTTCGAGAAGCAGATCCTGCTGCGCGTGCTGGACGACCTGTGGAAAGACCACCTGTCGACCATGGACCACCTGCGTCACGGTATCCACCTGCGCGGCTACGCGCAGAAGAACCCGAAGCAGGAGTACAAGCGCGAGTCGTTCAACCTGTTCCAGGAGCTGCTCGACTCGATCAAGCGCGACACCATCCGCGTGCTCTCGCACGTCCAGGTTCGCCGCGAAGATCCGGCCGAAGAAGAAGCCCGCCTGCGCCAGGAAGCCGAAGCCCTGGCCCAGCGCATGCAGTTCCAGCACGCTGAGGCCCCGGGCCTGGATGGCAGCCAGCTGCAGGAAGAGGGCGCCGACGTCGCCGTGGCGGCAGCGCCGGTACGCAACGAACAGAAGCTGGGCCGCAACGAACCATGCTGGTGTGGTTCGGGCAAGAAGTTCAAGCACTGCCACGGGCAGATCGAGTAACGGTCAGTCGTTACGGCAGTAAACACAGGGGCCGCCTGGCGGCCCATCGCGGCACAAGGCCGCTCCCACCGTAATCGCAGTGGGAGCGGCCTTGCGCTTCATCACCCCTTATACAGGCTGTTTATCTAGGAGCGCTTTCATGGCTGTTGGTCTTGGCCCTTTGCCAACGTTGCACCCGGTTCCAGGTTTTGAACTCGGCATCGCCTCTGCGGGTATCAAGCGCCCGGGGCGCAAGGACGTGGTCGTGATGCGCTGCGCCGAAGGCTCCAGCGTTTCCGGCGTGTTCACCCTCAATGCCTTCTGCGCAGCGCCGGTCATCCTGGCCAAGCAGCGCGTGCAGGGCACCGTGCGTTACCTGTTGACCAACACCGGCAATGCCAACGCCGGCACCGGCGCCCCGGGCCTGGCCGCAGCCGAGCGCACCTGCGCCAAGCTTGCCGAGCTGACTGGCGTCGAGGCCAGCGCCGTGCTGCCATTCTCCACCGGCGTGATCGGTGAGCCGCTGCCGGTCGAGAAGATCGAAGGCGCCCTGCAGGCGGCCCTGGACGACCTGTCGGAAAACAACTGGGCCGCTGCCGCCACCGGCATCATGACCACCGACACCCTGCCCAAGGGTGCCAGCCGTCAGTTCCAGTACGAAGGCGTGACCATTACCGTCACCGGCATCAGCAAAGGCGCCGGCATGATCCGTCCGAACATGGCCACCATGCTCGGCTACATCGCCACCGACGCCAAGGTCGCCCCTGCGGTGCTCAAGGACCTGATGCTCGACGGCGCCAACAAGTCGTTCAACCGCATCACCATCGACGGCGACACCTCGACCAACGACTGCTGCATGCTGATCGCTACCGGCAAGGCGAATGTCGCTGAAGTCACCGAAGCGCGCGGCCCGCTGTTCGACGCGTTGAAAAAGGCGGTCTTCGAAGTGTGCATGGAAGTGGCCCAGGCCATCGTCCGTGACGGCGAAGGCGCGACCAAGTTCGTCACCGTCGAAGTCAACGGCGGCGGCAACCACCAGGAGTGCCTGGACGTCGGCTACGCCGTGGCCCACTCGCCGCTGATCAAGACTGCGCTGTTCGCCTCCGACCCGAACTGGGGCCGGATCCTGGCGGCCGTCGGCCGTGCCGGCGTGCCGGAGCTGGATGTCAGCCTGATCGACGTGTACCTGGGTGACGTGTGCATCGCCAGCAAGGGCGGCCGCAGCGCTACCTACACCGAAGCCCAGGGCGCGGCGGTGATGGCCCAGGAAGAGATCACCATCCGTATCGAGCTGGGCCGTGGCCAGTGCAGCGAAACCATCTGGACCACCGACCTGTCCCACGAGTACGTGAAGATCAACGCCGAATACCGGACGTAATATCATCACGTGACAAGCCCGCCCCATGTGGGAGCGGGCTTGCCCCGCGATCGCTTCCCCGCCAAAACCTGACGGAGCCGAACCATGAGTTACCATCTGATCATCGGCGACAAGCTGTATTCCTCCTGGTCGCTACGCGGCGCCCTGGCCCTGGAACTGGCCGGTGTCCGCTATGAAGAAACCCTGATCAAACTCAACCAGCCCGACACCCGCGCACGTATCCTCGAACACTCGCCGACCGGCAAGGTACCGCTGCTCAAGTGCGAGCACGGCGTCATCGCCGACTCCCTGGCCATTGCCGAGTACCTCAACGAACGCCATCCCGAGGCCAATCTCTGGCCCACCGACATCGCTGCCCGCGCCCAGGCGCGTTCGGCCTGTGCGCAGATGCACAGCGGCTTTTTCGCCCTGCGCGGCAACATGCCGTTCGACCTGTCCCGTGACCAGGCGTTGGAAAACATGCCACTGGACGTGCAGGTCGATATCGACCGCATCATCGCCCTATGGGCCGAATGCCGCCTGGCCGCCAAGGAGGCCGGTCCATTCCTGTTTGGCACGCCAAGCCTGGCGGACGCCTTCTTCGCCCCTGTCGCCGTGCGCCTGCGCACCTACCGGGTAGAGGTGCCCGCCGAAGCGGCCGCCTACATCGAGACCATCTACCAGTGGCCAGCCTTCCAGGCCTGGCAGAAGGCGGGTCTTGCGGAGCGTGAAGGGTGAAGCGCGTTCATGTAGCCGCCGCGGTCATTCGCGGTGCGGACGGTCGCATCCTGATTGCCCGTCGTGCCGATACCCAGCACCAGGGTGGCCTCTGGGAATTTCCCGGTGGCAAGGTCGAGGAGGGCGAAGCGGTACAGGTCGCCTTGTCCCGCGAGCTGAACGAAGAGCTGGGTATCGTCGTGACCGCTGCGCGGCCGTTGATCACCATCAAGCACGACTACCCCGACAAGCAGGTGCTGCTCGATGTCTGGGAAGTCAGTGGCTTCACCGGTGAGCCTCATGGTGCCGAGGGCCAGCCCCTGGCCTGGGTCACCGCGCGGGAACTGCCACAGTACGAGTTTCCCGAAGCCAACCGGCCGATCGTGGCGGCAGCCCGCCTGCCGGGCGAGTACCTGATCACTCCGGATGGCCTGGAGACGCCGCATCTGCTGCGTGGCATGCAGAAGGCCATTGCCGGCGGGATCAAGCTGATCCAGTTGCGTGCGCCGAACATGTACGACCCCAAGTACCGCGATGTGGCGGTGGATGCCGTGGGGCTGTGCGCGGGCAAGGCGCAACTGATGCTCAAGGGGCCGCTGGAGTGGCTGGGTGATTTTCCGTCGGCGGGTTGGCACCTGACTTCCGAGCAGTTGCGCAAGTACGCGAGTAAGGGTCGTCCGTTCCCGACGGCGCGCTGGCTGGCGGCGTCCTGCCACAATGCCGAGGAACTGGCTCTGGCCGAGCAGATGGGCGTGGATTTCGTCACCCTGTCGCCGGTACAGGCGACCCAGACCCATCCCGAAGCCGTGCCGTTGGGCTGGGAGCAGGCGCAACGCCTGATCGAGGGCTTCAGCAAGCCTGTCTACCTGCTGGGCGGTGTGGGCGCCGCTGAACGCGAGAAGGCCTGGCAGCATGGGGCCCAGGGCGTGGCGGGGATCCGAGCGTTCTGGCCGCAGCTGTGAAACCATCGCGGGGCAAGCCCGCTCCTACAGGGCAAATACCTGTAGGAGCGGGCTTGCCCCGCGATGCGCTATTCAGGGTTTAGCTGCAGCCTGCCACAGCACCTCGGCCACCCCCTGGCGCCGCCCGATCAGGCGCGCCGCCACGAACAGCAGATCCGACAAGCGGTTGATATACGCCAGGCCCACCCCGGCCAACGGCTCGACTCCGTTCAACTGCTGACAGCGCCGCTCGGCGCTGCGCGCCAGGCTGCGGCAGACATGGGCCTGGGCGATCAATGCCGAACCACTGGGCAGGATGAAATTCTCCAGCGGCCCCAGTTCCTCGTTCCAGCGATCGATCGCCGCTTCCAGGCGTTCCACTTCAGTGGCATTCAGCGCCTGGTAACTGGGCATCGCCAGCTCGCCACCGAGGTCGAACAGGCGGTGCTGGCACGGCGCCAGAACCTCGATCACTTCGTCCAGCCCTTGCTCGGCCAGTCCCGCCAGCAGCAAACCCAACTGACTGTTGAGGCTATCGACCTCGCCAATGGCCTCGATCCGCGGATGATCCTTGGGCACCCGGCGCCCGTCGCCCAGGCCTGTTTCGCCCTTGTCGCCGGTGCGGGTGTAGATCTTCGACAGGCGAAAACCCATGTTCATGACTCCATTTTGTGGGGCTCGACCTCAGCCGGCGCGGTATTGGCCAGGGGCAGGCGCAAGGTGAAGCAGGTGCCCTGGCCGGGTGCCGACTGCACTTCCATCTGGCCCTTGTGGTTGTTGGTGATAATGAAGTACGACACCGACAGGCCAAGGCCGGTGCCCTGGCCGATTTCCTTGGTGGTGAAGAACGGCTCGAAGGTGCGCTTGCGTACCGCTTCGGGCATGCCGACACCGTTGTCTTCCACCTGGATCTCCGCCCAGGGTGGATTGAGCCGGGTACGCAGGATGATGCGGCCAGGCTCGCTGTCGTCTTCGCGCAGGTGAATGGCCTGGGCGGCGTTCTTCAGCAGGTTGAGCAGCACCTGCTCCAGCTCGTTGGCGGTGCAGGGCACCGGGCCCAGGTTGGGGTCGAACTGGCGGATGATGGCCTGACCCTTGAAGTCGAAGCCGATGGTCAGGTCGAAATCGTTGCCGGCGATTTCCACTGCCTGGTCGATCAGCGCCGGCAGGTCACAGGGTGCCAGCTGGCGGTTGCTGCGCCGGCTGAAGCTGAGCATGTGGGTGACGATCTTGGCCGCACGGGCACCGGCCTGCTGGATGCCATCGAGCAACTGCGGCACCTCGCGGCTTTCCAGGTAGCGATTGACCGCAGGCAGGTCGATGCCCACTTCGTCGGCCTGTTCCATGTTCCGGGCCAGGTCTGGTGACAGGCGTCGGCGAATGTTCTGCACGTTGTGCAGGATCGCCCCCAGCGGGTTGTTGATTTCATGGGCCATGCCGGCTGCCAGGCCACCGACCGAGAGCATCTTCTCCGACTGCACCATCATTTCTTCCAGGGACAGGCGCTGGGTGATGTCGTCGATGCGGATCACCACGCCGCGTCCGCCACCGCCCATCAGTGGGTAGAAGGTCAGGGCGTAGTGCCGGGCGTCGTCGTCCTTGGTCCAGGTGACCCGCTCGATCTTCGCCACCCGGTGTTTCTCGACGCTCTCCTTGAGCTGCGGCAGGAACGGCTTGAGCGGCTCGAAGGCGAGGAAGATCGGTTGGTTCAGCGCTTCGTCCAGCGGCGTGCCGGAGAGCACGCTGGCTTCCTGGTTCCACTGGGTGACGTAGAGCTGTTCGTCCAGGGCGATCAGCGCCGAGGGCATGGAGTCGATGATGCTGTTGAGGTAGTTCTGGAAGCCCGTGAGCTTTTTCTCGATCTTGCTGCGCACCTGGACTTCCAGCTCCAGCTTGCGGTTGGTGTGGCGGGTTTCCTCGGCCAGGCCCTGGGCCTGGTCGTAGGCTTCCTGGAATTCGTCGCGGGTGCGCTTGAGCTGCTGCTCGCGGGCTTCGATGCGCGACAGCATGGTGTTGAAGGCCTCGGCCAGGCTGCCGATTTCGTCATCGTTGCCGCGCTTGGCGCGCAGGGCGTAGTTCTCTTCGCGGGTCACCTGGCGCGACAGTTCTTCGAGCTGGTAGATCGGCTGGGTGATCAGGCGCTTGATCTGCCGGGCGATGATCATCCACAGCAAGATACTGAACACCAGGATGCCCAGGCTGGCGGTGAGGGTGCCGGTGTAGAAGGCCACAGGCAACTCGCTGCTGGCCACCAGCAACAGGTAGCCCGGAGGCCCGCCCGGGCGTGGCAGCTGGGTCAGCTGGGTGCTGCGAAACTCGGTCAGGCGCCAGTTCTCGATGTTGCGATAGCGTTTGGGCAGGGGCAGCACTTCGCCGTGCTGCAACTGCGCCAGCAGCTTGCCGTCGCCGCCGTAGACGGCAGCGGCGCGCAAGGGGGTGTAGCTGTCCAGCTCCTTGAGCAGGGCCTTGGCGGCCTCGGGCGAGTCCGCGGCCTGGGTGGACAGTTGCGGGTTGGCCACCAGTCGGCCGATGGTCTGCAGGGCCTGGGGCGCCATGCTCTCCTGGGAGATCCAGTAGGCGGCGCTGATGAAAGTCAGGTTGGCCACCAGCAGGATGGTGATCAACAGCACCAGCAGGGCGGCCAGCAGTTTCTGGCCAACCGGCAGGTTCTCCAGGCGTTCGCGCAGCGTCATGTGAAAGCCAGATCCCGGTCTGTAGGTGAAAGGGCAGGGTAACGCTGCGCTCAGTCGCTGGGCAATCCGCGCGCGTTCAGGTGTTCGACCAGGCGCCGGTAGAGCCGCTCCAGGTGCGGCAGCTCGCGGCCATGACGGCTGGCGACGCGGCAAGCATGGCCGAGCAGGTAGTGGATCTCGGTACGACGGCCCTGGCGAACATCCTGGTACATGGAAGAGTAGTTGGCGGCCGTGGCCTTGATTACCCGCTCCACTTCTTCGCCCAGGCCTTCGGCGGCTTCGGGCTGACCGCAGTACTGCAGCAACTCGGCGAGTTCGGCGCAGAGGGTCGCCACTTCGCAGTGATGCGCCTGCAGGCCGCCGTTCTGGCACTCATGCAGCACCGTCAGGGGATTGATGGCGCAGTTGAGCGCCAGCTTGCGCCACAGGCGGGTGAGGATATCCGGGGTCCACTCGTGGGGAATGCCGGCGTCGGCCAGCTCGTCGAGCCATTCGGGGGCCAGCGGGTTGGCCGGATCGCCCAGCCAGTTGAAGCCGTGGCCGGCGAAATTGACCCGCCAGTCGGCTTCGCGAAACGCACCTTCGGTGCTGGAGGCGAAGATGCAGCGGGCATGGGGCACCCGGTTGGCGACCTCGTCCTGGCTGCCCAGGCCGTTCTGCAGCAGGATCAGCTCGGCGCCGTGGGCCAGGCGCGGCGCCAGTTGTGCCACCGCCTGCTCGGCATCGTAGGCCTTGCAGGCCACCAGCAGGCGATGAATGGGCGTGTTGTCCTCTGCGGTTTGCGCCGGAATGGCGTGCAATTGCGCCTGCCCGTGTTCGACCAGGGTCAGGCCGCCGGCCGCCTCGTAGGCCGCAAGGCGCGGCGCATCGCGCAGGATCAGGCGGACCGCTTTGCCGGCACGGGCCAGACGGCAGGCCCAGAGGCTGCCCAGACTCCCCGCGCCGAGAATATGCCAGGTGCTGCTCATCAGCGTTTCGCAACCGTTATAATGAGCCGGCATTTTAACCGTCAAACCCGACGCGCTCCATCACGCTCTGCAATCAGGGCCGTGAGCGCGCATTTATTTTCTGGAGAATCGTTATGCCGTCGTTCGACGTGGTATCGGAACTGGACAAGCACGAAGTCACCAACGCCGTTGAGAACGCCGTGAAGGAACTGGACCGCCGCTATGACCTCAAGGGCAAGGGCAGCTTCGAGTTCAAGGAGAAGGAGCTCACCGTCAACCTGACCGCCGAAGCCGAGTTCCAGCTCGAGGCGATGATCGAGATCCTCAAGCTGGCCCTGGTCAAGCGCAAGATCGACGTGCAGTGCCTGGAGGTCAAGGACGCCTACGCATCGGGCAAGGTGATGAAGCAGGAAGCCGTGCTCAAGGAAGGCATCGACAAGGAACTGGCGAAGAAGATCGTGGCCCACATCAAGGACGCCAAGCTCAAGGTCCAGGCCGCCATCCAGGGCGAGCAGGTGCGTGTCACCGGCAAGAAGCGCGACGACCTGCAGGAAGCCATCGCCGCCCTGCGCGCCCGCGAGTTCGGCATGCCGCTGCAGTTCAACAATTTCCGCGACTAAGCCCACCGTTCAGGGAACCTTGGCGCCGAATCGGCGTCCGAGGTCCTTAGGGCCGCTGAAACGATTGCGGCAGGGATTTCAAGCTTCATTGCCGCTCGGCATCAGGAGAACATTATGGATTTCAACGCTGAGGTCGACCAACTGGTCAAGACTTCGCAAACCTGGCTCCCGTTGATCATGGAGTACAGCAGCCGTCTGTTGTTGGCGCTGGTGACCCTGGCCATCGGCTGGTGGCTGATCAACAAGGTGACCTACCGCCTGGGCAAACTGCTTGCCCTGCGCAACGCCGACCTTGCGCTGCAAGGTTTTATCAGCAGCCTGGCGAACATCGTCCTGAAGATCCTGCTGATTGTCAGTGTCGCCTCGATGATCGGTATCGAGACTACCTCGTTCGTCGCCGCCATCGGTGCCGCGGGCCTGGCCATCGGCCTGGCCTTGCAGGGCAGCCTGGCGAACTTCGCCGGCGGGGTGCTGATCCTGCTGTTCCGTCCGTTCCGCATCGGCGACTGGATCGAAGCCCAGGGTGTCGCCGGCACCGTGGACAGCATCCAGATCTTCCACACCGTGCTGCGTACCGGTGACAACAAGACCGTGATCATGCCCAACGGCAGCCTGTCCAACGGCATCATCACCAACACCAACCGCCAGCCGACCCGCAAGGTGGTGTTCGATGTCGGCGTCGACTATGACGCCGACCTGCAGAAGGCCCGTGGCGTACTGCTGGAGCTGGCCCAGGACCCACGCGTGCTCAAGGACCCGGCGCCGCAGGCAGTGATTTCCACCCTGGGCGACAGCTCGATCACCGTGTCGCTGCGCATCTGGGTCAACACGGCCGACTACTGGGACGTGCTGTTCATGCTCAACGAGCATGCCCGTGACCGCCTCAAGGCCGAGGGCATCGACATTCCCTTCCCGCAGCGGGTGATCCGCATGGTGCAGGAAACGGCGGTGCAGTAAGTACCGGCCGTGATCGCGGGGCAAGCCCGCTCCCACAACTGCGTGTGGGAGCGGGCTTGCCCCGCGATGCTTCTACGGTCATTACACTTGTTCACGTCTTCACGCTACCTGCGCCCCGGTCTTTCTGGCATATAAGCTGGCTCACTTTTGTTTGTCCGGTCTTGCCATGCTTACCCCCCTGATCTACATCACGCCCCTGCGCGCCTTGTGCTTCGCCTTGTGCCTGGCGTTGTTCGAACTGCTG
This sequence comes from Pseudomonas sp. BGr12, assembly GCF_030272895.1. Lineage (GTDB taxonomy): Bacteria > Pseudomonadota > Gammaproteobacteria > Pseudomonadales > Pseudomonadaceae > Pseudomonas. Next base: position 107,074 of record NZ_JALRNF010000013.1, on the reverse strand, counting down.
ACCTACCTCGCCAGCGATGCGGTGATGCCCGCCATGCCGGTGGTGGTCGGTGATCTGCGCGCCAGCCCCGAATTCATCCCCCACGCCCTGAACCTGTACCTGCTCGGCGGTGTGCTGCTGCAATGGCTGATCGGCCCGCTGGCCGACCGCTATGGTCGCCGGCCATTGTTGCTGGGGGGCTGTGCGTTTTTCTGCATCGCCTGCCTGGCGACCTTCTGGGTCGAGAGCATCGAACTGTTCAACCTGCTGCGCCTTTTGCAGGGCATCGGCCTGGGCTTTGTGGTGACCGTCAGCTACCCGGCCTTGAACGAGGCGTTCAGCGAGGCCGACGCGGTGCGCATGATGGCCCTGCTGGCCAATATCGCGCTGCTTTCGCCGCTGCTGGGGCCGTTGGTGGGCACCTTGCTGCTGGAGTGGGTGTCGTGGCGCTGGTTGTTCGTGATTTTCGGCGTCTGTGCGGTGCTGGCCTGGCTGGCGTTGTACCGCTTCATGCCGGAAACCCTGGGGGTGGAGCGTCGCGACGGTTCGCGCCTGGCCTTCCAGCCCATCCAGCTGCGGCCGTTGCTGGCCGGCTACGGCCAGTTGCTCGGCAACCGTCGCTTCGTCGCCGGCAGCGCTGCCCTGGGCCTGGTCGGCCTGCCGTTGATCGGCTGGATCGGCCTGTCGCCGGTGCTGTTGATCCACGATGAAGGCCTGAGCACCCTGGACTATGCACTGTGGCAGTTGCCGGTGTTCGGCGGGTTGATCCTGGGCAACCTGATCATCAACCGCATCGCCGATCGCTACCCGCTCAAGAGCCTGGTGCGACGGGCGCTGTGGCCGTATCTGGCGGGGCTGCTGGGGATGATGCTGGCTACCTGGCTGGTGCCGGGCGTGCCGAGCCTGGTGGCGGGGCTTTCGGTCTATGCCCTGGGCCTGGGTATCGCCAATGCGGTGCTGTACCGCATGACGCTGTTCGCCAGCGAACAGAGCAAGGGGCTGGTTTCGGCGATGCTGGGCATGATCACCATTGCCTTGCTGGGCCTGGGCGGGGCGTTGCTGGCGATGCTCGGTGCCGGCGCCAGCCTGCTGAGCTTCGCGTTGGCTGCAGGCATTGCCGGGATTTCGGCGCTGTGGCCGCTGAGGGTGGTTCTGGGCGCTTCCGGCGAACAGGCCGAGGCTTTGCCGGGATAAACCCGGCAATCGCCTCAGGCGGCCTCAGGGGCGCTGTTCGGCAACCGGGTTGTCGGCTGGCAGCTGTTTGCCCTTGCCCTGCTCCTGGCGCCAGTGCAGGGCGATCAGGATCAGGGTCGGCACGCCGAGCAGGGCGGTGATCAGGAAGAAGTCGTGGTAGCCGAACTTCTCCACCATCACCCCCGAGTAGCCGCCGATCAGGCGTGGCAACAGCAGCATGATCGAACTGAGCAGGGCGTACTGGGTGGCGGAGAACTTCAGGTTGGTCAGGCTCGACAGGTACGCCACGAACGCCGAGGTGGCCAGGCCCGAGCTGAAGTTGTCCAGGGAGATGGTCAGCACCAGCATCTGCAGGTTGGGGCCCATGTCGGCCAGCATCAGGAACAGGATGTTGGTCGCCGCCGAAGCCGCGCCGCCGATGAACAGGATCGGCAGGATACCGAAGCGCACGATCAGCAGGCCGCCCATGCCGGCGCCGACCAGGGTCATGATCAGGCCGAAGATCTTGCTGACGCTGGCGATCTGGTCCTTGGTGAAGCCCTGGTCGATGTAGAACACGTTGGCCATCACGCCCATCACCGTATCGGACATCCGGTAGGTGGCGATCAGGCCCAGCAGCAGCAAGGCCTGCCAGCGGTAGCGGTGAATGAAGTCGTTGACCGGTGTCAGCACCGGCGCCAGGCCGCGACGGCCCAGGGACGACAGGCACAGCGAGGTCAGGGTGATATAGAGGATCGCCCGCAGGAAAGCGCGGTCTTCGAGCAGCAGGTCGAGCAGGCTTGCGCCTTCGAACAGCACGCTGGCGAAATCGGTGTTGTACAGCTGGGTGAACATGGCCGGTACCGAGACCAGCAGGATGATCAGCACGAACACCGATGCCAGTTGATGCATCAGGCCGTAGCGGGCCGCCGACAGCTGGGTACGCAGGGGGACGGGCGGTTCGCGCATCAAGAGGGTGGTGATCAGCGCCGGCAGCATCATGATGCCGAACAGCACATAGGTACCGGTCCAGGCTTTGTGCAGGTAACTGAAGCCGGTGGAACCGAAGCCTTCGGCGAAGAACAGCGCACCGGCGGTGGCCAGCAGCGCGGCGACCCGGTAGCCGGCCATGTAGCTGGCGGCCAGGGCTGCCTGGCGCTGGTCGTCGGCGATTTCCAGGCGGTAGGCGTCGACGGCGATATCCTGGGTGGCCGAGGCAAAGGCCACCAGCACCGCCAGGGCAATCAGCCACGACAGATGCTTTTGCGGGTCGCAAAAGCCCATGCCGATCAGGCCAATCACCACCAGAATCTGTGAGAGCGCAAGCCAGGAGCGGCGGCGACCGAGCTTGCCGAGCAGTGGCAGGCGCCATTGGTCGAGCAGTGGCGACCAGACCCACTTGAAGGCATAGGCCAGGCCGATCAGGCTGGCATAACCAATGGTTTCGCGAGCGACTCCGGCTTCGCGCAACCACACCGACAGGGTCGAGAACACCAACATATAGGGCAGGCCGGCGGCAAAGCCGAGCAGCAACAGCACCAGGGTGGACGGGCTGGCATAGGCAGCAAGCGCAGCGCGCCAGGTTTTACGGGGCATGGGCCAACATCTGCCTCAAGTTTACGAAAACAAAGCGCGCACTCTAACCGCTGTGCTCCGTTGGGCGCCAGCCATGGCGCAACATATCCACACGATTATTGTGCAGTGTGACCCCTTCTGCCCGCAGTCGTGCACGCTGCTCGTCGCCTGACGGGGTGCCCAGGGCCAGGCTCAGTCGACCACCGGCAGCCAGTACCCGATGCCAGGGCAGGCGGGTGTCGGCCGGCAACTGGCTCAGGGTACGCCCGACCCAGCGCGCCGCGCGCCCCAGGCCGGCCAGCTCGGCCAGCTGGCCATAGCTGACCACCTTGCCGGGCGGCACTTGGTCGAGCACCAGATAGAGCGCCATTCGTCGGGCTTGCGGGTCGTCCGTCGGGTCACCAGGTACCGGGCTCATCGCGGTGCTCCGGGGAGAGGCCGGTAAACAGGCGTGTCCAGCGGCCAAACAGGAATTGAACTCATTGGCATCGGGTCGGTCAGTCCTTGCTCCACGGTCGGGTATCTGGATAATGCCCGACTTTTTTCGCGAACCAGAGTCCGTTTTTGCTTATGTTTTCCAGAGTCTTGCTGTTCCTTGCTGCCGTTGTTGCCTGCGCCCCGGCCATCGCTGATACCGTGTGGATGAAGAACGGCGACCGGCTCAGCGGCAAGATCTCGGTGTTCGATGGCGGCAAGCTGCTGCTGCAGACCACCTATGGGGGCACCATCGCGCTGGACTGGAAACAGGTCAAGACCCTGGAAAGCGACCAGGAGCTTCTGGTCAAGCAGGATGCCTACACCGGCGAAAAAGCCAAGGCATTGCATGCCGCCGAGGATGGCAAGGTCACCCTGGCCAATGGCGATGCGCCCAAGACCGTGGACCTGGCCAGTATCCAGCAGATCATGAAGCCCAAGCCTGTGGTCGAGGACTTCTCGTGGAAGGGCAATGTCGACCTGGCCCTGGACTACAAGCGTGCCGAGACCGACAGCGATGACTATGACATCGACTTCAAGACCTCGGCCCGCCATGGCCGCTGGCGCCACCAGGCCGAAGGCGAGTACAACCGCGAAAGCAAGAACGACGTCACCACCACCAACAACTGGAGCGCCGAGTACGCCCTGGACCGATTCATCACCGAGAAATGGTTCTGGCAAGGCCGCCTGGAGGTCAAGCGCGACCATATCGAAGACCTGGCGCGCCAGCGCACCGTGGGTACCGGCCCGGGCTATCAGTTCTGGGACGATGAACTGGGCGCGTTCTCCCTGGGTTCGCTGCTCAACCGCACCGACTATGAATATGCCGACGGCGGCAAGGACAACTTCTATTCCCTGGGCATGAAGTGGGACTACAACCGCTACCTGATGGGCAAGCGCGTGCAGTTCTTCACCAATGGCGAAGTCGGCAAGCCGCTGGGCGGGGTGGCCGACTATGCCCTGGATGCCGAGATGGGCCTGCGCTACAAAGTCACCGAGTGGGCCTCGCTCAACCTCAAGGCCGAGAAGGACATCATCCGCGGCACCCGCGAGAGCGACCTGGACAAGACCCGCTACACCGCAGGCTTTGGTGTGACCTGGTAAGCGCGCTGGCAACCCTCGGCGATACTGATTATTTTGTCGGTTAATCACCTGGTCGCCTGATCCCTGCGGCCAGCCCTCCGCTATCGTCGAGTCGGGAGTCACACAGTGAGCACCAAAACCGCCCAGCAGGCCCGCGAGCTGCTGCTCAAGGAATACCGTGGGGTCCTGTCGACCCATTCCAAGTCGATGCCGGGCTTCCCGTTCGGCTCGGTGGTGCCTTATTGCCTGGATGCCGAGGGCAACCCGCTGATCCTGATCAGCCGCATAGCCCAGCACACCCATAACCTGCAGAAGGACCCCAAGTGCTCGCTGCTGGTCGGCGAGCGCGACGCCGAGGATGTGCAGGCGGTCGGTCGCCTCACCGTGCTGGCCGAGGCGCATCGGCTCGAAGCGCCCGAGGCCGTGGCGGCCGCGGCCGAGCGCTATTACCGCTACTTCCCCGACTCGAGCAATTACCACAAGGCCCATGATTTTGACTTCTGGGTGCTCAAGCCGGTGCGCCACCGCTACATCGGCGGCTTTGGCGCGATCCACTGGATCGACCACCTGAACCTGCCCAATCCCTTTGCCGGCCAGGCCGAGGCGAGCATGATCGAGCACATGAACAGCGATCATGCCAACGCCATCGAACACTACGTCGAGCTCAGCGGCCTGCCACGCGGTGCGGCAGCGCAGATGGTCGGCATCGACAGCGAAGGCATGCACCTGCGCATTGGCCAGGGCCTGCACTGGTTGCCGTTCGGCGCGCCTTGCAATACGCCGATACAAGTGCGCGAAGCCCTGGTATTTCTGGCCCGCGCCGATCAATGGCCGGATCGTTCATACTCCGAGGCTTGAAATAGCGACCGACCGCAACCATTAAAGGTCTACTGCAAGGTCATCTTGCGTAGAGGATCCTTTGATGCGTGCTTTTCTACTGCTGTTTCTGATTTTTCCGGTGCTGGAGCTGTATGTGTTCTTCAAGGTCAGCTCCGCGATCGGCTTCTTTCCGGCGCTGCTGCTGATCATCGCCGGCTCCGCCCTGGGTGTGCTGGTGGTGCGGGTGGCGGGCCTGGCCACCGCCTTGCGCGCGCGTGAAAGCCTGCAGCGTGGCGAACTGCCCGCCGAAGACATGTTCCAGGGCCTGATGCTGGCGCTCGGTGGTGGCCTGCTGCTGCTGCCGGGTTTCATCAGTGACGTCATCGGCCTGGTCTGCCTGCTGCCATTCACCCGCCGCCTGCTCGGGCGCAAGATGCGTGAGCGTGCCGAGGCCCAGGCCATGCGCCAGCGCGCCTTCGCCGACGACCCGTTCATGGCCCGTCCGGGCAGTGCCGGCAGCCAGTCGCGCCAGCCCGATGTGATCGAAGGTGAGTACGAGCACCACGAGCCACGTGAGCCTCGCGATCCTCGCCTGCATTAAGCGTTGCCAATACCTGTAGAAACGGCCCCGGAAGGGGCCGTTTTGCTTTGTCCGGGGCTATCGCTAAAAAATTTAACGACCAAGCCTTGTAATTGCCCTTGGCGACCTCATGTATGGGTCACCGCAAGGTTTCTGGTGGCTTGCCCCAGACTTTACATGGGTGGTTCGCCTTCGCGGGCCACGAGCGGCAACGCCGCAAGCATCAACCCGCCGGTGTCGATACCGGCCGATGAAAACCACAATTAGGAGAGATCGACAATGAAGCTTCGTCCTCTGCATGACCGCGTCGTTATCCGTCGCAGCGAAGAAGAATCGAAAACCGCTGGCGGTATCGTTCTGCCAGGTTCGGCCGCTGAAAAACCTAACCGTGGCGAAGTCGTCGCTGTAGGTACCGGTCGCATCCTGGACAACGGTGAAGTGCGTGCGCTGGCCGTGAAAGTGGGTGACAAGGTGGTTTTCGGCCCTTACTCGGGCAGCAACACTGTGAAAGTTGACGGCGAAGACCTGCTGGTAATGGCTGAGAACGAGATTCTCGCTGTTATCGAAGGCTGATTCCGCTGGTTTCCCGTTACTCCAAAGTATTCAAGGATTAAACGATCATGGCTGCTAAAGACGTAAAATTCGGCGATTCCGCCCGTAAGAAAATGCTGGTTGGCGTCAACGTTCTGGCTGACGCGGTAAAAGCGACCCTGGGCCCGAAAGGCCGTAACGTTGTCCTGGCCAAGAGCTTCGGCGCTCCAACCATCACCAAAGACGGTGTTTCGGTTGCCAAGGAAATCGAGCTGAAAGACGCTTTCGAAAACATGGGCGCCCAGCTGGTCAAGGAAGTTGCTTCCAAGGCCAACGACGCTGCCGGTGACGGCACCACCACCGCTACCGTCCTGGCTCAGGCCATCGTCAACGAAGGCCTGAAAGCCGTCGCTGCCGGCATGAACCCGATGGACCTCAAGCGCGGCATCGACAAGGCCACTGCTGCCGTCGTCGCCGAGCTGAAAAACCTGTCCAAGCCATGCGCCGACTCCAAGGCCATCGCCCAGGTAGGCACCATCTCCGCCAACTCCGACAACTCCATCGGTGACATCATCGCCGAAGCCATGGAAAAAGTCGGTAAAGAAGGCGTGATCACCGTTGAAGAAGGCTCGGGCCTGGAAAACGAACTGTCGGTCGTAGAAGGCATGCAGTTCGACCGTGGCTACCTGTCGCCTTACTTCGTCAACAAGCCGGACACCATGGTTGCCGAGCTGGATGGCCCGCTGCTGCTGCTGGTTGACAAGAAGATCTCCAACATTCGCGAACTGCTGCCAGTTCTGGAAGCCGTTGCCAAGGCCGGCCGTCCGCTGCTGATCGTGGCTGAAGACGTCGAAGGCGAAGCGCTGGCGACCCTGGTCGTCAACAACATGCGCGGCATCGTCAAGGTTGCTGCGGTCAAGGCACCTGGCTTCGGCGACCGCCGCAAGGCCATGCTGCAGGACATCGCCGTCCTGACCGGCGGTACCGTGATCTCCGAAGAAATCGGCCTGAGCCTGGAGTCCGCTACCCTGGAGCACCTGGGTAACGCCAAGCGTGTAATCCTGTCCAAGGAAAACACCACCATCATCGACGGCGCTGGCGCCGACGCCGAGATCGAAGCACGCGTCAAGCAGATCCGTGCCCAGATCGAAGAGACTTCCTCGGACTACGACCGTGAGAAGCTGCAAGAGCGCCTGGCCAAGCTGGCTGGCGGTGTTGCCGTGATCAAGGTCGGTGCCGGCACCGAAGTTGAAATGAAAGAGAAGAAAGCCCGCGTTGAAGACGCCCTGCACGCTACCCGCGCAGCCGTCGAAGAAGGCGTGGTGCCTGGCGGTGGTGTTGCCCTGGTGCGTGCACTGAACGCCATTGCCGACCTCAAAGGCGACAACGAAGAGCAGAACGTCGGTATCGCCCTGCTGCGTCGCGCCGTTGAAGCGCCACTGCGTCAGATCGTTGCCAACGCCGGCGACGAGCCAAGCGTTGTGGCCGACAAGGTCAAGCAAGGTTCGGGCAACTTCGGTTACAACGCTGCTACCGGCGAGTACGGCGACATGATCGAAATGGGCATCCTGGACCCAGCCAAGGTCACCCGTTCGGCACTGCAAGCTGCCGCTTCGATCGGTGGCCTGATGATCACCACCGAAGCCATGATCGCTGACGCTCCAGTGGAAGCTTCCGCTGCCGGCGGCATGCCAGACATGGGCGGCATGGGTGGTATGGGCGGCATGGGCGGCATGATGTAAGCCAGCCTTGTCCGCTTGAGAAAAAGCCCCGCCTAGTGCGGGGCTTTTTTTTTGCCTATGTGGGAGCGGGCTTGCCCCGCGATCGGCCACCAGGGCAGTCGTGTTTCAGACTGCAGCAGATGTACGGGCTGTGCTGGCCTCATCGCTAGGCAAGTCGAGTCGTCGCACCGCCGCTCCTACAGGTTTGCGGTACAACACCCCGTAGTAACAACCCAGGCTGATCAACCAGCAGAACACCGCCGTCCACACGTTGTGGGAAAAGAAATGCGCGCCTTGCAGCATGCGTCCCACCGAAAACACCATACCCAGGCCGAACGCAAACAGCAGGGCGGCACGGGCCAGGCGCGGGCGACGATCACGCAGGGCGAAGAACAGGGCGAACAAGGTAAAACCGGTGGCCGCATGGCCACCAGGCCAGCAACGCCCTGGTTTGTCGGTCGCCGGGCGCGGGCTCAGCAGTTCGCTGTAGGTTTCCTTGCCGCCAAACTCCTGAAGGCTCCAGGGGCATTGCACCGCGGTGACCGCCTTGAGCGGGGTGACGAAGCTGGTGGAAATCGCCATGGCCATGACCAGATACCCCAGCTCCCGGCGCCAGTTCTTCAGGCGTTGCCAGAAGAAGCTGGAAGCGAATGCCACAATAGCGCCCAGGCCAAGCACGATCACCGCCTGTTTGGCGCGATCATGCAGGATATCTTCGAGGAAATAGCTGTGGCGACCAATGAACTGGCCGGCCACCGGATCGAACATCAACCTGGCCAGGTCCATGTCCAGCGAGGTGAGCTCGAGCAGAATCAGGGTCAGGGCAGTCAGCGCGGGGATACCCAGGGCAACCCAGAGGTTGAGCGGGCGGGAGGTGGAAGGTAAAGGCATGGCAGGTCCAGACTGGTCGATGGGCGGTTGCGACCGGCGATTTTCGACCAGGCGCCATCGCTTGTCCGTGAAGCTCGGGTGAAAAAAACGTTAACCTGCAATAAAGCGGCGCTGGCCTAGCCGTGCGCGGTCGATGGCCGTAAGCTGCGCCTGCCAAGCAGGCAAAAGCCCTGGACAGGAGAACTCCATGCGAATCCTACTGGTTGAAGACAACCGCGATATCCTCGCCAACCTGGCCGACTACCTGGGCCTGAAGGGCTACACGGTGGACTGCGCCCAGGACGGCCTGTCGGGGCTGCACCTGGCCGCCACCGAGCATTACGACCTGATCGTGCTCGACATCATGCTCCCGGGCATCGACGGCTATACCCTGTGCAAACGCCTGCGTGAGGACGCCCGGCGGGATACCCCGGTGATCATGCTCACCGCCCGCGACCAGCTCGATGACCGCCTGCAGGGCTTTCGTTCCGGTGCCGACGACTACCTGCTCAAGCCCTTTGCCCTGTCGGAACTGGCGGCGCGCATCGAGGCGGTGCTGCGTCGTGCCCAGGGCGGTGGACGGCGCACCTTGCAAGTCAGCGACCTGAGCTACGACCTCGATACCCTCGAAGTGACCCGCGACGGCAAGATGCTCAAGCTCAACCCGGTCGGCTTGAAGCTGCTGGCGGTATTGATGCAGAAGAGCCCCCACGTGTTGCGCCGCGAAGTGCTTGAAGAGGCGCTCTGGGGTGACGATTGCCCCGACAGCGACAGTCTGCGCAGTCATGTGCACCAGCTGCGCCAGGTGATCGACAAGCCGTTCGACAAACCCCTGCTGCATACCGTCCACGGCGTCGGCTACCGCCTGGCCGAGGGCCGCGATGGAGTTTAAGCAGAGCCTTGCCCAGCGGATCATCATCGCCTTTGCCTTGATGAGCGCGCTGGTGGCCGGCGCTTTCGCGTTCGGCATCGTCGCCACCGTGCACCTGGTGGAGGAGCGCCTGATTTCGGCGGTACTGGGCGGCGACCTACAGCGCCTGCTGCGCATGGACAGCGTCAGCGACTGGAGCCATCGCCCGCGACCGGACCAGTTGTTCTATTACAGCGGCGGGCGCGACGATTTCGAATTGCCCAAGGACTTGCGCCACCTGACACCGGGCTTCCATGAGGTGTTTCGCGAGCAGCTGTCCTACCACGCCATGGTCGAGGTGGTGGATGGGCGGCGCTATGTCCTGCTGCAGGACCAGAGTGACTTCGAAGAGCGCGAGCGGGTGCTGTTCGCGATCGTGGTAGTGGGTTTCGTCCTCAGCCTGGCCTTGGCGGTGTTCCTCGGCTGGGTGCTGGCGCGAAGGGTAATGGCGCCGGTGATCCGCCTGGCCCGTCAGGTGCGACATCGCGACCAGTTACTGGGCCTGGCGCCGCCCCTGGCACCGGACTACGCCGACGACGAGGTCGGCCAGCTGGCCGTGGCCTTCGACGATACCCTCGGGCGCCTGCGCGATGCCCTGACCCGCGAGCGCCTGTTCACCAGTGATGTCAGCCATGAATTGCGCACACCCTTGATGGTCCTGGCCAGTTCCTGCGAGCTGTTGCTGGTTAACCCGAACATCGATACCCGCGCCCGTGCCCAGGTCGAACGTATTGCCAGGGCCACCGAGGAGATGCAGGAACTGGTCAAGACCTTCCTGATGCTGGCCCGTGCCCAACGCGACCAGGGCGCAGTGGCATCGCGGGCGACCATGAAGGAAGTGGCCGACGATCTGATCAGCGTCTGGCGTGACACCATCGAGCAGAAGGGCCTGACCTTGATCTACCAACCAGGGGCGGGTTCGAGGACGCTTTACAACGCCACCTTCCTGCAGGCGGTGATGGGCAACCTGCTGCGTAACGCAGCACACTACACCGACTACGGGTTCATCCGCCTGACCCTGGAGCCGGCCGGTTTCCTGGTCGAGGACAGTGGCGTGGGCATTCCCGAAGAGCAGCGCGAAGCCATGTTCCGACCGTTCGTACGCGGTGACGAACGCCGTGGTGAAGGCCTTGGCCTGGGCTTGTCACTGGTGCAGCGAATCTGCGACGACCAGGGCTGGACAGTCGGCCTGACGGCCATGGTGCCCCATGGCTGTCGCTTCCACGTCGACCTCACCCATGGCCCGGAATGCCTGCCAGAACCGGAGTGAAGGCCAGGGGAGGCCTTCCGCTCTGGTAATGTCTTGTAACGTTAAATCCCGTACTAACAAATTTTTCACATTTGTATGACCTGACGCCAACGATCGCCTCCTTATCGTGGGGGGATTGGAGTCAGGAGATGCACCATGCGTAGCCCCATCAAACTCGAATTTTCCGAAAAGTACGACCAGCAGCACGCCCAGGAATACTTCCTCAAGCACCAGGACGGGATGTCCCGTCGCCTGTCGCACCAGCGCGACGAACAACTCGCCCGCCGTGCCCTGGCGCTGGTCGGCGAGCCAGGACTGGTGCTGGACCTGCCTTGTGGCGCCGGTCGCTTCTGGCCCTTGCTGGCCGAAAAACCCAACCGGGTGATCATCGGCGCGGACAACTCCGAGGCCATGCTGGAAACCGCCACCAAATCCCAGCCGGCGCATATCGTCGAGCGGGTACGGACCTTGCAAACTTCTGCCTTTGCCATCGATCTGCCTGATAACTCGGTAGACAGTATTTTCTGCATGCGCCTGATGCACCATATTGGCGATGCGGCACACCGCAAGACACTTCTTTCGGAATTTCAACGAGTTACGCGCGATAGCGTTATCCTGTCGCTGTGGGTGGATGGCAACTTCAAGGCATGGCGGCGCAAGAAGCTCGAACAACGCCGTTTTGAGAAAACCGGAGAAGTCGGTTACCAGAATCGCTTTGTGTTACCGGCTGCAACGGTCGAGGAAGAATTCCAGGCTGCCGGTTTCCGGATTCAGGAACGATTGGACTTCTTGCCGTTCTATGCCATGTGGCGAGTATACGTATTGCGTAAGGGGTAGCAGGGCATGGCGGTAGCGCGCGAAGGATCAGCAACGGGAAACAGCCGGTTCGATCATTTCTGGCAGCAGCAGGGTGAATGGGTTGAAGAGCCCAACCAGCGTCGAGGCGGGGAAAGCGGAGTACAGCGACTGAGCGATGAAAGCGGTCAGTTGCTCTACTCCAAGCGCCAGATCGGCCATATCTACCGCAGCTTCCTGCATCCGTTCGGGCGCCCGACGGTGTTGCGTGAATATGATGCACTGAACAGCTTCGAACAACTCGGGGTGCGGGTGCCCCATATCGTTTACTGCGGGGTCGAACGCGATGCCGACCACCAGTGGCGCGCCCTGTTGGTCAGCAAGGCCCTGGACGGCTTCGTCGACTGCGACAGCTGGTACGCCGATGGCGCACGGGAACGCTACAGTGCGGTACTGCACGAGCGGATGCTGGAAGACCTGGCCCAAAACCTGGCGCGCATGCACCGCGGTCACTGGCAACACGGTTGCCTGTACGGCAAACACGTGTTCATCAAGGTGATTGGTGAAGGCGATGAAGCCCGGGCCGAAGTAGCCCTGCTGGACCTGGAAAAGTGTCGGCGGCGCATCAGCTGCCAGCGGGCGGCCGCCAACGACCTGAAGCAATTGCGCCGCCATTCGTCATTCAATGACGCGGAGTGGCAAAAGCTGCTCTATTTTTACAAGGTGGCGTTTGGCAGCGCTGTCAAAGGTTTAGAGTAATGAAACTAGAAATCGCTCGAGGTCTGTTTCTGATTCTGGCACTGGCAGTCGCTACAGCGGCGGCCGCTGCCTGGGAAGAACCACGCCCGCAAGTACTGAGCAAGGTTGATTCTGCTGCCCAGTGCCCTCCACCGCGGGTAGTGAAGAGCCAGACAACGGCCACGCCCGACCAGGACCTGTTGCTGTTCCTGTTCGGCATGAGCCAGGGTCTGCGCCCTCAGAGCTGATGTTCAAGCGTCGGTAACGCCAGAAGGCCTCGTTGAAAACGAGGCCTTTTGCATTTCAGGCTTCCTGGGCCTGGGGCCTGGGCAGCTCGGCGTGCGCCAGCAGGGTATACACGCACGGCAGGACGAACAGGGTGAACAGGGTGCCCACCGACATGCCGGTGGCGATCACCGTGCCGATGTCGAAGCGACTGACGGCCCCCGCACCGGTGGCCAGGATCAGCGGCACCATGCCGAAGACCATCGCCGCCGTGGTCATCAACACCGGACGCAAGCGAATCGCCGCCGCTTCCTCCACGGCCTCGCGGGCGCTCAAGCCCTTTTGCAGGCGCAGCTGGTTGGCGAACTCGACCACCAGGATGCCGTGCTTGCTGATCAGGCCGATCAGGGTCACCAGGCCCACCTGGGTGTAGATATTCATGCTGGAAATCCCCAGGAACAGCGGAATCAACGCCCCGCAGATCGACAGCGGCACGGTGACCAGGATTACCAGCGGATCGCGGAAGCTCTCGAACTGGGCCGCCAGCACCAGGAAGATGATCGCCAGGGCCAGGCCGAAGGTCACCCACAGCGCGCTACCCTCCTGCACGTACTGTCGCGCGGTACCGGCGTAGTCGAAGGCATAGCCTTCCGGCGCTTCCTCCCGGGCAATGCTGCGCACGGTATCCAGCGCCTCGCCCATGCTGACCATGGGCACGCCCTGGATGATCGCCGAGTTCAGCTGCTGGAACTGATTGAGCTGGCGCGGTCGGGCGCGGTCGTGGAGGGTGATCAGGGTCGACAGCGGCAGCATCTGGCCCTGCTGGTTCTTCACGTAGTAGTTGCTCAACCAGTCGGGATTGTCCCGGTACAAGCGCTCGACCTGGGCGATGACCTTGTAGCTGCGGCCGTCGATGGTGAAGCGGTTGATCTCCGCCTCGCCGAGCAGGGTGGCCAGGGTGCCGCCCAGGGCATCCATGGACACGCCCATCTGCGCCGCCTTGGCCCGGTCGATATCGACCACCACTTCCGGCTTGTCGAAGGCCAGGTCGATGTCGAGGAAGGCGAACTTGCCCGTGGCCTGGGCGCGCTCCTTGACCCGCTCGGCCACCTGCAGCAGCGACTCGTAGTCGTTCGGGGTGTTGATCACGAACTGGAACGGCAGGCCCTCGCTGGTGCCCGGCAGCGACGGCAGGTTGAAGCCGAAGATCTGCAGGCCGCTGATGCTTTCCAGACGCTTCTGCACCAGGGGCAGCAACTCCATCTGGGTGCGCTCGCGCTCGCCCCAGGGCTTGAGCAAAAAGCCGCCGATGCCGGACTGCACACCGTTGAAACCGTTGATCTGGAACGAGGAAAAGTACTCGGGAAACGCCTTGAAGATGTCGATGAACTCGTCGGTGTAGGTGCTCAGGTAGTCGAGGTTGGTCGGCTGTGGCGCGGTCGCCATCATGAAGATCACGCCCTGGTCTTCGTCTGGCGCCAGCTCGTTGCGGGTAAACATCAGGAACACCGGAATCAGGCACAGCACGATCACCGCGAACACCAATACCACCGGGCGGGTGTTGAGGGTGGCATGCAACAGCTTCTGGTAGCGCACCTTCAGGCCATCGAACAGCATGTCCAGGCGATGGGCCAGGCCCGTGGGGTTCGAGTCGTGGCGCAAGAGCAGGGCGCACATCATCGGTGACAGGGTCAGGGCGACGATGCCGGAAATGATCACCGCCCCGGCCAGGGTCAGGGCGAACTCCTTGAACAAGGCTCCGGTCAGCCCCTCGAGGAAGCCGATGGGGGCATAGACCGCCGCCAGGGTGATGGTCATCGATACCACCGGCATGGCGATTTCCCTGGCACCTTCCAGGGCCGCGTCGAACGGCGTCTTGCCTTCCTCGATATGGCGGTGGATGTTCTCCACCACCACGATCGCATCGTCCACCACCAAGCCGATGGCCAACACCATCGCCAGCAGGGTCAGCAGGTTGAGCGAGTAGCCCATCAACTGCATGAAGAACAGCACGCCGATCATCGACAGGGGAATGGTGATCACCGGGATCAGCACCGAGCGCAGGGCACCGAGGAACAGGAACACCACGACGATGACGATCAGCACTGCCTCGGCCAGGGTCTTGACCACCTCGTCGATGGAGGCCTGGATGAACAGGGTGGCGTCGTAGGCGATGGAGGCCTTGAGGTTGGGCGGCAGCTGGCTTTCCAGCTCCGGCATCAGCTTGCGTACCTCCTTGATCACATCCAGCGGGTTGGCCCCCGGCGTGGCCTTGATGCCGATGTACACCGAGGGAATGCCGTCGAACGAGCTGACTGTGTCGTAGTTCTCCGCGCCCATCTCGACCCGTGCCACGTCACCCAGCAGCACCCGGCTGTCGCCACGGGTCTTGAGCGGGATGTTGGCGAAGGCTTCGGCGTTCTTAAGCTCGGTGGTGGCATTGATACTGGTGACGATGTACTCACCCTTGACCTCACCGGCGGCCGAGAGGAAGTTGTAGCGCCTGACGGCCTCGGTCACCTCGTTGGCGCTCAGGCCGTAGCCGGCGAGTTTCACCGGGTCTAGCCACAAGCGCATGGCAAACAGCTGGTTGCCGAGAATCTCCGCCTCGGCCATGCCGGGCAGGGTGGCGAGCTTGGGCTGGATCACCCGCGACAGGTAGTCGGTGATCTGCGGGTTGCTCAGCGCGTCGCTGTAGAAGCTGATGTACATCAGCGCCGAGGCGTCGGCGGCCTCCTTGCTCAGCACCGGGTCTTCGGCGTCCTGGGGCAGCTTGTTCTTGACCTCGTTGGCCTTGGCCAGCAGTTCGGTGAACAACCGGTCGCTGTCGGCGCCGATACGCGCATACACGGAAATTACCGAAAAATTCTGCCGGCTCACCGAGGTCATGTAGTCGATGCCCTCGGCGCTGGCCAGGCTCTGCTGCATGGGCTGGGTGATGTAGCCCTGGATGGTTTCGGCATTGGCCCCGGGGTAGGCAGTGGTCACCGTGATCAGGGCGTTTTCCATCTGCGGGTACTGGCGGATGGGCAACTTGCTCCAGGCCTGGAAGCCCAGCAGCACGATCAGCAGGCTGACGACGCTGGCCAGCACCGGCCGGCGGATGAACGGATCGGTAAAAGCCATGACTTGTCCTCGATCAGTTGGCGCGCGACGTGTGATTGGCCTGGGGTTGCAGGGTCTTGTCCGGGGTGAGGGTGACGGAAGCGCCCTGGGTCAGCTTGAGCTGGCCGGCGGTCACCACCTGCTCACCGGCTTTGAGGCCCTTGCTGATGACCACCAGGCCCTCGCGACGCTCGCCGGTCTCGACGAAGCGGCGTTCGGCGATCAGTTCCGGCTTGCCCTCGGCATTGAGTTGCGGCTGGCCGTCTTCGTTCTTTTTCGCCACGGCCACGTACACCGAATTGCCGTACAGGGTGTAGGTCACGGCGCTTTCCGGCACCACGACCTGCGGCTGTGGATCGGGCAGCACCACCTGCAGGCTGCTGAACATACCGGGCAGCAACTTGCCGTCAGGGTTGCCCAGGGTCGCGCGGACCAAGACGTTGCGGGTGCTGTCGTCGACCTTGGGGTTGATGGCGCTGATGGTGCCGGGGAAGGTCTCCCGGGGATAGGCCGCGACTGACGCCAGGACCTTCTGGCCGATGCTCAGCCTGGGAATCTGCTGCTCGGCGACATAGAAGTCCACGTACAGGCTGCTCAGGTCCTGCAGGGTGGCGATCACCGTGCCGCTGGCCAGGTAGTCGCCAACGTCGACCTGGCGGATGCCGATGGTGCCGCTGAAGGGCGCTTCGATGCTTTTCTTGGCCAGGGCCGCCTTGAGCTGGTCGACCACCGCCTGGCTGCGCTTGAACTGGGCGTTCAGACGGTCGTACTCGCCGCGGGAGATCGCCTGGCTACCGACCAGTTGGCTGCCGCGGCTGAAATCCACCCGGGCCAGGCCCAGATCGGCCTGGGCGGTGCCGAGCAGGGCGGTTTCCACATCGCTGTCCAGTTGCAGCAAGGGCTGGCCCTTGCTGACCTTCTGCCCGGACTCGAACTGCAGGCGCTTGACCGTGCCCGCGCTTTCCAGGCTCAGGTCGACCCCTTGCAGGGCCGTGAGACTGCCGACCGCCGGCAGGCGGTTTTCCCAGACGCGCTCGCTGGACTCGGTCGCCGCCACGCTGATCGGTGGCTTGGGGGCCGAGAACATCTGCACCTGCTGGTAGATGGAGAAAGCCTTGTAGCCCCCCAGCATCAGTACAAGCAGCAGGACAACACCCAACATGATGAGCATGCGGCGGCGCAGCATAGTCCAGTTCCTTGGAGTCGAATTTTATCGTTCGATTGGCACGACGACGGGCGATCCTGCCCACGTGCTCAGTAGCCGAATATTACTCGTTTGACCCGACTCCGGAACCTGTGTTCCGAGGTTATTTTCGGTTATTCACGGGGTCCTGAGGGGGGATGGTCCTTGGGCTTGGGTATTGAGGTTGTGAGCTTATCCATTCGATGTGGTGACGCTGCCGGCCCCTTCCGCCTTTACGGCGGCCTACTTTTCTCTTGGGAAAAGTAGGCAAAACCGCTTGCTCCTGCATCCGGCCCTGCGCTGCGCTCCGGGTCCCCTCGCTCCGGCGCCCTCCGGGGCCACGCGGCCTACGACTTGCTACGCCAAGTCTACGGCTCGCGTTCTTCGGCTGACGCCGAAGGTGCTGCGCACGGCCCCTGCAGGCACCTCCACTCGGCCTCCTGAAGTCGCATTCTGCGGCGCCTGTAACAACGCGCATGAGGAGCAAGGGTAGGAGCGGGCTTGCCCCGCGATGGCGTCAGCCAGGCTGCGCCAACCTCTGCCTTCGAAGATGCGCCAGCACAGGCACCACCCGTAACTTCGCGACTTCAGGAGGCCGAGCGTAGGTGTCTGGAGGGGGCGGGTGCGTAGCACCCTTCGGCGTAGCCGAAGAACGCGAGCCGTAGACTTGGCGAAGCAAGTCGTAGGCCGCGCAGCCCCTGGAAGACACCGTAGCGAGGGAACCCGGAGCGCAGCGTAGGGCCGTATGCAGGAGCGAGCGGTTTTGGTTCCTTTTGCCAAGACAAAAGGGACCCGCCGTAAGGGCGGAAGGGGCCGGCAGCATCGCCGCATGGAATGGATAAGCTCGCCGCCTCAGCACCCAAGCCCAAGGACCATAACCCCCGGGTTCCGTGAAGAACCTTATGCTCAGACCAGGTGCAGGTGGTTGTCCCAAAGCCCGGAAGGCAGTTGCAGCGGCTGGCCGACCAGCTCGCCCTTGCGGCAGTCGTAGAGCCGGCAGCGACCCTGTCCAGACGTGACCACGAAGCCATCGGCCACCGCACCCACGCCGGCGCAATCGGGCATCGGCGCATCAAGTTTTACCTGGGCCGTGTCCAGGTCCCAGATGAACAGGCGGTTGGCCCGCGGAGCGGTCAGGGCGACCAGGCGCAGCTCACTGTGAATAGCCACGCTGGCGGTGTAGTTGGCCATCGACAGCAACTGCTGCTCCGGCACCGGGAAGGCTGCGAAGGGCTGGCCCGGCCGCTTGATGGCAATCAGCTCGGCGGTTTCATCGCCGTTGCCCATGAACTGCTGGCCGGCGACGATGGTGCCGTCGCTGGCAATCGCCAGGTGACGCACGCTGTTCATCTGCTGGGGCAGGGCTTCCTTGCTCAGCAGGGTGCCGTCGCGCTGCATCAGCACCAGGCTTGGCTGCATGGCGTCGAGGTTCATCTCCACCCGGCTTTCGGCCTCGGTGCGAATACCGCCATTGGCTACCACCAGGGTCTCGCCGTCGGGCATCCACGACACCTGGTGCGGGCCGATGCCGTGGGTGGAAATCTCGCCGCTGTGCGTCAGGCGCTCACAGTCGAAGCGGTACACACCGAGCACGCCACGACCGGGATCGGTAGTGTCGTTCTCGGTGGCGTACAGCCATTCGCCGCTCTTGTGGATCACCGCGTGGCCGTAGAAATGCCGGTTCGGCTGCGAGGCGATGGTCTGCAGCAGGCGGCCATCGCGCAGGTCGATCAGGTAGCTCTCGGTGCCCGGGCGACGGGCGACGAACAGGGCAATCGGCTGCTCGGGGTGATTGATGATGTCATGGCAACGCTGGGCCACCTGGGTGGCGAACACCTGGGTGCCGTCCAGGCGATAGCCGACCGCGTAGTGCTTGCCGTCGCCATCGTCACGGGCCGAGAGCAGCAGCGGGCTGCTGTCCTTGCCGCGAAACAGGGTCCAGCCGCCCAGGGTGAGGGCGCTGAGCAGGACGCTACCGAGTTTGAGAGCCTGGCGTCGCAACATGATCAGTCACCGTCGTTGGCGTTGAAGCCCAGCTGGATGCCCAATGCCTTGGCCAGATCGCCTTCATGCAGGCGGTGGACGGCGTTGAGGCTGTCGTAGATGGCGTTCAGTTGCTGGCGACCGGCTTCGTCGTCGAGCAGTTCGCCCAACGGCTTCTGGTTGGCGGACAGCAGCTTCAGGGCGTTGGCGTAGGCGGCATCGATCTTGTCGGCCAGGGCCTTCTGGTCCTTGCCCAGCAGGCCGCGCAGGCCCTGGTTGTCGACACCGACCCAGACGGTTTGCGCGGCAGTCAGGCTGGCTTCCAGGCTCTTGAGCGAGGATTGGCTACGCCAGGCTTCGGCCTGCAGCGGTTGCGGGATGCCCTTGCTCAGGCGGCCCATGGGCGCGCCGAGCTTTTTCTTCAGGGTGTCCAGGGCGGTGACCTGGGCACGCAGCAGGTCGGCGATGGCCTCGTGGGAATCGGCATAGCGCTGGTTGGGGAACTTGGTCAGTTGCGCCAGCATGCCGTCGGTGCTGTTCCAGCCTTTGAGGATGTCCTCGGCCAGGGCCTTCTGGTGTTCGCCGATGGCCACCAGCAGCGGGCAGTAGCGGGCTTTCTGTTCAGCATTGGCGGTGTCCGGCTTGCTGTCGAACAGGATGTACTCATAAGCGGACAGGCCGCGCACCACGACGCTGGACTTGGCCAGGCTTTCGGCATCGATCGGCTTGTCGCCACTGACCAGTTGCTCGACCTGGCGGCCGACCAGGTTCTTTTTGTCCGGCCAGAACTGTACCTGCCAGGCGCGGTTGCCTTCGGCCAGCGGGCCGATCAGCAGCGGCTGCAGTTCAGCCCAGGCCTTTTGCGCATGCAGGAAATCGGCACGGGCGGTGGCCAGGTCCGCCTTGCCTTCGCAGAAGGCCAGGGCACTGACGGCCAGCTGGCGGTCGGCTTCGACCCAGCGGCTGTAGGTCGGCAGGATCACTTGCTTGGCGATGGCGGCGGAAGTCACCGCCTGCGGGTCCTGCGGCGAGCAGGCGCCCAGGGCGAGGGCGGCGAGGCTGGTGAACAACAGTTTGGGACGGAACATGCCCGGCTCCTCTCTTAAAGTGAATTCAGGAACGCCAGCAACGCGGCGCGCTGCTCGGCATTGAAGGTCAAGACATGCTGCTTGGCCGCCTGCGCTTCGCCGCCATGCCAGAGCACGGCTTCGAGCAGGTTGCGGGCGCGGCCATCGTGAAGAAACTGGGTGTGGCCGCTGACCGTCTGGGTCAGGCCGATGCCCCACAGGGGTGGCGTGCGCCAGTCCTGGCCGCTGGCGGCGAATTCGGTGCGGTTGTCGGCCAGGCCCGGGCCCATGTCGTGCAACAACAGGTCGCTGTAGGGGCGGATCAGCTGGTTGGCCAGCTCCGGCTCGGCGGCATCGGCGGCGGTGGTGTAGCTTGGGGTATGGCAACTTTGGCAGCCCGCCTGGTGGAACAGGTTCTTGCCGGCCAGCACCTGGGGGGAGTCGACATCCGCGCGGATCGGCACCGCCAGGTTGCGGGTGTAGAACTGGATCAGGCGCAGGATGTTGTCGCTGACTTCCTGCTCGCCGTCGGCGCCGTTACCGTTGGGGGCGTTCAGGCAATCGACCTGCGCCGGGGTGCAGTCGTCCATGGGCCGCAGGCGGGTGGTCAGGCCCATGTCGCCGGAGAAGGCGTGTACGTTCTGCTGATTGAGGTTGGGTTGCCCGGCCTTCCAGCCGAAGCGGCCCATCACGGTCTTGCCCAGGGCATCGTCCCACACCTGGTTGGCGCGGCCGCGGATGCCATCGCCGTTGCGATCATCCGGGTCGGCATTGGCCAGCAGGGCGGCTTCGGGAATGGCTTCGAGCAGGCCCAGGCCGATCATCGGCGGCGCTACCCGGGCGGAGAAACGGGTGTCGGGGTGCATCGGGCCGTAGCCGAGCTGGCTGATCTTCAGGCTCGGCTGGCGCAGTTCGACCTGGGTGCCGTCCTTGAACGTCACCGCCAGCGGCGTGTACTCCACCCGGACCTTGCCCTCGGGGACGACGCCAGGCACCGCCATGTCCTGGAACTGACCGCCATAGACCGGCTCGGGAACCACGCCCAGTTGCTCGATGACCTTGGCGTAGTGGGGCTGGTCGGGAATCGACAGGCGCACCAGCATCGACACGGCGTTACTGGCACTGGGGCCGGGCGGATGGCCGCGACCGTCCTTGATGTGGCAGTTCTGGCAGGCGTTGCTGTTGAACAGCGGCCCCAGGCCATCGCGGGCGGTGGTGGTCGAAGGGGCGATCACCCAGGGATTGCGAAAGAAGCTGTTGCCGACGCTGAAGTCCAGGCGCCGACTGGGGGCAAGGTTCGCCGACGGCATGGAGAAGGCATTCTGGTCGCGCTTGTTCACTGTCGTCCTGCCACCGCCCAGCGCCTCTCCCGGTTCGGCCTGGGTGAAGCGGGGCGCATCGTCACAGGCGACCAGGGTCAAGGCCATGAGCAATGGGCTGAAACGGCGCAGCGACGAAAGCATCGAGGATCCTGAGCGAGAGCAAAAAATCGGCGTGCAAGCTTAGCAGGCTGAGGATCATTGAATAAGAGCAATTTGCGTTTGCTTGATGAAATCTCATGCCGCGCCGGGCCCTGAATGCACAACGCCCGGCACTGGGGCCGGGCGTTGTGTGACACGGTGTCGCGGATCAGAACTCGTGATCGGCGGTATCCGGGTTCAGGTTGGCGATACCCAGCTTGCCGGCAGCCTGCTCGATGGCACCGGTCTGCTTGACCAGGGCGGCGATGGCGTCGCGCACGATCTGGTTGCCGGCGGCGTTGTCGGCAGCGATCAGCTGGTCATAGTGCTCACCCTTGGCGGCGTGGTCGACCATGACCTGGATCTTCGCTTCGGTGGCTTCCAGGTCGGCCTTGAGGGTGGCGTCGGCGGCCGGATCGACCTTGGCCACCAGCGACGACAGGCTCGGACCGGTCAGCTTGCTGCCGTCGGCGCGGGTGTACTCGCCCAGGTAGACGTTGCGGATGCCCTTGGCGTCGTAGAAGTGCGAGAAGTGGGTGTTGTCGCTGAAGCAGTCCTGCTCGTCTTCAGGCGAGTTGGCTTCCAGGGAAACCTTCATGCGCTCGCCGGCCAGTTCGCCCAGCGACAGGCTGCCCATGCCGAACAGCATCTTGCGCAGGCCGTCGGTGACCGGCTCGGCTTCGAGGGTGGCGCGGTAGTTGGTGGCGACGTTCGGTGCCCAGTTGCCGACCATTTCTTCCAGGTCGTTGACCAGCAGTTGGGTCACGGCCTTGAGGTAGGCGCGGCGACGCTCGTTGTGGCCACCGGTGGCGCCTTTGCCTTCCAGGTAGTCGGAAGCAGGACGTGCGCCGGCGCCTGGGCCGGTACCGTTGAGGTCCTGGCCCCAGAGCAGGAATTCGATGGCGTGGTAGCCGGTGGCGACGTTGGCTTCGGAACCGCCCAGCTCATTGAGGCTGGCCAGTTTTTCCGGGGTGATGTCCTTGACGTCGACCTTGTCTTCGCCGACCTGGATCTGGGTGTTGGCGATGATGTTGGCAGCGGCGCCCGGGTTGCCCAGGGCATGTTCGTAGCTGGCGTCGACGTAGTCGATCAGGCCTTCGTCCAGCGGCCAGGCGTTCACCTGACCTTCCCAGTCGTCGATGATGGTGTTGCCGAAGCGGAACACTTCGCTCTGCAGGTAAGGCACGCGCGCGGCTACCCAGGCAGCCTTGGCGGCCTTGAGGGTTTCATCGTTGGGCTTGGCAAGGAAGGCGTCGATTGCGGTCTGCAGGGTCTTGGCGGTGCTCAGCGAGTCGCTGTACACGGCATGGACCATGTCGGCGTAGTGCTTGACCACGGCCTTGGCGGCGGCCTCGTCGACGGCGCCGGCGGCAGCCGGTGCTGCTGCGCTGGCAGCCGGAGCCTGGGCTTGCGGTGCGGCAGCCTTGTCCTTGTCGTCGCCGCACCCGGCGAGAGAGATGGCAATGGCCAACAGACTGGCGGTGGCCAGAGGCATACGAATCATGGCGAGTTCCTGCGTCGAGAGGTTGGACAGGCGTACCGGCGGTACGCAAAACTGCAACATAATGCGAAAGATTTGCATTTTGTGTAAAGGGGCGGCCACGTAAATATTCAAATGCGTGTTTTCGCCTTTCACTCAATGCCGACAGGGGTTACAGAATGGACACCTGGTTGCGTTGCGCCTGTTTGAGGAAGGCGGTCAGCTCCCGGGAGGGTAGCGGTTTGCTGTAGTGGTAGCCCTGACCTTCATGGCAGCCCTGGGCGATGATGTAGGCTTCCTGTTCTGCGGTTTCCACGCCTTC
The DNA here is from genome assembly GCF_030272895.1 of Pseudomonas sp. BGr12. Lineage (GTDB taxonomy): Bacteria > Pseudomonadota > Gammaproteobacteria > Pseudomonadales > Pseudomonadaceae > Pseudomonas. The sequence continues at coordinate 83,752 of NZ_JALRNF010000013.1, read as the reverse complement.
GGCGATCACCTGCATGCCCAGGCTCTTGCCCAGCTGGATGATGGCGCGAACGATGGTGGCATCGTCGTCGTCATCGAGCAGGTCCTGGACGAAGCTCTTGTCGATCTTGATCTTGTCCAGCGGCAGCGACTTCAGGTAACTGAGCGAGGAATAGCCGGTGCCGAAGTCGTCGATGGCGATCAGCGCGCCGGAGCGGCGCAGGCTCAGCAGGTGCTGGGCGGCGGTGCTGATGTCTTCCATCAGGCCGGTCTCGGTGACTTCCAGCTCCAGGCTGCGCGGCGGCAGGCGGTAGATCTGCAGCAGGTTGTTGACCACCCGCGGCAGTTCGTTGTGGTGCAGTTGCACCGTCGACAGGTTGACTGCCATGCGCAGCTCGCTGAAGCCCTGGTCGTGCCATTCGCGCAGTTGCCGGCAGGCCTGGTCGAGCACCCATTCGCCGATGGCGATGATGTTGCCGTTCTGCTCGGCCAGGGGAATGAACTGGTCGGGTGGCACCATGCCCAGTTCCGGATGCTGCCAGCGCAGCAGCGCCTCGACACCGACCACGCGATGGTCGCGGTAGCTGATTTGCGGCTGGTAGACCAGGTACAACTGGTTGCGCGGCAGGGCTTCGCGCAAGTCCTTTTCCAGCTCGCGGCGCCGGCGCATTTCACTGTCGACGCTGGCGATGTAGAACTGGTAGCGGTTGCGCGAGCGGGTCTTGGCCAGGGTCATGGTCTGCTCGGCCTTCTGCAACAGCTTCTCGGTGCTGTCGCCGTCTTCCGGGAACAGGGTGATGCCGATGGTCGCGCGCAGGCGGATTTCCTGGTCGCCCAGGGCGAACGGCGCCTCCAGGTCATCGAGAATGCTCTGGGCCAGTTCGGCCGCTTCGTAGGGCTGCTCGATATCGGCCTGGACCAGGGCGAACTGGTCGCCGCCGAGGCGCGCCAGGGCGCCCAGGCGGCCGCTGTGGGCGCGCAGGCGGTCGGCCAGGGCCAACAGCAACTGGTCGCCGGCCTGGTAGCTGAACTGTTCGTTGATGCCTTTGAAGTCGTCCAGGCCCACGCACAGCACCGCGACCCGGCGTTGCAGGCGGCCGGCGTCGACCAGGATCTTGTCCAGTTGCTGCTGCAATTGCTGGCGATTGGGCAAGCCGGTGAGGAAGTCATACTGGGCCATGCGCAGCAGGCTGTTCTCGGCCTCGTGGCGCAGGTGGGTGTTGCGTTCGATGGAGGCCAGCAGCTGGTTGGCGGTATTGACCCACACCCCCAGCTCATTGCGCTCGTGGCCCTTGATCAGCGGCAGCTGGTGCTGGCTGGGGCGGTCGGGGTTGATCTGGGTGAGGTGCTCGATGATCTTCGACAGCGGCTTGGTCAGCATCCAGTGATAGACCAGGTACAGCACCAGGCCCATGGCCAAGGCACGCAGCACGCCGGAAATGAAGATGATCACCGAACTGACCAGAAAGCCCTGGCCGTAGCTGGCGGTGTCGAGGGTGATGCTCAGGTCGCCGTAGTATTCGCTGTAGGGGCCGCGACCGACCAGTGACGTGGTGAAGGTGCGCTCCTGGCCGAGAATCAGGTCGGTCAGCCAGCGTGTCGGTGATTCCTGCAACGGGCGGTTTTTTTCCGCCAGCATGGTTTCGTTGGGATGGCCGATGGAAGCCAGGCGCACCGACTCGTCCTGGAACAGCCCCTCCATGACCTGCATGCCCATTTCTTTGTCCAGGCTGTACACCGCCTGGGTCGAAGGATCGCGGAACATGTCGAGGATTCGCTGGGCGTCGCTGGCCACTGCCTGACGTGTCTTGTAGGCATCGAAGACAATCTGCGCACAACTGAGAACGACACCGACCACCAGTGCCGAGAGCAATACAACCCTCAGCAACTTGACCGATAAGCTGTTCTTGAGTTCCAGCTTCAATGGGGTTTCCTTAATCCATGCGCATGGCATCATTTTGCCATCAAACTCGGCAATCCACTATCGGCCATTGGCAGATCCCGCCCCCTGGAAAGGGTTGGCGAGCCTGCTACCACTGTATCGGTCGGCCGGCCTTGCGACTTTAATCCCGGGAATGCGTTTCCCAAGGTTTGATGTTAGCGCGGTATCAGTTTGGAGCAAGAGCCTCGGGTCGTGCCGCAGGCGAAAAAAAACCCGGCCAGGCCGGGTTTTTTTCGTCACTGTGTTCGCTTAGGCGGTGAAGGTCTTGCCTTCGAACTGCTCGGCGACGAACTTCCAGTTGACCAGGTTCCAGAACGCCTCGACGTATTTTGGACGCAGGTTGCGGTAGTCGATGTAGTAGGCGTGTTCCCAGACGTCGCAGGTCAGCAGCGGGGTGTCGCCGCTGGTCAGCGGGCAGCCGGCGCCGATGGTGCTGGCCAGGGCCAGGGAGCCGTCAGCCTTTTTCACCAGCCAGCCCCAGCCGGAGCCGAAGGTGCCGATGGAGGTCTTGGAGAACTCTTCCTTGAACTTGTCGAAGGAACCGAACGCAGCGTTGATGGCATCAGCCAGGGCGCCGGTTGGCTGGCCGCCGCCGTTTGGCGACATGCAGTTCCAGTAGAACGAGTGGTTCCAGACTTGAGCGGCGTTGTTGAAGATGCCGCCCGAGGAGGTCTTGACGATCTCTTCCAGGGTCTTGCCTTCGAACTCGGTGCCTGGCACCAGGTTGTTCAGGTTCACGACATAGGTGTTGTGGTGCTTGTCGTGGTGGTATTCCAGGGTTTCCTTGGAAATGTGCGGCTGCAGGGCGTCGTGTGCATAAGGCAGCGGCGGCAGTTCAAAAGCCATGGTGATTCTCCTAATCAGGTCTGATGCGGTGAGCGCAAGGCCGATCACGGGCGGCCGGTGTGCGTCGGGGGGAGTTTGTACTCTTTGCGACGCAAGGGCTGGATCATAGCACCGGGCCCTGTGCTTAACCACGCAACAAGTGTACGGGAAAGAGGTTCCAGAGCCTTCGCCGCCAGGGGACGGGTGGCTCAGCTGAAGATCAGCTGGGCCGCCACGGCGAACATCATCACCGCCACCATCAGGTCGAGCAGACGCCAGGTACCCGGGCGTGCCAGCCAGGGGGCTAGCCATGCCGCGCCCAGGGCCAGGGTGAAGAACCACATCAGCGAAGCGCTGGCCGCGCCGGCCACATAGGCGCCGGGCACGGTCTGCTGGGCGCCCAGCGAGCCGATCAGCAGCACGGTGTCCAGGTACACATGGGGGTTGAGCAGGGTCACCGCCAGGGCGCTGAGCAGTACCGCCCGGCGCGAACGCAGGCCCTGGCCTTCGCCCTGTTGCAGGCTTTGTTGCGAACAGGCGCGTAGCAGCGCCTTGGAGCCGTACCAGATCAGGAACACCGCGCCACCCCAGCGCGCCACAGCCAACAGGGTCGGATTCTGCGCCAGTACCGAGGCCAGGCCGAACACACCGGCCGCGACCAGGATCGCATCACACAGCACGCAGAGGGCTGCCACCGGCAGGTGGTGTTCGCGGCGCAGACTCTGGGCCAGGACGAAGGCGTTCTGGGTGCCGATCGCCATGATCAGGCCGAAAGCGACCAACAGGCCGTTCAGGTAACTTTGCCACATAGGGGATACTCCACAGACGCCAGGGTGTGGCGGATAGAACCTAGAAGATGCTGGCTATTCTGCGGTTCGCACCTGTATAAGAAAAACAAATAAAGCTGATCTGGCATTAGGAAAAATAATGTTCGATTACAAACTGCTGTCCGCCCTTGCCGCCGTCATCGAGCAGGCCGGATTCGAACGTGCCGCCCAGGTGCTGGGGCTGTCGCAGTCGGCGATCTCCCAGCGCATCAAGCTGCTGGAGGCGCGGGTCGGGCAACCGGTGCTGGTGCGGGCGAACCCACCCAGCCCGACGGATGTCGGCCGCCGTCTGCTCAACCATGTGCAGCAGGTGCGCCTGCTGGAACGTGACCTGCAGAGCCAGGTGCCGGCGCTGGACGAAGAGGGCGTGCCCGAACGCCTGCGCATCGCCCTCAATGCCGACAGCCTGGCCACCTGGTGGGCGGCGGCGGTGGGGGAGTTCTGCGCCGGACAGCAGGTATTGCTGGATCTGGTGGTGGAAGACCAGGAGGTGGGGCTCAAACGCATGCGTGCCGGTGAAGTGGCGGCCTGCCTGTGTGGCAGTGAGCGTCCAGTGGCCGGCGCGCGCAGCCTGCCACTGGGTGCCATGCGTTACCGTGCCCTGGCCAGCCCGGCATTCATGGCCCGTTACTTCCCGTCCGGTTTCGATGCCACGCGCCTGCCGCGTACACCGGCGCTGGTGTTCGGCCCCGATGACTTCCTGCAACATCGTTACCTGGCCTCCCTGGGTATCCAGGATGGTTTCCTGCATCACTTGTGTCCTTCTTCCGAAGGCTTTTTGCGCATGACCGAAGCGGGGCTGGGCTGGGGGCTGGTGCCGGAGCTGCAGGTGCGTGAACAACTGGCCAGCGGGCGTCTGGTCGAAATTTCCGTGGATAAACCCATCGACGTGCCGTTGTACTGGCATCATTGGCGTAACGGCGGGCAATTGCTCGCACAGTTGACCGAACATTTGCGCCACACGGCCCGGCACTGGCTGGTGCCCTTGTAGGCGCGGATGGCGTCAGCAGCATCTGAATATTGGTAAGGCGGAGTGGTACATGCGAATTCTGGTCACCGGCGCTAGCGGCTTCATCGGCGGGCGCTTTGCGCGCTTTGCCCTGGAGCAAGGCCTTGATGTCCGGGTCAACGGCCGGCGTGCCGAAGGTGTCGAGCATCTGGTGCGGCGCGGGGCGCAGTTCATCCCCGGCGACCTGGGCGATGCGGAACTGGCCCGGCGCCTGTGCCAGGGCGTCGATGCCGTGGTGCACTGTGCCGGGGCGGTGGGCAACTGGGGGCGTTACCAGGATTTCTACCAGGGCAACGTGGTGGTTACCGAAAACGTGGTCGAGGCGTGCCTCAAGGAGCACGTGCGGCGCCTGGTGCACCTGTCGTCGCCGTCGATCTACTTCAATGGCCGTTCGCAACGGGACATCCACGAAGAGCAGGTACCACGCCGCTTTCATGACCATTACGGCGCCACCAAGCACCTGGCCGAGCAGAAGGTCTTCGGCGCCCAGGAGTTCGGCCTCGAAGTGCTGACCCTGCGCCCCCGCTTCGTCACGGGCGCGGGTGACGTGAGCATTTTCCCGCGCTTGATGCAGATGCAGCGCAAGCGCCGCCTGGCGATTATCGGCAACGGCCTGAACAAGGTCGATTTCACCAGCGTGCAGAACCTCAACGAAGCCCTGCTCAGCGCCTTGTTCGCCGATGAGCAGGCTCTGGGCCAGGCCTACAACATCAGCAATGGCCATCCATTGCCATTGTGGGACGTGGTCAACTATGTGATGCGCCAGATGCAACTGCCACAGGTCACTCGCTATCGCTCCTACGGCCTGGCCTACAGCCTGGCGGCGCTCAACGAAGGGGCCTGCCTGCTCTGGCCTGGCCGTCCGCAGCCGACCTTGTCGCGCCTTGGCATGCAGGTCATGAGCAAGGATTTCACCCTGGACATCAGCCGTGCCCGGCATTTATTGAACTACCGGCCGACGGTCAGCCTGTGGACGGCGCTGGACGAGTTCTGCGCCTGGTGGAAGGCGCAAGACCCGCGTTCGTGAACCCAAGGGCGGGATTGCGGTCGATCAGAGCGCCGCACAAGCGGTTTATACTAGTGACCATTTGCCATTAATGCGGTTGAAAGCCCCCATGCGCAACGATGCCCAAGACGATTTCGACAATGTGCCGACCCTGCGTGCCAATACGCGGGATGACGATAACTTTGAACCCTTGCCGGGCCGTGGAGGCATTGCCGCCACCGACCGTCGCAAAGCGCCGCGGGCGGCCAGCACCGGGCCGTTGTGGGCGCTGCTGGGGGCGTCCTTCGTGGCCCTGGCCGGGCTTGGCTGGTGGAGCTTCCAGCAGGTCTCGTTGATGGAGCAGCAACTGGTGGCGACCCAGGAAAGCTTTGCGCGCATCAGCGAAGAGGCGGCCGGGCGCCTGCAGGTCATCAGCGGCAAGGTCGATGCCAGCGAATCGAGCGCCAGCACCGGCAGCGAAGCCTTGAAGCTGCAGATCAAGCAGTTGCAGGCCAATCTCGCCGAGCAGGGCAAGCAACAGCAGGGCGTCGCCGGGCAGGCGGGCGATCTGGGCAAGCGCCTGGAGCAGGTGTTGGCTCAGGCCAGTGAGCAGCAGGCGGCCAGTGCCAGGCTGCAGGGCGAGTTGCAGGCCCAGTTGAAGGCAGTGAATGCCGAGCTGGCCGAGTTGAAAGCCGCCCAGGTCGACGGAGGCAAGCTGGGCAGCCAGATCAACAGCCTGAGTGCCGATGTCGCCGCCTTGAAGAAGCAGGGCAACCCCAGTGCTGCCATCGAGCGCCTGGAGCAGGACCTGATCGTGCTCAAGAGCGAGCAGGAGAATCGCCCGGCAACGCCGGCGGCGTCGGGTGCCTCGGTGGCCGAGTTCGATGCCTTTCGCGCTCAGATGACCCGCAACATCAACACCCTGCAAAGCCAGGTGCAGAACCTGCAACGGCAGATCAACGCCCGTCCTTGAGGGGAGGTGGGAGCGGGCTTGCCCCGCGATGCGGTGGTGCGATCAATCGCGGGGCAAGCCCGCTCCCACGTGCAGTCGTCTTTACATCCGTGGGTAGTCGATATAACCGACCGGGCCCTTGGCATAGAAGGTCTCGGGATGCGCTTCGTTCAACGGCGCATCCGCCGCCAGGCGCGCCGGCAGGTCCGGGTTGGCGATGAACGGAATACCGAACGCCACTGCATCGGCCCGGCCGCTGGCCAGTGAGGCATTGGCGCTGGCCTTGGTGAAACGCTCGTTGACGATGTACGGGCCACCGAAGGCTTCCTTGATCAACGGGCCGATGCTGTCGTCGGCTTCCTTCTCCCGCGAGCAGATGAAGGCAATGCCGCGCTTGCCCAGCTCGCGGGCAACGTAGGTGAAGGTTTCGGCGCGGTTGGCATCGCCCATGTCATGGGCGTCGGCGCGCGGCGCCAGGTGCACGCCCACGCGTTGTGCACCCCATACCTCGATCACCGCATCGGTCACTTCCAACAGCAGGCGCGCACGGTTTTCCAGCGATCCGCCGTACTGGTCGTTGCGCTGGTTGGTGCTGCTCTGCAGGAACTGGTCGAGCAGGTAGCCGTTGGCCGCATGCACTTCCACGCCGTCGAAACCGGCGGCCTTGGCGTTCTCGGCACCGGTGCGGTAGGCCTCGACGATGTCGGCGATTTCCGCTGTTTCAAGGGCCCGCGGGGTCGGGTAGTCGGCCAGTGGGCGTACCAGGCTGACATGGCCTTTGGGCTGGATGGCGCTCGGCGCTACCGGGGCTTCGCCGTTGAGGTAGGTCGGGTGGGAGATGCGCCCGACATGCCACAGCTGCAAGAAAATCCGTCCGCCGGCGCCGTGGACGGCCTTGGTGACGTTGGTCCAGCCACGTACCTGGTCGTTGGACCAGATGCCTGGGGTGTCGGGGTAACCGACGCCCATCGGGGTTACCGAGGTGGCTTCGCTGAGGATCAGCCCGGCACTGGCACGTTGCACGTAGTACTCGGCCATCAGCGCATTGGGCACCCGGCCTTCGTCGGCGCGGCAGCGGGTGAGCGGGGCCATGATGATGCGGTTCGGCAACTGCAGGTCGCCGAGGGTGATCGGATCGAAAATAGTCGTCATAGGTACCTCGAGGCTTCAGTGAGTTGCAGGGGCCAGCTCCGGCTTGTTGCCGGCCTGGCTGAATGTAATCAGGGTGACGATCAGGGCCAGCACGGCCAGGGCGGCGGCGGCCAGTGGCACACGGGTCAGGCCCAGGCCCTGGGCGATGACCGTGCCGCCGACCCAGGCGCCCAGGGCGTTGCCCAGGTTGAAGGCACCGATGTTCAGGGTCGACACCAGGTTCGGTGCCGCCTTGCCGAAGGTCACCACGTTGACCTGCAGGGCCGGCACGGCGGCGAAGGCGGCGGTGGCCCAGAGGAACAGGGTGATCTCGGCGGGAATCAGGGCGACGCTGGTCCAGCTCAGGGCGGTGGAGACCACCGCCATGCTGATGAACACACCGATCAGGGTGGCGCTCAGGCGCCGGTCGGCGAGCTTGCCACCTACGATATTGCCCAGGGTCAGGCCCAGGCCGATCAGCAGCAGGGTCCAGGTCACGCCCTGGGGCGAGACGCCGGTGACATCGCCCAGCAGCGGCGCGACATAGGTGAACAGGGCAAACATCGAGGCCGAGAACAGCACGGTCATCGACAGCGACAGCCAGATCCCCGCGCCCTTGAGGGCGGCGAGTTCGGCACGCATGTCGAGTTTTTCCTCATCATGGCGAAACGGCAGGAAGCGGATCAGGCCGATCAGGGCGATCACGCCGATCACGGTCACTGCCCAGAAGGTCGAGCGCCAGCCGTAGACCTGACCCAGCGCGGTGCCCAGCGGTACGCCCAGCACGTTGGCCAGGGTCAGGCCGGTGAACATCAGGGCCACCGCCGAGGCGCGGCGATTGGCCGGCACCAGGCTGGCGGCGACCACCGAGCCGATGCCGAAGAAGGCACCGTGGCACAGGGCGGTGACCACCCGGGCGAACATCAGCAGGTTGTAGTCACTGGCCACCGCGCACAGCAGGTTGCCGACGATGAACACGCCCATCAGTGCGATCAAGGCTGCCTTGCGTGGCAGGCGCGCGGTGGCCAGGGCCATGAACGGCGCACCGATGGCCACGCCCAGGGCATAGCCGGTGACCAGCCAGCCGGCGCCGGGAATCGACACACCCAGGTCCGTCGCCACATCGGGCAGCAGGCCCATGATGACGAACTCGGTGGTGCCGATGGCGAAGGCGCTGAGCGCCAGGATCAATAGCGAGAGGGGCATTGCAAAGTCCTTGTCAGAGCTCTTGGCTCATTTGCTTGAGGAAGGCCTGGATGGTTTCCTCGTTGCGCTTGAAAAAATGCCACTGGCCGATCTTCTGGCTGCTGATCAGCCCCGCCCGTTGCAAGGTCGCCAGGTGGGCCGAGACCGTCGACTGCGACAGGCCGCAGCGTTGGTCGATCTGCCCGGCGCAGACACCGTGTTCGGTGCTGTGATGCTGGTCGGGGAACTGCACGTCCGGGTCTTTCAGCCAGTTGAGGATTTCTCGCCGTACTGGGTGGGCCAGGGCTTTTATTATTTCGTCGAGATCGAGAGGCATGGTTGGGCTCATGAGTGATGTAACGGTATATCGCGATGTGGCGAAATATAAATCGGTATTTCGCGATATACAAATATGAAGATGGACTGAGCTCAGCGTAAATCGCTATATCGGGTTATAACGATATTGGCAAGGCAGGTGCTAGACTGCGTCCATGAACTACCTCGCACACCTTCACCTGGGCGGCCAGCAACCCGAGCAACTGCTGGGCAGCCTGTACGGTGATTTCGTCAAAGGGCCGCTGGCCGGCCGCTTCCCCTTGCCGCTGGAGGCAGCGATCCGCCTGCACCGGCAGATCGACGTCTTCACCGACAGCCACCCGTTGGTGCTCGCCTCGCTGGCGCGCTTTCCCCGCGAGCGGCGGCGCTATGCCGGGATCATCCTCGATGTGTTTTTCGATCACTGCCTGGCGCTGCACTGGCAGGATTACGCCGACCAGCCCCTGGCGCAGTTCACCGGGCGGGTCTACCAGGTGCTTGGTGCCCAGACTGACCTGCCCGGGCGGCTGGCGCAGATCGCGCCTTACATGGCGGCGGATGACTGGCTGGGGTCGTACCGCGAGTTCGCGGTGCTGGAGCAGGTGTTTCGCGGCATCGCCCGGCGCCTGTCACGACCTGAAGGCATGGACGGCGCGCTGGAGGTGGTGGACGCCTTGTACCAGCCCTTGATGGATGACTTTCGCGCCTTCTACCCGCAGTTGCAGGCCTTCGCCGGCAAGTCCCTGGGCCAGGCCTGAGTCAGGCAGCCTTGGCCCGGCGCAGCGCTTGGGTTGCGGTTTCGTCAGCGCCGAACAGCGCCAACTGGATGACCTGCCGCGCCTTGAAGGCCAGGGCGGCGCGCTCTTCGCCCGCACTCGGGATCGGCGCCAGCAGCTGGATCTCCACTTCGGCACAATCGTGGGCAAACAGGCGCATCAGGTGCGAGAGCAGGTCGTCGTCGCCGATGAACGGGGCCACCGGATCGGCCTGGCCATTGCGCAGGTAACGCAGGGCTACCGGTTGCAACGGCACTTCGGTGTCGATGGCGCTGGCCAGCAGGCGGCCATGGAAGGTGCGCAGGCTGCGGCCATCGGTAGTGGTGCCTTCAGGGAAGATCAACAGGGCGCAGGCCTGTTGCAGGTGCTGGCTGATCTGCGTGCGCAGCAACTGGCTGTCGTTGCCACCGCGGCGAATGAACAGGGTGCCGGCCTTGAGCGCCAGCCAGCCGGCCACCGGCCAGTGGCGCACTTCGGCCTTGGACAGGAACGACAGCGGGGCGAGCATGCCCAGCAGGGGGATATCGGTCCAGGACACGTGGTTGCTGACCCACAGCATGGGCCGCTCGGGCAGTGTGCCAAGCACCCGGACCTTGAAGGGCAGGGCATTGCTCAGCTTGACCATGAACAGTTGCGACCAGCGCTGACGGCGTTCGGTCGAGGCGGGAATGCGCAGGCGCTCGTAGAGGCTGAACAGCGCGGCCATGCCCAGGCCGAACAGCACCACCAGCAATACCCGCAGGATGCGCGCGAACACGCGCAGGCGCCCCATCACACGGCCGCCTTGAAGTGGCGGGCGTAGCGCGGGCAGAGCTCGTCGCGCTTGAGCAGGATGAACACATCGGCGACCTGGAAGTCTTCATCCCAGCAGGGCTCGCCGCAGATCTTCGCGCCCAGGCGCATGTAGGCCTTGAGCAGCGGTGGCATCTCGGCGATGACATTGCCGGGCAGGGCCAGGCTGGGCAGCGGCTTCTTCGGTTCGGCGCGCAGGTGTTCGGTGCACAGGTAGCGCTCGCGCAGGCGCTGCATGATCGCATGGGCCTGCACGCCGCCGTCCTGCATGGGGATGCTGGCGCAGCCCATCAGGTAGCTGTAGCGGCCTTCGTTGAGCACTTCGGCCAGTTCCGCCCAGAGCACGGCGATGGTGCCGCCGTTGCGGTAGGCCGGGTCGACGCAGGTGCGGCCCAGCTCCAGGATCGGGCCTTGCAGATGGCCCAGGCCATGCAGGCTGAATTCCTCTTCACTGTAGAAACGTCCCAGGCTGCTGGCGGCCTGATGGTCGAGCAGCCGGGTGGTGGCGACCAGGCGTCCATTATTGAGATCGCGCACACCGATATGACGGCAATGGATGTCGTAGTCATCCATGTCCAGGCCCTGTTCGGCACCCTTGAGCTTGGCCTTGAATTCACCGCTGAATACGTTGAAACGCAGGGCCTGCGCCTCCTGCAGGGCGGCGGGCCCGACCAGGCGTTCGGCTTGCAGACGGCGTTCAGTGCTGTTGTCGCCAGAGCGAGCGATCTGAGTCATTGCGAGTCTCCATAAGCCAGCCATGGGGTTGCGGCCGGTCGACTTTGTTGTGCAAGCTCAGCCTAGGAAGGTGCGGTGTCACCCCCATGAACCTTTGGTGATGCTTGTATGACAGCCCCCGAGGAGTGCTGAAATGGCCTGGCTGCAACGACTCAACGATCCCCAGCGACACCCCTTGGCCGAGACCCTGGCCGACACCTATGCAGGCCTGCTGGAGCGCCTGGGCACGGTCAGCCCGTTCGAGCTGGCGGTGCTCGGCGCACGGGCCATGCCGACCCCGGGGCTGGCCTTTCTGGTCGGCTACCAGGCGGCGCTGCGCATGCTCTGGCCCAGTGCCCCGGCCAGCCTCGGCGCCCTGTGCGCCAGTGAACGGCGCAGCGTGCGTCCGGCCGATATGCAGGTGCGCCTGGATGACCTGCGCCTGACCGGCAACAAGGATTTCGTCACTGCCGGGCTCGATGCCGACTGGCTGCTGGTGGCCGCCCGCAGCGAGGCTGCCGGGGCGTCGCCGCAGCTGAGCCTGGCAGTGGTCTACCCCGGTGAGCCCGGGGTACGCCTGGAGGCGTTGCCGGCCTTGCCGCTGATGCCGGAAGTCGGCCATGCCCGCCTGCACCTGGACCAGGCCTTGTGCGAGCGCCTGGCGGGCGACGGTTGGGATGCCTACGTCAAACCCTTCCGCTCGCTGGAAGACCTTTATGTACTCAGTGCCTTGACCGCCTGGCTGTATGGCGTCGGCCAGGACAACGGCTGGCCGCAGACCCTGCAATTGCGCCTGCTCGGCCTGCTCGGCGGTTGTGCCGAGGGCAGCCGGCAGTGTGCCGACAGCACCGACTGCCATCTGCTGCTTGGCGGGTTGTTCGCCCAGTTCGCCGCGCTCAAGGAGGAGGTCAACCAGGCACTGTGCAACAGCCCCGGCGAGTGGGCCGCGCTCTGGCAGCGCGACCAGGGCTTGCTGGAGATCGCCAGTGCGGCGCGGGCCAAGCGCCTGGCCAAGGCCTGGGCCCACGCCGGATTGTCATGAAGCACCGCTAGGCTGGGACGCTCTTCGTCCTGAGTCTTGCCCCCATGAGCAACCTGCTGTCGACCCTGTTGCTTGGCTTGGCGTGCTTCAGTGCCGGTGCCCTGGGCCAGGAACACTGGCCGGTTCCGGACTGGCAGCCGGCGCCAGGCAGCAACAACGAAGCCTGGCGGGAGGTGCAGGCATACGCCTTCGCCCCGCGCGACGAGCAGTTTCGTAAAGGCGTGCGCACTGATGCGCTGCTGGTGATCAAGGACGGGCGCATTGTCTATGAACACTACGCCGCACCCACCACGGCGCTGACCCCGCACCTGACCTGGTCGGTCAGCAAGAGCGTACTGGCCACGCTGCTGGGCGTGGCCCGGGGCGAGGGCCGCTTCGTGGTGGGTGATCCGGTGGCGCGCTTCTATCCCGGGATGCACCAGCATCCGCAGGTCCGCATCGAGGACCTGCTGCACTGGGCCAGTGGCCTGGACTGGCAGGAAGACTACGAATACGCACCGCTCAACTCCTCGGTGGTGGCCATGCTCTACACCCGTGGGCGTGGCGACATGGCCGCGTATACCGCCGCCCGGGCTGCTGCAGCGGCGCCCGGTGAGCGCTTTCTCTACTCCAGCGGCGACAGCAACCTGCTGGCGGCGGCCTTGCGCGGCATGGTCGGCGCAGGCTATGCGGATTATCCCTGGCAGGCGCTGTTCACGCCGCTGGGCATCGAGTCGGCCGTCTGGGAGCGCGATGTGAGTGGCACCCTGGTCGGCTCTTCCTATCTGTATATGAGCGCCCGCGACCTGGCGCGTATCGGCCTGCTGATGCTGCGTGACGGGCGCTGGCAAAAACGGCAGGTGCTACCCCGGGATTGGGTGGTGTTCAACCGCACGCTGTTTACCCAGGCCGAATCCCTGCCCGGCGAACCCAACCCCGGCGGGCACTGGTGGCTCAATCAGCCGTTGCCCGGGCAGGGGCGACCCTGGCCGGATGTCCCGGTCGATACCTTCGCCGCGCTTGGGCATTGGGGCCAGGCCCTGTATGTAGTGCCCGATCTGCAACTGGTGATCGTGCGCTATGCCGATGACCGCGACGGGCGGTTCCAGCACAACGAGCTGCTCAAGCGGGTGCTGCTGGCCCAGGCCGGGGGGCAGCGATGAAGCGGGTGCTCGTGGTGCTGGTGCTGTTGGGTGGGAGCTGGGGCTGGTATGAGCGCCAGGCCCTGGCGGATTTTCCCGGCATCCTCAGTGCCTACTCGGCCAAGGAATATTGTTCCTGCCGGTTTGTCATGGGTTTTGACAGGCCCTATTGCCAGGGCTACGTGCGCCAGTACCTGCCCCTGAGCCGCCTGGAGGAGGACACGGCGGCCCGCCAGGTCAGCGCCGTTGGCCTCGGGGTGGAGCGTCGTGCCGCCTGGCGCGGCGTGCGCGAGGGCTGCGGCTTGCTGCCGTGAGGGCAGCCGGGTAAGGTTGTGGGCTTCTGTGTTTCAGGATTTGACATGTTTTCCTTGCCCCGATTGCTACTCGCCGTGCTCGCCTTCGTGAGCCTCTCCGCCCAGGCCAACTGGCATCTGGATGGCGAATCGTCGCGCCTGTCCTTCATTTCCAGCAAAAATGGCGACACCGCCGAAGTTCATCGTTTCCTGGTGCTGCATGGCAAGGTCGATCGCAAGGGCGCGGCCGAACTGCAGATCGAGATGGACTCCAACAGCAGCGGCGTGCCGCTGCGTGATGAACGCATGCGCAAGGAGCTGTTCGAGTTTGCCAAATTCCCGGAAGCCAAGGTCAACGCCCTGATTGACCTGCGGCCGATCAACGACCTGGCCAACGGTGCCCAGGTGGAGTTGCGCCTGCCGCTGACGGTCACCCTGCATGGCAAGGAGCACAACTATGACGCCCTGTTGCTGGCGACCCGCCTGGATGAACGGCGCTTCCAGGTGGTGACCCTGGAACCGCTGGTACTGCGCGCCGAACACTTCGACCTGGTGCCGGGCTTGTCCACCTTGCGCAAGATGGCCGGGCTCAAATCCATCAGCCCTGCGGTGCCGGTGAGTGCGGTGCTGATCTTCACGGCGCGTTGACATGGCCGGACCGGTTTTCCCCTGGCGTGATGGCAACCGGTTCGAATTATTGATCGACGGCCCCGAGTTTTTCCCGCGCATGCTCACCGCCATCGTGCGGGCCGAGCAGCAAGTCGACCTTGAGTTGTACCTGGTGGAGGCGGGGGCCTGCGCCGAGGCCCTGGTCCAGGCCCTGGTCCAGGCGGCCGGGCGTGGTGTGCAGGTGCGCTGCCTGTTCGATGACTATGGCGCGCTGGCCTTTACCCTGAGCCTGCGCCAACGCCTGACCGCCGCCGGCGTCGAACTGCGTTGGTATAACCGTCTGCGCTGGCGCCGGGGTTTTCGCAACCTGTACCGCGACCACCGCAAGTTGTTGCTGGTCGACCAGTCCTGGGCGGTGGTCGGTGGCACCGGGGTCACCGATCAGTTCTGGGAACCGGACAAGGACGTCAGTGAGTGGCACGAGGTGATGGTGCAGATGCAGGGGCCACTGGTGGCCGACTGGCAGATGCTGTTCGATCGCCAGTGGCGGGCCAACCTGCGCCGTACCGCCTGGCGCCCGCCCACGCACTTCGGCTTACCGCGCTTGCCCCATGTGCCGGACAGCGGCCAGGGCATGGGCCGGGTTGCCTATGCCGACGCCCGCCAGCATCGGGATATCCTGCAATCGCTGGTGCGGGCGATGAACAGCGGCCAGCGCCGGATCTGGCTGGCGACGCCGTATTTCCTGCCGACCTGGAAGGTCCGCCGCGCCCTGCGCCGGGCTGCCCACCACGGTATCGATGTGCGCCTGTTGTTGACCGGGCCGCGTACCGACCATCCTTCCGTGCGTTACGCCGGCCATCGTTATTACCCGCGGCTGTTGCGTGCCGGGGTGAAGATCTACGAGTACCAGCCGTGCTTCCTGCACCTGAAAATGGTGCTGGTCGATGACTGGGTGAGCATCGGCTCGTGCAACTTCGACCACTGGAACCTGCGTTTCAACCTCGAAGCCAACCTTGAGGCGCTGGACCCACCGCTCACCGCTGCCGTGGCGGCCAGTTTCGAGCGCGATTTCGCCCAGAGCCTGAGCATCGATCTTGAGCGTTGGCATGCCCGGCCGTTGTGGAAGCGGGTGCAACAGCGCTTGTGGGGCTGGCTGGACCGCCTGGTGGTCAACCTGATCGATCGCCGCGACTGAAGTTGCCGGGCTGCCTGTGGGAGCGGGCTATTGTGTCCTGTGTCTTTCCATACACCTGAAGGAGTTGAGGGCATGGCTGCGAAGAAAATTCTGATGCTGGTGGGCGACTACGTTGAAGACTACGAAGTGATGGTGCCGTTCCAGGCCTTGCAGATGGTCGGGCACACCGTGCATGCGGTGTGTCCGGGCAAGCGCGCGGGGCAGACGGTGCGCACGGCGATCCACGATTTCGAAGGCGACCAGACCTACAGTGAAAAACCCGGGCACAACTTCGCCTTGAACTTCGACTTCGACCAGGTCAAGGCCGAAGGCTACGACGCGTTACTGATCCCCGGTGGACGGGCACCGGAGTATTTGCGCCTGAACGAGCAGGTGCTGGCATTGGTGAAGGCGATCGACAAGGCGGGCAAGCCCATTGCAGCGGTGTGCCACGGCGCCCAGTTGCTGGCGGCGGCCGGTGTGTTGGAGGGGCGTGAGTGCAGTGCCTATCCGGCCTGTGCACCGGAAGTACGGCTGGCCGGCGGGCAGTTTGTCGAGATTGGCGTCGATCAGGCGCATGTGCAGGGCAATCTGGTGACGGCACCGGCCTGGCCGGCACATCCGAAGTGGCTGGCGGGTTTCCTGCAGTTGTTGGGGACCCGTATCACCTTGTGATCGACGGTGGGGTTAATCGCGGGGCAAGCCCGCTCCTACGGAATCTGTAGGAGCGGGCTTGCCCCGCGAAGAGGCCCATACAGGCAATAAAAAAGCGGCAGGGGAATGACCCCCTGCCGCTTTTTCAGATCAGCAAACCCTTGGGGCTTACTTCACTTCCACCGCCAGGCTCTCGGCGATCTTGCTCTGCCAGATCGCGGGACCTGTGATGTGGACCGACTCACCCTTGCTGTCGACCGCAACGGTCACCGGCATGTCCTTGACCTCGAACTCGTAGATCGCTTCCATGCCCAGTTCGGCAAAGGCCAGGACCTTGGACTTCTTGATCGCCTGGGCCACCAGGTAGGCGGCGCCGCCGACGGCCATCAGGTACACGGCCTTGTTGTCCTTGATCGCGTCGATGGCGGTCGGGCCGCGCTCGGACTTGCCGATCATGCCCAGCAGGCCGGTCTGCTCGAGGATCTGACGGGTGAACTTGTCCATCCGCGTAGCGGTGGTCGGACCGGCCGGGCCCACCACTTCGTCGCCTACCGGATCAACCGGGCCGACGTAGTAGATGAAGCGACCCTTGAGGTCGACCGGCAGTTCTTCGCCCTTGTTGAGCATTTCGACCATGCGCTTGTGCGCAGCGTCGCGGCCGGTCAGCATCTTGCCGTTGAGCAGGATGGTCTCGCCCGGTTTCCAGCTCTGTACGTCTTCCGGGGTCAGGGTGTCGAGGTCGACGCGGCGGGCCGACGGGCCGGCTTCCCAGACGATTTCCGGGTAGGCGTCCAGCGATGGCGCTTCCAGGTCGGCAGGACCCGAACCGTCGAGCACGAAGTGGGCGTGACGGGTGGCGGCGCAGTTGGGGATCATGCACACCGGCAGCGAGGCGGCGTGGGTCGGGTAGTCCATGATCTTGACGTCGAGCACGGTGGTCAGGCCGCCCAGGCCCTGGGCACCGATACCCAGCTGGTTGACCTTCTCGAACAGCTCCAGGCGGATCTCTTCGATGCGGTTCTGCGGGCCACGGGCCTTGAGCTCGTGGATGTCGATGGATTCCATCAACACTTCCTTGGCCATGACCGCGGCTTTCTCGGCGGTACCGCCGATGCCGATGCCGAGCATGCCCGGTGGGCACCAGCCGGCACCCATGGTCGGAACGGTCTTCAGCACCCAGTCGACGATCGAGTCGGACGGGTTGAGCATGGCCATTTTCGACTTGTTCTCGGAGCCGCCGCCCTTGGCCGCCACGTCCACTTCCACGGTGTTGCCCGGGACGATGGAGTAGTGGATGACCGCAGGGGTGTTGTCCTTGGTGTTCTTGCGCGCGCCTGCCGGGTCGGCAAGGATGGATGCACGCAGGACGTTCTCCGGCAGGTTGTAGGCGCGGCGCACGCCTTCGTTGATCATGTCGTCCAGGCTCATGGTCGCGCCATCCCAGCGCACGTCCATGCCGACGCGTACGAACACGGTGACGATACCGGTGTCCTGGCAGATCGGGCGGTGGCCGGTGGCGCACATGCGCGAGTTGATCAGGATCTGGGCGATGGAGTCGCGGGCAGCAGGCGACTCTTCACGCAGGTAGGCCTCGTGCATGGCCTGGATGAAATCCACGGGGTGGTAGTACGAAATGAACTGCAGGGCGTCGGCAACGCTCTGAATCAGGTCGTCTTGCTTGATCACGGTCATGCAGCGCGCTCCTCTTAAAGACGGGAACATTCAATAAGGTATTCCGACGCGGACAGGCCGAGGTGTCGAAACGACCTTTCACGGCGCACCGTCGGACGGGCCGGCGGCACAAAAAAGGCGCGGCAGTATAGCGTGCATCGGCCCCGGGTACACGCGTCAGTGGTCTAACGAAGGTCGGCAGCGGGTCGGCACTGTTCTTGCGTAGGGCTGTTTGTGCAAATATGACCGTCTGAAAGCCGGGGAGCGCAGTGATGCCTGAATTGCAGGTGGGTGAGCGGCAGTGGGCGGTGTTGCCGGGCTGCAACCTGCTCGATGCCTTGAACGCGGCAGGCCTGGCCGTGCCCTACAGCTGCCGTGCCGGTAGCTGCCACGCTTGCCTGGTGCGCTGCCTGAAGGGACAGCCGCAGGATGCCCGGCCCGATGCCTTGAGTGAGGCACAGCGCCAGTCCGGTTGGCGGCTGTCGTGCCAGTGCAGCATCGAGGAGGACCTGCAGGTTGCCCTGTTCGATCCCCTGCAGGATGGCATCGGCGCCAGCGTGGTCGGGCTTGACTGGTTGAGCCCGGCGGTGCTGCGCCTGCGCCTGGCGCCTGAGCGCGCGCTGCGCTACCAGGCCGGCCAGCACCTGGTGCTGTGGAGTGCCAGCGGTGTGGCGCGGCCCTATTCGCTGGCGAGCCTGCCCGCCGAGGACCGTTTTCTGGAGTTTCACCTCGATTGCCG
Source organism: Pseudomonas sp. BGr12 (assembly GCF_030272895.1). Taxonomy (GTDB): domain Bacteria; phylum Pseudomonadota; class Gammaproteobacteria; order Pseudomonadales; family Pseudomonadaceae; genus Pseudomonas. Next base: position 65,015 of record NZ_JALRNF010000013.1, on the reverse strand, counting down.
CCGAGCCGGGGCCTTCTGTGATGCGGCGCGCCAGCTGCGGCTGGGCGATACCTTGCGCCTGGGCGAGTTGCGCGGCGGTGCCTTGCACTACGACGCCGAGTGGCAGGAGCGTCCGCTCTGGTTACTGGCGGCGGGCACGGGCCTGGCGCCGTTGTGGGGTATCCTGCGCGAAGCCCTGCGCCAGCAGCATCGGGGAGAAATTCGCCTGCTGCACCTGGCCCACGACAGCGGCGAGCATTACCAGGCCCAGGCCCTGAAAGCGCTGGCTGAGAGCCATCCGCGACTTTCGGTCGAATTGCTGACCCCGGCGCAGTTGCCCCAGGCCCTGGCGGCCTTGCGCTTGTCATCGCGGCAGACGGTTGCACTGGCCTGTGGCTCACCGGCCAGCGTCGAGCAGTTTTGCCGTCGGCTGTTCCTCGCCGGGCTGCCGCGCAACCAGCTGTACGCCGATGTCTTCACGGAGCACGCATAAAAAAACCGCAGCCAGGGCTGCGGTTTTTTCATCGCCGGAAGGTATCAGACCAGCGAATCACCGACATGCAGGATCTTCATGCCGTTGGTGCCACCGATGGTGTGGTAGCTGTCGCCTTTGGTCAGGATCACCCAATCACCGGGCTCGACCATGCCGCGCTTGAGCAGCTCGTCGACCGCGGCCTGGCTGACTTTCTCCGGCGGCAGGGCAGCCGGGTCGAAGGCAATCGGGTAGACGCCACGGAACATCGAGGCGCGTGCCTGGGTGGCGCGGTGCGGCGACAGGGCGAAGATCGGCACCGAGGAGCGCAGGCGCGACATGATCAGCGGGGTGTAGCCACTTTCGGTGAGGGCGATGATCGCCTTGACGCCCGGGAAGTGGTTGGCGGTGTACATGGCCGCCAGGGCGATGCTTTCGTCGCAGCGCTCGAAGGTGGTGTGCAGGCGGTGGCTGGACTTCTGGCTGGTCGGGTGCTTTTCAGCGCCCTGGCAGATGCGCGCCATGGCCTGGACCGCTTCGATCGGGTAGGCACCGGCGGCACTTTCGGCCGAGAGCATCACCGCATCGGTGTTATCCAGCACGGCGTTGGCCACGTCGGACACTTCGGCGCGGGTCGGCATCGGATTCTGGATCATCGATTCCATCATCTGCGTGGCGACGATCACGGCCTTGTTGTTGCGGCGGGCGTGCTGGATGATTTTCTTCTGGATCGCGATCAGCTCGGCGTCGCCGATTTCCACGCCCAGGTCGCCACGGGCAACCATCACCGCGTCACTGGCGGCGATCAGGCCATCGAGGGTCTCGTCGTCGGCCACGGCTTCGGCGCGTTCGATCTTGGCCACCAGCCAGGCGCTGCCGCCGGCTTCGTCGCGCAGGCGACGGGCGTATTCCATGTCGCTGGCGTCACGCGGGAACGAAACAGCCAGGTAGTCCAGGTCCATTTCCGCGGCCAGCTTGATGTCGGCCTTGTCTTTTTCGGTCAGGGCCGGGGCGGTCAGGCCGCCGCCTTTGCGGTTGATGCCCTTGTGGTCGGACAGCGGGCCGCCGATCAGGACCGAGCAGTGCAGGGAATCGCTGGTGGCGGTCTCTACGCGCATGACCACGCGGCCGTCGTCGAGCAGCAGCTCGTCACCGACGCCGCAGTCCTTGACCAGGTCCGGGTAGTCGATACCGACGATGTCCTGGGTGCCTTCGGTCAGGGGGTGGGCGGTGGAGAAGGTGAAGCGGTCACCGACTTTGAGTTCGATGCGCTTGTTGGCGAATTTGGCGATACGGATCTTCGGGCCTTGCAGGTCGCCGAGCAGTGCTACGTGGCGACCCAGTTTTGCCGCGATTTCGCGGATCAGGCGGGCGCGGGCCTTGTGCTCATCGGGGGTGCCGTGGGAGAAGTTCAGGCGGGCGACATCCAGGCCGGCAAGGATCAGTTGTTCGATGACTTGCGGCGAGTTGCTGGCGGGGCCAAGGGTGGCGACGATTTTGGTACGGCGGATGGTCATGCACAGACTCCTATAGTGAAGCGCAGCGAAAGGCTACTCTGGAATTTCGCTGTAGTCATTGTTCCTTTGCACTACCTGCTCGAGGGGACGTGGGGCGTTTGAACGGGGCGCGAGTCGGTTGGGCGGGTAGAACGTTGGCAGTTGAGTGGTGGTTTTATCCATTTGCCAGGGTGACGCTGATTCACCTTTCCGCCCTTACGGCGGGTCACTTTTGCTTGGCGGCAAAAGTAACCAAAAACGCCCTGTCCCTGCATCCGGCCCTACGCTTCGCTTCGGGTTCCCTCCTTCCACCCTTGCTCCCGCGGGGGCGCGCCGAAGGGCCGTCCCTGGCCCTGCGGCGCTCGCCGGCCATCCATGGCCGTCGCCCCACTACGCAAGGGTTCCACTCGGCCTCCTGAAGGGACGATTGGTGGCGCCTGGAATATCGCGTGCTCAGAAGCAAGAGCAATAGCGGAGCGAAGCGATGGTTCTTCTTTGCTTTTGCTTTTGCTGATCGTACATCGTCAGTCCAGACGACACGATTCGTCCCTTCAGGAGGCTGAGCGGAGGTATTGCGGAGCTGGGTGCAGGCCATGGATGGCCTGCAAGCACCGTCGGGCCAGGGACGGCCCGTCGGTGCGCCCCAGCGGGAGCAATGCCGGAGGGAAGGGACCCGAAGCGCAGCGTAGGGCCGTATGCAGGGACGCACGGTTTGGCTACTTTGCCACGACAAAGTAGCCCGCCGTAAGGGCGGAAAGGTGAATCAGCGCCGCCATGGCAAATGGATAAGCCCCCAGAACTGGAAGCCTTCACAAACCATCACAAGCCACCACAGAACCAGGCCCACCTATAGATTTGCCAGCAAACGCCGATACACTGCTCATTAAAGGAGATCCCCCCATGCGAGCCTTGATCGTTCTAGCCCTGGCGACCAGTGTCGTCGGCTGCACCCGCTGGTCGATGGACCATCATCTGAACAACGCCTACCGCGCCTACGACCGTGGCAACTGCGAGCGCGTCATGCTCGAACTGTCGCAGGTCGACCGCACCAGCCGCGCACGACCGTTCATCCACCCGGAAGTCTCGATGCTGCGCGGCCAGTGCCTGGAGCGCCAGAAGCTCTACGTCGATGCCGCCCAGACCTACCAGTACATCATCGCCCGCTACCCGCAGAACGAATACGCCTACCGCGCCCGTGCCCGCCTGCAGACCCTGGAGCAACTGGGCCATCTGCGTAGTGGCGAAGCGGCCATAGCCCGACCGGCCACCACCACGCCTTGGCGTTAATACTAAAGAGCATGAGACGCATTGTGACGCAGGGGACAGGTTGCGCTAATCTTGTTGCTGAAGCACAGGTAAATCAGCAGCACTAGCGCGACCCTGCTAAAGGGTCTCCGACAGCGATACCGACCATGTTTGACGAGCGCCACATCGAGCGTCATCAGCTCCCTTACTTCCTCAAAGTCTTCAACCGCTATACCGATCAGCCCATCGGCTACCTGGGTAACGTGTCCGAAGACGGCCTGATGCTGATCAGCCAGCTGCCCATGCTGGTCGGCCCGGATTTCGAGTTGCAACTCAAAGTACCGGTCCGCCGGGGTGGCGTGCACCTGATCAACCTCACCGCCAGTTGCCTGTGGTGCCACGAAGACCAGACCCCGGGCCATTACGATTCCGGCTTCATGCTGTTGCAGGCCCCTCGTGAGTACGAGCAATTGGTGCACGCCCTGCGCGGCTATTTCAGCTTCCATCCGTTGAACGCCTCGGCCTGATCAGGCTGGCCGTGACCGGCGACTGGCCCTAGACTCTGGTCGATCTTCTGTTCAGGACGACCCCGTGAGCTCCAGCATCTTCTGGCACGACTACGAAACCACCGGTATCAACCCACGCAATGACCGGCCACTGCAGGTGGCCGGGGTGCGCACCGATCTCGACCTCAACGAGATCGAAGCCCCGGTCAATCTGTATTGCCAACCCAGCGATGACATCCTGCCCCATCCGGCCGCCTGCCTGGTCACCGGAATCACGCCGGCGCAATTGGCCAGTCGCGGTTTGCGTGAAGCCGAATTCATGACCCGGGTGCATGCCGAGCTGGCCCGCCCGGGCACCTGTGGGGCCGGCTACAACAGCCTGCGATTCGACGACGAGGTCACCCGCTACAGCCTGTACCGCAACTTTTTCGATCCTTATGCCCGCGAATGGCAAGGCGGCAACAGCCGCTGGGATCTGATCGATGTGGTGCGGGCAGCCTATGCCCTGCGCCCCGATGGCATCGTCTGGCCGCAGCAGGACGGGCGGACCAGCCTGCGCCTGGAGTTGCTGACCGCCGCCAACGGCATCGACCATGGCCAGGCGCACGAAGCGCTCAGCGATGTGCGGGCTACCATCGCCCTCGCACGTTTGATTCGACAGAAACAGCCGAAACTCTATGACTGGTTGATTCAATTACGCAGTAAACAGAAAGTTCTGGATCAGATTCGCCTGCTTCAGCCGCTGGTGCATATTTCCGGGCGTTTCTCTGCTGAGCGCAACTACCTAGGTGTCGTTTTGCCATTAGCCTGGCACCCACGTAACCGCAATGCCCTGATTGTCTGTGACCTGCACCTGGACCCGCAGCCATTGTTGCAGGAAGAAGGCGATACGTTACGTCAGCGTTTATACAGCCGACGTGATGAAATGCTTGAGGGACAATTACCGGTGCCCTTGAAGTTGGTGCATATCAATCGCTGCCCGGTGGTTGCGCCGTTGGCCGTATTGCGTGAACAAGATCAGCAACGCCTGGGCCTGGATATGTCCTTGCTGAAAGCGCGGGCATTGAACCTGAGTGCGGCTCAATCCCTCTGGCAAGACAAACTGCAGGCAATCTATCGCGAGGAAGAGTTTGCCCCGTGTGAGGATCCTGAGCAGCAGTTGTATGACGGCTTTATCGGCGATCGGGATAGACGCCTGTGCGAACAAGTCCGCAGTGTCGACCCGCAGCAATTGGGCCAGGGACACTGGATGTTCGATGATGAACGATTGCCTGAATTGCTGTTTCGCTACCGTGCGCGCAATTTCATCGAGACCTTGAATGAGCAGGAGCTGCAACGCTGGCAATTGTTCTGCCAGCAGCGCCTTTGCGATCCGCAGATGGGCGCACCGAACACCCTGGGGGATTTCGAGCAGGCCCTGCAGGGCTGCTGGGACAGCGCCGATGCCGCGCAGCGGGAGTTGCTCGGGCAGTGGCGAACCCATGCCCAGGGGCTGAAGTTGCAGTTTGGGCTTTGAGCGGCAAGTGACAATAAAAAAACGCCAGCAAGCTGGCGTTTTTTTATCAGTGCAACATCAGGTTGCGCTGGCAGGCGATTAACCCAGCAGGGTTGCCCAGCCTTCAACCACATCGCCACCCCATTTGGCTTTCCACTCTTTCAGGGTCTTGTGGTTGCCGCCTTTGGTCTCGATGACTTCACCGTTGTGCGGGTTCTTGTATTGCTTGACCTTGCGTGCACGCTTGGTGCCGGTAGTTTTAACAGCGCCACGTGGTGCTTTCACCGATTTGGCTTCTGGGTCAAGCAGCGCAATGATATCGCGCAGCGATTTCGAATATTCGCCCATCAGGTTGCGCAGTTTGCCTTCGAACTCCAGCTCTTTCTTCAGCTTGTCGTCATTCGACAGGTTGGCCAGGCGGGCTTGCAGTTCTTTGATGGCTTCTTCTGTGGCGCGATATTCGTTGATCAGGGACATTGGCTATTCCTTGGGAATGAGGTGTCAGGTAGACAGTGGGCCCAATAATAGTCAGAGCGTAGTGCCAAGTAAACATTAAACTGGGCAATTAACCGGGCATGAGTTAATCGTTTCGATAAAAAACATTAAGAAAAATTTACAAACTAATGCGCTCCGATAACACCCAACTTGGCCGTCACCCGGTACGGTCTGTGGCCTTGCCCCGTCAATCACGCCCGGCAGACGCGGGCGACAGGACGCCTGCATTGCCTACTGCAGTTTTTCCGGGCACTCGCTAGAATGTGCGCCTTTGCGAAGTTTCTGGAGTCTCTTTCATGCGCACCTACCGGCTGGTGATTGCTTGCCCCGACCGCGTTGGCATCGTCGCCAAAGTCAGTAATTTTCTGGCGTCCTATAACGGCTGGATCAACGAAGCGAGCCATCACTCCGATGAGCAGAGCGGTTGGTTCTTCATGCGCCACGAAATTCGCGCCGAGAGCCTGCCCTTCGGCATCGAGGCGTTCCGCGAGGCGTTCGCGCCGATTGCCGAAGAGTTTTCCATGGTCTGGCGCATTACCGATACCGACCAGAAAAAACGCGTGGTGCTGATGGCCAGCCGTGAATCCCACTGCCTGGCCGATCTCCTGCACCGCTGGCACGCCAAGGAGCTGGAGTGCGACATCCCGTGCGTGATCTCCAACCACAATGACCTGCGCAGCATGGTCGAGTGGCATGGCATCCCGTTCTTCCACGTTCCGGTCGATCCGCAAGACAAGCAACCGGCGTTCGCCGAAGTCTCGCGCCTGGTCAAGGAGCACGGTGCCGACGTCGTGGTGCTGGCCCGCTACATGCAGATCCTGCCGCCGCAACTGTGCCAGGAGTATGCCCAGCAGGTGATCAACATCCACCACAGCTTCCTGCCGTCCTTCGTCGGCGCCAAGCCGTATCACCAGGCTTCCCTGCGCGGGGTGAAACTGATCGGTGCCACCTGCCACTACGTGACCGAAGAACTGGATGCCGGCCCGATCATCGAGCAGGACGTGGTGCGCGTCAGCCACAGCGACAGCATCGAGGACATGGTCCGCTTCGGCCGTGATGTCGAGAAGATGGTCCTGGCCCGTGGCCTGCGCTATCACCTGGAAGACCGCGTGCTGGTACACGGCAACAAGACCGTGGTGTTCAACTAAGCACCGTGGCAGGAGGTTGCAGCATGGCCGATCCCTTCGACAGAGCAACCTCCAAGGCCCCGCCGACCCTCGGCGAGGGCTGCCTGAGCCGCTACGACCCGGCTGCGCTGGACACAGACGACGGCACCGATTTCCCCGGTGCCGCCCAGTTGTGGGAGCAATTGCAGGGGCCTAGCGACGCACCCGTGCCTGATTGAGGCGCCAACGCTCAAGCAATGGGCGGCCGAGCAGGCAAAGAAATACCGGGCCACCGGCGATCAGGTAAAAGTAGTAGGTCACTGCCCGCCAGATCACGATGGCCGCCGCAGCCGTGGATTTGCCCACCAGCGGCGTCAGCAGGCTGGCCGACGTCAGTTCGGCGGCGCCGGCACCTCCGGGCAGCAGGCTGAACTGTCCGGCGCTGAGCGAGAGTACCTGCACCAGGAAGCTCAGTATCCATTGCAGGTCCACGCCCAACCCGCGCAGGGCCAGGTACAGCACGCTGTAGCGCAGTCCCCAATGCACGCAAGTCAAGGCGAACACCAGGGCCAGGGTGCGCTTGGGCAGGCGCCAGGTGTCGGCCAGGGCGCGGAAGAAATGCAGCGCTTTACGCGTCCAGCGTCGGCGCCGGGCAGCGGATACCCTCAGCTTGCGCAGCAGTCGGCCATTGAGCCGCAGTAGTCGCCGTCGACAGCTGACCAGTGCCACCGTACCTGCCAGTACGCCCAGCATCAGCAAGACGCTGCCGGCGAGCATTTCCTCCAGGCTGCGGTTCAGGCTGTGGAACAGGGCGTAGCCGGCGATCCCCAGCAGGGCGCAAAGGAAGAACAGCAAATCGTTGATCTGGTCAGCGGCGAACACTGCACCGCTGCGCGCCGGCCCGATGCGGTCGCGGGCCAGCAGCGCCATCAGGGTCAACGGTCCGCCGCTGCCGCCAGGCGTGGTGCAGATCGCGAACTCGGTGGCCATGATCACGCCCAGGCTCCTGATCCGGCCCAGGTTGCTACCCTGGCTGCCCAACAACAGGCGCAGGCGAATGGCATTGATGACCCAGCACAGCAGGATCATGCCCAGCAACCCCAGCAACAGGCCGGGGGCGAAGGCGCGCAAACGTGCCGGCAAATCCGTTCCGCCGAGTAGCGCAGGCACCAGCAGCGCCATCAATAACGCCAGCAGCAGCCAGAGCGCGCGCCTCATCACGCCTGCCTGCCGGCCAGCCAGGCGGACTTGGTCAGGGGCGTGCGGCCCTGCTGCAACAGCTGCTGCAAGGTATGCATCCAGTAGCGGCGGGCGAAACCATGACGCATGTCCACCGGATGCAGGCCCAGGCGTATCACCGGCGCCTGTTCGAGGCGCACGGCCTGGCAGTCACAGGCCAGCCGTGACAAGCCCCGGCGCCAGGCGCTGCGGGCGCTCCAGACCAGCCCTGGGGCGCAGATCGGGGTGAAATCCGGCAAGCGGTACAGGTGCCCGGGATCGCTGGTGTACTGCAAGGGCAGGGATTGAAGTGCCTGGCGGGTGCCTTCGCTCATCAGCCAGGCCGGGGCGACGAAGCCGGCCAGCGGCCAGCCGAAGCGCTGGAACAGATCCATCCCGGCCTGCAGGCGCTCCAGGGCGACAGCGCGGTCGAGGCTGTAGAACTCGCCTTCGTGGGTATAGATGCGGCGCATGAAGTAGTCGCGGGGCGAGTGGGGCGGCGGGCTGTCGTCGGCATGGTAATAGCCATGCAGGGCCAGTTCGTCACCGCGTTGCACGCGCCGGTCGAGCATCTGCCGAAAGCCTGCGGCCAGCACCAGCGGATCATGCTGGTGAAAGTCCGGGACCACCAGCCAGGTCATGGGAATATTGCCCAGTCTATCGACGGCTTCGACAAAGGGCTGGTAATCCGGCCAGGTCTGCGGCGCCACGTCATGCAGCACCAGCAACAGGCTGCGCCCAACGGCCGGGTCAGGCATGGGCACGTACCGGCAGGCCGTGGCCGAGCACGGCCCGGTAATGGGCAAGCAGGCCGTTGACCACGGTGTCCCAGGCGTAGTGCTGTTCGGCGTGATGGCGCGCCTGCAGCCCGAGTTGCTCTGCGCCCTGGTCGAACACCTCGCGCACGGCACTGGCCATGGCCTGGCCGTCATTGGGCCGGCACAGGCGGCCGCAACGCGGGTCGATGATCTCTACGAACGCGCCGGCGGCGACGGCAATCACCGGAGTCGCGCTGGCCATGGCTTCGAGGATGACCAGGCCGAAGGTTTCCTGATCGCCCGCATGCACCAGGGCGTCGGCGCTGGCCAGCAACCGGGCGACCTCATGGGCGGGGCAGAAGTGGTCGATGACTGTGACATTGGCCGGGACGCTGGTTGGCATGTGCGAACCGACCAGCAACAGGTGATAGTGCCTGCCCAGTCGCTGCATGCAGTCGAGCAAAACCGGCAGGTTCTTTTCCCGCGAGCCGCGACCGGCAAACACCAGCAGGCGCGTGCTGTCGGCAAGCTGCAACTGCTGGCGCAAGGTGTCGTCGCGGTGCCGCGGATGGAAGGTGGACAGGTCCACACCCAGGCGTTGCACATGCACATTGCCGATGCCCAGCCTGCGCAGCTTGTTGGCCATGACCTGGCTTGGGGCAAGGACACGGTCGAAATTGCCATACAGTTTGCTGACGTAGGCCTCGACGTTGGGCGTGAACCAGTTGCCCATGCGGTTGCTGACCAAAAGCGGCAGGTCGGAATGATAGAAACCGATCACCGGCACATCGAGTTGGCGCCGTGCGTCCAGGGCGGCCCAGGCGGTCAGGTAGGGGTCGCCGACTTCGATCAGGTCCGGTTGCAGGTCGTGCAGCACGTTGCGCCAGGGGGCCAGGCGCAGTGGAAAGCGATAGCCGTTGCCGAAGGGCAGGGCCGGCGCCGGCACCTGGTAGATGCCATTGGCGTGGCGGGCACTGGCGCCGGGGATCAACAGGCTGTGGCGTACACCGGACGTCTGTCCCAGGCGGCGATGTTTGGCATCAAGATAGGTACGCACACCGCCACTGGCCGGGGCGTAGAACATGGTGATGTCAGCGATGTGCACGATCAGCATCCCTCCGAGATCGTCTTCAGGGTGCGTCCGCCGCCACAGTTGTGCACGGAATGACGCGCCCTAAGGTTGACCTCTATTAAGGATAGTTTGTTCGATCGCGATGCAGGGGAGGGGCAGCGGCGGGCGCCGCTGCCCGGGGGCTCAGATACGGAAGCTGCCGACCAGGTGTTTCAGGCGGCTGGCCTGTTGCTCAAGGTCGGCGCAGGCGCGCAGGGTCGACTGCAGGTTCTCGACCCCTTCCTGGTTGAGCATATTGATTTCGTTGATGTCCATGTTGATCGAATCGACCACGGCGGTCTGCTCTTCGGTGGCGGTGGCCACCGACTGGTTCATGCCGTCGATCTCGCCGATACGCAAGGTCACGCTGCCCAGGCGCTCGCCGGCCTGGTTGGCGATGTCCACGCTGTCCTGGCTGTGGCGCTGGCTCTGGCTCATGGTGTCGACCGACTCGCGGGCGCCGACCTGCAGCTCCTCGATCATGTTCTGCACCTGTTGCGCCGACTCCTGGGTACGGTGCGCCAGGTTGCGTACTTCATCGGCGACCACGGCAAAACCACGACCAGCCTCACCGGCCCGCGCTGCCTCGATGGCCGCGTTGAGGGCCAGCAGGTTGGTCTGCTGGGAGATGCTGGTGATGACCTCAAGGATCTGGCCGATGTTCACGGTCTTGCTGTTGAGGGTCTCGATGTGCGAGCTGGAGGTGCAGATCAGGTCCGACAGACGGTTCATCGCCTGGATGCTGCGATCGACCACTTGCTGGCCTTCTTCGGCCAGGTGGCGTGCCGAGCTCGCCTGTTGCGAGGCTTGCGCTGCGTTGTGGGCGATCTCCTGGGCAGCGGCACCGAGCTGGTTGATCGCCGCGGCAACGCTGTTGGTGCGGTTGGCCTGCTCGTCGGAGTTGACCATCGACGAGTTGGAGGCGCTGACCACCCGCAGGGCAACTTCGTTGACCTGTTCGGTAGCCGAGGACACTTCGCGGATCGAGCCGTGGATACGTTCGACGAAACGGTTGAATGCCGTGCCGAGAATGCCGAATTCATCCTGGCTGTGCAGAGTCAGGCGCTTGGTCAGATCGCCTTCGCCTTCGGCGATGTCTTCCATGGCCCGGGTCATGGTGTGCAGCGGCTGCAGCAGGACGCGGATCAGCAGGCCGAGCAGGGCGATGATGATGACCACGGCAACCAGGGTGGCGATCACAGCCGAGGTGCGGAAGGTGCTGAGCATTGCGTAGGCCTTGTCCTTGTCTACGGACAGGCCGATGTACCAGTTGGCCGAAGGCAGGCCCTTGACCGGGGCGAAGGTCAGCAGGCGGGTTTCGCCATTGAGCTCAACCTCGCTCAGGTCCTTGCTCAGGCGCGGGGTGTTCTGCGGGAACAGGTCCGACAGCGACTTCATCACCAGGTTCTTGTCCGGGTGGACCAGGATCTTGCCCTGGTCGTTGACCAGGAACGCATAGCCCATGCCACCGAAGTTCAGCGAGTTGATGATCTCGGTCAGGCCGTCCAGTGCCAGGTCGCCGCCCACTACGCCGATGTTGCGCGCGGCAGTGGTGACCACCGAAATCACCATTTTGCCGGTGCTGACGTCCACATAGGGCTCGGTCAGGATCGGCCCGTTGGCGGCCATCCCGTCCTTGTACCAGGGGCGTACTCGCGGGTCGTAGCCATCAGGCATCTTGGTCTGCGGACGAATGGTAAAGCCGCCGTCGACGTCCCCCAGGTAAATAGTCAAAAAGCTCGACACCAGGGACTGTTGGCCCAGCAGGGTACCGATCTGCTCTTTTTCCGGGAATGCGGCAATGTTCTGCGCCACGTTCTGGACCAGCATGATGCGGCCATCAAACAGGTTCTTGATGTTGGTCGAAGTGGTATCACCCATTTGTGCGAGGTAACTTTCCAGGTCTTCGCGAATTGCATTGCGTTGCAGGAAGTCGTTGTACAAAGTGAAAAGGGTGAACGCGATCATGACGATCAAGGAAGCGGCCAGCAGGATCTTGTGGCTGAATCGGAGGCTTTTGTTCATAACGTGTCGGTCCGCTAAGGTCTTATTATCCGGGTCTTTCGCACAAAGAGCAGTTGAAAGCAGTGCAGGTCCCCTGTCCTTGTCGGGCTTTTCCTGTCTTTCTGGTGGTCTATCGCTAATGTGATATCGGCCGATTCGAGCCAAAGCTTAAACAGAGGGTGAAAAAACATGCCTGATTCTTCGCAGTTCATTCTCGGTGCGGACCTCAGTGGTCAGCCGGTCGGCCAAGCCATGCGCCTGGCCAACCGCCATGGCCTGGTCGCTGGCGCCACCGGCACCGGCAAGACCGTGACCCTGCAGCACATGGCCGAGGCCTTCAGCGATGCCGGCGTGGCGGTGTTCGCCGCCGACGTCAAGGGCGACCTGTGTGGCCTGGGCGCGGTGGGCAACCCTCAGGGCAAGGTGGCCGAACGCATTGCCGGCATGCCCTGGCTTGAACACCGGCCCAAGGCGTATCCGGTCAGCTTGTGGGATGTGAACGGTCAGTCCGGCCATCCCTTGCGCACCACCTTGAGCGAAATGGGCCCACTGTTGCTGGGCAACCTGCTGGAGCTGACCGACAGTCAGCAGGCCGCGCTCTATGCCGCGTTCAAGGTGGCCGACCGTGAAGGCCTGCTATTGCTCGATATCAAGGACCTCAAGGCCCTGCTTGCGCACCTCAAGGACAACCCGCAACTGCTTGGCGAAGACAGTGCGCTGATGACCAGCGGCTCCAGCCAGGCCCTGTTGCGACGCCTGGCGACCCTGGAGCAGCAGGGCGCCGAGGCGTTGTTCGGCGAGCCGGCCCTGCAGCTGGAAGATATCCTGCGCCCTGATGCCGATGGCCGTGGACGCATTCACCTGCTCGATGCCAGCCGCCTGGTGCATGAGGCGCCCAAGGTCTATGCCACCTTCCTGCTCTGGCTGCTGGCCGAACTGTTCGAGCAACTGCCCGAGCGGGGCGATGCCGACAAGCCGTTGCTGGCGTTGTTCTTCGATGAAGCGCACCTGCTGTTCAACGGTACGCCCAAGGCGCTGCAGGACCGGCTGGAACAGGTGGTGCGCCTGATCCGTTCCAAGGGGGTGGGGGTGTACTTCGTCACCCAGTCGCCGGGCGATTTGCCCGACGATGTCCTGGCGCAACTGGGCTTGCGCATTCAGCACGGCTTGCGCGCCTTCACCGCCAAGGAACAGAAGTCGCTCAAAGCAGTGGCCGAGGGCTTCCGTCCGAACCCGGATTTCGACACCTTGAGTGTGTTGACCGAACTGGGTATCGGCGAAGCGCTGGTGGGAATTCTGCAGGAAAAGGGCACGCCCGGTATGGTCCAGCGTGTGTTGATTGCACCGCCCCAGTCGAGAATCGGGCCGCTGAGCGAGGCCGAGCGTGCGGCATTGATCGCGGCTTCACCGCTGGCCGGACGTTATGACAAGGCGGTGGACCGCGAGTCGGCCTATGAAATGCTCATGGCGCGCAAGGGTGGGGCACAGGCGCCGGAGCAGGCGCCTGCAGCCGCCGAGGAAAGCCTGGCCGACAAGGCTGGAGAATTTCTCCAGAGTGCCGCGGGGCAAGCGATCAAGTCGGCGGTGCGCCAGGCGGCCAACCAGTTCGGTCGCCAATTGGTGCGAGGCCTGATGGGGTCGCTGCTCGGTGGCAGCAAGCGTCGGTAACCTGTAGGAGCGGGCTTGCCCCGCGATGCGATGTTGCAAACAGACCGCAATCGCGGGGCAAGCCCGCTCCCACAAAAAAAAAGGCGCCCGTAGGCGCCTTTTTCATGGGGGCGTGTTTCAGCCGACGAACTTGGTCGCCAGCCAGAACAAGGTTGCCGACAGGCCCACGGTTGCCGGCAGGGTCAGGACCCAGGCCAGCAGGATGGTCTTGACGGTGCCGCCTTGCAGGCCGCTCTTGTTCGCCACCATGGTACCGGCCACACCCGACGACAATACGTGGGTGGTCGATACCGGCAGGCTGAAGATGTTGGCCATGCCGATGGCGCAGGCTGCGGTGATCTGCGCCGACATGCCCTGGGCGTAGGTCATGCCCTGCTTGCCGATCTTCTCGCCGATGGTCAGTACCACACGCTTCCAGCCGACCATGGTACCCAGGCCCAGGGCCAGGGCGACGGCCAGGATCACCCAGAACGGCGCGTACTCGGTGGTGGCGGTCAGGTCCTTGCGCAGCTTCTCCAGGTCAGCCTTCTCGCGCTTCTCCAGGCCCGGCAGCTTGCCGACCTTCTTCGCGGTGTCGTCCAGGCAGAGCAGGTAGCGACGCACTTCAACGCGTTTTTCCGGGGTCAGCGAACGGTAGTCGGCCACACCCTGGAGCGAGTCGAGCAGGGCCGCGATGGTCGGCTCGGTCTGCTGCGGGTTGCAGCTGAACTGCTCGGGCAGGTCGGTGTCCTTGGCTTTGCCAAGGGCCAGGAACTCACCCAGGGTCGCCTCGTTGCGCTGGTAGAACTGGCTCAGGTGCAGGGTGGCGTCGCGGGTCCGCTCGATCTGGTAGGTGGTGCTGTTCAGGTCGAGGACGAACTGGGACGGTACGATACCGATCAGCACCAGCATGATCAGGCCGATACCCTTCTGGCCGTCGTTGGAGCCGTGCACGAAACTCACGCCCATGGCCGACATCACCAGCACCAGGCGGTTCCAGAACGGTGGGTGCTTTTTGTCGTCGAGTTTGCGGCGCTGTTCTGGCGTCTTGTGCATCTTCGACAGCGGGCGCCACCATTTCAGGCCGATCAGCACCAGCGCAGCCACGGCAAAGCCGGCCATGGGCGACAGCACCAGGGACATGCCGATGTCGATCGCCTTCTGCCAGTTGACCCCTTCACCCAGTGGGATGTCGCTGATCAGGGCGTTGGCCAGGCCAACCCCGAGGATCGAGCCGATCAGGGTGTGGGAGCTGGAGGCCGGGATACCGAAGTACCAGGTGCCCAGGTTCCAGGCGATGGCGGCGGCCAGCAAGGAGAAAACCATGGCCAGTCCATGACCGGTGTTCACATTGATCAGCAACTCCACCGGCAACAGGTGAACGATGGCATAGGCCACCCCGACACCGCCGAGCAGCACGCCAAGGAAGTTGAACACCCCGGAGAAGAACACCGCCAGGTGCGGGGGCATGGCTTTGGTATAGATGACTGTCGCGACCGCGTTTGCGGTGTCATGAAAGCCATTGATGAACTCGAAGGCGAGTACGAAGGTCAAAGCGAGCAGCAGGCTCACCAGTACCCAGGCATCAAGTCCGCTGAATAAATCGATCATGAAGGTTTTCTGACCCGGTCATAAGGGGGCGCGATTATGCCAGAAATCCCTGCTAATCGATGCACTTGCTGCTGACCGGTGCTGAGCGTTCGAGCGCTTTGTGCGAGGGGCATGTACCGGCAAGAATCAGGAAAATGCCGGCTAAAATCGGAAAAAATCGAGAAAATTTAACGGTTTAGGCCGTTCGTCGTCTGTGGGAAAAAATTCAAACGATTGTATGAAATTTGTGAGATTCCGTTTCGACCTGCTGCCGACACGGTAATGATCGGCACGCGGTTTTCTGTGCAAAAAACCGCCATTCCACCTGCCACAGGCAAGCGGTGGGGAGGGGCGAAGGCAGGTTAAGCCTCGTCGCCCTTCAGTTCTTTCTCTATTTTTTGCAGCTCCTGGGCGAAGGCCTGGTCGCGAATACTTGCGCGTTTGCGCCACGGCTTGCGTTCAGGGTCGGGTTGCGCGGCGTAGGTGGTGACTTCCCCGCCGTAAACTTCCTTGTAGCGTTGTTCCTGGCGCTCAAGTTCCGCGCGCAGTTCATCTTTCGTCACAGTACTACCTGTATGTAATAAATGGACCCGGGCATTAATGCGTGCACGGGCGCGCGATGCGCAACTTGCACACGGCCTGTCGGGCTGTGGATTTGAATGTTCAGTATAGCAAGCAAGTTGTATCAGCGTATCTGCCGCTATTGCTCGATCAATGACAACAAAAGATGTCGTTTGTTACAGCCCGGGTTGGATCGGCATTCACCCGCCATTGTCGCTGGAAGCCTGCCTGCACACACTTTTGCCAGGGGATGAAACGAAGGGGAATAAAAACGGCCTCGCTTCGTGGGCAAGGCCGTGCCTGGGACTTCTACGGTGGGTACCTGACCAGTCTCTCCAAGAAGCCACGTGGTGGCGGTAGAAAGGTATAAGTAATTGAGGGTATCGGTCAATTGCGATTATCGGTCGTTGGTTCGATAATCGCACCAGTGACCGTGTTGCCGAGGTGAACCATGACAGAAGAAACACAGCCCAAAGGATCTGGATTGAGCGATCAGGTGCGCAGCTCGTTTGCCTCCTTGGCGCCGCCTATCGTTGCGTCACCGGCCAGGCGTATCCAGGCGTTCACCGGAGACCCGGATTTCATGACCTCGCTGGCCCGTGGCCTGGCAGTGGTGCAGGCGTTTCAGGAACGCAAGCGGCACCTGACCATCGCGCAGATCAGCCACCGTACGGAAATTCCCCGCGCTGCCGTACGTCGTTGCCTGCACACCCTGATCAAGCTGGGCTATGCCACGACCGACGGACGGACTTACTCGCTGTTGCCCAAGGTCCTGACCCTGGGGCATGCCTACCTGTCGTCGACACCCTTGGCGGTGTCGGCCCAGCCGTACCTGGACCGCATGAGCGACCAGCTCCACGAGGCCTGCAACATGGCGACCCTGGAAGGCGATGACATTCTGTATATCGCCCGCTCGGCCACGGTGCAGCGCCTGATTTCGGTCGACCTCTCGGTGGGTGGCCGGTTGCCGGCCTATTGCACCTCCATGGGGCGGATCCTGCTGGCGGCGCTGGACGATGCGACGCTGCACGAGTACCTGGAGCATGCCGACCTGCAGGCCAAGACCAGCCGTACCATTCACGATCCTGTGGCCTTGCTCGAATGCCTTCAGCAGGTTCGCCAGCAGGGCTGGTGCGTGGTCGACCAGGAGCTGGAACAGGGTCTGCGTTCGATTGCCGTGCCGGTGTACGACGCTTCCGGCCAGGTACTGGCCGCGCTCAATGTCAGTACCCACGCCGGACGGGTCAGCCGTACCGAGCTTGAGCAACGCTTCCTGCCGATCATGCTGGCGGCCAGTCGCGACCTGAGTGCCCAGTTGTTCGTCTGATGTTGCACTTTCCTGTTCGATAAACGCACACAGTTGCGTTTATCGAATTGCGCCGCTTTGGGTGCCTTATTAATGTCGCTCGCACCGGTCAGCCCGCACTGACCGCCAATAATAATGAGCGAGAGGCGTACGCCCCATGACCCACTTCCCTTCGATGCACCGCCCGCACTTGTCCGAGCACGGACTGCATAGCGGCTGACTGCCGCGTCGCCCCCCGCACCCTGTCGTCCGTGCCGTTCAACCGCGCACCCGCACTCCCGCGCGCTCCCACTGGATAAAAATAATGAACAGTCCGCAAGCTGCTGTCGGAAACTGCCTTGATGTGCAGTCCTTCATCAATAACCAACCCCTGTCGCGCTATCAGTGGCGGGTGGTGATCCTCTGTTTCCTGATCGTTTTCCTCGATGGCCTGGATACCGCGGCCATGGGCTTCATTGCCCCGGCGCTGTCCCAGGACTGGGGTATCGACCGTGCCAGCCTGGGCCCGGTCATGAGTGCCGCGTTGATCGGCATGGTGTTCGGCGCCTTGGGTTCCGGGCCTCTGGCTGACCGCTTCGGACGCAAGATCGTACTGGTGGCGGCCGTGGTGGTGTTCGGCGCCTTCAGCCTGGCCTCGGCCTACAGCACCAATGTCGACCAGTTGCTGGTGCTGCGCTTTCTGACCGGCCTGGGCCTGGGCGCCGGCATGCCCAATGCCACCACGCTGCTCTCCGAATACACCCCCGAGCGGCTCAAGTCGCTACTGGTCACCAGCATGTTCTGCGGCTTCAACCTGGGCATGGCCGGCGGCGGCTTTATCTCCGCCAAGCTGATCCCGGCCTTCGGCTGGCACAGCCTGCTGTTGATCGGTGGCGTGCTGCCGTTGCTGCTGGCCCTGGTGCTGATGGTCTGGCTGCCGGAGTCGGCGCGCTACCTGGTGGTGCGCAACCGCGGCACCGACAAAGTACGCAAGACCCTGGCACCGATCGCGCCGGCCATTGTCGGCCAGGCCTCGAGCTTCAGCGTGCCGGAGCAGAAAACGGTCAAGGCGCGCAACGTCTTTGCGGTGATCTTCTCCGGCACCTACAGCGTCGGCACCTTGTTGCTGTGGCTGACCTATTTCATGGGCCTGGTGATCGTCTACCTGCTGACCAGCTGGCTGCCGACGCTGATGCGTGATAGCGGCGCGAGCATGGAGCAGGCGGCTTTCATCGGTGCGTTGTTCCAGTTCGGCGGCGTGCTCAGCGCGGTTGCGGTGGGCTGGGCCATGGACCGCTACAACCCGCATAAAGTCATCGGCACCTTCTACCTGCTGGCCGGGGTGTTCGCCTACGCGGTCGGCCAGAGCCTGGGCAACATCACCCTGCTGGCGACCCTGGTGCTGATTGCCGGCATGTGCGTGAACGGTGCGCAGTCGGCCATGCCCTCGCTGGCCGCGCGCTTCTACCCGACCCAAGGGCGTGCCACCGGCGTTTCCTGGATGCTCGGCATCGGTCGTTTCGGCGCGATCCTCGGTGCCTGGATGGGCGCGACCCTGCTGGGCCTGGGCTGGAACTTCGAGCAGGTGCTGACCGCGCTGGTGATCCCGGCCGGGCTTGCCACCGTGGCGGTGATCGTCAAAGGCGTCGTCAGCCACGCCGACGCGACCTGATCCACCCCGACGCTCGATTTGCCTTCCGTGGGAGCGGGCTTGCCCCGCGATAGCGTTGTGCCAGAAACATCGTAGTCGCGGGGCAAGCCCGCTCCCACAAGGAATTACATTTTGTTCGATAATCGAACAGTTAGTCGATTATCGGATTGTAGCGACCCAAACCCCGCCTTAATCTGGAACCCATACCGGCGCCGCCCAAGGCGCCTTGCACACCGACCTCGACTCAGCATATCCAGGAGTCTGCAATGGCTGAAATCCTCTCGCTCCACGACGCCGTGAAGCAGTTCGTCCACGACGGTGACAGCGTCGCCCTCGAAGGCTTCACCCACTTGATTCCCACTGCCGCAGGGCATGAAATCATCCGTCAGGGCAAGAAAGAGCTGACCCTGGTACGCATGACGCCTGACCTGATCTACGACCAGCTGATCGGCGCCGGTTGTGCCCGCAAACTGATTTTCTCCTGGGGTGGCAACCCTGGCGTCGGCTCGCTGCACCGCCTGCGCGACGCGGTAGAGAAACAGTGGCCGCACGCGATGGAAATCGAGGAGCACAGCCACGCGGACCTGGCCAACGCCTACGTTGCCGGTGCCTCGGGCCTGCCGTTTGCGGTGCTGCGTGCCTACGCCGGCTCCGACCTGCCCAAGGTCAACCCGCTGATCAAGAGCGTTACCTGCCCGTTCACCGGTGAAGTGCTCGCCGCCGTGCCTTCGGTACGCCCGGACGTCACCGTGATCCACGCGCAGAAAGCCGACCGCAAGGGCAACGTGCTGCTCTGGGGCATCCTTGGGGTGCAGAAGGAAGCGGCCCTGGCGGCCAAGCGCTGCATCGTCACCGTCGAAGAGATCGTCGATGACCTCAATGCACCGATGAACGCCTGCGTACTGCCGACCTGGGCACTGTCGGCGGTCTGCCTGGTGCCTGGCGGCGCCCACCCGTCCTACGCCCACGGTTACTACGAGCGTGACAACCGCTTCTACCAGGCCTGGGACCCGATTGCCCGCAGTCGCGAAACCTTCAGCGCCTGGATCGACACCTACATTCGCGGCACCGCCGACTTCAACGAATTCAAGGCAAAACTGGCCAGCGCTTCGGAGGCTGCACAATGAGCTACTCCACCAATGAAATGATGACCGTCGCCGCAGCCCGTCGTCTGCGCAATGGTGCCGTATGCTTCGTCGGCATCGGCCTGCCGTCCAAGGCTGCCAACCTGGCCCGCCTGACGTCCTCGCCGGATGTGGTACTGATCTACGAATCCGGTCCGATCGGTGCCAAGCCGAGCGTGCTGCCGCTGTCCATCGGTGATGGCGAGCTGGCCGAAACCGCCGACACCGTGGTGCCGACCGGCGAGATCTTCCGCTACTGGCTGCAGGGCGGACGCATCGACGTGGGCTTCCTCGGTGCTGCCCAGGTCGACCGCTTCGGCAACATCAACACCACCGTGGTCGGTGACTACCATCAACCGAAGGTGCGCTTGCCAGGTGCCGGCGGGGCGCCGGAGATTGCCGGTTCCGCCAAGCAGGTGCTGATCATCCTCAAACAGTCCAACCGCGCCTTCGTCGACAAGCTCGACTTCATCACCTCGGTCGGTCATGGCGAGGGTGGCGATTCGCGTCAGCGCCTGGGCCTGCCAGGCCAGGGGCCGGTGGGCATCATCACCGACCTGTGCATCATGGAGCCGGAAGCCGGCACCAACGAGTTCATCGTCACCGCGATCCATCCGGGCGTGACCCGCGAGCAGATCATCGCAGCGACCGGCTGGGCCATCCGCTTTGCCGACAACGTCGAGACCACCGCCGAACCGACCGAGGTCGAACTCAGCGCCTTGCGTGACCTGGAAGCGCGCACCGCCGCCGCCCACGGCCAAGCGCCAGGAGAAGCCTGATGCGTGACGTATTTATCTGCGACGCCATTCGCACCCCCATCGGCCGCTTCGGCGGCGCCTTGGCCGGCGTACGCGCCGACGACCTGGCGGCGGTGCCGATCAAGGCGCTGATCGAGCGCAACCCACAGGTGCAGTGGGAGCAGCTGGACGAAGTGTTCCTCGGCTGCGCCAACCAGGCCGGTGAAGACAACCGCAACGTCGCACGCATGGCGCTGCTGCTGGCCGGCCTGCCGGACAGCGTGCCGGGCGTGACCCTCAACCGCCTCTGCGCCTCGGGCATGGATGCCGTCGGTACGGCGTTCCGAGCCATCGCCAGCGGCGAGATGGAGCTGGCGATTGCCGGCGGTGTCGAGTCGATGTCCCGTGCACCGTTTGTCATGGGCAAGGCCGACAGCGCCTACTCGCGCAACATGAAGCTGGAAGACACCACCATCGGCTGGCGCTTCATCAACCCGTTGATGAAAGCCCAGTACGGCGTCGATGCCATGCCGCAGACCGCCGACAACGTGGCTGACGACTACCAGGTCTCGCGCGCCGACCAGGACGCCTTCGCCCTGCGCAGCCAGCAGCGCACGGCGGTGGCCCAGGCCGCCGGTTTCTTCGCCGAAGAAATCGTGCCGGTGCGTATCGCCCACAAAAAAGGCGAGACCCTGGTCGAACACGACGAGCACCCACGGGCTGACACCACCCTCGAAGCCCTGGCCCGGCTCAAGCCGGTCAACGGCCCGGACAAGACCGTCACCGCCGGCAATGCCTCGGGCGTCAACGACGGTGCTGCGGCGCTGATCCTGGCTTCGGCCGAGGCAGTGAAAAAACACGGCCTGACCCCACGTGCCCGGGTCCTGGGCATGGCCAGTGCCGGCGTTGCGCCGCGGGTCATGGGTATCGGTCCGGTGCCTGCGGTACGCAAGCTGACCGAGCGCCTGGGCGTGGCGGTCAGCGACTTCGATGTCATCGAGCTCAACGAAGCCTTCGCCAGCCAGGGCCTGGCCGTGCTGCGCGAACTGGGCCTGGCCGACGATGCGCCGCAGGTCAACCCCAACGGTGGCGCCATTGCCTTGGGCCACCCCCTGGGCATGAGTGGCGCACGCCTGATCCTCACCGCTTTGCACCAGTTGGAGAAGTCCGGCGGTCGCAAGGGCCTGGCGACCATGTGCGTCGGCGTAGGGCAGGGCCTGGCCCTGGCCATCGAGCGAGTGTGAACCAATGACTCCGGTCGGGTGGCCCCCACGCAGGGTCACTCGTCCGGGGTGATTGTTTGTGGAACGAGAGTGTTACTGAATGTGTCTAGACTCCAGTAACCCTCTCCAGGAGTGAAATGCCATGACAACAGCCTATTACACCGGTGAGGAGCGCAGTAAGCGTATCTTCGCCATCGTCGGTGCCTCTTCGGGCAACCTGGTGGAGTGGTTCGACTTCTATGTCTATGCCTTCTGCGCCATCTACTTCGCCCCGGCGTTCTTTCCTTCCGACGATCCGACCGTGCAGTTGCTCAACACCGCCGGGGTATTCGCCGCCGGGTTCCTGATGCGACCCATCGGTGGCTGGCTGTTCGGCCGGGTGGCCGACCGACATGGCCGCAAGAATTCGATGGTGATCTCGATCCTGATGATGTGCGCAGGCTCGCTGGTCATCGCCTGCCTGCCGACCTACGCCTCGATCGGCGCCTGGGCGCCGGCGCTGCTGTTGTTGGCGCGGCTGTTCCAGGGCCTGTCGGTGGGCGGTGAATACGGCACCACGGCCACCTACATGAGTGAAGTGGCCCTGCGCGGCCAGCGCGGTTTCTTCGCCTCGTTCCAGTACGTGACCCTGATCGGCGGCCAGTTGCTGGCGGTGCTGGTGGTGGTCATCCTCCAGCAACTGCTCAGCGAGGATGAACTGCGCGCCTGGGGCTGGCGGATTCCGTTCGTGGTCGGGGCGGTTGCAGCCGTGATCTCGCTGTACCTGCGCCGTTCGCTGGAAGAAACCAGCAGCGCCGAAACCCGCAACGACAAGGAAGCCGGCAGCGTGGCCGGATTGTTCCGACATCACAGCGCAGCGTTCATCACAGTGCTTGGCTACACCGCCGGCGGTTCGCTGATTTTCTATACGTTCACCACCTACATGCAGAAGTACCTGGTGAACACCGCGGGCATGAACGCCAAGACTGCCAGCTTCATCATGACCGGCGCGCTGTTCCTGTACATGTGCATGCAGCCGTTCTTCGGCATGCTCTCCGACCGCATCGGCCGGCGTAATTCGATGTTGCTGTTCGGCGCCCTGGGCACTGTGTTCACCGTGCCGATCCTGATGGCCCTGAAGACGGTCAGCAGCCCGTTCCTGGCCTTCGTGCTGATTACCCTGGCGCTGTGCATCGTCAGTTTCTATACCTCGATCAGCGGCCTGGTGAAGGCCGAGATGTTCCCGCCGCAGGTCCGAGCCCTGGGTGTGGGTTTGGCCTACGCGGTGGCCAACGCGATGTTCGGTGGCTCGGCCGAGTACGTGGCGCTGGGGCTGAAATCACTGGGGATGGAAAACACCTTTTACTGGTACGTTACCGCCATGATGGCCATTGCGTTCCTGTTCAGCCTGCGTCTGCCCAAGCAAGCGGCCTACCTGTACAACGATCATTGACCTGTTGAAGGACTTGTAGATGAACCCGAGACCGGGCAATCAGCTGTTCGATGCCTACTTCACCGCGCCCGCCATGCGCGAGGTGTTTTCCGACCGTGGCCGGGTGCAGGGCATGCTCGATTTCGAGGCCGCCCTGGCCCGTGCCGAAGCCGCCGTCGGGGTGATTCCCCAGCTGGCGGTGGCGCCGATCGAGACCGCCTGCCGGGCCGGGCACTTCGATTTCGCCGCCCTGGCAGAGGCCATCGCCATTGCCGGCAACTCTGCGATTCCGCTGGTCAAGGCGCTGGGCAAGGTGATCGCCAGCGACGTGCCCGAGGCCGAACGTTATGTGCACCTGGGCGCTACCAGCCAGGATGCCATGGACACTGGCCTGGTCCTGCAATTGCGGGTGGCGTTGGCGCTGATCGAAGCCGATGTGCAACGTCTGGCCGATGCGCTGGCGCGTCAGGCCCAGGCCCATGTCGATACACCGCTGGCCGGACGCACCTGGCTGCAACATGCCACGCCGGTCACCCTGGGGATGAAGATCGCCGGCTGGCTGGGCGCCTTGACCCGCCATCGCCAGCGCCTGCAGGAGCTCAAGCCGCGCCTGCTGACCCTGCAATTCGGTGGCGCTTCCGGCACCCTGGCGGCCCTGGGCGACCAGGCCCTGCCGGTGGCCGAAGCACTGGCTAAAGAGTTGGACCTGCACCTGCCGGAACAACCCTGGCACACCCAGCGCGATCGCCTGGTGGAGTTCGCTTCAGTACTGGGCCTGATCGCCGGTAGCCTGGGCAAGCTGGGTCGCGATGTCAGCCTGTTGATGCAGACCGAGGCGGCGGAAGTGTTCGAACCCTCGGCCCCGGGCAAGGGCGGTTCCTCGACCATGCCGCACAAGCGCAACCCGGTGGGCGCTGCGGTATTGATCGGCGCCGCGACGCGGGTGCCGGGGCTGGTGTCGACGATGCTCGCGGCCATGCCCCAGGAGCACGAACGCAGCCTGGGCCTGTGGCATGCCGAGTGGGAAACCCTGCCGGAGATCTGCTGCCTGGTGTCCGGCGCCTTGCGCCAGGCCCAGGTCATCGCCGATGGCCTGCAGGTGGATGCCGCACGCATGCGCCACAACCTCGACCTGACCCAGGGCCTGGTGCTGGCCGAAGCGGTCAGCATCGTCCTGGCCCAGCGCCTGGGCCGCGACCACGCCCATCACTTGCTGGAAACCTGCTGCAAGCGTGCAGTGGCCGAACACCGTCACCTGCGCGCCGTGCTCGGCGACGATCCGCAGGTGAACGCCGAACTCTCGGCGGACGAACTCGATCGCCTGCTCGATCCCGCCCATTACCTCGGCCAGGCTCGCGCCTGGGTCGAGCGGGCGCTGGCCGAACATCACCAATCCAATGCCTGAGGAGGCTGAAGTGGCACAGGTACAACTCGAAGGTGGCGTACTCAACTATCAACTCGACGGCCCTGAAGGCGCGCCGGTGCTGGTGCTGTCCAACTCCCTGGGCACCAACCTGCACATGTGGGACACCCAGGTGCCGGCCTTCGCCGCGCACTTTCGCGTGCTGCGTTACGACACCCGTGGCCATGGCGGCTCGCTGGTAACCGAAGGCCCCTACAGCATCGAACAGCTGGGCCGGGATGTGCTGGCATTGCTCGATGCCCTGAAGATCGAACGTGCGCACTTCTGTGGCCTGTCCATGGGCGGCCTGATCGGCCAGTGGCTGGGGATCAATGCCGGTGAGCGCCTGAACCGGCTGATCGTTTGCAACACGGCGGCGAAGATCGGTGGCCCGGAGACCTGGAACCCGCGCATCGAGACAGTCCTGCGCGATGGCCAGAAAGCCATGGTCGACCTGCGTGACGCCTCGATCCAGCGCTGGTTCACGCCTGACTACGCGGCGGCCCATCCGGACCAGGCCAAGCGCATCACCGACATGCTGGCGGCCACCTCGCCCCAGGGCTACGCAGCCAACTGCGGCGCCGTGCGCGATGCCGATTTCCGTGACCAACTGGGCGAAATTCGCGTACCGCTGCTGGCGATTGCCGGTAGCGAAGATGCGGTGACCCCGCCGTCGGGCAGCCTGTTCATCCAGGAGCATGTGGTCGGTGCCGAATACGCCGAGTTCCGCGCGGCGCACCTGTCCAACGTCGAAGTCGGCGAGCCGTTCAGCCGCCGTGTCATCGATTTTCTGCTGGCCCGCTGAGGAGCGCGATTCGTGGACGAGAAACAACGTTATGAAGAGGGCATGAAGGTACGGCGCGCGGTGCTGGGCGATGCCCATGTCGAGCGCAGCCTGAACAACCTCAATGACTTCAACGGCGAGTTCCAGGAGATGATCACCCGCCATGCCTGGGGCGACATCTGGACCCGCCCGGGCCTGCCACGGCATACCCGCAGCCTGATCACCATCGCCATGCTGATCGGCATGAACCGCAATGAAGAACTCAAGCTGCACCTGCGGGCCGCCGCCAACAATGGCGTGACCCGTGAGGAGATCAAGGAAGTGCTGATGCAGAGCGCGATCTACTGCGGCATCCCGGCGGCCAATGCGACCTTCCACCTGGCCGAGTCGGTGTGGGATGAGCTGGGCGTCGAGTCCAGAGAGTAAGTCAATTGCGGGGCAAGCCCGCTCCCACAGAGCAGACCTGTGGGAGCGGGCTTGCCCCGCGATGACCCCCAATGCTTCTACCGGATCGCCACCGGCCCCACATTGCGCTCGATCGCCCGTTTCAGTTCCGGGCACAGCCCCAGCAGGAACGCCAGCTCCGCCACCACGAACAACGGCCCGATGATCAGTCCGCTGATATCGTCGACAAAGGCCGGTTTGCGCCCTTCATAGTGGTGACCGATGAACTGGATCACCCAGCCGGCGACGAACAGCCCCAGCCCCGCACTCAACCAGACCATCGTGCTTTGCTGCGCCAGCACCTGGCCTAGCCACAGGCACAGGCCCAGCAACAAGCCCATGACCAGGCCGAAACGCTGGTCCAGGCGCAGGTAGAACCAGGCCGACACCATCGCCACCAGCATTGCCGGCGACAGCCACATGCCGGCCAGATCCAGCCCCGGACGGGACAGCAGTACCGTCACCGCCACCACGATCATCGGGATGCCGACGAAGTGGGTGGCAATGTTGCGCGGGTCGCGGTGGTAGGCGGCGTATTGACTGAGGTGTTCGACCAGGTTTTTCATTATTGTTCCTCCTGTAGGGTGGCCTGAGCATGCCCTGCAGGCATTGCGGCTGTCTGTCGGCTAGCCGACAGAGTTGACCTTCGAGGCGTTATGAGCACCGATCCCACCTGGCGCGACACCCTGCTCCAGGGCCACTGGTTCAAGCATCTGCCACGTTTCCTTCAGGATAGCCTGCTGGATCTTTCCCGGCAGCGCGAGCTGGTGTCCGGGCAGTTCCTGTTCCAGCGCGGCGACCCGCCTTGCGGCCTGTACGCGGTGCTCGACGGGGCGATGCGGGTGGGGGCGGTCAGCCACGAGGGCAAGGAGGCCTTGCTGACGTTGGTGGAGGCGCCGCAGTGGTTCGGCGAGATCAGCCTGTTCGACGGTCAGCCGCGCACCCATGACGCCCAGGCCGAAGGCGCGACGCGGTTGTTGTGGGTACCGCAGGCGCAGCTGCTGGCCTTGCTGGACCAATACCCTTGCCACTGGCGCGACGTTGCCTTGCTGATGAGCCAGAAGCTGCGCCGGCTGTTTGTCGCGCTCGAGCAACAGAGCCTGCTGGCGGCGGCCCCACGGGTCGCCCACCGGCTGTTGCAGATCGCGGCCGGTTACGGTGAGGTGGACGATACCCGGCGCCTGCTGCAACTGTCCCAGGAGCAACTGGCGCTGATGCTGTCGCTGTCACGCCAGACCACCAACCAGATCCTCAAGTCGCTGCAACAGGAAGGGGCGTTGCGCCTGGGCTATGGCGAGATCGAGATTCTCGACCTCGCCCGCCTGCAGGCCCTGGCTAGTCCGGCTGGAACGGCGACTCGCTGAGAATCACCCCGGTCTCTTCGACGTACTTCTGCCATTCGCCCAGCAGTGCTTGCAGTTTCTCGGGCTGGCTGGCCGCCAGGTCGTCGATTTCGCCCGGGTCGCTGGCCAGGTCGTACAGTTGCCAGGTGGCAGGGCCCACCGGCCCCGGGATGTAGACCGCCTTCCACTGGCCCTGGCGAATGGCCCGACGACCGAACAACTCCCAGCCGGTGACGGTGCGTTCGTCATGCACCTGCTCGGTTTCCCCCGACAGGTAGCCCAGCCACGACTTGCCGCGCAGCGGCGCGACATCGCGACCGCGCCAGCGCTTGCCGGGGTGGCGCACGCCGGCAAGGTCGAGCAGGGTCGGGGTAATGTCCATCACTGTGCTGAACTGATGGCTGATCTGCTTCTGCCGGGCCAGGGCCGGGTAGTGCAGCAGGGCCGGCACGCGAATGCCGCCTTCGCTGGTGAAGGCCTTGTACAGCCGCGACGGCGCGGTGGCCGCCTGGGCCCACTGCGGGCCATACCAGACGTAGGAGTTGGCCCGGCCGATGTTCTCCAGGCTGTTGTCGTAACGCTGGTCCAGGTAGCTGGCCAGGTGCGGACCGAACTTGGGGAAGGCTTCGAGCAGCGCCCCTTCGGCGCCGTTGTCGGACATGAACAGCACCAGGGTGTTGTCCAGCTGGCCCTGGTTGCGCAGGTAATCCAGGACCCGGCCGATGTTCCAGTCCATGCGCTCGACCATCGCCGCGTAGACCTCCATGGAGCGCGCCGAGCGCTGGCGTTGCTCATCGCTGAGGCTGGCCCAGTGGTTGTCGACCGGGTGGGCACGGGTGTCGGCCTTGATCAGGCCCAGCTCGCGCAGTTTTTCCAGGCGCTCCTGGCGCAGCACTTCGGGACCTGCGTCGTAGCGCCCCTTGTAGCGGGCGACCACCTCGGCCGGCGCCTGCAACGGCCAGTGTGGTGCCGAGAAGGGCAGGTAGGCGAAGAACGGGCGGCTCTGGTCGCGCGCCTTGAGGTATTCGAGCAGCTTGTCGCCGAAGGCGTCGGAGGAATAGAAACCCTCGGGCAGGTGCTCGACGAAGGTCTGGTCTTCGATGTACAGCGCCGGGGTGGACTTGAGCAGGCGCGGGGTCTGTTCGTCGTAGGTCGGCTCGAAGCCATAGTGGTTGGCCGCCCCGGGCAGCAGGGCGAAGGAGCGCTCGAAGCCACGGGCGTGGGGCGCAAGCTCGGCTTTCAGGCCCAGGTGCCACTTGCCGCTCATCAGGGTCTGGTAGCCGGCTTCGCGCAGCAGCTCCGGCAGGGCCACCACGCGGTCGTTGAGGTAGCCTTCGTAGCCGGGCTTACCGATCAGCTCCGGGGTCAGGGCCTCGGCCATGGTGCCGATGCCGGCGATGTGGTGGTCGGTGCCGGTCAGCAGCATCGAGCGGGTCGGCGAGCAGGTCGGCGCGGTGTGGAAGTCGGTCAGGCGCAGGCCGGCGGTGGCCAGGGCGTCGAGGTTCGGGGTGGCGATTTCACCACCGAAGGCGCCGAGGTCGGAGAATCCCAGGTCATCGGCAACGATGACCAGAAAGTTGGGGCGTTGGCTCATGGTCGGTTCTCAATAGGCTAGATAGGACAGGGGCAGGTTGTTGATCTGTACCGGCGCGGCCGGCAGGTAGCGGGCGTCGGCGGTCAGTTCGTGCAGCAGTTCCTCGCGCAGGCGATGGAAATCCAGGCTGGCGCGCTGGCGCGGGTGCGGCAGGTCGATGTGCTTGATCTGCTTGATCCGCCCCGGTCGCGGTTCGAGCACCACGACCCGGTCGGCCAGGAACAGCGCTTCCTCGACATCGTGGGTGACCAGCAAGGTGGTGATCCGCGCCCGCTCGCGGATTGCCAGCAGCTCGTCCTGCATCTGCTGGCGGGTCAGGGCGTCGAGGGCGCCGAAGGGTTCGTCGAGCAGCAGGATCCGCGGACTGGCCACCAGGCCGCGGGCAATCGCCACACGCTGGGCCATGCCGCCGGAGAGCTGGTGCGGGTAGGCCTGGGTGAAGTCCTCAAGGCCCACCAGGGCGATGTAGTCGGCGATCCGCTGTTCCCGCTCGTGGGGTGGCAAGGCTTCGTTAACCAGGCCCAGGGCGATGTTTTCGCGCACGCTCAGCCAGGGGAACAGGCGATGTTCCTGGAACACGATGCCACGCTCGCGGCCGATGCCGGTCAGTGGCTGGCCGTCGATCAGGATCTGCCCCCGGTAGTCGTTGTCCAGGCCGATCAGCAGGCGCAACAAGGTGGATTTGCCGCAACCGCTGGCGCCGACGATGGCGACGAACTCGCCGTCGGCAATCTGCAGGTTGAAGTCGCGGATGGCCTCCAGCTCGCCGCCGGCTACCGCGAAGTGTTTGCCGATCTGATTGAAGCTGACCAAGGGATGGGCAATGGCATTCATGCTCGTCTCCAGCGCGTGGCACGCGATTCGATGTGTTGTCCGAGGGCGCCCAACAGCGCCCCGGTGAGGCCGACCAGGAGCATCCCGGCCATGATCAGGTCCATGCGCAACAGTTGCTGGGCGCCGATCATCAGGCTGCCGATACCGCCGCCCGAGGGCATGAAGTACTCGGCGCCGATGGTGCCGAGCCAGGCATAGATCAGGCCCACGCGCAGGCCGGCGAAAATGCCCGGTGCGGCGCCGGGCAGTACCAGGCGCAACAGGCGCTGGCGCAGGTCCAGGTGCAGCACCCGGGCGGCTTCGTCCAGTTGCGCCGAGCGCTGGGCGACGCTGCGCTGGGTGGCGATGAACAGCGGAAAGAACGCCGCAAGGCCCACGAACACCCATTTGGCCAGTTCGCCCAGGCCGAACCAGGCGGTGAGCAAGGGCACCCAGGCGAAGATCGCGATCTGCCGCAGGGCCGCCAGGGTGGGCGCCAGCAGGCGCTCGGCAGGCGCTGAAAGCCCAAGCCACAGCCCCAGGCCAAACCCCAGTCCGCCACCGAGCAGCAATCCCCCCAGGGCCCGGCCGACACTGACCACCAGGGCGGCAATCAACGAACCGTCGAGCACGCCTTGCCAGGTGGTGAGCAGCACCTGCCAGGGCGCCACGAGAATGTTGGCATCGACCCAGTGCAACTGGCTCGCCAGTTGCCAGGCCAGCAGCAGTGCCAGGGGCAGAAGCAGTGCCTGCAGGTGTTCGATACCTTGCAAGCGCTGCACCCGCAGCTGTGCGCCGGGGGGATGCGGCCAGTGCACCAGGCGCCGGTCCAGCCAGCCCAGGCCACGGTCCATGGCAAAGCCCAGCACACCGATGACGCCGATGCAGACGAAGACGATATCGAGCATGAACAACTGCCGGGCCCAGACCATCAGGTAGCCGATGCCTTCACTGGAGGCCAGCAGCTCCACTGCCAGAAGCGACGACCAGCCGGTGGCCAGGGCCAGGCGCACGCCGGCGAGGAAGGCGGGCAGGGCGGCGGGCAAGATCAGTTTGCTGATCAGCAGGTGTCCGGGGAGTTGCAGCACGGCAGCGGCTTCGCGCAAGCGCGGCTGGGCATCGCGCACGCCGACCAGGGTATGCAGGGTGACCGGCACGATGATCGCCTTGACCAGCACCACCAGCTTGAGCAATTCGCCGATGCCGAACAGCACCATGAACAGCGGCACCCAGGCCAGGGTCGGAATCTGCGCCAGGGCGTTGAAGGTCGGTAGCACCAGGCGTTCGGCGCGGCGACTGAAGCCCAGCCAGGCGCCGAGCAGCGCACCGCTGGCGACCCCGGCCAGCAGCCCGACCAGCAGGCGTTGCAGGCTGATTGCCAGGTGCGACCACAGCTCGCCGTGGCTCAGCTCCAGGGCACTCTGCCAGACCAGGCTGGGCGCCGGCAGAATCTGCTCGCTCATCCACCGGTTGCTACTGGCCAGCCACCACAACAGGGCCAGGCCCAGCGGCACGATCCAGCCTTGCAGGCGTTGCCATGGCAGTGTGTGCAGGCGCCGCGTGGCGGGGGCCAGGGGCAGGCTAGAGACGGAAACTTGAGCCATGGCGGACCTCCGTGGATTGGCTATTTGTATATTCCTTTCGGATATATTTTTCTAAAAATAAATTCGAATAGGTGATAAGAGCCTGCATTTAAAGCACTGCGCCAGACCGACATCCAATGCCTTCGAGGCATATTTTTCCTGCGCCGAATGCATCCCCGGCGCGGAGTCCCGTGAGGGTGTACTTATGTTTTTTTATTATTAAAATGTAATTTATTAGTATTTATTTATCGGTTTGGGATCTGGTTAGCGTGGCCGCACCACTACAAGGAGTCGCGTGCCATGAACCTGTCGATCAACCGTGTTTTCAGTCTGTTCGCCGCCCCCGCCCTGGCAGCCGTGGTCGGTTGGCTGCCGCCGCTGGCCCAGGCCGCTGCGGTCAAGGAAATCCGCATTGCCGTGCCGGACTTGAGTGCCGGCACGAAGCACTCCGGAGGCGGGGTCAGCGATGTGCTGCGCAATCAGCAGTTGCTGGAAAAGGCCTTTGCCGCCGATGGCATCAAGATCCAGTGGAACTACTTCAAGGGCGCGGGCCCGGTGATCAACGAAGCCTTTGCCAACGGCCAGGTCGACTTCGCCTACCTGGGCGACCTGGCGGCCATCATCGGCAAGGCCAACGGCGTCGACACGCGCCTGCTGGCCGCCACCGGGCGCGGCATCAAGCATTACCTGGGCGTGGTGCCCGGCAGCGGCATCAAGACCCTGCAGGACCTCAAGGGCAAGCGCGTGGCGATCTTCCGTGGTACCGCGAGCCAGTTGTCCTTCGATGCCGCCCTGGCCAGCCAGGGCCTGAGCGAGAAGGACTTCAAAGTCATCAACCTCGATTTCAACGCCTCGATCGCCGCTCTGGCGGCCCGGCAGATCGATGCCACCTGGGGGCTGTCGGGGTTGAACGCCCTGCAGGCGCGCGGCCTGGCGGACTTGCCGCTGAATACCCGTGACCTGGGGGGCGCCGGCAGTATCCAGGCGGTGCTGGTGGGTTCCGGTGCCTTCGTCGATGCCCACCCCGAGCTGGTCGAGCGCCTGCTCGATGCCCAGCAGCAGGCGGTGCAGTGGTTGAGCGAGGAGGGCAACAAGCAGGCCTACATCCAGCTGGTGTCGGAGCTGGCCAGTTACCCGCCGGTGATCCTGCAGCGTGACCTGCAGGACGAGCCGCTTGCGCAGACCTTTCGTTCCAGCCTCGACCAGCCGTTCCTCGACCAGCTCCAGGCGTCGGTCGACCTGGCCGCCGAGCAGCGCCTGATCCGCAAGCCGTTCAAGGTCGCCCAGTGGCTGGCGCCCCAGGCTATCCAGCCAGCCGCTGCGCCGCTGGCTGCCGATCGAGGCTGACCAGGGTATCGATCATCGCCCGCGCCGCGGGCGACAGGCGATAACCGCTGCGGCTGACAATGCCGCAGCGGGCATTGAGGCTGTCGAGGTTGGCCGGCAGGTTGCGCCAGTGCAGACGTACCAGGCGGCCCTGCTGAATGTCTTCGGCGAAGGCTTCCTCGGTACCGATGCCGATGGCGTCGCTGCCCAGCACCCGGCGTACCAGGGTCGGCAAATGTTCAGTCTGTATCTGCGGAACGAAGTCGGTCTTGCCGCTCAGGTTGGCCAGCAGCTTGCGCA
Source organism: Pseudomonas sp. BGr12 (assembly GCF_030272895.1). Classification (GTDB taxonomy): domain Bacteria; phylum Pseudomonadota; class Gammaproteobacteria; order Pseudomonadales; family Pseudomonadaceae; genus Pseudomonas. Next base: position 32,312 of record NZ_JALRNF010000013.1, on the reverse strand, counting down.
CGCCCGGCGGGATCAAGGTGGTGGCCAGCGGATAGTCGAACATGTCGTTGGTCGACAGGCTGTCCTTGGCCAGCAAGGGATGCCCGGGGCGGCAGAAGAACAGGCCGCGACGGGGGCTCAGGGGCAGGGTATGGAAGTTGGGATCGGCTTCGAACTGGCGGATATCGGCGACGAAGAATTCAATTTCCTCGCGGTTCAACGCCCTGCCGAGCTTTTCCCAGTTATCCACTTCGAGACGGGTGCGCACCTTGGGGTGGGCGTCGAGAAACTGCGCCAGCGCCTGGGGCACCAGTTGCACCGCCGGTGCGGGCCCGCAACCGAAATGCAGTTCGCCGGCATCGAGCTTGGTCATCTCCAGCACTTCGCTGCTCAACAACGCCGCCCCCTGGACCAGGCGCAAGGCGTGCTGCAGCACCACCTGGCCTTCGGGCGTTGGGCGCAGGTCCTTGTTGCCACGGTCCACCAGCACGCAACCGAACTCCTGCTCCAGGCCCTGGATGCTGCGGCTGAAGGCGGGCTGGGTGATGCCCATGGCGTCGGCGGCACGCACGAAGCTGCGGTGTTCGTTGAGGGCGATGAAGTAACGCAGTTGGCGAAGATCCATATGCTTTCCCGGCATTCCAAAAATACGGCGAAGGTATTTGCCGCCACGAAGGCTCAGGTTTTAAATGCAAGCTCTTATTCCGTCAATGAAGCACGTATCAATTTGTTAGAGCTTATTTGCATATTGATAGTGCAAGTGTTTCATCGGCATTTTTCCCAGAGCAGCCAGATGAGGGTCGTACCATGAGCAATGCCGCACACGCCGTAGCAGCCGTCAGCCATGTGCTGGACATCCACCCGGTGGCTGGACGCATCGGCGCCGAGATTCGCGGGGTGCAATTGAGCGCCGACCTCGAGCCCGCGGTGATCGAGGCCATCCAGGCCGCGCTGGTGGCGCACAAGGTGGTGTTCTTCCGCGCCCAGCACCACCTCGATGACCAGGGCCAGGAAGCCTTCGCCCACCTGCTTGGCGAGCCGATCGCCCACCCCACCGTGCCGGTGCGCGACGGCACGCGCTTTCTGCTGGAACTGGACGGCGGCGAAGGGCGCCGGGCCAACTCCTGGCACACCGACGTGACCTTCGTCGACGCCTATCCCAAGGCCTCGATCCTGCGCTCGGTGGTGGCGCCGGAATCGGGCGGTGACACCGTCTGGGCCAACACGGCATCGGCCTACCAGGACTTGCCGGCGGAACTGCAGGCCCTGGCTGACCAGCTCTGGGCCGTGCACAGCAACGAGTACGACTATGCAGGGGCCAAGCCGAATGTCACGCTGGAGCAGCAGGAAAGCTACCGCCGGATCTTCACCTCGACCGTGTATGAAACCGAGCACCCGGTTGTGCGGGTACATCCGGTCAGCGGCGAGAAAACCCTGCTGCTCGGGCACTTCGTCAAACGCCTGAAGGGCTATTCGCAGTTCGACTCCACGCACCTGTTCAACCTGCTGCAGAGCCATGTCACTCGCCTGGAAAACACCGTGCGCTGGCGTTGGCAGGCGGGCGACGTGGCGATCTGGGACAACCGCGCCACCCAGCATTACGCCGTCGATGACTACGGCACCCAGGGCCGGGTGGTGCGGCGGGTGACCTTGCAGGGCGATGTGCCGGTTGGCGTTGGCGGGCAGCGCAGCCGGACCACGCGCGGGGTGTGAGGCCAATCGCGGGGCAAGCCCGCTCCCACAGGATGAACTGCACCCCAAAAGTTGGACACTGGGGGGCAGTTCAGGACCTCTGTGGGAGCGGGCTTGCCCCGCGATGCATTAAAGGATGCTTATGGGGTAGCTGATGATCAGGCGGTTCTCGTCGAAGGCATTGGTGCTGTAGTCGCGGCGCATGGTCGAGTTGCGCCATTTGACCGACAGGTTTTTCAGGCTCCCGGACTGGATCACATAGGCCAGTTCCGATTCCCGCGCCCATTCCTCGCCATCGGTGATCGCCCCGGTGTGCACGTTGTCACCGCTGATGTAGCGGTTCATCAAGGTCAGGCCAGGCACGCCGACGCCGGCGAAGTTGAAGTCGTGACGCACCTGCCAGGAGCGCTCCCGGGCATTGTCGAAGCTGGAGTTGTAGCTGTCGTTGGCCAGGGTGCCACCGCTGGTGCCATTGACCCGCATCCAGCCATCGTCGCCGCTGACGCGCTGCAGGCCGACATAGAAGGTGTTGCTGCCATAGCGGGCCGAGAGCAGGGCCGAGGCGGTGCGGTTGTCCAGCTCACCGGCGCGTTCGGCGCCATCTTCCTTGCCGATGAAATAACCGAGGTTGGCGCCCAGGGTCCAGTCGCCCAGGGGCTGGCTGTGCACCAGGTTGATGTACTGCTGGTTATAGATGTCCTTGAGCTCGGCGTTCCACAGGCCGATCAGTGTGCGCTTGTCGTTGAAGCTGTATTCGCCACCGGCAAAATTGAAGCGGTCGGAGGTGAAGGCCGGCCGGCCGTTCAACGACATGTCTTCCATGCTCGCGTCGTTGCGCGGGCTGTTGGCGCGGAACTGGCCGGCATAGAGGGTCAGGCCGGCGATTTCCTGGGAGGTGACCTGCCCGCCACGGAAGGTCTGCGGCAGCGAGCGGCCGTCATCCGAGCGCAGGATCGGCAGCACCGGCATCCATTCGCCGACCTTGAGCTCGGTGTTGGAGACCTTGGCCTTGAGTGCCACGCCCAGGCGCCCGAAATCATCGGCCGGGCGACCGTCGTCATGCACCGGCAACAGCTGGGTATTGGTCGTGCCGCGGCCACCATCGAGCTTGACCGAATACAGGCCCAGCACATCGACACCGAAACCGACCAGGCCCTGGGTAAACCCGGAGCGGGCATCGAGGATGAAACTCTGGGTCCATTCCTCGGCCTTGCCCTGGGGGTTGGCCGGGTCGACGAAATTGCGGTTGATATAGAAATTGCGCAGGTTGAGGCTGGCCTTGGCATCTTCGACAAAGCCCCCTTCGGCCGCGAACGCGGGCAGGGTGCAAGTCATGGCCAGCAGGCCTGGAAGCAGGTGTCGTGCGGGTGGGAGTGCGGTCATCTTGTGTGTGTCTCTTGTTTTTATGTAAGCCGAAGCCATCCGCTGCGACGGTTGAAGGTCGCAGGCCGGGCATCGATCTTGGGGTTACAAGCTGGGAACAGCTGAGAAAGGATGGTGCGGCGACGGGCAGGGGGAATCAATTCGTTACAGGCGGAACTGGGCGATAATCGAACGTTAACTGTTTGGTTAGTTTTTACGGCAATCGCGGGGCAAGCCCGCTCCCACAGACCTGTAGGAGCGGGCTTGCCCCGCGATCGAACACATAAAAAAAGCCCACCTCGAAGGTGGGCTCTTTCATGCAACGGTCAATCAGCTTTTCGACGCCTCGGCTTGCGCCTGCTGCTGCGCCTGGCCGGTCTGCTCGTACCAGCCGCCACCGAGGGCCTTGTACAGGTTGACCTCGCTGACCAGCTGCGACAGGCGGTCAGTGATCAACGACTGCTGGCTGTTGAACAGCTGACGCTGGGCGTCGAGGAAGGTCAGGTTGCTGTCGACACCGATACGGTAGCGACGCTCGGCCAGACGGTAGTAGTCCTGGTTGGCAGACACCAGGTCACGCTGGGCTTGCAACTGCTCGTTGAAGGTCTTGCGCGCGGCGAGGCCATCGGAGACTTCCTGGAAGGCGGTCTGGATGGTTTTCTCGTACTTGGCGACGTTGATGTCCTTCTGGATCTTCGAGTAGTCGAGGCTGGCACGCAGTGCCCCGGCGTTGAAGATCGGCAGGTTGATCTGTGGCTGGAACAGCCAGGTGCCCGAACCGCCCTTGAACAACCCGCTCATGTCCGGGCTGATGGTACCGGCGTTGGCGGTCAGGCTGATGCTCGGGAAGAACGCTGCGCGGGCGGCGCCGATGTTGGCGTTGGCGGCCTTGAGCAGGTGTTCGGCTTCCTGGATGTCCGGACGGCGCTGCAGCACGTCGGACGGCAGGCCCGCCGGTACTTCGGCCAGCAGGTCGCTGTCGAGGTCCTTGGCTGCTGGCAGGTTGTCCGGCAGGCCGGTGCCGATCAGCACGGCCAGGCTGTTCTGGTCCTGGGCCACCAGGCGCTGGTACTGGGCCAGGCGCACGCGGGCGCCCTCGACCGAGGTACGCGCCTGGCTCAGGTCCAGGGCCGAGGCGACACCCACTTCATTGCTGCGCAAGGTCAGCGCGTAGCTTTCCTCGTAGGTCTTGAGGGTGTTTTCGGTCAGCTGGAGCAGGTCCTGGTCGGCCTGCCAGGTGAAGTAGGCGTTGGCCACGCTGGCCACCAGGGCGATCTGGGTCGAGCGCCGCGCTTCTTCACTGGACAGGTAGATTTCCAGTTGCTGCTCGGTGAGGCTGCGCACGCGACCGAACAGGTCGAGTTCGTAGGCGCTCACCCCGAGGGTGGCCGAGTAGGTGCTGGTGATACCGGCTTCACCGGTCTGCGACATGTCGGCAGGCAGGCGTTGGCGATTGCCGCTGCCATTGGCGCTGACTGCCGGGAACAGGTCGGCCCGCTGGATGCGGTACTGCGCGCGGTAGGCATCGACGTTCAATGCCGCGACCTTGAGGTCGCGGTTGTTGACCAGCGCAGTCTGGATCAGTTGCTGCAGCGCCGGGTCATGGAAGAACTGACGCCAGCCCTGTTCGGCGGCGGCCACATCCGCCGACTCGGTCGGCGAATAGGCAGGGCCTTGCGGCCACTGCGCAGCCACCGGCGATTCCGGGGTCTGGTAGTCGGGGATCAGCGAGCAGCCGCCAAGAATGAAGGCGGTGACCGCCAGGGACAACAGGGACTTACTCATTGCCCGGCCTCATAGCGTGGAGTTTCAGGGGTGGCGTCTTCTTCGGGCTTCTTGCTGCCGAACATGGACGACACGGTCACGAAGAACAGCGGTACCCAGAAGATCGCCAGTACGGTGGCCGTCAGCATCCCGCCGATTACCCCGGTACCGATGGCGTGCTGGCTGCCGGAACCTGCGCCGCTGGAAGTAGCCAACGGTACCACGCCGAGGATGAACGCCAGCGAGGTCATGATGATCGGCCGCAGACGCATCCGGCAGGCTTCGATGGCGGCATCGACCAGGCTGCGGCCCTGCTCGTGCAGCTCCTTGGCGAACTCGACGATCAGGATCGCGTTCTTCGCCGCCAGACCGATGGTGGTCAACAGACCCACCTGGAAGTACACGTCGTTGGACAGGCCGCGCAGGCTGGTGGCCAGCAGTGCACCGATGATCCCCAGCGGTACCACGAGCATGACCGCGATCGGGATCGACCAGCTTTCATACAGCGCCGCCAGGCACAGGAACACCATCAGCAGCGACAGGGCGTACAGCGCTGGCGCCTGGGAGCCCGACAGGCGCTCCTCATACGACAGGCCGGTCCAGGAGTAACCGATGCCCTTGGGCAGTTGCGCGGCAATGCGCTCGACTTCGAGCATGGCTTCACCGGTACTGTAGCCAGGGGCTGGTGCACCGAGGATTTCCATGGCTTCTACGCCGTTGTAACGCGACAGCTTCGGCGCGCCGTAGATCCACTCGCCCTTGGCGAAGGAAGAGAACGGCACCATCTCGCCGGCGGCGTTGCGCACGTACCACTTCTGCAGGTCCTCGGGGCTCATGCGCGAACCGGCTTCACCCTGGATATAGACCTTCTTCACCCGACCGCGGTCGATGAAGTCGTTGACGTAGCTGGCACCCAGGGCAATCGACAGGGTGTTGTTGATGTCGGCGATAGTCACGCCCAGGGCGCTGGCACGTTCGTCATCGACGGTCAGCTGGTACTGCGGCTCGTCGTTCAGGCCGTTCGGACGCACGGCAGCCAGGACCTTGCTCTGTGCGGCCATGCCGAGGAACTGGTTGCGCGCTTCCATCAGCTTGTCGTGGCCGACGCCGGCACGGTCTTGCAGGAACACGTCGAAACCGGTGGCGTTACCCAACTCCAGTACCGCTGGCGGGGCGAAGGCGAACACCATGGCGTCGCGGAAGGTGAAGAAGTGCTGCTGGGCACGGGCGGCCAGGTTGAACACGTTGTTCTCGGCGGAACGCTCTTCCCACGGCTTGAGCATGATGAACGCCATGCCCGAGCTCTGGCCGCGACCGGCGAAGTTGAAGCCGTTGACGGTGAACACCGAGGCAACGGTATCGGCTTCCTTGTCCAGCAGGTAGGCGCGCATCTCGTCGATCACCACCTGGGTCCGCTCGGCACTGGAGCCGGCCGGGGTCTGCACCTGGGCGAACAGAACGCCCTGGTCTTCCTCGGGGAGGAAGGCGGTGGGGATGCGGGTGAACAGCCAGATCATGCCGACCATGATCAGTACATAGGCCAGCAGGTACGGTGCCTTGTGCCGCAGGATATTGCCCACGCCACGCTCGTAGCTGCGCACGCTGCGATCGAAGTTGCGGTTGAACCAGCCGAAGAAACCGCGCTTGGCAACGTGATGCTCACCCTTGGCGATCGGCTTGAGCATGGTGGCGCACAGGGCCGGGGTGAAGATCAGGGCCACCACGACCGACAGGGCCATGGCCGAGACGATGGTGATCGAGAACTGCTTGTAGATCACACCGGTGGAACCACCGAAGAACGCCATCGGCAGCAGTACCGCCGAGAGCACCATGGCGATACCGACCAGGGCGCCCTGGATCTGGCCCATGGACTTCTTGGTCGCTTCCTTGGGGGACAGGCCCTCTTCGGCCATCACCCGCTCGACGTTTTCCACCACGACGATGGCGTCGTCCACCAGCAAGCCGATGGCCAGTACCATGCCGAACATGGTCAGGGTGTTGATGCTGAAGCCCGCCGCGGCGAGGATGCCGAAGGTGCCCAGCAGTACCACCGGTACAGTCATGGTGGTGATGATGGTGGCGCGGAAGTTCTGCAGGAACAGGTACATCACCAGGAACACCAGCACGATCGCCTCGATCAGGGTGTGGATGACCCCGCTGATCGATTCGGTCACCACTGGCGTGGTGTCATACGGGAATACCGCCTTCATGCCTTCCGGGAAGAACGGTTCCAGGTCGCTGATGGTCTTGCGCAGGGCCTTGGCGGTGTCCAGGGCGTTGGCACCGGTGGCCAGCTTGACCGCCAGGCCCGACGCCGGCTTACCGTTGAATTGGGCGCTGACTGCATAGTTTTCGCCACCGAGGCCGACCTTGGCGACGTCCTTGAGGCGTACCTGCGAGCCATCGCGGTTGACCTTGAGCAGGATGTTCTCGAACTGCTCGGCGGTCTGCAGGCGGGTCTTGCCGATGATGGTGGCGTTCAACTGGTTGCCGGGCAGGGCAGGCAAGCCACCGAGCTGGCCGGAGGACACCTGGACGTTCTGCGCGGCCACGGCGGTACGCACGTCGACCGGGGTCAGCTGGAACTTGTTCAGCTTGGCAGGGTCCAGCCAGATACGCATCGCGTACTGGGCACCGAACACCTGGAAGTCACCGACACCGGCGGTACGCGAGATCGGGTCCTGCATGTTGGACACGATGTAGTTGGCCAGGTCGTCCTTGGACATGCTGCCGTCTTCGGACACCAGGCCGATCACCAGCAGGAAGTTCTTCACCGCCTTGGTCACGCGGATACCCTGTTGCTGCACTTCTTGCGGCAGCAGCGGGGTGGCCAGGTTCAGCTTGTTCTGGACCTGGACCTGGGCGGTGTCGGGATTGGTCCCCTGCTCGAAGGTGGCGGTGATGGTCATGGTGCCGTCGGAGTTACTTTCCGACGAGACATAACGCAGGTTGTCGATACCGTTGAGCTGCTGCTCGATCACCTGCACCACGGTGTCCTGCACGGTCTGCGCCGAGGCGCCCGGGTAGGTCACGGCGATGGCGATGGCCGGCGGTGCGATGCTGGGGTACTGGTTGATCGGCAACTTCAGGATCGACAAGGCGCCGACCAGCATGATCACCAGGGCGATCACCCAGGCGAAGATCGGGCGATCGATAAAGAATCTCGACATGGTTTACTCCCCTTTGGCCCCTGCAGTCGATGCATTGGCCTGGGCTGGCTGTACAGGCTTGACGTTGGAGGCCGGGCTGGCCTTGACCTCGATGCCCGGCTTGACGAACTGCAGGCCTTCGGTGATCACCCGGTCGCCGGCGTTCAGGCCATCTTCGATCAGCCACTCGTTGCCGACGGTGCGGCTGGCCTTGAGCTGACGCAGCTCGACCTTGTTCTCCTGGTTGACCACCAGGGCGGTTGGCTGGCCCTTGAGGTCGCGGGTGATGCCCTGTTGCGGCGCCAGGATGGCCTGGGCGTTGACACCGGCCTTCAGGCGGGCGTGCACGAACATGCCGGGCAGCAGGTTGTGCTCGGGGTTCGGGAACACGGCGCGCAGGGTCACGGAACCGGTGGTCGGGTCTACCGAGACTTCCGAGAACTCCAGGCGACCTTCCTGGCGGTAGGTGCTGCCGTCTTCCAGGGTCAGGGTGACCTTGGCGGCGTTGTCGCCGACCTTCTGCAGCTGGCCGCTTTCCAGCTCGCGGCGCAGCTTGAGCAGCTCGGCCGAGGACTGGGTGACGTCGACGTAGATCGGGTCCAGCTGCTGGATCACCGCCATGGCTTCGGCCTGGCCATTGTTGACCAGGGCGCCTTCGGTCACGGCCGAGCGGCCGATGCGGCCGCTGAGCGGTGCCAGGACCTTGGTGTAGCGCAGGTCGATCTGGGCGCTGCGCAGCGCTGCCTCGGCCTGCAAACGTTTGGCTTGCGCATCGTCGTATTCCTGGCGGCTGACCGCCTGTTCGGCCACCAGCTGCTTGTAGCGCTCGGACAGCGAACGGGTCGACTGCAGGTTGGCCTGGGCGCTGGCCAGGGTCGCCTCGTACACCGACGGGTCGATCTGGTACAGCTGCTGGCCTTCCTTGACCTCGGTACCTTCCTTGAACAGGCGCTTGAGAATGATGCCGTTGACCTGTGGGCGGACCTCGGCGATGCGGTAGGCGGTGGTGCGCCCCGGCAGATCGGAGGTGAGGGTATAGGCCTGGGTTTGCAGGGTGACGACGCCGACCTGAGGAGCTTGCGCTGCGGGAGCTGCCTCTTCCTTTTTACAGCCGCTGAGCAGTGTTGCCAGGGCGACGGCGGATACCAGAGCGGTAACAGCTGGCTTGAATTGCATGAAGATCCTCGGGTCGCAAGAGCACAAGACGCTCAAGAATAGTGGAAAGGGTGCGAGAGAAAAAATGCTGTCGAGTAGATATTTAGCTTACTAAGGAATATACTTACATTCATGGTTGTTTGTAAATACCGTGCGGCATCGCCCCGGGCCGCCGCAAGCCCTGAAACTTATACATTCGGTAACAACCCCGAAGGTTGATCCGGCCTAGCCCCCAGGAGCCTGCACGCTTGCCTGGGCATTGATGAGGTTGTACTGCCATGGTCCGTCGAACCAAAGAGGAAGCCCAGGAGACCCGCGCCCAGATTCTCGAAGCGGCGGAAAAGGCTTTCTACAAGCGCGGGGTAGCGCGAACCACACTGGCCGACATCGCCAAGCTGGCGGGGGTTACCCGCGGTGCCATCTATTGGCATTTCAACGACAAGGCCGAGTTGGTCGAGGCCATGCTCGAAAGCCTGCGTGAGCCCCTTGATGCGCTCGCCAGGGCCAGTGAGAGCGAAGAAGAAGTCGACCCGCTGGGCTGCATGCGCAAGTTGCTGGTCCAGCTGATGCAGCAGATGGTGCTTGATCCGAAAACCCGCCGAATCAATGAGATCCTGCATCACAAGTGCGAGTTCACCGATGATATGTGCGAAATCCGCCAGCAACGGCAGCTTTCGACGGCCGAATGTCATACCAACATCGTGTTGTCGTTGAGCAATGCAGTCAACCGCGGGCAACTGCCCGCCGATGTGGACCCCGAGCGCGCGGCGCTGGCGATCTTTGCCTATATCGATGGCCTGATCCGCCGCTGGCTGCTCCTGCCGGAAAGCTTCGACCTGCTGGGCGAAGCCGAGCAATGGATCGATACCGGGCTGGATATGCTGCGCTTGAGCCCTGCATTGCGCAAATAAGACTTTGTGAAGGTTTGTGAGGAACTGTTTCCGCACTCTTCACAATCCGGTTATTGATGGCCGCGCAGCTGCCGGTCCGGCAGGGTCAGCGCGGCCGTCAGGCCGAACAGCGACACCAGCGCACTGCCCAGCAACAAATGACGGAAGGTCTCAAGCAATTCGACCTGCATTTGCGCGCTCGGTTCACCCGCCTTGAGGCTGCCGAGCAGGGTGTCGCCGGCCAGGCTCAGGCCGCCATCCTGCAACATCGCCAACAGCAGTGCCGACATGCAGGCCACGCCCATGGCCCCGCCCAGGGTGCGGAACAGGTTGGTGGTACTGGTGGCCACGCCGATATCGCGCGGCTGCACGGCGCTCTGGGTCGCTACCAGCGAGGTCGGGAACTGCAGGCCCGAGGCAATGCCGGTGAGGACCATGAACAGGCCGCTGAGCCAGGCCGCCTGCGGCGGTGTCAGGGCCATGCCGACGATGGCGAAGGGCATCAGCAGCGCACCGCCGAGGATCTGTGGTTTGTAGCGGCCGGTGAAGCTGGTCAGGCGGCCGCCGCAATAGGCGCCGATCGGCAGACCCATGGCCAGCGGCAGCAGGTGCAGGGCGGCGCTGTCGGCACCGGCGCCGGTGATGCTCTGGTAACGCAGCGGCATCAGCATGGTCAGGGAAATGGCCTGGAAACTGGTGAAGAAAATGGTGCACCAGCACAGGATCGCGACCCGGTTGCCGAACAGCTTGAGCGGCAACAGCGGCTCTGGCGTGCGCCGCTCATGCAGCACGAAGACGCACAGGCCGAGCAGGGCGCACAGCAGCAGGCTGCTGACGTGCGAGCCATTCCATGGCTGGCCCTGGCCGATCAGGGTGATGCCGAGCATCAAGCTGCTCAAACCGAAAACCAGCAGGGCGGCGCCGAGGTAGTCGACCCGCGCCTGGCCCTGGGGCACCGCCAGGGTGCGCAAGGCGCGTCGGGTCACCCACCAGGCGGTCAGGCCCAGCGGCAGGTTCAGCCAGAACACCCAGCGCCACGACAGGTACTCGGTGAGGTAGCCGCCCAGCACCGGCCCGAGCACGCTGGCCAGGGCATACATGCTGCTGAAATAGCCCTGGTAGCGACCGCGCTCGCGGGGCGGCACGAAGTCGCCGATGATCGCCTGGCTGACCGAGACCATGCCGCCGGCGCCGATGCCTTGCAGCACGCGGGCCAGCACCAGTTGTTCCATGTTCTGGGCCAGGGCGCAGAACAGCGAGGCGAGGGTGAACACGGCGGTGCCGGTGAGGATCATGCGCCGCCTGCCGTACAGGTCGCCCAGCTTGCCGTAGATCGGCACGGCCACGGTCATGGCGACCATGTAGCCGGAGATCACCCAGGCCAGCAGGCCGACATCATTGAACTGGGCGGAAATCGCCGGCATCGACACGGCGACGATGGTCTGGTCCAGGGCCCCGAGGAAAATCGCCAGCATCAACGCGACTAGCACGCTGCGCAGGACCGGTTGCGGAGTGTTCAGTTGGGTCACGGGCCAGCTCGGAAGGCAGGGTTATCCCGCAGCGTGTCGCCGCGGAAACGGGTGCTGGCCAGTGTACTCGATAGCTTGCTAAGCGTCTGCCCCGATCAATGCGCCGCGCTGGTCAGACGCTGCCCGGTGGCTATTTCACCCCGCTCAGGGTTGCGGTGTGCGGTACACAATTGGCCAGGCTGCAACTGGCCGCCGAATTGGGTTGATGACGGATCTGTTCGACCCGATAGGCCGCAGTTCCATACAACCCGAGCACTGCAGCGATGGCACAGACGACCGCGCATCTTCTGGATTTGAGGGTCATGTTGCTCACCTCGTTCAACCCGCACTCAGGTGCTATTTAAAGCATAGGTCAGCTTTGCCTGGGATGCCCGGGCTAGAGCAGGTCGCGGTCCCATTCTGGCTCGGCGGTGAAGCGCTCGGCGAGAAAGTCGAGCATGCTGCGCAAGGTCGCGGGCATGTGCTTGCGCGAGGTGTATACGGCGTTGAGGTCCAGTGCCCGTGGCTGCGCCTCGGGCAACAGGCGCACCAGTTCGCCGCTGCGCAGGATGGCCGCCGCCTGGTAGGTGGGCAGCATGGCGATACCGGCGCCGGCCAGGGCGGCGCGTTGCAGGGTCATGGCCTCGTTGGCGCTGATGTTGCCCTGGACCGGCACCGAGACCTGCTCGCCCGCCACCTGGAAGTGCCAGAGGCTGCGACCGAAGTAAGTGTGGGTCAGGCAGTTGTGCCGGGTCAGGTCCTGGACCTGCTGCGGCGCCGGGTGCTCGCGCAGGTAGGCCGGTGATGCGCAGATCACCGAGCGGCACACCGTCAGGCGCCGGGCGATCAGGTTGGGGTCAAGGTCGTTGCTGGTGCGGATCGCGAGATCGATGCGCTCATCCACCAGGTTCACCGTGCGATCGAGCATCTGCAGGTCGACCTTCACCCCGGGGTAGCGTTTGACGTAGACGGCGACCGCCTCCATCAGTTGCGCCTGGCCGAACGAGGTGCTGACGCTGATGCGCAATTCACCCCGTGGCGCATCCTCGGGCGCACTCACCGCCGCTTGCAGGTCACCGGCCAGTTCCAGCATCTGCCGGCAGCGCGGCAGGGTTTCCTGGCCGGCGGCGGTCAGGCTCAGGCGCCGGGTGGTGCGCTGCATCAGGCGCGCGCCGACCCAGTCTTCCAATTCGGCGAGGTAGCGCGACACCACCGGACGTGACAGGTCCAGGTGGTCGGCAGCGGCCGATTGGCTGCCGAGGTCGACGACGCTGACGAAGACCCGCATTGCTGTCAGACGATCCATGATTTGCCCGATTTCAGAAACAAACTAATGCCAAGCATCGCATTTTTTGCAACGGATCGTGCAACTAAGCTGTGGCTCATCGTTACCAGACAGGAATTGCCTTGATGCGTCGTCCGTTCTCCCTCCGTGGCCTGTTGCTGGCCTTCGCCACCCTCGGCGTCATGGCCCAGGCCAGCGCGGCCGAAAAGCCGTTGCAGCTGGATGTCTATAACCCGGGCACCGCGGCGCTGTTTCCGGTCAGTTCAGTGATCGTCAGCGGCGAGCACGATGCCATCCTGGTCGACGCTCAGTTCGGCAAGGGCCAGGCCGAGCAGCTGCTGGCAAAGTTGCGCGCCAGCGGCAAGCACCTCACCACTATCTATATCAGCCATGGCGACCCGGACTACTACTTCGGCCTGCAGACCCTGACAGACGCCTACCCCGAGGCCAAGGTCGTGGCGTCTGCCGCCACGGTTGCGCACATCAAGCAGACCATGGACGCCAAGCTGGCCTACTGGGGCCCGCAGATGGGCAGCGACAAACCGGCCCGGTTGGTCGTTCCGCAGGTGCTGGACGGTAATGAACTGACCCTGGAAGGCCAGCGCCTGGAAGTGCTCGGCCTCGATGGCCCGCAGCCGGACCGCAGCTTTGTCTGGATTCCGTCGATCAAGGCGGTGGTCGGTGGCGTGGTGGTCGCCCAGAACCTTCATGTGTGGATGGCCGACACCCAGACCGCGCAATCGCACAAGGACTGGCTGGCGACCCTGGAGCGTATCGAACAGCTCAAGCCGCAGACGGTGGTGCCCGGTCATTACCTGGGCCAGCCTGGCGATGGCCTGCAGGCCGTACGTTTCACCGCCGACTATATCCGCGCATTCGATGCCCAGACCGCCAAGGCGGCCAACGCTGCCGAGCTGATCGCGGCGATGCAGGCGCGCTACCCGGGCCTGGGCGAACAGAGCTCGCTGGCGCTCGGCGCCAAGGTCGCCAAGGGCGAAATGAAGTGGTAAGTGACCTCAATCCTCACGGGAGTTTGATATGAGCAAGATTGCAATCATCGGGGCGACCGGACGTGCCGGTAGCCAGTTGCTGGAAGAAGCCCTGCGTCGCGGTCACAGCGTCACCGCCATCGCCCGCAACCCTGCCAAGCTGCAAGGGCGCGCAGGCGTTACGGTCAAGGCCGTGGATGTGCTGGACAGCGCTGCGCTGCTTGAGGCGCTGAAGGGTAGCGATGTGGTAGTGAGCGCGGCGCACTTCGCCACGGTTCCGGCTGCCGCGATCATCGGGCCGGCCAGGCAGGCCGGGGTCAAGCGCCTGCTGGTGGTCGGTGGCGCGGGCAGCCTGTTGTTGCCTTCCGGGCAGCGGGTGATCGACAGCCCCGGCTTCCCCGAGGCCTACAAGGCTGAAGCCACCGCCGGCTGCCGGTTCCTCGATGCCCTGCGCCAGGAAGGCGAACTGGACTGGACCTTCCTGTCACCCTCGGCCGAGTTCGTCGAAGACGCACGCACCGGCAGCTTCAGGCTGGGCCAGGACCACCTGCTGTTCGCCGCCGACGGCAGAAGCTGGATCAGCTTTGCCGACTACGCCATCGCCATGCTCGATGAAGTGGAGAAGCCCGCTCACCCGCGCCAGCGCTTCACCGTCGGCTACTGAGTGCCGCGCCGCTGGGCCTGCTCGCACAGCCAGTCGAGCAGCTCCAGCAGCGCCGGCTGCCCCGCACCTTGTGGCCTGACCAGGTAGTACGCCTGGCCGGTGCCGACCTTGAGCGGGAAGGGCGTGACCAGGCGGCCGCTGTTGAGGTCGTCGCCGATCAGCGACCAGTCGCCGATGGCCACGCCCGTACCCTGGGACGCCATGGACATGGCCATGTCCAGGGTCTCGAAATGCTGGCCCTTGCCCTGGCGCGCCAGGTTGGCGCCCGCGGCGCTGAGCCAGGTGTTCCAGTCATGCTGGTCGCGGGTCGGGTGCAACAGCATGTGCTGCTCCAGGTCCGCCAGCTGGCGCAGGGGCAGGGCGCCGTCCAGCAGTTGCGGGGCGCACACCGGGGTCAGTTGTTCGTCGAACAGCTTGAGCTTGTGCAGACCGTGATTGGGCGCTGCGCCATAGACCACTGCGGCATCGAATACCTCGCGGCGAAAGTCGACACCGTGCTGCACCGTGGTGGTCAGCTCCACCGGCACATCCGGACGCAATGCCTGCCATTCCATCAGCCGCGGCAGCAGCCAGCGCATCACGCAGGTGGGCGCCTTGAGCTGCAAGGTGGCGCTGCGCGCACCGACCTGCTGTACCCCTTCCTCGATCAAGGCGAACACCTGCTGCACCCGTGGCAACCAGTCCTGGCCTTCGCGGGTCAGGCTCAGGCCGCGGGCCTGGCGCAGGAACAGGGCATAGCCCAGATGATCCTCCAGGCCGGCGATCTGCCGGCTCACCGCGCCCTGGGTGATGTGCAGCAATTGCGCTGCGCGGGTGAAGTTGCAGCACTGGGCAGTGACCAGGAAGGTGTGCAGGGCGGGCAGTGGCGGCAGGCGTTTCATCGGGCATGAGCCATGATCTGGGGACATGGCTAGTATGAGCTTTTTTGCATTGTGCCGGTAGCGGTGCAGCGGTCCAATAAAGCCTGTTTTCAGCACAACAACAGGCACACGATCATGGCGACTTGCGGCGAAGTACTGGTCAAACTCCTTGAAGGCTATGGCGTTGACCATGTCTTCGGCATCCCCGGCGTGCACACCGTGGAGCTCTACCGGGGGCTGGCGCGTTCCGCCATCCGTCATATCACCCCGCGCCATGAGCAAGGCGCAGGTTTCATGGCTGACGGCTATGCGCGTACCCGTGGCAAGCCGGGTGTCTGCTTCATCATTACCGGCCCCGGCATGACCAACATCACCACCGCCATGGGCCAGGCCTACGCCGACTCGATCCCGATGCTGGTGATTTCCAGCGTGCAGTCGCGCAATCAGCTGGGCGGTGGTCGCGGCAAGCTGCACGAACTGCCGAACCAGGGCGGCCTGGTCGCTGGCGTGGCGGCGTTCTCCCACACCCTGATGAGCGCGGATGACCTGCCGATGGTGCTGGCCCGGGCTTTCGCCGTGTTCGAGGGCGCCCGCCCGCGCCCAGTGCATATCGAGATTCCGCTGGATGTGCTGGTGGAGGATGCCGACCACCTGCTGGCCAGCACGCCGGTACGCATCGCTCGTGCCGGTGCGGCCCCGGCCCCGGTGGCGCAGATGGCAGCCTTGCTGGCCAGCGCCCGTCGCCCGTTGATCCTGGCCGGTGGCGGTGCCATCGACGCCAGTGCGGCGCTGACGCGCCTGGCCGAATACCTGCAGGCACCGGTGGCCCTGACCATCAACGCCAAGGGCGTGTTGCCGGCCAGCCATGCGCTGCAGATCGGCTCGACCCAGTCGCTGGTGGCGACCCGTGCCCTGGTGGCCGAAGCGGACGTGGTCCTGGCGATCGGCACCGAGCTTGCCGAAACCGACTACGACGTGACCTTCAAGGGTGGCTTCGAGATTCCCGGCCGCCTGCTGCGCATCGATATCGACCCGGACCAGACCGTACGCAACTACCCGCCGGAAGTCGCCCTGGTGGCCGACGCCACGGTCGCGACCCAGGCCCTGCTGGTGGCCCTGGCCGAGCAGCCGGCACCGGTGCGTGGCAGCGACTGGGGCGCCAGCCGTGCCGCTCGCCTGCGCGAAACGCTGCTGGCCGACTGGGACCTGCCGATGCACAGCCAGACCCGCATGCTCAAGACCCTGGTCGATACCCTGCCGGGCGTGATCCTGGTCGGTGACTCGACCCAGCCGGTGTACACCGGCAACCTGACCCTGGACATGGATCAGCCGCGCCGCTGGTTCAATGCCTCCACCGGTTACGGCACGCTGGGCTACGCCTTGCCGGCGGCCATGGGCGCCTGGCTGGGCAGTGCCGAGGCGGTTGCAGACCGCGCCCCGGTGGTCTGCCTGATCGGCGACGGTGGCCTGCAGTTCACCTTGCCCGAGCTTGCCAGTGCCACCGAAGCGCAGGTGCCGCTGATCGTGCTGCTGTGGAACAACCAGGGTTACGAGGAAATCAAGAAGTACATGGTCAACCGCGCCATCGAGCCGGTGGGCGTGGACATCCATACCCCGGACTTCATCGGCGTGGCCAAGGCGCTGGGTTGCGCCGCCGAAGCGGTGGGCAATGTCGAGCAGCTGCGTGACGCACTGCGCCAGGCCTGCGATCGCAAGGGCCCGAGCCTGATCGAAATCGACCAGAACCGCTGGATGCAGGCGGTGCCAGCATGATGAAGCTGCCTGGCGTGTATATCGAGGGTGTCTGGCAGCACGGTCCACACCCGTTGATGGTGATCAACCCGAGCAATGAACAACTGCTGGCCGAAGTGGCCGGGGGCGATGGCGCGGCGGTGGATCGCGCCACCCTGGCTGCCCGCCAGGCTTTTGGCCGCTGGTCCAACAGTACCGGCAGCGAGCGGGCGAAGGTGCTGCGGGCCATCGCCGAAGGCGTCGAAGCGCGCCGCGAGCGCCTGGTTTTCCTGCAGGCCAGCAACAACGGCAAGCCCCAGGGCGAAGCGCAGATGGATGTCGACGATGTGATCGCCACCTTCCGCTACTACGCCGAACTGGCCGACGGCCTCGATGCCGCGCAGGACAGTGCAGTGGCGCTGCCCAGCGAGGACTTCGTCGCCCGCTTGCGCCGTGAGCCGTGCGGCGTGGTCGGGTTGATCGTGCCGTGGAACTTCCCCATGGTCACCACCGCCTGGAAGCTGGCACCGGCCCTGGCGGCCGGCTGCTGCGTGGTGTTGAAGCCGTCCGAGGTGACACCGCTGGCGGAGCTGGAACTGGCGGCGATCATCGCCGAGGCCGGCTTGCCGGCGGGTGTGTTCAACCTGGTGTGCGGCACCGGTATCGCCGTGGGCGCGGCCCTGGCTGCCGATCCACGGATCGCCAAGATCTCCTTTACCGGCAGCAACGGCGTCGGCGTGCAGGTCATGCAGCGCGCCGCCGAGACCATCAAGGGCGTGAGCCTGGAGCTGGGCGGCAAATCCGCCTTGCTGGTGCTGGAGGATGCCGACCTTGACCTGGCGGTCGAGCTGGCGTGCCTGGGCGGCTTCTTCAATGCCGGGCAGATGTGCTCGGCGACCAGCCGGGTGCTGGTGGCCGACGCCTTGTACCCGGACTTCATCGCGCGCCTCAAGGCGCGTGCCGAAGCGATCCGGGTCGGTGATCCCTTTGTCGGCGACAGCGAGATGGGGGCCTTGGTCAACCAGTTGCAGTACCAGCGCGTTCAGGGGCATATCGCTGCGGGTCTTAAGGCTGGTGCGCAGTTGCTGTGCGGTGGATCACGGCCAGCGGAGCTGCCGTGCGGGTACTTCATCAGCCCCACGGTGTTTACCGAGGTGCCGCTGGACAGCGCGCTGTGGCGTGATGAAATCTTCGGTCCGGTGCTGTGCGTGCGCCCTGTGGCCAGTGAGGCCGAGGCGGTGGCCCTGGCCAACGACAGCGAGTTCGGTCTGGTGGCCAGCGTGGTCAGCCGCGACCGAGTGGCGGCCGAGCGGGTAGCCAATGCCTTGCAGGCGGGTCTTGTGTGGATCAATGCGCCGCAGGTGATCTTCCCGCAGACTGCCTGGGGCGGCTACAAGCAGAGCAGCATCGGTCGAGAGCTGGGGCCGTGGGACCTGAGTGCCTTCCAGGAAATCAAGCACGTGCTGAGCGCGGTGTAACCCCCCTGTGCTGTGGGAGCGGGCTTGCCCCGCGATTGCGATGTGCCTGATGATCGGCAATCGCGGGGCAAGCCCGCTCCCACAAAGCCAGTTGCTCCTATTAAGATCACAGCCAGGTGGCAGCGGCTACAGGGCATTGCGCAAGCGCGCCAGGTCGCGCAGCGGCGGCGCCCCGTACAGGCGGCTGTATTCGCGGCTGAACTGCGACGGACTCTCATACCCCACCCGATATCCGGCCACCGCCGCCTCCAGCCCGTCATTGAGCATCAGCCGTCGCGCTTCCTGCAGGCGCAATTGCTTCTGGTACTGCAAGGGGCTCATGGAGGTCACCGCCTTGAAGCGATGGTGCAGGGTCGAGCTGCTCAGGTTCACTTCGCGGGCCAGCTCGTCGATGCGCAGCGGTCGATGAAAATGCTGGTTCAGCCATTCGACGGCCTTGCAGACACGATGGGTCTGGCTGTTGGAGAGGGCGATTTCATGCAGGCGATAGCCCTGCGGCCCGCGCAGCAAGCGGTAGAGGATTTCACGGCGAATCAACGGCGCCAGCACCGCAATATCTTTCGCTGAATCGAGCAGACGAATCAGGCGCAGCAAGGCATCGAGCAGCAACGGATCGGTGCGCTCCACATACAGGCCACGGCCCGATGGCGAGGCGGGAACCGCCATGGGGCCGGCATCGGCGATCAGGTTGTTGAGCTGCGCCGGGTCGATATCCAGGCGCATGCCCAGACTGGGGTTTTCCGGACTGGCTTCCAGCACCACGCCGCTGATCGGCAAGGCCACCGACACCACCATGTAGTGCAGCGGGTCGTAGACATAGTGCTCGTCCCCCAGACTGACTTCCTTGCTGCCATGGGCAAGGATGCACAGGGCCGGTTGGGCCAGTGCCGGCATCGATCGCACGCTTTTTTCGTGCCGGGTCAGGTACAAACCTTCGATGGCCGACTCCACACCCATCTCGCTGGGCGCGTGGCGACGGATCAGTTCGGCCAGCTCCTGGCGTTGCAGCTCCAGGGCGGGGTCGAGGACAAGGCGGTCGGCGTCGATCGAGGACATAAGGGCAATTCCACAGAGAACGCCTGCAGGATAGGTTTGTGCAAGTTCGGGCGCTAGTCGAAAGCTGTCGCCCGCTTGCCTGATCCTGCCGCCCGCGCAGGATCAGGCAAGCGCCCGGCAGGAATCGCCTAACGGCCGCGCGGGCGCGTGGCCTAACCTGCGCAGCCTGGGATTTTTATCTGGCAGCTTGAGGAGAATCGCTAATGACCTCGCCCAATCCGGTCACTCACCTGGCTTTCATCCGCGCCAGCAGCGGTCGCTCGCAGGAGCTGGGCGAACGCCTGCGCCAGCTGCTCGAACCCACTCGCCAGGCGCCGGGGTGCCTGCACTTCAACCTGCAACAGTCCCAGGCCGATGCCGACCTGTGGCTGCTCAGTGGCTTCTGGCGCGACCAGCAGGCGATGGGCGGCTACTTTGCCTCGCAGGACCTGGCGCTGTTCGGCGAGCTGGTCCAGGCCCAAGTGGTCGCCAGCCTGGACCTGCATACCTTCGGTGAACCGTCTGCGGGTTAGAATGCGGGTTTCAGGCAATCGATGTGGATTTGAAGCACATGGCACGTAGAGAGTTTTCGCAGTTCGAAGCGGTATCGGCAGCCGTCCGTGGCGAGGAAGGGTACAACGCGGCAATCGCCGTCAAAGGCCTGGGTGCCACGGGCGCGCCGCGTTTTCATAAAGTCCTCGAAGGGCAGGTGTTCAAGACTGCCCTGGCCGCTGACGAGGCCGCCTGCGCCGAGCTCGAGCGCCTGCAGGACGTCAGCGACGACGCCGAACTGGTCTGGTAGTTCAGACCTGCGGACGGGCCATCTTGAACAGGTTGCCCAGTTCGAAATAGTCCGCAGGGCCACCGCCGCGCAGGATCGGCTGTGCGGCCGCGGTATCGTAGATACCGTCCTTGAGCAGGTGCTCGGCAATGTGCACCGCCACCACTTCACCCAGGATCAACCAGCTCGGCACCAGGGCCTGGTCGGCGCGTTGCAGTTGAATGATCTGGGTAACCTTGCACTCGAAGGACACCGGGCTTTCCTGCACCCGGGGCACGGCGATGACCTTCGAGGCCACCGGGGTCAGGCCACTCAGGTTGAACTCGTCGACTTCGGGCGAGACGGCCGCACAGCTCTGGTTCATGGCCTCGGCCAGTGGCCGGGTGGCCAGGTTCCAGGCGAACTCACCGGTCTGCTCGATGTTGTTCAGGCTGTCTTTGCGCCCGACGCTGCAGAAACCGATGATCGGCGGGATGTAGTTGAAGGCGTTGAAGAAACTGTAGGGCGCGAGGTTCAGGCGGCCTTCGGCATCCTGGGACGAGATCCAGCCGATCGGGCGCGGGCCGACGATGGCATTGAACGGATCGTGGGGCAGGCCGTGGCCTTGTGCGGGTTCGTAGTAGTACATCTGCCTTGAGGCCTTCCCTGTGTGAAAGCGCCTAGTGTGCCAAGGCTTTGCCCGCCTGAAAACGATTAAGCCCGGCCGAAGCCGGGCTGACTGCGTCGCTTCAGGTATCAGCTGAAGCGGTGGCCCTGGGTGCGGTCGAAACCGTCTTCGGCGAAGCGGGCGCCGCCAGTGCGATCGAAGCCGTCCTCGGCGAATTTGGCGCCGCCAGTGCGATCGAAGCCGTCTTCAGCGAATTTGGCGCCACCGGTGCGATCGAAGCCGTCTTCGGCGAATTTGGCGCCGCCAGTGCGATCGAAGCCGTCTTCGGCGAATTTGGCGCCACCGGTGCGATCGAAACCATCTTCTGCATAAGTAGCCGACTGGGTTTGCACGGCACCGAAGTTGTGGCTGTTGGTGCGGTCGAAGCCGTCTTCGGCGAACGCGTTGGCAGTCAGTACCGAGAAGGCCAGGGTCAGGATCAGTTTGCTTTTCATGGTCGTTGCTCCGGGGTGGTGTTGGGTTGTTCGTTTCTATGGGTTTGATGTTACGCCGATTAAATTGATTAAAAAGCGCAAAAAACTGCGTATAAAAATCGATCTATTCGATGTTTTCGGCGTCAGGTATGGCCTCATCGCGGGGCAAGCCCGCTCCTACATGCGAAACCTCTTGTAGGAGCGGGCTTGTCCCGCGATACAGGCAACGCGATCTATCGATGGAAGCAGGATGCAGGCGGGCGATTAATGCGGCGTTAAGCAAGAAAAAAGGGGCGTCCATTGCTGGACGCCCCTTTTTGTGCCGGCTTGATCGATATCAGTCAGTGGTGATCCGCGAATGCTTGCGGGTGTCCTTCATGAACACGTACACCAGCAGCGAGCAGGCGATACAGGCGGTCACGTACCAGTAGAAACCGCTTTCCATGCCGATGCTCTTGAACCACAGTGCCACGTACTCGGCGGTGCCGCCGAAGATCGACACGGTCAGTGCATAGGGCAGGCCGACACCCAGGGCGCGGATTTCGGTCGGGAACAGTTCGGCTTTGACTACGGCGTTGATCGAGGTGTAGCCGCTGACGATGATCAGCGCCGCCATGATCAGGAAGAACGCGCCCCACCAAGTCTGGATGGTGTGCAGGGTGGTCAGGATCGGTACGGTGCACAGGGTACCCAGCACGCCGAAGGCAATCAGGATCGGACGCCGGCCGATCTTGTCGGAGAGGCTGCCGATGATCGGCTGCAGGCACATGAACAGGAACAGGGTGGCCGCCGAAATGGTGGTCGAGTCGCTGATGCTCATGCCGACAGTGTTCACCAGGTACTTCTGCATGTAGGTGGTGTAGGTGTAGAAGGCCAGGGTGCCGCCCATGGTCAGGCCGACCACGGTCGCCAGTTCCTTGGGATGGCGCATCAGGGTGCGCATCAGGCTTTCCTTGGACTTTTCCTTCTTGGTGAAGGAGGCGGTTTCTTCCATGCCACGACGCAGGTACAGGGCCACGACCGCGCACAGGGCGCCGATCACGAAGGGTACGCGCCAGCCCCAGGCATACAGCTGCTCGGTGGTCAGGGTCTGCTGGAGGATGATCAGTACCGCCAGGGCGATGAGCTGACCGGAGATCAGGGTCACGTACTGGAAGCTGGAGAAGAAGCCGCGACGGTCCTTGGTCGCCATCTCGCTCAAGTAGGTGGCCGAGGTGCCGTATTCGCCACCTACCGACAGGCCCTGCATCAGGCGGGCGATGACCAGCAGGATCGGGGCGGCGACGCCGATGGTCTCATAACCCGGGGTCAGGGCGATGACCAGCGAGCCTGCGCACATCAGCAGCACCGAGGCCATCAGTGCGGCCTTGCGGCCCTTGCGGTCGGCGTACAGGCCCATCAGCCAGCCACCGATCGGGCGCATCAAAAAGCCCACGGCGAAGATGGCGGCAGTGTTCAGCAGCTGTGCGGTGGTGTCGCCGGCGGGGAAGAAGGCCTTGGCGAAGTACAGGGAAAACGCGGCGTAAACATACCAGTCGTACCATTCGACCATGTTGCCGATCGAACCGCTGAAAATCGACTTGAGCCGGCTTCGGGTGGTTTTTTCCGCGGCGGGCGCAATGGCCGCCCCGGCGGGCAGGGTGGTGGAGTTATCCATCGAAGGGACCTTCATAGTTGTTTTTGTGGAGCGCGCCGAAACGCAGCCTGCCAGGGCTATAGCAGGAGCTGTGCCAGGTTCGGAAGGCCCGGTCTAGAGGGGTTTGCTTGAATTGATGAGCAATAATCCGCCTATCGCTCGATTGCTGATAGGCGGATTTCCGCTTATTGGGTCAGTCCGCGCCGAGGAAGTCTTCGCGTTGCAGACCGTGGCGCTGCATTTTTTCATTGAGGGTGCGGCGGGGAATCTGCAGTTCTTCCATGACCGCCTTGATCTCACCCTTGTGCCGGCTCAGGGCGGCGCGCAGGCATTGGGCCTCGAAGGCTTCCTGCTGGGCGGCAAGCGACTGTCCACTTTCCACTTCGGCAACGGCGGGTGCGCCGAGCCCGAGGGCATGGCGCTCGCCGGCGTTGGCCAGTTCGCGGACGTTGCCGGGCCAGTCGTGGCTGAGCAGACGTCCCAGCTGCGCACCGCTGAGCGGCGGGGCGCTACGACCGACGCGCTCGGCGGCCTGGCGGGCGAAGTGCTCGAACAGCAGGGGGATGTCTTCGCGCCGCTCGCGCAAGGGCGCCAGGCGCAGTTCGGCGACGTTCAGGCGATAGGCCAGGTCTTCGCGAAAGCGACCGGCGCGGGCCTCTTCCAGCAGGTCGGGCTTGGTCGCGGCGATGATGCGCAAGTCTACCGCGATGCTCTGGTTGGCCCCCAGGCGCTCCAGTTTCTGCTCCTGCAGCACACGCAGCAGCTTGGCCTGCTGGGCCAGGGGCATGCTCTCGATTTCATCGAGGAACACCGTGCCGCCGTTGGCATATTCCAGCTTGCCGATGCGCTTGCCCTGGGCGCCGGTGAAGGCGCCGCTCTCATGGCCGAACAGTTCGGCCTCGAACAGGGTCTCGGGAATCGCGGCGCAGTTGAGGGCAACGAACGGCTTGCTCGCGCGCGGGCCGAATTCGTGCAGGCAGCGCGCGACCTGTTCCTTGCCGCTGCCGGTTTCGCCGCGGATCAATACGTTGACCGGCAGGCTGGCGAGGTCCAGCACTTGCCGGCGCAGCTGCTGCATGCCCTGGGACATGCCCAGCAGGTTCAGCTCCAGGCGTGCCTTGAGATCGGCCTGTTCATGCAGGCGACGGTTCTCCAGCACCAGCTGGCGCTTTTCCAGGGCGCGGCGCAGGCTGCCCAGCAGGGCCTCGGGGCTGAACGGCTTTTCAAGGAAGTCGTAGGCGCCGTTGCGCATGGCCTCGACCGCCATGGGTACATCGCCGTGGCCAGTCAACAGGATCACTGGCAGGTCGGCATCGCGCGCCTGCAGTTGCTCCAGCAGCTGCAGGCCATCCATACCGGGCATGCGCACGTCGCTGAGGATCACCCCGGGAAAATGCTCGGGCAGCTGCGCCAGGCATTCTTCGGCGCGGCTGAACAGCTGCACCTCGAAGCCGGACAGGCTCAGCCATTGCTCGACCGCCGTGCGGATGCTGGCTTCATCATCGACGACCATTACCGAATTCAACATCAGGGCTCCGGGTCACAGGGCAGGGTAAGACTGAAACGGGCGCCGCCTGGCTGGTTGTCGACTGCAAGGCGTCCGCCGGCTTCGTGAATGATGCCATAGGATATCGCCAGCCCCAGCCCCAGGCCTTCGCCCACAGGCTTGGTGGTAAAGAACGGGTCGAAGACGCTGGCCAGGTGTTCGGCGGCAATACCGCCGCCGCTGTCCAGTACGCTCAGGCGCCACTGATCGGCGTCGATTTCGATGCGGATTTCCAGGCGCCTGAAGGTTTTCCCGGCCATGGCATCCAGGGCATTGCGCAACAGGTTGATCAGCACCTGTTCCAGGCGGATGGCGTCGCCGCGCACCCAGGCCGGTCGGGCCAGGTACAGGGCGACGTCCACCTGCTCGGCGCGGATCCGCGCTTCGAGCAGTTGCAAGGCCTGGTCGACCACGGTGGCCAGGTCCAGGCGCTCGCGCAGGCCGCTGGGGCTGTTGCGGGCGAAGGTCTTGAGGTGGCCGGTGAGTGCCGCCATGCGCGTCAGCATCTGTTCCAGCGGCTCCAGGGCCTTGCGCGCCTCATCGTAGCGCTGGTTGTCGAGCAGCAGGCGCAGGGTCGCCAGTTGCATGCGCTGGGTGGTCAGGGGCTGGTTGATCTCGTGGGCCAGGGCCGCCGACATCTGCCCCAGGGCGGCGAGCTTGGCCGATTGCACCAGGCCTTCCTGGGCGGTGCGCAGGTCGCGGGTGCGGGCCTCGACCAGGCGCTCCAGCTCTTGCCGGCTGCGCTGGCGCAGGCGGGCCAGGCGCAGGCGCTGGCTGATGAACAGCAGGGCGAACACCAGGCTCAACCACACCGCCGCCGCGGCCAGGGCGGCATTGCGACCGTCGTCGCTGACCTGTGGTTTGCGCAGCAGGTGCAAGGTCCAGCCTTCGGCTTCCAGCGGCAGGCTTTCCCACAGGTAGTCGGTGCTGCCCTCGGGGCCCTGGACGCGCATCAGGTGGCTGTTGTCATCGAAGCGGCTGAGCACCTGGTGTTGCAATGGCACCAGCGGTTGCTTGTCGTACTGGCGGGTGGCGGCCAGCTCGGCACGGTCGGCGCTGCTCAGCGGCTTGAGTTCGCGGTAACGCCAGCCGTCCTGGTTGGCGATGAAGATGATTCCGCGGGCGTCGCTGACCAGCAGGATATCGCTGCCCTGGCGCCATTCGCGCTCAAGCTCGGGAAACTCCAGCTTGACCACCATGGCGCCAAGAAAGCGGCTGTGCTCGTCCAGTACCGCGCTGGAGAGAAAGTAGCCCGGCACGCCGCTGGTCACGCCCACGGCATAGAAACGCCCGCTGCCCTGGCTGCGGGTCTGCTTGAAGTAGGGGCGAAAGCCGTAGTTGGAACCGACGTAGGTACTGGGCAGGCGCCAGTTGCTGGCGGCCACGGCAAGGCCGGTGCGGTCGAGCAGCTCCAGGGTCGAGGAATTGGCCGCGCCGTTGATGCGTTCGAGCTTGCGGTTCAGGGCGTCCTGGACCGGGCCGTTGACCGGGCCGCGCAAGGCGCTGACCAGTTCCGGGTCCAGGGCCAGCACGGCGGGCAGGGCGCGGTAGCGCTCGATCAGGGTGTGCAGCGAGTTGGCGTACAGGTCCAGTTGCTGGCTGGCGCGGCCGGCGTCTTCGACCATCGCCTGGCGCTGGGCGTGGTGCATGGCCCAACCGGCGCTGAACAGCGTGCCGGCGAGAATGAAGAATACGATCAGGCCCAGACGCAGGGCGCGGAAGGAAAAAGGCATGGTGCGGGTCCCGGCAAAGGGGGAGGCCTCCTGGCCTCCCCTTGAAGCATGGCTTACAGCAGTTCGAAACGCTGTTGCTGCACCGCCTGGGAGTCCAGTCCGACCTGAACGTTGAACTCGCCCGGCTCGGCTGCCCATTTAAGCTGGTTATTGTAGAACTTCAGGTCATCCTCGCTGATCTGGAAGCGCACGGTGCGCTCTTCGCCGGCCTTGAGCATGACTTTCTGGAAGTTCTTCAACTCCTTCACCGGCCGGCTCATGGACGCGGCGATGTCTTGCAGGTACAGCTGTACCACGGTCTCGCCGTCACGCTTGCCGGTGTTCTTCACGCGCACGCTGGCTTCGAGGGTCTGGCCCTTTTTCAGGGTCTTGCTCGACAGGGTCACTGGCGACAGGCTGAAGTCGCTGTAGCTCAGGCCGTAACCGAAGGGGTAGAGCGGGCCGTTGGGCTCCTCGAAGTACTGCGAGGTGTAGTTGCCAGGCTTGCCCGGGGTGAACGGGCGACCGATGCTCAGGTGGTTGTAGTACATCGGGATCTGCCCGACCGAGCGTGGGAAGGTGATCGCCAGCTTGCCGGACGGGTTGTAGTCGCCGAACAGCACGTCGGCAATGGCATTGCCGCCTTCGGTACCGCTGAACCAGGTTTCCAGGATGGCATCGGCCTGTTCGCGCTCCCAGGCCAGCGACAGCGGACGGCCGTTCATCAGCACCAGTACCAGCGGCTTGCCGGTGGCCTTCAGGGCCTTGATCAGCTCACGCTGGGCCGCCGGGATTTCCAGGGTGGTGCGGCTGGAAGACTCGTGGGACATGCCACGGGACTCGCCGACCACGGCCACCACCACGTCGGACTGGCGGGCGGCCTTGACCGCTTCGTCGATCAGCACGGCGGCGGGGCGTGGATCGTCGACGATTTCCGGGGCATCGAAGTTGAGGAAGTTCAGGTAATCGAGGATCGCCTTGTCATGGGTGACATTGGAGCCCTTGGCGTAGATCACCTTGGCCTTGTCGCCCAGGGCCTGGCGCATGCCTTCGCGCACGGTGACCGACTGGTGCGGACGGCCGGCGGCGGCCCAGCTGCCCATCATGTCGATCGGCGCGTCGGCCAATGGGCCGACCAGGGCGATGGTGCCGGCTTTTTTCAGTGGCAGGGTCTGTTCGCGGTTTTCCAGCAGCACCAGGCTGCGGCGTGCCACATCACGGGCCTCGGCGCGGTGCAGGCGGTTGTCGGCGTAGGTGTCGGCCGGGTCTTCGCTGGCCTTGCCGATACGCACGTACGGGTCGGCGAACAGGCCCATGTCGTATTTGGCGCCGAGCACTTCGCGCACGGCATTGTCGATGTCGGCCTGGTCGACCTTGCCGGCCTTGAGCAGGCTGGCCAGCTCTTCGCCGTACAGCGAGTCGTTCATGCTCAGGTCGATGCCGGCCTTGATCGCCAGGGTTGCCGCTTCACGGCCATCGCGGGCCACGCCGTGGCGCACCAGCTCGCCGATCGCGCCGTGGTCACTCACGGTCACGCCCTTGAAGCCCCATTCCTTGCGCAGCAGGTCGTTCATCAGCCAGGTGTTGGAGGTGGCCGGCACGCCGTTGATCGAGTTCAGGGCGACCATTACGCCACCGGCGCCGGCATCGATGGCGGCGCGGTAGGGCGGCAGGTAGTCGTTGAACATCTTGCTCGGGCTCATGTCGACGGTGTTGTAGTCGCGACCGCCTTCCACCGCGCCGTACAGGGCGAAGTGCTTGACGCTGGCCATCAGGCTGGTGGCCTCGGCCGGGCTCTTGCCCTGGAAGGATTCGACCATGACCTTGGAAATGCGCGAGACCAGGTAGGTGTCTTCGCCGAAGCCTTCACTGGTGCGGCCCCAGCGCGGGTCGCGGGCGATATCGACCATCGGTGCGAAGGTCATGTCGATGCCGTCGGAAGCCGCTTCCAGCGCCGAAACCCGGCCGACCGTGGCGATGGCGTCCATGTCCCAGCTGGCGGCCAGGCCCAGGCTGATCGGGAAAATGGTGCGGTGGCCGTGGATCACGTCGTAGGCGAAGAACATCGGGATCTTCAGGCGGCTGTTGCCCGCCGCGTCCTGCATCGGACGGTTCTCGGCGCGGGTGATCGAGTTGAAGGTGCCACCGATGCGGCCGGCGGCGATTTCCTTGCGGATCATCTCCCGGGGCATTTCCGGGCCGATGCTGATCAGGCGCAACTGGCCGATCTTCTCGTCCAGGGTCATCTGCTTGAGCAAGTCGGCGATAAACGCCTGTTTATCCTTCAGCGGGGCAGCAGCGGGGGTGTCGGCAATCGCCGATTGACTGGCCAGGCTGACAAGAAGGCCCAGCAAACACAGCTTGTTCATTAAGTTCAGTTCTCGAGGCGCTCGGCAGTGTTCACGGTGATACTGCCCGGCCGAAATTGGGGAAGCGGCTATTGTTGTAGTTTGCTGGGGCATCTTTTAGCCGATTGGGCTGTCACGATCCAGCGACGGTGGCGGATTATGCCTCATCTACAGTGATTTACGCTGATCAAGGAGCGCGGCAACTATGCAGGTAATCCAGTTCAAGGGCGTGAGGCTGTGGCTGTTGCTGATGCTTGGCAGCCTGCTGGCCGGCTGCGGTATCAACAACATTCCCAACTACGACGAACAGGTCAAGGCCGCCTGGGCCCAGGTGCAGAACCAGTACCAGCGCCGTGCCGACCTGATTCCCAACCTGGTGGAAACCGTCAAAGGCTATGCCAAACAGGAACAGGAAACCCTGACCGCGGTCATCGAAGCGCGCGCCAAGGCCACCTCGATCCAGGTCGATGCCAGCACCCTGGACGATCCGCAGAAGCTGCAGCAGTTCCAGCAGGCCCAGTCGCAGCTGACCGGGGCGCTGAGCCGGTTGATGGTGGTCTCCGAGCGCTACCCGGACCTGAAATCGAACCAGAACTTCCTCGCCCTGCAGTCGCAGCTCGAGGGCACCGAGAACCGCATTGCCGTGGCGCGCAAGGATTTCATCGCCGCCGTGCAGCGCTACAACACCGAGATCCGAACCTTCCCCGGGCGCCTGTGGCACAGCCTGATGTACAGCAGCCTGCCGCTGCGGGAGAACTTCGAGGCCACGGCCAGCGATGCCGACAAAGCCCCTGAAGTGAAGTTCTGATGCGCCTGGTCCACCTGGCGCTGTTGCTGGCGCTGTTGCTGGCGCTGCTGATCGTCACGCCGCTGCGGGCCGAGCCGAGCTTCCCGGCCCTCACCGGGCGGGTGGTGGACAACGCCGGCCTGCTCGACAACGGCAGCCGCAGCCAGCTCGAGCGCATGCTCAGCGCCCATGAGCAGGCGACTGGCGAGCAGGTTGTGGTGGTAACCCTGAACGATCTGCAGGGGCTGCCCATCGAAGACTTCGGTTTCCAGCTCGGGCGCCACTGGGGCATTGGCCAGAAGGGCAAGGACAACGGCGCCTTGCTGATCGTCGCACCGCGTGAGCGCAAGTTGCGTATCGAGGTGGGCTACGGGCTCGAAGAGCGCCTGACCGACGCCCAGGCCTCGGTGATCATCAATGGCATCATCACCCCGGCCTTTCGCCGTGGCGAGTTCAGCCTGGGCATCGTCCAGGGCACGGCGGCGATCCTCCAGGTGCTGGGCGGCAATCCGCTGGCCGAGCCGTCGCGGGCTGCGGGCAGCCCGGCCGACGAGGGGGCGCCGGCCTGGGCCGTGGGCCTGTTCGTGCTGCTCATCATCCTGGTGTTCGCCGGGCAGTCCCTGGGCCTCGGCGGAGGCGGGCGGGGTGGCAGGGGCGGGATGGGCGGGATGGGCGGCTTTGGCGGTGGCTATGGCGGCTTCGGTGGCGGTGGAGGCGGCGGTGGCTTCAGTGGCGGTGGCGGCGGTTTCGGCGGTGGCGGATCGTCGGGTGGCTGGTAGAACGACAATCAACGAGAACCCCAGTGCATGACTTTGCTCAGTGAATACGAACAGCGCCAGGTGGCCGAAGCCATTGCTCAGGTCGAGCGCCATACCGATGCCGAACTGGTCACGGTACTGGCCAGTCGTGCCGACGACTATGCCTACATCCCTTTGCTCTGGGCCAGCCTGCTGGCCTTGCTGGTGCCCGGCATGGTCCATTACCTGGGCAGCTGGCTGAGCGTCGACAGCCTGTTGATTGCCCAGTGGCTGACCTTCATTGTCCTGAGCCTGCTGTTTCGCATTCCGCGCCTGACCACGCGCCTGATCCCGCGCGCGGTGCGCCACTGGCGAGCCTCCAACCTGGCCCGGCGGCAGTTTCTCGAACAGAACCTGCACCACACGGTTGGCGGCACCGGTGTGCTGATTTTCGTCAGCGAGGCCGAGCGCTATGTGGAAATCCTCGTCGACGAGGGCATTGCCCGGCACCTGGGCAACCATGTGTGGGATGACATCGTCCAGCGGTTTACCGAGCAGGTGCGCAAGGGCCAGACCCTGCAGGGCTTCGTCGATTGCATCGAGGCCAGTGGCCGCTTGCTCAGCCAGCACGTGCCCCTGACCCATGAGCGCAATGAGCTGCCCAACCGTCTGGTGGTGCTGCGTTGAGCCCCAGGCGCTGATCGACAAAAGCTGGGCGCGGGGCAGTCATCCACGTAAAATGCCGGCATTGCGCCCAGCCGCTCCCTTCGCAACCCGAGGCACCCACTCCCGATGTCCGATACCCTTACCGCCCAGGCCGCGCCGGATGCCCGTGCGCAGTTTTTGAGCCTGCTCGCCACCAGCCTGCAACAGAACGCCCTGATCAAGCTGGTGCTGGCGCGCCATGTCGGCAGCGAAGAAGCCTTGCAGCGGATCATCGCCAAGCCGCTGACGGTCAAGGGCCAGCCGTGCCTGTCGCTGGTCTACCGCTACCAGACCCGCGATATCACCCGTAACCTGCCCAATGACGAAGCCCTGGCCCTGGTGGCCGAGTTGTTGCCTGGCTCGTTTCGCAATGCCCACCTGCTGAGCCTGAGTGACGAAGCGCAGCTGGAGTTCAGCAAGAAGGGCAAGCCGATGCTGCACCGCAACGCGGTGAAGCAGGCGCTTGAGGCACCCGCGGGAGAACATGACCGGGAGAAAAAGCGCTACCTGGAGCTGAGCCGGCCGTTCCTCCACGACCTGGGCGTGACCGACAAGCAGCAAGCGCTGATCCCGGCCATGTCGCGCAAGTGGAAGCAGATCAACAAGTTCATCGAAGTGTTTTCCCATGCCCTCAACACCGCGCCGCTGGCAGCTGATCAGCCGGTGCGGGTGGCCGACTTCGGGTCGGGCAAGGGCTACCTGACCTTCGCCATCCACGACTACCTGCGCAACACCCTGCAGCGCGAGGCCCAGGTGACCGGGGTCGAGCTGCGCAAGGACATGGTCGATTTGTGCAATGCAGCCGCCGGGCGCCTGGAGCATCCGGGGCTGGTATTCGAATGTGGCGACGTGCGCAGTGTGGTGCCCAGCGCCATCGAGGTGATGATCGCCCTGCATGCCTGCGACATCGCCACTGATTATGCGATTCATACCGGCATTCGCTGTGGTGCGGCGAT
The DNA here is from genome assembly GCF_030272895.1 of Pseudomonas sp. BGr12. Taxonomy (GTDB): domain Bacteria; phylum Pseudomonadota; class Gammaproteobacteria; order Pseudomonadales; family Pseudomonadaceae; genus Pseudomonas. The sequence continues at coordinate 483 of NZ_JALRNF010000013.1, read as the reverse complement.
CATCATGTGCTCGCCGTGCTGCCACAAGCAGATCCGTCCGCAGCTGCACAGCCCGGGCCTGCTCAAGCCGATGCTGCAGTACGGGCTGCACCTGGGCCAGCAGGCCGAAATGCTCACCGACAGCTTGCGCGCGCTGTACCTGGAGGCCTGTGGTTATGAGACCAAGGTGTTCGAGTTCATTTCGCTGGAGCACACCAACAAGAACAAGATGATTTTGGCGGTCAAGCGCCAGGCGCCAGGGGATTCGGCGGCGCTGCTGGAGAAGATCCGGCAGTTGAAGGAATTCTACGGGGTCAGGGAACATTGCCTGGAGAGCTTGCTCAAGGCCGATGGCTTGATCGCGGCCTGAATGCATCGCGGGGCCAGCCCCCGCCAACGGGAGGTGCGGGGGTGCCCCGCGCGGGGGCCCCCACAGACCCGCCCACGCGGCGGGTGGCCCCGGGGCGGGCGCCCCCGCCCCCCCCGGCCCATCACACCCGCCCC
>NZ_JALRNF010000139.1 GCF_030272895.1 Pseudomonas sp. BGr12 | reverse complement strand
GCTGGCACCGCCATGACCATCACCCTCAGCAATGGTGAGTCCATCACCATCGCGGCGGGCGAAACCAGCGGCAGCGTCAGCGTCGCGGCACCGGACGACGATGTGTACATCGACGCCGGCCAAGTCGAAGCGACCATCACCGGCACCAGCGGTGGTGACTTCGAGAACCTGGCTGTGGATAACACCCCAGCGGTTACCGAGGTCAACGACACCATCGACCCGTCGACCGTCAAGTTGACCGCCGATGTCAGCACCATCGGCGAAGGTGGCGTGATCAC
>NZ_JALRNF010000138.1 GCF_030272895.1 Pseudomonas sp. BGr12 | reverse complement strand
TTCAAGGCCTGGAAGGCTGAAAAAGCCACCAAGGCCCAGTAAGCTTTCAGCCACCCGCCCGACCTGCCTACCGGCAGGCCGGGCTTTTGCAGTTGAAGGAGCCTCCCTTGCGTTCATTGTTCTGGCGCATCCTGGCCAGTTTCTGGCTGGCCATTGCCCTGGTCGCCGGCCTGTCGATCCTGCTCGCGCACATTCTCAACCAGGACGCCTGGATACTCAGCCGCCATCCGGGCCTCAACACCCTGGCGCAGAAGTGGACCCAGCGGTACGAACAGGAAG
>NZ_JALRNF010000137.1 GCF_030272895.1 Pseudomonas sp. BGr12 | reverse complement strand
CAGCCTAGGGCCGTATGTAGGAGCGAGCGGTTTTGCCTACTTTTCCCAAGAGAAATGTAGGCCGCCGTAAGGGCGGAAGGGGCCGGCAGCGTCGCCACATGGAATGGATAAGCACGCAAGCCCAAGCCCAAGCCCAAGCCCAAGCCCAAGGAGCCTAGCCCCCCGGGATTCCGTGAAGAAACAAAAAAATACGGCCCTTCGGAACGCTGCCCGCCTTTCGATCAGACCATTGGGGCGAAAGGCTATACTTAACCTGACCACTCTATGTCTCCGAGCCAGC
>NZ_JALRNF010000136.1 GCF_030272895.1 Pseudomonas sp. BGr12 | reverse complement strand
ACGGTCAGTCAACGGATCCGGACGATCGAGGCTGACGAACTCGTTGCGCATGTGCTCCAGGCCGGACAGCAGGCGCTGGGTGACCGCCGGCTGCACCAGCGAACCGCCGTCGGCCACCGTGCGGATCGCGCCCACCAGCTGCTCGAGCGAGACATCCTTCAGCAGGTAACCCTTCGCACCGGCCTTCAGGCCCGCCAGGACCAGCTGGTCGTCGTCGAAAGTGGTCAGGATGATGGTGGGCGGCAGCTGGCCGGCCCGCGCGAGGGCCTGCAGGGCCTCCA
>NZ_JALRNF010000135.1 GCF_030272895.1 Pseudomonas sp. BGr12 | reverse complement strand
TGCGCAGCAGTCGCAATCGGTTCAGCTCGGTGGGTCTGAAGGAACTGTGTCGACAGGTTTTGCGGCCGTTTCACGGCTGATCGCAGCCTGGCGGCAGCTCCCACAGATACCCGGCAATCACCTGTCGACCGTAGGAGCTGGCGAAGCCTGCGATCGACTGCGCAGCAGTCGCAATCGGTTCAGCTCGGTGGGTCTGACGAAGCGGCGTCGTCAGGTTTTGCGGCCGTTTCACGGCCGATCGCAGCCTGGCGGCAGCTCCCACAGATACCCGGCAATCGCCT
>NZ_JALRNF010000134.1 GCF_030272895.1 Pseudomonas sp. BGr12 | reverse complement strand
CCTCGCCGCTGTACTACTGGCTGGCCAGCCGCGATTCGGCGTACCGTCGCCGGCAGCGGTCGGCGCAACTGGCGATGAATAATCGGCGGCTGCTGCGCAGCCGATCGCAGGCTTCGCCAGCTCCCACAGTTGCCATTCGATTGCAGGGTATCTGCGGGAGCTGTCGCCAGGCTGCGATCCTGGCTGGTGGGCCTGCTGGTGACTTCGCCGCTGTACTACTGGCTGGCCAGCCGCGATTCGGCGTACCGTCGCCGGCAGCGGTCGGCGCAACTGGCGATGAA
>NZ_JALRNF010000133.1 GCF_030272895.1 Pseudomonas sp. BGr12 | reverse complement strand
GGCAGAACCACAGCCGTAGGTATTGAACTTGGCGTCTTAGATAACGCCCTGCTCGTTGACCTTGATTTGCAGGCGAATTACGTCGCCGCACGCCGGGGCGCCGACCATGCCGGTGCCGACGTCCGGATCTACGGCATCCATCTTGCCGACGTTACGCGGGTTTTCGTAGTGGTCGATGACCATTTCACTGTAAGCCATGGTGCAATTCCTTCCTCATCAGATATCCGCTCTTGACGGCGACTACTTAGTGCGCAGCCCACTCGATCTTGGAGATGTCGACGC
>NZ_JALRNF010000132.1 GCF_030272895.1 Pseudomonas sp. BGr12 | reverse complement strand
CGAGGACCCCTGGCTGGGGCCGGACACCCATGGCTGCGGCACGGTGCCGGGGACGTCCCCGGGCAAGTCGGTGGAAATGTACGTGGAAACCATGAAGCTGGCGCTGCGCATCACCTTTGGCGAAGACGACAAGATCGGCGACCTGGTTCGTCGTGTGCCGCAACGGCCGTGGTATGCGCGGCATCGGTCGCTGCGCGGGATCGTGACCTGAAGGGTGTATTGTAATGTAGCTGCTGTGGGAGCGGGCTTGCCCCGCGATACGATGCGACTGATAGTACGCAAT
>NZ_JALRNF010000131.1 GCF_030272895.1 Pseudomonas sp. BGr12 | reverse complement strand
CCACGGCAAGGGACTCGTCCGCCTCCGCGACGGCAGGGCGTGGACGTTCCTGTCCAGCGCCCAGAGCCTCAACGACTTCCCCGAGCCTGCAGGCCGGCGGCGCGAGCGGGGGGCGGAGCACGGCGTCAACGTCTCCACTGAGAACTGGCTCGACCGGCGCAGCGCGCGGGCCGAATCCTTCGGCATCGACGAGCAGCCCTACGTGCTGGTCGTGGGCGGCGGGCAGGGCGGCATCGGCCTGGCGGCACGGCTCAAGCGGCTCGGGGTCCCCGCCCTCGTGATCG
>NZ_JALRNF010000130.1 GCF_030272895.1 Pseudomonas sp. BGr12 | reverse complement strand
ATCACCGATGCCGCCGCGCACTGGTGGCTGCGCCTGCAATCAGAAGACTGTACGGCAGTTGAACGGCAGGCCTACGAGCGCTGGCTGGCCGCCGATCCTGTGCATGTCCAGGAGTACCAGGCCATGCTGGATATCTGGCAGACCGCCGATGACCTGCCCCGCAGCGCCGTACCCGGAACTGTCATCAGCCTGCCCCAACGCCGTGGCCCCCGTGTTTGGCGCAACTATGCCTCGGCCGCCGCCATTGCCCTGGTGGCCCTGCCGGGCGGCGCCTGGATCGGCTGG
>NZ_JALRNF010000012.1 GCF_030272895.1 Pseudomonas sp. BGr12 | reverse complement strand
TTTTTCGGTGTTTTTGGGGGGGCCGTTCCTGTCCCTGGGGGGCCTTTTTGGGGGGCCACCCCGGCGCGGGGGGGGGGGGGCTCCCCCCACGAAGCGATCAACCCTGCAGGAACGCGCGAATCCGCTGCGCCGCTTCCACGCATTCGGCCAGTGGCGCAACCAGCGCCATGCGCACCCGGCCGGCACCCGGGTTGACGCCATCCACCTCACGGGACAGGTAGGAGCCTGGCACCACAGTCACGTGCTGGGTGGCGAACAGGTTGCGGCAGAACTCGGCATCGTCGCCAGGCACTTTGGCCCACAGGTAGAAACCGCCGTCCGGACGCTGCACATCGAGTACCGGGGCGAGGATCTCCAGCACGGCATCGAACTTCTCACGGTACAGGTCACGGTTGGCCAGCACGTGTTCTTCGTCGTTCCAGGCGGCAATGCTGGCCAGCTGGGTCTGCACCGGCATGGCGCAGCCATGGTAGGTGCGGTACAGCAAAAACGGCTTGATGATCTCGGCGTCACCGGCGACGAAGCCCGAGCGCAGGCCCGGCAGGTTGGAACGCTTGGACAGGCTGTGGAACACCACGCAACGCTTGAAGTCGCTGCGGCCCAGCTCCACGCAGGCGCTGAGCAGGCCTGGCGGCGGGCTCTGTTCGTCGAAGTAGAGTTCGCTGTAGCACTCGTCGGCGGCGATCACGAAGTCGTGCTCGTCGGCCAGGGCGATGAGCTTTTTCAGGGTGTCCATCGGCACCAGGGCGCCGGTGGGGTTGCCCGGGGAGCAGATGAACAGGATCTGGCAGCGCTTCCAGGTTTCGGCCGAGACCGCATCGAAGTCCGGGTTGAAGCCGTTGCTGTCCAGGCACGGCAGGTAGTGCGGAGTGGCGCCGGCCAGCAGGGCTGCGCCCTCGTAGATCTGGTAGAACGGGTTGGGGCTGATCACCAGGCCGTCGGCGTCGCGCTTGACCACGGCCTGGGTGAAGGCGAACAGCGCTTCACGGGTGCCGTTGACCGGCAGTACGTGCTTGTCGGCGTCCAGCCAGCCGCTGGGCACGCCGAAACGACGTTCGCACCAGCGGGTGATGGCCTGGCGCAGGGCCGGCAGGCCGACGGTGGTCGGGTACACGGCCATCTGCTGCAGGTTGTCGGCCAGGGACTGGGCGACGAACGCCGGCGATTCATGCTTGGGCTCACCGATCGACAGGGCAATGGCGCGTTTGTCCGCAGGCGGCTGGACGCCACCCAGCAGTGCGCGCAGTTTCTCGAACGGGTAGGGCTGAAGCTGGAGCAAATCGGTGTTCATCGGCGCTGGGTCTCGTCAAACATTAAATGGTCAGGCGGGAAATCGGTACGGCGGTGGCCTGGTCGACGCGTAGTTGCTCGACAATGGCATCCTGCAGGCGACTGCACAGCTGTGGGTCGGACAGTGGCTGGTTGTCGGCGTCGGTAATGAAGAACACGTCTTCGACCCGTTCGCCGAGGGTAGCAATCTTGGCATTTTGCAGCGACAGGTCGAACTCCAGGAAGATCTTGCCGATCCGCGCCAGCAGGCCGGGGCGGTCGGGGGCGCTGAGTTCGAGGATGGTCACTTGCCGCTGGGCATCGGTGTGGATGGTCACCTGCGGGGCAAAGGTGAAGTGCTTGAGCTGGCGCGGTACCCGGCGCTTGATGATGGTCGGGTAATCATCGGGATTGCGCAGGGCGTCGCTCAGGCCGTCACGGATCTGTTTGATCCGCTGCGGATTGTCGCCGATCGAGTCGCCGTCGTTGTCGAGCACGATGTAGGTGTCGAGGGTGAACTGGCTGCTGGAGGTGATGATGCGCGCGTCATGGATGTTCAGGTTGAGCTGGTCCATGGCCGCCACGGTCACGGCGAAGAAGTCGTGCTGGTCCGGGGCGTAGATGAAGATCTGCGTACCGCCCTCGAACTCGCGCTGGGTGGTTTCCTTGATCAGCACCAGCGGGCCGCCGTCGGCCGGCTGCTGGAGGATCGCATCGCTGTGCCAGGCCACGTCGGCGGCGGTGTGGCGCAGGAAATAGTCATCGCCCAGCTGCGACCAGAGCTGCTCGACGTCGTCCGGGTCGGTGCCTTCGCGGATCAGGATGTCCAGGGCCGCGTTCTGGGTCTGGCGGATCTGTTCCTCGCGGTCCAGCGGGTTCTCAAGGCCGCGGCGCAGGGCACGCTTGGTCTCGGTGTAGAGCTGGCGCAGCAGGCTGGCGCGCCAGGAGTTCCACAGGCTGGGGTTGGTGGCGTTGATGTCGGCCACGGTCAGCACGTAGAGGTAGTCCAGGTGGGTTTCGTCGCCCATCAGCTGGGCGAAGTCGTGGATCACCTGCGGGTCGGAGAGGTCCTTGCGCTGGGCGGTGGTCGACATCACCAGGTGATGCTGCACCAGCCAGACGATCAGGCGGCTGTCCCAGGCCGGCAACTGGTGGCGCAGGCAGAATGCCTGGGCATCCACTGCGCCAAGCTCCGAGTGGTCGCCCTTGCGGCCCTTGCCGATGTCGTGGAACAGCCCGGCCAGGTAGATCAGCTCAGGCTTTGGCAGGCGGCCCATGAGCTTGCTGGCCAGCGGGAATTTCTCCGAAACCGGGGTGTACTGCAGCTTGCGCAGGTGCTTGATCAGGTTGAGGGTGTGGGCATCGACCGTATAGATATGGAACAGGTCGTGCTGCATCTGCCCCACGATCAGGCCGAACTCCGGCAGGTAGCGGCCGAGAATGCCGTAGCGGTTCATGCGCCGCAGGTTGCGGTGGATGCCGATCTCGCACTTGAACAGCTCGATGAACAGGCTGGTGTTGCGGATATCGTTGCGAAAATCGTCGTCGATCAGGTGCCGGTACTCGCTCAGCAGGCGAATGGTGTCGGCACGAACCCCCTTGATCTCGGGGTGCTGGGCCATCAGCACGAAGATTTCCAGCATGGCGAACGGGGTGCGCTTGAACACGTTCGGGCGCACCGCTTCGATATAGCCGTCGTGAAGGCGGAAACGGGCATTGAGCGGCTGGGTGTTGCCGCTGTCGTCGTCGAGGATCACCTCCTCGAAGTGCTGGATGATCAGGTCGCTCAGTTCGGCGATGCTCATCACCACCCGGTAGTACTGCTGCATGAACTGTTCGATGGCACGCTTGGGGTTGTCATCGACAAAGCCGAGCAGGGCGGCAATGCTGCGCTGGTGATCGAACAGCAGGCGGTCTTCGGCACGACCGGCGAGCATGTGCAGGGCGTAGCGGACCTTCCAGAGGAATTCCTGGGAGGAAGCCAGCAGGGCGTTCTCGCTTTCCAGCAGAAAGCCTTCGCCGGCCAGTGCGTGCAGGTTCAGGGTGCCGTACTGGCGCCGGGCGATCCACAGCACGGTCTGGATGTCGCGCAAGCCGCCGGGCGAACCCTTGACGTTGGGTTCGAGGTTGTATTCGGTGTCGTTGTACTTGTGGTGCCGGGCCTTGAGCTCGGCACGCTTGGCCAGGAAGAACTCCTTGCTGGGCCACATGTGCGCGGTGCTGGTGACGTCCAGCATGCGCTGGCGCAGGCGCTCGGGGCCGGCAATGGTGCGGCTTTCCATCAGGTTGGTGACCACCGTCAGGTCGGCGCGGGCCTGCTCGGCGCATTCGTCCACCGAGCGCACGCTCTGGCCCACTTCCAGGCCGATGTCCCAGAGCAGGGTCAGGAAGCGCTCGATGGAGTCGCGAAACACCTCATGGTCGGCGCTGTCGAGCAGGATCAGCAGGTCGATGTCGGAGTAGGGGTGCAGCTCGCCGCGCCCATAGCCGCCGACCGCCACCAGGGCGATGTCGGCCTCGTCGCTCCAGTCGAACTGGTTCCAGGCCTGTTGCAGGATGTTATCGACGAACCAGGCGCGGTCCTCGATCAGCCGGCGGATCTCGCGTCCGTCGCGAAAACGCTTGTCGAGCACCTCGCCGGCCTGGCGGATGGCTTTCTTGAAGGCCGCGATAGGGCTGGCCTTGAGGGCCAGTTCCGCCTGGAACTGGCCGCGGTCGAACAGCTCGGGATCCACCTGGGGCATCGAGTCACTTCCTGTTTGAATCAGGCCGACGTGCGGGGAATGGTGTCGTCTTTACGCAGGGTGAAGATCTCGTAGCCGGTAGCGGTTACCACCAGGGTATGTTCCCACTGGGCCGAGAGCTTGCGGTCCTTGGTGATGGCGGTCCAGCCGTCGCCCAGCACCTTGGTGTCGGCGCGGCCCTGGTTGATCATCGGCTCGATGGTGAAGGTCATGCCTTCCTTGAGCTCCATGCCGGTGCCGGCGCGGCCGTAGTGGAGGATCTGCGGTTCTTCGTGGAAGACCTTGCCGATGCCGTGGCCACAGAACTCGCGAACCACCGAGAAGCCGTTCTTTTCCGCATGCTTCTGGATCACTTCGCCGATATCGCCCAGGCGGCAGCCCGGCTTGACCAGCTCGATGGCCTTGTACATGCATTCCTGGGTGACCTGGGACAGGCGCTCGGCCCATACCGGTACGGTGCCGACATGGAACATGCGGCTGGTGTCGCCGTGGTAGCCGTCCTTGATGACGGTCACGTCGATGTTCAGGGTGTCACCGTCCTTGAGCGGCTTGTCGCCCGGGATGCCGTGGCACACCACGTGGTTGACCGAGGTGCAGATCGACTTGGGGAAACCCTTGTAGTTGAGCGGTGCCGGGATCGCCTTCTGGACATTGACGATGTAGTCGTGGCACAGGCGGTCGAGCTCTTCGGTGGTGACGCCGGGCTTGACGTGCTCCTCGATCATCTCCAGGACTTCGGCGGCCAGGCGGCCGGCGACGCGCATCTTTTCGATGTCTTCGGCGGTTTTGATGGTTACGGTCATTGCAGGCTCTCTACGGCGCTCGGGTGCGCAAATAAACTGGGGAAAGGCCGGATTCTACCAGAGCCAGGCCCGCCCGGGCGGCTATGGCAGCGATACAGCCTTTATATAGGGGCATTCTGGCGCGATTGCGGCGCCGGTGCAAAAGGCGGTGACGGGTGATGCCGATTCCGGTTCCGTTTGCCCGGCTTCTGTGATATAAAATGCGCCGCTTTACGGGGATAGCCCCGGAAGCCTTAACCCACACACGTGTCGACACGATGACCTGGGTGCCCTGGATCCTCGGATCCGCGGTTGGTCATTGGGATACGTGGAGGCCCAACCCGACTTATCAAGGAACTATCATGTCCCAAGTCAACATGCGCGATATGCTGAAGGCCGGTGTGCACTTCGGTCACCAAACCCGTTACTGGAACCCGAAAATGGGCAAGTACATTTTCGGCGCGCGCAACAAGATTCACATCATCAACCTTGAAAAAACTCTGCCAATGTTCAACGACGCGCTGTCGTTCGTCGAGCGTCTGGCCCAGGGCAAAAACAAGATTCTGTTCGTCGGCACCAAGCGTTCCGCTGGCAAGATCGTTGCTGAACAAGCAGCACGTTGCGGCTCGCCGTACGTCGATCACCGCTGGTTGGGCGGCATGCTGACCAACTACAAGACCATCCGCGCTTCGATCAAGCGTCTGCGCGACCTGGAAACCCAGGCCGAAGACGGCACTTTCGCCAAGCTGACCAAGAAAGAAGCCCTGATGCGCTCCCGTGATCTGGAAAAACTGGATCGCAGCCTGGGTGGCATCAAGGACATGGGCGGCCTGCCTGATGCCCTGTTCGTGATCGACGTTGATCACGAGCGCATCGCTATCACCGAAGCCAACAAGCTGGGCATCCCGGTTATCGGCGTTGTCGATACCAACAGCAGCCCGGAAGGCGTTGACTACATCATCCCAGGCAACGATGACGCCATTCGCGCAATCGAGCTGTACATGGGTTCGATGGCTGACGCTGTCATCCGTGGTCGCAACAACGTTGCCGGCGGCACCGAAGTTTACGCTGAAGAAGCTGCACCAGCTGCTGAGTAATTGACGCCTGGCGTCTACTTGGCACGCAAAAAGGGGGCTAGGCCCCCTTTTTGCCACCTTGAAATCCACTTGTCAGCATCGCGTTGCAAACTGGTGACTGCCTGACTGCTGGCAATGGATTTACAGAATTGAACGCCCGTCAAGTATCGGGTGGAATGGTTGAAAACCTATCCAAGAGGAATTTGAAATGGCAGCAATTACTGCAGCGCTGGTCAAAGAACTGCGTGAGCGTACCGGCGAAGGCATGATGGATTGCAAAAAGGCCCTGGAAAAGGCCGGCGGCGACATCGAGAAAGCCATTGACGACATGCGTGCTTCGGGCGCCATCAAGGCCGCTAAAAAAGCAGGCAACGTTGCCGCTGAAGGCGCTATCGCTGTCAAGACCGACGGTAAATCCGCCGTTCTGCTGGAAGTGAACTCGCAGACCGACTTCCTGGCCCTGCAAGACGACTTCAAAAACTTCGTTGCTGAAAGCATCGAACAAGCTTTCGCCGAAAAACTGACCGACGCTGCTCCGCTGATCGCTTCCCGTGAAGCCGCTCGTGAAGCCCTGGTCGCCAAGTGCGGCGAAAACGTCAACATCCGTCGCCTGGTGCGCGTAGAAGGCGACGTTGTCGGCGCCTACCTGCACGGCAACAAGATCGGTGCCGCTGTCGTCCTCAAGGGCGGCGACGTCGAACTGGCCAAGAACATCGCCATGCACGTTGCAGCTTCGAACCCAGAGTTCCTGCTGCCGTCGGAAGTTTCGGCCGAAGCGATCGAGCGCGAGAAGGGCGTCTTCCTGCAGCTGAACGAAGAGAAGATCAAAGGCAAGCCTGAGAACATCGTCGAGAACATGGTCAAAGGCCGTATCTCGAAGTTCCTGGCCGAAGCCAGCCTGGTCGAGCAAGCTTTCGTCATGAACCCGGAAGTCAAGGTTGGCGAACTGGCCAAGAAAGCCGGCGCTGAAATCGTTTCCTTCACCTACTTCAAAGTCGGCGAAGGCATCGAGAAGCCGGTTGACAACTTCGCTGAAGAAGTTGCTGCCCAGGTAGCTGCCGCCAAGCAGTAAGACGGACTCGTCTGTCGCCCCGAAGAGGCTGCCCGCTCACGCGCGCAGCCTCTTTGTCAAACCGGAAGGGGTTTATCCAATCGCTTCCGCTGGCACTGAAGCAGTGCCACGCTACAGTTTGCAGGCTGCAAACAGCCCGCACAGAATTTTTTACAAACGCCGCAGGAGAGATTCGCAATGGCTCAGCAGGTGAGTGGTCGTCAACCTCGCTATAAACGCATTTTGCTCAAACTTAGCGGCGAGGCCCTGATGGGCTCGGAAGAGTTCGGGATCGACCCGAAAGTCCTGGATCGCATGGCCCTGGAAGTTGGCCAGCTGGTCGGCATCGGCGTCCAGGTTGGCCTGGTGATCGGTGGTGGTAACCTGTTCCGTGGCGCCGCCCTGAGCGCTGCCGGCATGGATCGCGTCACTGGCGACCACATGGGTATGCTGGCCACCGTAATGAACGCCCTGGCCATGCGCGACGCCCTGGAGCGCTCGAATATCCCGGCAATCGTCATGTCGGCGATTTCCATGGTCGGTGTGACCGATCACTACGACCGCCGCAAAGGCATCCGTCACCTGAATTCCGGTGATGTGGTAATTTTCTCTGCCGGTACCGGCAACCCGTTCTTCACCACCGACTCCGCAGCCTGCCTGCGCGCCATCGAAATCGATGCCGATGTGGTGCTGAAGGCGACCAAGGTCGATGGCGTGTACACTGCCGACCCATTCAAGGATCCGCATGCTGAGAAGTTCGACCGTCTGACGTACGATGAAGTACTGGACCGCAAACTCGGTGTGATGGACCTGACCGCAATCTGCTTGTGCCGTGACCACAAGATGCCATTGCGGGTATTCAACATGAACAAGCCTGGCGCTTTGCTGAACATCGTAGTGGGCGGCGCTGAAGGAACTCTGATCGAGGAAGGCGAAGAATGATCAACGAAATCAAGAAAGACGCCCAGGAGCGCATGACCAAGTCCATCGAGGCGCTGGGTCGCAACCTGGCTTCGATCCGTACCGGTCGCGCTCACCCGAGCATCCTGGACAGCGTCAAGGTCCCTGCCTGGGGTAGCGACATGCCGCTGAACCAGGTCGCTGCGGTCAGCGTCGAGGACGCCCGTACCCTGAAGATCGTCGCGCACGACAAGAACCTCAGTGCCGCCATCGAGAAGGCCATCCTGACCTCCGACCTGGGTCTGAATCCGAGCAGCGCCGGTACCACCATTCGCGTGCCGATGCCTGCCCTGACCGAGGAAACCCGCAAGGGTTACACCAAGCAGGCCCGCGGTGTTGCCGAAGACGCCAAGGTTGCCGTGCGCAACGTTCGCCGTGATGCCCTGGCCGACCTGAAGAAACTGTCCAAGGACAAGGAAATCAGCGAAGACGAAGAGCGTCGCGCCGCCGACGAGCTGCAGAAGCTGACCGACAAGTTCGTGGCTGAGGTCGACAAGGCGCTCGAAGCAAAAGAAAAGGACCTGATGGCCGTTTAAGGGTCGGGACTTTTTTCAATGGAAAAGACCAAGCAGGGTGTGTCCCCGTCGGTGCCGCGCCATGTCGCGATCATCATGGACGGGAATAATCGCTGGGCGAAGAAGCGCCTGTTGCCCGGTGTTGCCGGGCACAAGGCCGGCGTGGATGCGGTGCGCGCAGTCATTGAGGTGTGCGCCGAGGCCAAGGTCGAAGTCTTGACCCTGTTCGCCTTCTCCAGCGAAAACTGGCAACGACCGGCCGACGAGGTCGGTGCGTTGATGGAGCTGTTCTTCTCGGCCTTGCGCCGGGAAGCCAAGCGCCTCAACGACAACAACATCAGCCTGCGGATCATCGGCGATCGCTCGCGCTTCCATCCCGAGCTGCAGGCCGCCATGCGCGAGGCCGAAGCGCTGACCGCAGGCAGTAACCGCTTCATCCTGCAGATCGCCGCCAACTACGGCGGTCAGTGGGATATCGCCCAGGCCGCCCAGCGCCTGGCGCGCGAGGTTCAGGCCGGTCACCTGCGTCCGGACGACATCACCCCCGAGCTGCTGCAGACTTGCCTGGCCACAGGCGATCTGCCGCTGCCCGACCTGTGCATCCGTACCGGTGGCGAGCACCGCATCAGCAACTTCCTGTTGTGGCAGCTGGCCTACGCCGAACTGTACTTCTCCGACCTGTTCTGGCCGGACTTCAAACACGAGGCCATGCGCAATGCGCTGGCCGATTACGCTTCGCGCCAGCGCCGCTTCGGGAAAACCAGCGAGCAGGTCGAAGCTGGAGCCCGTGCTTAATGCTCAAACAACGCATCATCACTGCGCTGATCCTGTTGCCGATTGCCCTGGGCGGCTTTTTCCTCCTCGATGGCGGTGATTTCGCCCTGTTCATCGGCCTGGTGGTCACCCTGGGCGCCTGGGAATGGGCGCGCCTGGCGGGCCTGGTCGCGCAGCCTGTGCGCATTGCCTATGCCGCCGTGGTGGCCGGGTTGCTGATGCTGCTTTACCTGATGCCGGACCTGGCGCCCTGGGTGCTGGGGGCTTCGGTGTTGTGGTGGGGCCTGGCGACCTGGTTGGTGCTGACCTATCCGCGCAGCAGCGAGTTGTGGTCCAGCGTGGCCTGCCGCCTGCTGATCGGCCTGTTGATCCTGCTGCCGGCCTGGCAGGGCCTGGTGCTGCTCAAGCACTGGCCGCTGGGCAACTGGCTGATCATGGCGGTCATGGTGCTGGTCTGGGGTGCCGATATCGGCGCCTACTTTTCCGGCCGGGCCTTCGGCAAGCGCAAGCTGGCGCCCCAGGTCAGCCCGGGCAAGAGCTGGGAAGGCGTCTACGGAGGCCTGGCGCTGAGCCTGGCGATCACCGCGGCCGTCGGCCTGAACCGCGACTGGGGCATCGGCCAGATGCTGCTGGGGCTGCTGGGTGCCGCCGTGGTGGTGTCGGTGTCGGTGGTCGGTGACCTGACCGAAAGCATGTTCAAGCGGCGCTCCGGGATCAAGGACAGCAGCAACCTGCTGCCGGGTCACGGCGGCGTGCTGGATCGCATCGACAGCCTGACCGCTGCCATTCCGCTGTTTGCCGTGCTGCTGTGGGCAGCCAACTGGGGCGTGATGTGAGCAGCGTGCAACGTATTACCGTACTGGGTGCCACCGGCTCCATCGGCTTGAGCACCCTGGATGTGATTGCCAGGCATCCGCAGCGTTACCAGGTGTTCGCCCTGAGTGGCTATTCGCGGATCGAGGAACTGCTCGCCCTGTGCCTGCGGCATGCCCCGGTATTTGCCGTGGTGCCCTCGGCAGCGGCTGCGCAGCAGTTGCGTGCCGGGCTGGCGGCGGCCGGTTCGGCCACCGAGGTGCTCGAAGGCGAGGAAGGCCTGTGCCAGGTAGCGGCTGCCACCGAGGTCGATGCCGTGATGGCGGCGATCGTCGGTGCGGCCGGCTTGCGCCCGACCCTGGCGGCGGTGGAGGCGGGCAAGAAGGTATTGCTGGCCAACAAGGAGGCGCTGGTGATGTCCGGCGCGCTGTTCATGCAGGCGGTGCAGCGCAGCGGTGCGGTGCTGCTGCCGATCGACAGCGAGCACAATGCGATCTTCCAGTGCCTGCCCACTGACTACGCCCGCGGCCTGTCCCAGGTGGGCGTGCGACGAATCCTGCTCACCGCCTCTGGCGGGCCGTTTCGCGAAACACCGCTGGCCGAACTGGCCGAGGTCAGCCCGGAGCAGGCCTGTGCCCACCCCAACTGGTCCATGGGGCGCAAGATTTCGGTGGATTCGGCGAGCATGATGAACAAGGGCCTGGAGCTGATCGAGGCGTGCTGGCTGTTCGATGCGCGTCCGAGCCAGGTCGAAGTGGTGGTCCATCCCCAGAGCGTGATCCATTCGCTGGTCGACTACGTCGATGGTTCGGTACTGGCCCAGTTGGGCAACCCGGACATGCGCACGCCGATCGCCAACGCCCTGGCCTGGCCAGAGCGGATCGACTCCGGTGTCGCGCCGCTGGACCTGTTCGCGGTGGCACGCCTGGACTTCCAGGCCCCCGATGAGCAGCGCTTCCCGTGCCTGCGCCTGGCGCGCCAGGCAGCCGAGGCCGGCAACAGTGCGCCGGCGATGCTCAATGCCGCCAACGAAGTGGCCGTCCAGGCATTTCTTGAGCGGCGCATCCGCTTCCCCGAGATCGCGAGTATGATCGAACGAGTACTCGACCAGGAGCCGGTCGTTGCGGTGCCGACCCTGGACGCCGTGTTTGCCGCCGATCAGCGCGCCCGCCAGCTGGCTGGGCAGTGGTTGACTCATCAAGGGCGCTGAGGCTGGGCGCCTGGCTGGGCTGAACGTCATTCGGAGAAAGATATGAGTGCGCTCTACATGATTATCGGCACCCTGGTGGCATTGGGTGTGTTGGTCACCTTTCACGAATTCGGCCACTTCTGGGTGGCCCGGCGTTGCGGCGTCAAGGTCCTGCGTTTTTCCGTCGGCTTCGGCATGCCGCTGCTGCGCTGGCACGACCGCCACGGCACCGAGTTCGTGGTGGCGGCCATTCCGCTGGGTGGCTACGTCAAGATGCTCGATGAGCGCGAAGGCGAAGTGCCGCTCGACCAGCTCGATCAATCCTTCAACCGCAAGTCGGTACGCCAGCGCATCGCGATCGTGGCGGCCGGGCCGGTGGCCAACTTTCTCCTGGCGATCCTGTTTTTCTGGGTGCTGGCCATGCTCGGGACCCAGCAGGAACGTCCGGTCATCGGTGCGGTCGAAGCGGGCAGTGTGGCCGAGGCGGCAGGCCTGAAGGCTGGCCAGGAAATTGTTTCGATTGATGGCAAGGCCACCAGCGGCTGGTCTGCGGTCAACCTGCAGTTGATCCGTCGCCTGGGCGAAAGCGGTCAGTTGCATATCAATGTGCGTGAAGAGGGGGCGACAGTCGACAGCGCCCATGTGCTGACCCTCGACAACTGGCTCAAGGGCGCCGAGGAACCGGATCCGATCCGCTCCCTGGGCTTGCGCCTGTGGCGCCCGGCGCTGCCGCCGGTACTGGCCGAGCTGGACCCCAAGGGGCCGGCCAAGGCAGCAGGGTTGAAGAGCGGTGATCGCCTGCTCGCTCTCGATGGCAAGGCGCTCGATGACTGGCAGCAAGTGGTCGATAACGTGCGCAGTCGGGCCGGCAGCAAGATCGTCCTGCGGGTCGAGCGTGATGGCGCCACCCTGGAGGTGCCGGTCACCCTGGCCAGTCGTGGCGAGGGCAAGTCGGTCAGCGGTTACCTGGGGGCTGGCGTCAAGCCGGTGAAGTGGCCGGATGCCATGCTTCGGGAAGTCAGCTATGGCCCCCTTGAGGCCGTTGGCGAGGGGCTTTCGCGGACCTGGAACATGAGTGTCCTGACCCTCGAATCCTTGAAGAAAATGCTGTTCGGCGAGCTCTCGGTAAAAAACTTGAGCGGACCGATAACCATTGCTAAAGTGGCGGGCGCTTCAGCCCAGTCGGGTGTTGGAGATTTCCTGAATTTCCTCGCCTACCTGAGCATTAGCCTGGGGGTTCTTAACTTGCTGCCCATTCCTGTACTGGATGGGGGGCATTTGCTGTTCTACCTGATCGAGTGGGCGCGTGGTCGTCCGCTTTCGGATCGGGTGCAAGGTTGGGGGATCCAGATCGGTATCAGTTTGGTAGTCGGGGTGATGTTGCTCGCCCTGATCAACGATTTGGGTCGACTGTAAAGCTTCGTTCAATTGCGAACCTGCCGCGTGCTGCGGCGGGTCGTTTATTGCCAGTTGGAATAAGAAAGGACTTCATGAAACGTCTGCTGCTAACTGCGGCTCTCGCCGCACTGATGATCGCTGAAGTTCACGCCGAGTCCTTCACCATCTCCGATATCCGTGTCAATGGCCTGCAGCGGGTCTCCGCCGGCAGCGTATTTGGTGCATTGCCATTGAACGTCGGCGACGAGGCCGATGATCGTCGCCTGGTCGACTCCACCCGCGCCCTGTTCAAGACCGGTTTCTTCCAGGATATCCAGCTGGGCCGTGACGGCAACGTCCTGATCATTACCGTAGTCGAACGTCCTTCGGTGTCCAGCATCGAAATCGAAGGCAACAAGGCCATCAGCACCGAAGACCTGATGAAAGGCCTGAAACAGTCCGGCCTGTCCGAAGGCGAGATTTTCCAGCGCGCGACCCTCGAAGGCGTGCGTAACGAACTGCAGCGCCAGTATGTAGCCCAGGGCCGCTACTCGGCTGAGGTCGATACCGAAGTCGTGCCGCAACCGCGCAACCGCGTGGGTCTGAAGATCAAGATCAACGAAGGCACCGTCGCTGCCATCCAGCACATCAACATCGTCGGCAACACCGTCTTCCCCGACGAAGACCTGAGCGCCCTGTTCGAGCTCAAGACCACCAACTGGCTGTCGTTCTTCAAGAACGACGACAAGTACGCCCGCGAAAAACTCTCCGGTGACCTGGAGCGCCTGCGTTCCTACTACCTGGACCGCGGCTACATCAACATGGACATCGCCTCGACCCAGGTGTCGATCACCCCGGACAAGAAGCACGTCTACATCACTGTCAACGTCAACGAAGGCGAGAAGTACACCGTACGTGACGTGAAGCTCTCCGGTGACCTCAAGGTGCCGGAAGACCAGGTCAAGTCGCTGATGCTGGTGCAACCCGGCCAGGTGTTCTCGCGCAAGGTGATGACCACCACCTCCGAGCTGATCACCCGCCGCCTGGGTAACGAAGGCTACACCTTCGCCAACGTCAACGGCGTGCCACAACCGAACGACCAGGACCATACCGTCGACATCACCTTCGTGGTCGATCCGGGCAAGCGTGCCTACGTCAACCGTATCAACTTCCGTGGCAACACCAAGTCCGAAGACGAAGTGCTGCGCCGCGAAATGCGCCAGATGGAAGGCGGCTGGGCCTCGACCTACCTGATCGACCAGTCCAAGACCCGTCTGGAGCGCCTGGGCTTCTTCAAGGAAGTCAACGTCGAGACCCCGCCTGTTCCGGGCACCGACGACCAGGTCGACGTCAACTACAGCGTCGAGGAACAAGCTTCCGGCTCGATCACCGCCAGCGTCGGTTTCGCCCAGAGCGCCGGTCTGATCCTCGGTGGTTCGATCAGCCAGAGCAACTTCCTGGGTACCGGTAACAAGGTGTCCATCGGCCTGACCCGCAGCGAATACCAGAGCCGATACAACTTCGGCTTCGTGGACCCCTACTGGACTGCCGATGGCGTCAGCCTGGGCTACAACGCCTTCTACCGCACCACCGACTACGACGACCTCGATGTCGACGTGGCCAGCTATGCGGTCGACAGCCTGGGTGCCGGTGTCAGCGTCGGCTACCCGATCAGCGAAACCTCGCGCCTGACCTTCGGCCTGACCGTCCAGCAGGACGAGATCAAGACCGGTACCTACACCGTCGACGAGATCTTCGACTTCGTCAACGAAGAGGGCGACAAGTACCTGAACTTCAAGGCCTCCGCCGGCTGGTCCGAATCGACCCTGAACAAGGGCGTGCTGGCCACCCGTGGTCATTCCCAGAGCCTGGTGCTCGAGGCGACCACCCCGGGCAGCGACCTGTCGTTCTTCAAGCTCGACTACCGTGGCCAGCTGTTCCAGCCGATCACCAACGACTACACCCTGCGCCTGCACACCGAGCTGGGCTATGGTGATGGTTTCGGCGGCACTTCCGGCCTGCCGTTCTACGAGAACTACTTCGCGGGTGGTTTCAACTCGGTTCGTGGCTTCAAGGACAGCAGCCTGGGTCCTCGCAGTACCCCGAGTGACGGTCACAACCCGGGTACTCTCCCTGACCCGGACCAGGATCCACTGCCATTCGGTGGTAACGTCCTCGTCCAGGGTGGTATGGAGGTGCTGTTCCCGCTGCCGTTCGTCAAGGACCAACGCTCGCTGCGCACCTCGGTATTCTGGGATGTGGGTAACGTGTTCGACACCAACTGCGGCTCCAAGCCGGATTGCGAGAAGGTCGGCCTGTCGGGCCTGGCCAGCTCCGTTGGCCTGGGTGTCACCTGGATTACCGCGCTGGGCCCGCTGAGCTTCAGCCTGGCCATGCCGGTCAAGAAGCCGGACGAAGCCGATACCCAGGTGTTCCAATTCTCTCTGGGCCAGACCTTCTAAGGTCTGCCCCTTGCTAACGACAACGGATTCTGTAGGAGTGCATCGTGCGTAAGTTGACCCAACTGGCAGTACTGGCTGCGGCCCTGGTCGCAACCCCGGCTTTCGCCGAAATGAAAATCGCTGTCCTGAACTATCAGATGGCCCTGCTCGAATCGGACGCGGCCAAGAAGTACGCGGTTGACGCGGAGAAGAAGTTCGGTCCGCAGCTGACCAAGCTGAAGAACCTGGAGAGCAGCGCCAAGGGCATCGCCGACCGCATTCGCGCCGGTGGCGACAAGATGGCCCAGCCAGAGCGCGAGCGCCTGGAGCTTGAATACAAGCAGAAAGCCCGTGACTTCCAGTTCCAGTCCAAGGAGCTGAACGAGTCCAAGGCCGTTGCCGACCGTGAAATGCTCAAGCAACTGAAGCCGAAGCTGGATGGCGCCGTTGAAGAAGTGATCAAGAAAGGCGGTTACGACCTGGTTCTCGAGCGTGGCGCGGTCATTGATGTCAAGCCTCAGTACGACATCACCCGCCAGGTCATCGAGCGCATGAACCAGTCCCGTTGATCATGACTGCGACCATGAAACTCGGTCAGCTGGCCGAGTTCCTCGGGGCCACCCTCAAGGGGCCCGAGGAGCTGGAAATCACTGGCCTGGCAACCCTTCAGGAAGCTGGCGCGGGGCAGTTGAGCTTTCTTGCCAACCCCCAGTACCGCAAGTACCTCGAAGGCAGCCATGCGGCCGCCGTGCTGCTCAAGGCTGCCGACGCCGAAGGGTTCGCCGGTAACGCACTGATCGTTCCCGATCCGTACCTCGCCTACGCACGCATCTCCCACCTGTTCGATCCAAAGCCCAGGGCTGTAGCGGGAATTCATCCCAGCGCCGTGGTTGCCAGCGATGCCCAGGTGGATGGCGGTGCCAGTGTCGGCGCCTTTGCGGTGATCGAGAGCGGTGCGCAGATCGGCCCGGGCGTGACCATCGGTGCCCACTGCTTCATCGGCGCGCGTTGCGTGATCGGCGAGGGCGGCTGGCTGGCGCCGCGGGTAACGCTGTATCACGATGTGCGTATCGGCAAGCGGGTAGTGATCCAGTCCGGCGCGGTGATTGGCGGTGAAGGCTTCGGTTTTGCCAATGAGAAGGGCGTCTGGCAGAAGATCGCCCAGATCGGTGGCGTGAGCATCGGCGACGATGTCGAAATCGGCGTGAACACTGCAATTGACCGTGGCGCACTGGCCGACACGCGGATCGGCGACGGGGTCAAGCTGGACAACCAGATCCAGATCGCCCATAACGTGCAGGTCGGCGATCACACGGCCATGGCGGCCTGTGTCGGCATTTCCGGCAGTACCAAGATTGGCAAGCATTGCACCATCGCCGGCGGTGTCGGCATGGTAGGGCATATCGATGTCTGCGACGGCGTTTTCGTATCCGGCATGACCATGGTCACCCGCTCGATCACCGAGCCCGGTGCCTATTCTTCCGGTACGGCAATGCAGACGCTGGGTGAATGGCGCAAGAGCGCCGCGCGGATTCGCCAGCTCGACGAGATGGCGAAACGCCTACAACAGTTGGAAAAGCGTGTCGAGGTCGTGACCTCGGGCGGCCAGCCTTCATCAGAAGGCTGATACCATTTCCTGATCGAGAGTGAATAGCCGAAGGCTGGCTCTTTTGATTTGCAAAAGGAGCGCCGGGCAAAAGCGGGCGCTCCCTATCTTTACTACAGGCTTCCCCCCGAAATGATGGACATCAACGAGATTCGCGAATACCTGCCTCACCGTTACCCGTTCCTGTTGGTGGACCGGGTAGTGGACCTGGATGTCGAGGCCCAGCGCATTCGTGCCTACAAGAATGTCAGCATCAACGAACCGTTCTTCAATGGTCACTTCCCCGCGCACCCGATCATGCCGGGCGTGCTGATCATCGAAGCCATGGCCCAGGCGGCCGGTATCCTTGGCTTCAAGATGCTCGACGTGAAACCGGCGGACGGTACCCTGTACTACTTCGTCGGCTCCGACAAGCTGCGCTTCCGTCAGCCAGTGCTGCCGGGCGACCAGTTGATCCTCGAAGCCAAGTTCATCAGCTGCAAGCGCCAGATCTGGAAATTCGAATGCCAGGCATCGGTCGACGGCAAGCCGGTATGCTCGGCCGAGATCATCTGCGCGGAACGTAAACTATGAGTTTGATTGACCCTCGGGCAATCATCGATCCTTCGGCAAAGATCGCCGACGGTGTCGAGGTCGGCCCTTGGTCTATCGTCGGTCCGGACGTCGAGATCGGGGAGGGGACCGTCATCGGTCCGCATGTGATCCTCAAGGGTCCGACCCGTATCGGCAAGCACAACCGGATCTACCAGTTTTCCTCGGTAGGCGAAGACACCCCTGACCTCAAGTACAAGGGTGAGCCCACGCGACTGGTGATCGGCGATCACAATGTCATCCGCGAAGGCGTGACCATCCACCGTGGCACCGTGCAGGATCGCTCGGAAACCACCCTGGGCGATCACAACCTGATCATGGCCTATGCCCATATCGGTCACGACAGTGTCATCGGCAATCATTGCATCCTGGTCAACAACACCGCCCTGGCCGGTCATGTGCACGTCGACGACTGGGCGATCCTCTCCGGATTCACCCTGGTGCATCAGTTCTGCCATATCGGCGCCCACAGCTTCTCCGGCATGGGTACCGCCATCGGCAAGGACGTGCCGGCCTTCGTCACGGTGTTCGGCAACCCTGCCGAAGCGCGCAGCATGAACTTCGAGGGCATGCGTCGTCGCGGCTTCAGCGAAGACGCCATCCATGCCCTGCGTCGCGCCTACAAGGTGGTCTATCGCCAGGGTCTGACGGTCGAACAGGCCATTGCCGACCTGGCAGAACCGGCGTCGCAGTTCCCTGAAGTCGACGTGTTCCTCAAGTCGATCCAGAACTCCACCCGCGGCATCACGCGCTGATCATGGCTGAACTCTGTGTAGCGCTGGTGGCGGGTGAGGCCAGCGGCGATATCCTGGGTGCCGGGTTGATGCGTGCGCTCAAGGCGCGCCATCCCCAGGTACGCTTTATCGGTGTCGGCGGGCCGCTGATGCAGGCTGAAGGCCTGGTCTCGTATTTCCCCATGGAGCGCCTGGCGGTCATGGGCCTGGTCGAGGTACTGGGGCGGCTGCGCGAGCTGCTCAAGCGGCGCAAATTGCTGATCCAGACGCTGATCGACGAACGCCCTGATGTGTTCATCGGCATCGACGCCCCGGATTTCACCCTCAATATCGAGCTGAACCTGCGCAAGGCCGGGATCAAGACCGTGCACTACGTCAGCCCCTCGGTCTGGGCCTGGCGGCAGAAACGTGTGCTGAAGATCCGCGAAGGCTGCGACCTGATGCTGACCTTGTTCCCTTTCGAGGCCAGGTTCTACGAAGAACAGGGCGTACCGGTGCGTTTTGTCGGCCACCCGCTGGCCGACAGCATCCCACTGGAGGCCGATCGCGCCGCTGCCCGCGAGCAACTGGGCCTGGGTGACGGGCCGCTGGTGGCCTTGATGCCGGGCAGCCGGGGTGGCGAAGTCGGGCGCCTGGGTGCCTTGTTCCTCGACACCGCCCAGCAATTGCAGGCGCTGGTGCCGGGAGTTCGGTTCATTTCGCCGTGTGCCAATGCCGAGCGTCGCGCCCAGCTGGAACAGATGCTGGCAGGTCGTGACCTGCCCCTGACCCTGCTCGACGGTCGTTCGCACCAGGCGTTGGCCGCCTGTGATGCGGTGCTGATCGCCTCAGGTACCGCGACCCTGGAAGCGCTGCTGTTCAAGCGCCCGATGGTGGTCGCCTACCGCCTGGCGCCGCTCACCTACTGGATTCTCAAACGACTGGTCAAAAGCCCTTATGTGTCCCTGCCCAACCTCCTGGCCCAGCGCATGCTGGTGCCCGAGTTGCTGCAGGAGGCGGCCACCCCCGACGCCCTGGCCCGGACCCTGGCGCCGCTGGTCGAAGGCGGGGCGCAGCAGACCGAAGGCTTTGACCAGATTCACCGTACCCTGCGCCGCGATGCCTCCAACCAGGCAGCCGAAGCGGTGCTGGCCCTGCTGGAAAGCCGATAGATGCAAATGGGACTGGACTTTACCCTGGTCGACGACCTGGTTGCCGGCGTCGATGAAGTCGGCCGTGGCCCGCTGTGCGGCGCCGTGGTGACCGCGGCGGTGATTCTTGATCCGCAGCGGCCGATCCTTGGCCTGAATGACTCCAAGAAGCTCACCGAAGCGCGTCGTGAGAAGCTGTTCGACGAAATCTGCGAAAAAGCCCTGAGCTTCTGCATCGCCCGTGCCGAAGTCGAAGAGATCGACGAACTGAACATCCTGCATGCCACCATGCTGGCTATGCAGCGCGCCGTAGAAGGCTTGAGCGTTACCCCCAAGCTGGCCCTGATCGACGGCAATCGCTGCCCGAAACTGGCGGTGCCCTGTGAGCCGGTGGTCAAGGGCGACAGCAAGGTGCCGGCGATTGCTGCCGCCTCGATCCTGGCCAAGGTCACCCGTGACCGCGAAATGGCGGCGTTCGAGGCGATCTATCCGGGTTATGGCATCGGCGGCCACAAGGGCTACCCGACGCCCACCCACCTGGAAGCCCTGGCGCGCCTGGGGCCGACGCCAATCCACCGGCGCTCGTTTGCGCCGGTGCGAGCGGCCTACGAGGCCCGCGAAGCACTGGACGGCGGGTTTGCCCTGGCCTGACGGCTGGCGGCGGGTGCCAGCAGTCAGGATCACCCTGCGCTGGCTGATGTTTTGATCGAGGCCCGGTACAATCCGGGCCTTGTTGTTTTGTGCTGCTATAGGACCATCATGTCGGCTTCTTTCGTTCATCTTCGCCTGCACACCGAATACTCGCTGGTCGATGGCCTGGTGCGGATCAAGCCGCTGGGCAAGGCACTGGCGTCGATGAACATGCCCGCGGTGGCGGTCACCGACCAGAGCAACATGTGCTCGCTGGTCAAGTTCTACAAGAACGCCATGGGCGCCGGGATCAAGCCGATCTGCGGCGCCGACCTGTGGCTGAGCAATGGCGATCCGGACGCGCCGCTGTCGCGCATCTGCTTCCTGGCCATGGACGCCAAGGGCTATCGCAACCTCACCGAGTTGATCTCGCGGGGTTGGGTCGATGGCCAGCGCAATGGCCTGGTGATCATCGAGCGCGAGTGGATCGCCCCGGCCAGCGAGGGCCTGATCGCCCTGTCGGCGGCCCGCGAGGGCGATATCGGCATGGCCTTGCTCAACGGCAACGGTGAAGAAGCCGAAGCCCTGCTGCGCGACTGGATGACGATGTTCCCTGATCGCTTCTACGTCGAAGTGCAGCGCACCAATCGCGCCGGCGACGAAGAATACCTGCACGCCGCCGTGGCCCTGGCCGACAAGCTGGGCGCGCCGCTGGTGGCGACCAACGATGTGCGCTTCATCAAGCAATCGGACTTCGATGCCCACGAAACCCGCGTGTGCATCGGCGAAGGCCGGGCCCTGGACGACCCGCGCCGTTCGCGCAACTACAGCGACCAGCAGTACCTGAAAAGCCCGGAAGAAATGGCCGAGCTGTTCAGCGACCTGCCCGACGCCATTGCCAACACCGTCGAGATCGCCAAGCGTTGCAACATCCAGGTACAACTGGGCAAGCACTTCCTGCCCGACTTCCCGACCCCGAACGGCATGGGGATCGACGACTACCTGCGGCATGTCTCCCACGAAGGCCTGGAAGAGCGCCTGGCCGTGCTCTGGCCCAAGGAAACCACGCCCAACTACGAAGAAAAGCGCCAGGTCTACCTCGACCGCCTGAAGTTCGAGCTGGATATCATCATCCAGATGGGCTTCCCCGGTTACTTCCTGATCGTTATGGACTTCATCAAGTGGGCCAAGAACAACGGCGTGCCGGTAGGACCGGGCCGGGGTTCGGGTGCCGGCTCGCTGGTGGCCTATGTGCTGAAGATTACCGACCTCGACCCGCTGGCCTATGACCTGCTGTTCGAACGTTTCCTCAACCCGGAACGGGTATCGATGCCCGACTTCGACGTCGACTTCTGCATGGATGGTCGCGACCGGGTGATCGAGTACGTGGCCGATGCCTACGGGCGCAATGCGGTGAGCCAGATCATCACCTTCGGCACCATGGCCGCCAAGGCGGTGGTGCGTGACGTGGCGCGGGTCCAGGGCAAGTCCTACGGCCTGGCCGACCGCCTGTCGAAGATGATTCCGTTCGAAGTCGGCATGACCCTGGAAAAGGCCTACGAGCAGGAGGAAGTGCTGCGCGACTTCCTCAAGAGCGATGAGGACGGCAAGGAAATCTGGGACATGGCCCTCAAGCTCGAGGGTGTCTGCCGCGGTACCGGCAAGCACGCCGGTGGTGTGGTCATCGCGCCGACCAAGCTCACCGACTTCTCGCCGATCGCCTGTGACGAAGAGGGCGGCGGCCTGGTAACCCAGTTCGACAAGGATGACGTCGAAGCCGCGGGCCTGGTGAAGTTCGACTTCCTCGGCCTGCGGACGCTGACCATCATCAAGTGGGCGATGGAGACCATCAACCGCGAACAGGCCAAGCTGGGCCTGGCGGATGTGAACATCGACTTCATCCCGCTCGATGACAGGAAAACCTACGAGCTGTTGCAGCGGGCCGAAACCACGGCGGTATTCCAGCTTGAATCGCGGGGCATGAAGGAGCTGATCAAGAAGCTCAAGCCCGACTGCCTGGAAGACCTGATCGCACTGGTGGCGCTGTTCCGTCCAGGCCCGCTGCAATCGGGCATGGTGGACGACTTCATCAACCGCAAGCACGGCCGCGCCGAGCTGGCCTACCCGCATCCCGACTACCAGTACGAAGGCCTGCAGCCGGTACTGGCGCCGACCTACGGCATCATCCTGTACCAGGAGCAGGTGATGCAGATCGCCCAGGTCATGGCCGGCTACACCCTCGGTGGTGCGGACATGCTGCGCCGGGCCATGGGTAAGAAAAAGCCCGAGGAAATGGCCAAGCAGCGCGGCGGCTTCATCGAAGGTTGCGCCAGCAACGGCATCGATGCCGACCTTGCGGGTAACATTTTCGACCTGGTGGAAAAATTCGCCGGCTACGGCTTCAACAAATCCCACTCCGCCGCCTATGGCCTGGTGTCGTACCAGACCGCCTGGCTCAAGACCCACTACCCGGCGCCGTTCATGGCGGCGGTACTGTCGGCGGATATGCACAACACCGACAAGGTCGTGACCCTGATCGAGGAAGTGCGCAGCATGAAGCTGCGCCTCGATGCGCCGGATGTGAACACCTCCGACTTCAAGTTCACGGTCAACGACGACGGTCGTATCGTCTATGGCCTGGGCGCGATCAAGGGCGTGGGCGAGGGGCCGGTGGAGGCCATCGTCGAAGCGCGCCAGGCCGGTCCGTTCAAGGACCTGTTCGACTTCTGCGATCGGGTCGACCTCAAGCGCATCAACAAGCGGACCCTCGATGCCCTGGTACGCAGCGGCGCCCTGGATCGCCTGGGGCCGTTCTTCCATGACGAGCTCAAGGCCTACCAGGCCAACATCGACCGCAACCGCGCGGTGTTGCTGACCGCCATGGAAGAAGCGATCAAGGCCGCCGAGCAAACCGCGCGCACCGCCGACAGCGGTCACGCCGACCTGTTCGGCGGGCTGTTCGTCGAAGAAGATGCCGACGTCTATGCCAACCACCGCAATACCCGTGAGCTGACACTCAAGGAGCGCCTGCGCGGTGAGAAGGACACCCTGGGCCTGTACCTGACCGGTCACCCGATCGACGAGTACGAAGGTGAGATCCGTCGTTTCGCCCGCCAGCGCATCATCGACCTGAAGCCTGCGCGCGACACCCAGACCGTGGCCGGGATGATCATTGCCCTGCGGGTGATGAAGAACAAGAAGGGCGACAAGATGGGCTTTGTCACCCTCGATGACCGCTCCGGGCGTATCGAGGCGTCACTGTTCGCCGATGCCTTCATGGCCAACCAGGCGTTGCTGCAGACCGACGCCATGGTGGTGGTCGAGGGCGAGGTCAGCAACGATGACTTCTCCGGCGGCCTGCGCCTGCGGGTCAAGCGGGTGATGAGCATGGAAGATGCCCGCACCAACCTGGCCGAAAGCCTGCGCCTGAAGGTCCATGCCGACGCCCTCAAGGGCGACCGGCTGAACTGGCTGGGCGAACTGTTCAAGCGCCATCGCGGCGCCTGCCCGATTACCATGGAGTACACCGGCAATGATGCCAAGGCCATGCTGCAGTTCGGCGAAAGCTGGAGTATCGACCCGGCTGATGGTCTGATTCAGGCCCTGCGTGACCAGTTCGGGCGTGAGAACGTCTTTTTGCAATATCGATGAATTTTTAATCTCGACCTGAATGCGCCTGATCCCTTAAGGTAGGGCGCCACACGGATCAACCGGCCGGCCGCCTGGCCGTAGACCCAAGACGGATGCCTATGAACCCGAATTTCCTGGATTTCGAACAGCCGATCGCTGACCTGCAAGCCAAGATCGAAGAGCTGCGCCTGGTCGGCAATGACAACGCGCTGAACATCGGCGATGAAATCGCCCGTCTGCAAGACAAGAGCAGCACCCTGACCGAAAGCATCTTCGGCAACCTGACCAGCTGGCAGATCGCCCGCCTGGCCCGTCATCCACGTCGTCCGTACACCCTGGACTACATCGACCACATCTTCACCGAGTTCGACGAACTGCACGGCGACCGCCACTTTGCCGACGACGCCGCGATCGTTGGCGGCATCGCTCGCCTGGACGACAAGCCGGTGATGGTCATCGGTCACCAGAAAGGCCGTGAAGTGCGCGAGAAGGTCCGCCGCAACTTCGGCATGCCGCGTCCTGAAGGCTACCGCAAGGCCTGCCGCCTGATGGAAATGGCCGAGCGTTTCAAGATGCCGATCCTGACCTTCATCGACACCCCGGGCGCCTACCCGGGCATCGACGCCGAAGAGCGCAACCAGAGCGAAGCCATCGCCTGGAACCTGCGCGTCATGGCCCGCCTGAAAACCCCGATCATCGCCACCGTCATCGGTGAGGGTGGCTCCGGTGGTGCACTGGCCATCGGCGTGTGCGACCAGCTGAACATGCTGCAGTACTCCACCTACTCGGTGATCTCGCCGGAAGGCTGCGCCTCGATCCTGTGGAAGACCGCCGAGAAGGCTGCCGATGCCGCCGAGGCCATGGGCATCACCGCCGAGCGCCTGAAAGGCCTGGGCATCGTCGACAAGGTCATCGCCGAGCCACTGGGTGGCGCGCACCGCGATCCGGCAAAAATGTCGGCAAGCATCCGCGGTGACCTGATCGAACAGCTGGACATGCTCAAGAAGTTCGACAACGACGCGCTGCTCAAGCGCCGCTATGACCGCCTGATGAGCTACGGGCTCTGATCTGAGCCCATCGCCGGCGCTGCCGGCTCCCACAGTGAACCCTGTGGGAGCTGGCGAAGCCTGCGATCGAGCGCAAAGCGCTCGCCAAAGGGGCGCCCCTGATGATCGACCTCTACTCACGACTTACCCCCTGGCTCAACGCCCCCGCCTGGTGCGTCGCCCTCTCCGGCGGCCTGGACTCCACGGTCCTGTTGCACCTGCTGGCTCAGTTGTCACACAAGCGCCCGCTACCCCCGATCCGCGCCATTCACATCCACCACGGCTTGCAAGCCGCGGCTGACGCCTGGCCGGCCCATTGCCAGCGGCTGTGCGACGATCTGGGCGTCGAACTGCGCGTCATCCACGTCCAGGTCGCCCCTGGCGCCAGTCTCGAACAGGGCGCCCGTGAGGCCCGTTATGGCGCCTTTGCCAAGGCGTTGCTGGCAGGGGAAGTCTTGCTCACCGGCCAGCACCGCGAAGACCAGGCCGAAACCCTGTTGTTTCGCCTGCTGCGCGGCGCCGGATTGCGCGGCCTGGGCGCGATGCCCGGACAGCGTCCGCTGGGGCAGGGCGTATTGGTTCGTCCTTTGCTCGATGTTGCGCGCCGGGATGTACAAGCCTATGCCGAGGAGCACGGCCTGGCCTGGATCAAAGACCCGTCCAACAGCGACACGCATTACGCCCGCAATTTCCTCCGTCACCAGGTCTTCCCGGCGCTGCTGCAGCGCTGGCCCCAGGCTGCGCAGAGCCTGGCACGCAGCGCCGAGCACCTGGGCGAGGCCCAGGGGCTACTGGATGAAGTGGCCCGCGAGGACCTGGCGCGGGCCACGACGTCGAGCCGATTCGACTGGCTTGGGCTGGCGTCGCTGGACCTGGATGTGCTGCGCGAGCTTTCTCCTGCACGCCAGCGCAATGCCTTGCAGTACTGGCTGGCGCAACGTACCCGCTTGCCTGATACCCGCCACTGGGCCGGCTGGGAGAGCTTGCGAGATGCCGCATCCGACGGACGGCCACTGTGGGGGCTGACCGACGGCGAACTGCATCGCAGCAACGAACGTATCTGGTGGCTGGCTGGCGACTGGCTGAGGGTTCCGGTAGGTCACCAGGTGTGGGCGGACCCGGCCGAATCACTGAAACTGGCCCATAACGGCAGCGTAACCCTCAGCGGCACGTTGCCGCAGGGGCCCTTGCATATCGCCTACCGCCAGGGCGGTGAGCGCCTTTCGATCAGCGGTCGCGGCCAGCGTGACCTCAAGCGCCTGCTCAACGAGCTGCAGGTTCCGCAGTTCGTCCGGACGCGCCTGCCGCTGCTCTATTGCGGCGAGCAGTTACTGGCCGTGGCCAACCTGCCCGGCCTGAGCCAGGGCGACTGGCAATTGCACTGGTGTGTGCCGACGAGCGCGCAAGGTTTGAGATGAAAGGCACATTCGGGTAGACTACGCTCCCTTCTTGATACAGCTTCTGTGGCTTCCCCGAAATCACAGGAGTTGCCGATTACCAAGCAGTTTTTTGCTGGGCGATTCTAAAAATGTTTAGCGAGCTCCTTACCGGGTTTTTTACCCCCGGTCTGTCCAGACGCGGCAGTTTTTTAAGATGCACTGTGATTGACGCAGGTGATCGGGGGCTTCGGCCTTCCTTCGCTTTCCCCGGCGGCGCAGACCGCTTTAACGCAGACTTCTAGGGTTTTTCATGACGCGCTACATATTCGTCACGGGCGGTGTTGTTTCTTCATTGGGGAAAGGCATTGCCTCGGCTTCATTGGCGGCCATCCTGGAGGCGCGGGGGCTCAAGGTCACCATGCTCAAGCTGGACCCGTACATCAACGTCGACCCGGGCACGATGAGCCCGTTCCAGCACGGTGAAGTGTTCGTCACCCACGACGGCGCCGAGACCGACCTGGACCTGGGCCACTACGAGCGGTTCATCCGCACGACCATGACCCAGAACAACAACTTCACCACCGGCCGTATCTACGAGCACGTGCTGCGCAAGGAGCGCCGTGGTGATTACCTGGGCGCGACCATC
This sequence comes from Pseudomonas sp. BGr12, assembly GCF_030272895.1. Lineage (GTDB taxonomy): Bacteria > Pseudomonadota > Gammaproteobacteria > Pseudomonadales > Pseudomonadaceae > Pseudomonas. The sequence continues at coordinate 111,768 of NZ_JALRNF010000012.1, read as the reverse complement.
CAGGTCATCCCGCACATCACCGACGAGATCAAGCGCCGCATCATCAAGGGCGCCGGCGATGCCGACGTGGCCCTGGTGGAAATCGGCGGTACCGTGGGTGACATCGAGTCGCAACCGTTCCTCGAAGCCATCCGCCAGCTGCGCGTCGAAGTGGGCTCCAAGCGCGCCATGCTGATGCACCTGACCCTGGTCCCGTACATCGCCACCGCTGGCGAGACCAAGACCAAGCCGACCCAGCACTCGGTCAAGGAGCTGCGCTCCATCGGCCTGCAGCCTGACGTGCTGATCTGCCGTTCCGACCACCCGGTCGATGCCTCGTCGCGTCGCAAGATCGCGCTGTTCACCAACGTTGAAGAGCGTGCGGTGATTTCGCTGGAAGACGTCGACACCATCTACAAGATTCCTGGCGTGCTGCACGCACAGGGCCTGGACGACTTCGTCGTCGAGCGCTTCGGCCTGCAGTGCAACAGCGCCGACCTGTCCGAGTGGGACAAGGTCGTCGACGCCAAGCTCAACCCCGAGCAGGAAGTGACCATCGCCATGGTCGGCAAGTACATGGAGCTGCTGGATGCGTACAAGTCGCTGATCGAAGCGATGAGCCACGCCGGCATCACCAACCGTACCAAGGTCAACCTGCGCTACATCGATTCCGAAGACATCGAGAACCAGGGCACCGGCCTGCTGGAAGGCGCCGACGCCATCCTGGTACCGGGCGGTTTCGGCCTGCGCGGCGTGGAAGGCAAGATCACCGCGGTGCAATACGCCCGTGAGAACAAGATCCCGTACCTGGGCATCTGCCTGGGCATGCAGGTGGCCGTGATCGAGTTCGCCCGTAACGTGATGGGCTGGAAAGACGCCAACTCCACCGAGTTCGATCGCAACAGCGGCCACCCGGTCGTTGGCCTGATCACCGAGTGGGCTGACGCCACCGGCGCGGTCGAGACCCGTACCGAAGCCTCCGACCTGGGCGGCACCATGCGCCTGGGCGCGCAGGACTGCCAGATCGTCGCCGGCTCCAAGGTTCACGACTGCTACGGCAAGGACGTGATCACCGAGCGTCACCGTCACCGCTACGAAGTGAACAACAACCTGCTGCCGCAGCTGATCGAAGCCGGCCTGGTAGTTTCCGGTCGTTCCGAAGATGGCGCGCTGGTCGAAGTGGTCGAGTCCAAGGATCATCCGTGGTTCGTCGCTTGCCAGTTCCACCCAGAGTTCACCTCGACCCCGCGTGACGGCCATCCGCTGTTCAGCGGCTTCGTCAAGGCGGCATTGGCTCAAAAGAACAAGGCCTGATCTATGACCCAGAAGATCGTCCGCGTCGGTAACATCGAGATCGCCAACGACAAGCCGTTCGTCCTGTTCGGCGGCATGAACGTGCTGGAATCCCGTGACCTGGCCCTGAAGGTCTGCGAAGAGTACGTGCGGGTTACCGAGAAACTCGGTATCCCTTACGTGTTCAAGGCCAGCTTCGACAAGGCCAACCGTTCGTCGACCCATTCCTACCGTGGCCCGGGCCTGGAGGAGGGGATGAAGATCTTCGAAGAGATCAAGCGCACCTTCGGTGTGCCGATCATCACCGATGTCCACGAGCCGGCCCAGGCCGCGGTCGTGGCCAGGGTCTGCGACGTGATCCAGCTGCCGGCGTTCCTTTCGCGCCAGACCGACCTGGTCGTGGCCATGGCCAAGACCGGTGCAGTGATCAACATCAAGAAGGCCCAGTTCCTCGCGCCCCAGGAAATGAAACACATCCTGAACAAGTGCGAGGAAAACGGTAACGACCAGTTGATCCTCTGCGAGCGTGGTTCCAGCTTCGGTTACAACAACCTGGTAGTGGATATGCTCGGCTTCGGCATCATGAAGCAATTCGAATACCCGGTGTTCTTCGACGTGACCCACGCCCTGCAGATGCCGGGTGGTCGCGCCGACTCCGCCGGTGGCCGTCGTGCCCAGGTCACCGACCTGGCCAAGGCGGGCCTCAGCCAGGGCCTGGCCGGGCTTTTCCTCGAAGCCCACCCGGACCCGGACAACGCCAAGTGCGATGGTCCTTGCGCCCTGCGCCTGGACAAGCTGGAGCCATTCCTGGCCCAGCTCAAGCAACTGGACGACCTGGTGAAAAGTTTTCCGACGGTAGAAACCGCGTAAAGCTCATTTCTCGGGTAAAGTACCGCCCGTTCCAACCCCTGACCTGTCGGTCAGGGGCTCCCTTCGCCCGGCCTGCCTTCTGCAAACCCGCCCGGCGAACGGCAAGAATTCCCTAAGTTGCGTTGTTTTCGTCAATTCTGGAGTGCTTACAACAATGGCAAAGATCGTCGACATCAAAGGTCGTGAAGTTCTCGATTCGCGTGGCAACCCCACCGTGGAAGCGGACGTACTGCTCGACAACGGCATCATCGGCAGCGCGTGCGCGCCGTCCGGTGCTTCCACTGGCTCGCGCGAAGCGCTGGAGCTGCGTGATGGCGACAAGAGCCGTTACATGGGCAAGGGCGTGCTGAAGGCCGTTGCCAACATCAACGGCCCGATCCGTGACCTGCTGCTGGGCAAGGACCCACTGGACCAGAAAGCCCTGGACCGCGCCATGATCGAACTGGACGGTACCGAGAACAAGGCCAAGCTGGGCGCCAACGCCATCCTGGCCGTTTCCCTGGCTGCCGCCAAGGCTGCTGCACAGGACCAGGACCTGCCGCTGTACGCGCACATCGCCAACCTCAACGGCACCCCTGGCCAGTACTCGATGCCTGTGCCGATGATGAACATCATCAACGGCGGCGAGCACGCCGACAACAACGTCGATATCCAGGAGTTCATGGTTCAGCCAGTTGGCGCCAAGACCTTCTCCGACGGCCTGCGCATGGGCACCGAGATTTTCCATCACCTCAAAGCTGTACTGAAGGCCCGTGGCCTGAACACTGCCGTCGGTGACGAAGGTGGCTTCGCTCCTAACCTGACCTCCAACGAAGATGCCCTGGCGGCCATCGCCGAAGCCGTGGCCAACGCTGGCTACAAGCTTGGCACCGACGTGACCCTGGCCCTGGACTGCGCGGCTTCCGAGTTCTACGAAGACGGCAAGTACAACCTGTCCGGCGAAGGCAAGTCGTTCGACGCCGAAGGTTTCGCCGAGTACCTCAAAGGCCTGACCGAGCGCTTCCCGATCATCTCGATCGAAGACGGCCTGGACGAGTCCGACTGGGCTGGCTGGAAGATCCTCACCGACAAGATCGGCACCAAGGTACAGCTGGTCGGTGACGACCTGTTCGTGACCAACACCAAGATCCTCAAGGAAGGCATCGAGAAAGGCATCGGCAACTCGATCCTGATCAAGTTCAACCAGATCGGCTCGCTGACCGAAACCCTGGAAGCCATCCAGATGGCCAAGGCTGCCGGTTACACTGCGGTGATCTCGCACCGTTCGGGCGAAACCGAAGACTCGACCATTGCCGACCTGGCCGTGGGTACCGCTGCCGGCCAGATCAAGACCGGTTCGCTGTGCCGTTCCGACCGCGTTTCCAAGTACAACCAACTGCTGCGTATCGAAGAGCAACTGGGCAGCAAGGCTGTGTACCGTGGCCGTGCCGAGTTTCGCGGCTAAGCAAGAGATGGTAAAAAGACAGCAGCCAAGGATTACCGAACAGCCATACTGACAGTTCGGTAGCCTGATGCAGCAGGTCTGTATGCACAAAGCCTGGCTTCGGCCAGGCTTCGTGCCATCAGAGCCCTGCACAAATGGCGGTCTATTTCCACTGGATACCCTGATGCGCAGTCCCTATTGGTTGTTCCTCGTCCTGCTCCTGCTGCTCGGTGGCCTGCAGTATCGCCTGTGGGTGGGCAACGGCAGCCTGGCCCATGTCACCGAACTCAAGCAACAGATTGCCGACCAGCACGCTGAAAACGAGCGCTTGCTGGAGCGTAACCGCGTGCTTGACGCTGAAGTACTGGAGTTGAAGAAAGGTATGGAAACCGTCGAAGAACGGGCTCGCCATGAACTGGGAATGGTCAAGGAGGGCGAAACCCTCTACCAGCTTGCCCAATGAACCAGACCTTGCCGGCCTTCTGGGCCGTGATTCCCGCCGCGGGCGTTGGTGCCCGCATGGCTGCCGACCGTCCCAAGCAGTACCTGCAACTGGGTCGACAGACCATCCTCGAGCATAGCCTCGACTGTTTTCTCGACCATCCCTGCGTCAAAGGGGTGGTGGTCAGCGTTGCCGCTGACGATCCGTACTGGCCGGGCTTGCGCTGTGCCGGTGATCCACGCATCCAGCGTGCCGAAGGCGGCCGCGAACGTGCCGACTCGGTGCTCAATGCCTTGTTGCTGCTGCACGCCCAGGGCGCAGCCGACAGCGACTGGGTGCTGGTGCACGATGCCGCCCGGCCGAACCTGGCGCGCAGCGACCTCGATCGCCTGCTGGCCGAGCTTGCCGACGATCCGGTCGGCGGCCTGCTGGCGGTGCCGGCCCGCGATACCCTCAAGCGTGCCGATGCCAATGGCCGGGTCAGCGCCACCATCGACCGCAGCACGGTGTGGCAAGCCTACACCCCGCAGATGTTCCGCCTGGGTGCCTTGCACAGGGCCCTGGCCGACAGCCTGGTGGCCGATGTGGCGATTACCGACGAGTCCTCGGCGATCGAATGGGCCGGACAGGCGCCACGCCTGATCGAAGGACGCAGCGACAATATCAAGGTCACCCGCCCGGAAGACCTGGAGTGGTTGCGCCAGCGCTGGGCCAAGCGCGGCTGAATGCCTTTTCGCGGGGCAAGCCCGCTCCCACCCTGTAGGGCGGGCTTGCCCCGCGATGCGTTTCTAGGTCCCTCGATACTCGGGCAACCCCGCCAACCCCTCTCGCAAATACTCCACCAGCTTGCGCACCTTCGGCGACAAATGCCGCTGCTGCGGATACAGCGCCCACACCGCCGTGTTGGGTGGCTGGTGGGCATCGAGCAATGACACCAGGGCGCCGGTCTTGAGGTGCTCGAGCACGTAGTAGTCCGGTAACTGGCACAAGCCCATACCCTGCAAGGCGGCATCCAGCACTGCCTGCCCGCTGTTGCAACGCCAGTTGCCCTGCACCCGCAGGGCCTGCTCGCGCCCATCCTGCAACAGCGCCCAGCTGTCCGAGCTGCCAATCAGGCAATTGTGCCGGGCCAGTTCCGACAGGCTATGGGGCCGGCCATAGCGTTCCAGATAGGCCGGCGAAGCACACAGGTACATGCGCCGCGGCGCCAGGCGGGTGGCCACCAGCCGCGAGTCTTGCAGGCGGCCCAGGCGGATCGCCAGGTCCATGCCTTCGTGCACCAGGTCCAGGGTGCGGTTGCTCAGTTCGATGTCCACCCGCAGCTGCGGGTACAGCGCCATGAAGCGGGTCACCAACGGCGCAATGAAACGCTCGCCATAGGCCACCGCACAGGTCATGCGCAGCAGGCCCTTGGGTTCGCTGGTCAGGTCGCTAATGGCGCGCAGGGCCTCCTCGCGACCGTCCTGCAGGCGTTGGCAATGCTGCAGGAAGGCCTGCCCGGCTTCGCTCAGGGTCACCTTGCGCGTGCTGCGATAGAGCAGGCGGGTCTGCAGGCGGTCTTCCAGGCGGGCGATCTGGCGGCTGATGTGCGACGACGACACCCCGAGCCGATCGGCTGCGGCGGTGAACTGGCCCGACTCAGCGACGGCAACGAATTCGTCGATGCCTTCCCAGCGACTGCTCATTGATTATCCCTGTATGGCAATAATGTTTTGTCTTCGCCTGGATTATTCATCAAATGGCGATGAATTACACTTCGGGCTTGAACTGACCCCTTGCTGGAGAAGATTGATGATCAAGTCCCGTGCCGCTGTTGCCTTCGAGGCCAAGAAACCGCTGGAGATCGTCGAAGTCGACGTGGCCATGCCCAAGGCTGGCGAAGTGCTGCTGCGCGTTGTCGCCAGCGGTGTCTGCCATACCGACGCCTACACCCTGTCCGGTGCTGACCCGGAAGGTATCTTCCCGTCGATCCTCGGCCACGAAGGCGGTGCCATCGTCGAGGCGATCGGCGAGGGCGTGACCTCGGTCGCCGTGGGCGATCATGTGATCCCGCTGTACACCCCCGAGTGCGGCCAGTGCAAATTCTGCCGCTCCGGCAAGACCAACCTGTGCCAGGCGATCCGTGCCACCCAGGGCAAGGGCCTGATGCCTGACGGCACCACGCGCTTCTCCTACAAGGGCCAGCAGTTGTTCCACTACATGGGCACCTCGACCTTCTCCGAGTACACCGTGCTGCCGGAAATCTCCGTGGCCAAGATCCAGAAAGAAGCCCCGCTGGAGAAGGTCTGCCTGCTCGGCTGTGGCGTCACCACCGGCATCGGTGCAGTGCTCAATACCGCCAAGGTCAAGCCGGGCGATACCGTGGCCATCTTCGGCCTGGGCGGCATCGGCCTGTCGGCAATCATCGGTGCGGTCAAGGCCAAGGCCTCGCGCATCATTGCCGTGGACATCAACCCGGGCAAGTTCGAGATCGCCCGGCAACTGGGCGCCACCGACTGCGTCAATCCGAAGGACTACGACCGTCCGATCCAGGAAGTCATCGTCGACCTCACCGATGGCGGCGTGGACTTCTCCTTCGAATGCGTGGGCAATGTGCAACTGATGCGCGCCGCCCTGGAATGCTGCCACAAGGGCTGGGGCGAGTCGGTGATCATCGGTGTCGCCGGTGCCGGCCAGGAAATCTCTACCCGTCCGTTCCAGCTGGTGACCGGTCGCGTCTGGCGCGGTTCGGCCTTCGGTGGCGTGCGCGGTCGCAGCGAGTTGCCGAGCTACGTGGAAATGGCCGAGAAGGGCGAGATCCCGCTGGATACCTTCATCACCCACACCATGGGCCTGGAAGACATCAACAAGGCGTTCGACCTGATGCACGAAGGCAAGAGCATTCGCAGCGTCATCCACTTCTGAGGTTTGCCATGAGCCTGGAAAACATCTCCTGTCAGAAAAGCTTCGGTGGCTGGCACAAGCGCTACCGGCATCGCTCCCAGGTGCTCGGTTGCGACATGGTGTTCGCCGTCTACCTGCCACCGCAGGCCGAGCAGGGCGACAAGCTGCCGGTGCTGTACTGGCTCAGCGGCCTGACCTGCACCGACGAGAATTTCATGCAGAAGGCCGGCGCGCACAAGCTCGCCGCCGAGCTTGGGTTGATCATCGTCGCGCCCGACACCAGCCCCCGTGGCCCCCAGGTACCGGGCGACCCCGACGGCGCCTGGGACTTCGGCCTGGGCGCGGGCTTCTACCTCAATGCCAGTGAACAGCCCTGGGCCCAGCACTACCGCATGCATGACTACGTGGTGCAGGAGCTGCCGGCACTGGTCGAGGCGCATTTCCCCGCTTCCGATCGCCGCGGTATCAGTGGTCATTCCATGGGCGGGCACGGTGCGCTGGTCTGCGCATTGCGCAACCCGGGGCGCTACCGTTCGGTGTCGGCGTTCGCGCCGATCAGCAACCCGATGGATTGCCCCTGGGGCCAGAAGGCCTTCTCCCGTTACCTGGGAGAAGACCGGACGCGCTGGCGCGAGTGGGATGCCAGTGTGCTGATCGCCGAGGCAGCGGAGCGTCTGCCGCTGCTGGTGGACCAGGGCGACCGGGATGATTTCCTCGAGACTCAGCTCAAGCCCCAGGCCCTGGTCCAGGCGGCGAAGGCGGCGGGTCATCCGCTGGAACTGCGCCTGCAGCCCGGTTATGACCACAGCTACTACTTCATCGCCAGCTACATCGACGAGCATCTGCGTCATCATGGTGTGGCCCTGGGTTTGTTGTAGGGGTTGTCCTACAAATAAGCCCAAGGCCCGGCAAAGCAGGTAGAATCACGCCCTGACTCAATCAGGGCGTTTTTTTATGCGTATTGGCCACGGCTACGATGTGCACCGCTTCGCGGACGGCGATTTCATCACCTTGGGTGGGGTGCGCATTGCGCACAAGTTCGGCTTGCTGGCCCACTCCGACGGCGACGTGCTGCTGCACGCCCTGAGCGATGCGCTGCTGGGCGCCGCTGCGCTGGGTGACATCGGCAAGCATTTCCCGGATACCGATCCGCAGTTCAAGGGCGCCGACAGCCGCGTGCTGTTGCGCCATGTGCTCAAGATCGTCCAGGCCAAGGGCTGGAAGGTCGGCAACGTCGACGCCACCATCGTGGCCCAGGCGCCGAAGATGGCTCCGCACATCGACACCATGCGCCAGCTGATCGCCGAAGACCTGCAGGTCGAACTCGACCAGGTCAACGTCAAGGCCACCACCACCGAGAAGCTTGGCTTCACCGGCCGTGAAGAAGGCATCGCCGTCCACGCCGTCGCCTTGTTGCTGCCAGCATGACCGAACTGGAACTCCTGGGCCCGCGCGCATCGGGTCCGGCACTGGGCAGTGCGATCCTCAAGGCCACGGCAGAAGACTTCCAGGTCGATGAAGTCCTCGATATTCCCTTGTCCGGCAATGGCGAGCACCTGTGGCTGTGGGTCGAGAAGCGCGACCTCAACACCGAGGAAGCCGCCCGCCGCCTGGCCCGTGCCGCCGGCGTGCCGCTGCGCAACATCAGCTATGCCGGCCTCAAGGACCGCCAGGCCTTGACCCGCCAATGGTTCAGCCTGCACCTGCCGGGCAAGGCCGACCCGGACCTGGCGGCCGCCGAGAACGAGACCCTGAGCATCCTCAAGCGCACCCGGCACTCGCGCAAGCTGCAACGCGGCGCGCATTCGGCCAACGGCTTCACCCTGCGCCTGACCGGCCTGAATGCCGAAAAAGCAGCGCTCGACGCCCGTCTTGAGCAACTGCGCCGCCAGGGCGTGCCCAACTATTTCGGTACCCAGCGCTTCGGCCATGACGGTGGCAACATCCATGACGCCCGCGACTGGGCTGCCCGCCAAGCACTGCCGGAGCAGCGCAATGTGCGCTCACGACTACTGTCCAGCGCGCGCAGTTACCTGTTCAACCAGGCGTTGGCCCAGCGCGTTGCCGAGGGCAACTGGAACACCGCCCAGGTCGGCGACCTGCTGGCCTTCACCGACAGCCGCAGCTTTTTCCCGGCCGGTGAAGCCGAATGCACCGACCCGCGCCTGGCCATCCTCGACCTGCACCCCACCGGCCCGTTGTGGGGCGAGGGTGCTTCGCCAGCCACGGGCGTGCCGGGTGAACTGGAGCAACGCATCGGCGAGCAACATGCATCCTTGTGCCAGTGGTTGGCGCGGGCGGGCATGAGTCACGAACGTCGCATCCTGCGACTGCCCATTGCTGGTCTGACGTGGCATTATCCCGAGCCTGATATTCTGCAACTTGAATTCGTCCTTCCGGCCGGATGCTTTGCCACCGTCGTGGTGCGCGAGCTGGTTGATCTGGTGTCGGCGGGGCAGACGGACAGCCCATGCGTATTCTGATTTCGAACGACGACGGGGTCACCGCACCCGGAATCGCCGCGCTGCATGCCGCGCTGGCGGACTATGCCGATTGTGTGGTCATCGCCCCGGATCAAGACAAGAGCGGCGCCAGCAGTTCGTTGACGCTCGACCGACCTTTGTGCCCGCAGACCCTGGCCAACGGCTACATCAGCCTCAACGGCACGCCGACCGACTGCGTGCACCTGGGGCTCAACGGCCTGCTTGAGCAGACGCCGGACATGGTGGTCTCGGGGATCAACCTGGGCGCCAACCTGGGCGATGATGTGCTGTACTCAGGTACAGTGGCCGCCGCACTGGAGGGGCGTTTCCTGGGGGGCACTTCGTTCGCCTTCTCGCTGCTTTCGCGCTTGCCGGACAACCTGCCGACCGCCGCCTATTTCGCGCGCAAGCTGGTTGAAGCCCACGGGAGCCTGGAACTGCCGCCGCGAACCGTGCTCAACGTGAACATCCCCAACTTGCCGCTGGAGCATATCCGCGGCGTCAAGTTGACTCGCCTGGGGCATCGCGCCCGGGCGGCGGCACCGACGAAAGTGGTCAATCCCAGGGGCAAGGAAGGTTATTGGATCGCTGTGGCCGGAGACGCCGAGGACGGTGGCCCGGGCACGGATTTCCATGCAGTGATGCAGGGCTACGTCTCGATCACCCCGTTGCAGCTTGACCGCACCTTCAACGACGCCTTCGAGCGTCTGGATGGCTGGCTGGAGGAGTTGCTCTGATGCGTGAACAGGAGGATCTGATGCGCCATGGTATCGGTTTTACCTCGCAGCGAACCCGTGAGCGACTGATTCAGCGACTGATCGAAGAAGGGGTGTCCAACCCCAAGGTCCTCGATGTGCTGCGTCGCACGCCGCGCCACCTGTTCGTCGACGAGGCACTGGCGCACCGGGCCTATGAAGACACGGCGCTGCCGATCGGCAACAACCAGACCATCTCCCAGCCGTTCATGGTCGCCCACATGAGCGAACTGCTGCTCCAGGCAGGCCCCCTGGACAAGGTGCTGGAGATTGGCACCGGTTCGGGCTACCAGACCGCCATCCTTGCGCAACTGGTCGAGCGGGTGTTCTCGGTGGAGCGGATCAAGGTCCTGCAGGACCGCGCCAAGGAGCGCCTGAGCGAACTCAACCTGCGCAACGTGGTGTTTCGCTGGGGCGACGGCTGCGAAGGCTGGCCGGCGCTGGCGCCGTACAACGGCATTATCGTCACGGCCGTGGCGCCGGAAGTGCCCCAGGCCCTGCTCGACCAGCTCGCCCCGGGCGGGCGCCTGGTCATTCCGGTGGGGCCGGCGGGCGAAACCCAGCACCTGATGCTGATCGTGCGTGAAGAGCAAGGGTTCTCGCGGCGGGTGATGGGCGCGGTACGCTTCGTGCCCTTGCTCCCCGGCCCGTTGGCCTGAGCAGGATTATTTTCGCCGCGGGCGAATTCCTTCGCTATTGTCCTGTCTATCTGGCGGGCTGGATGTGCGCCAATGCCCGGTATCCGCAAGGGGCATGCACTCGGTTATAATTGCAACAATATTGCATTTTCATAGCGGTCACCAAGAGAGGGAGCGGCGGGTGGGTCACACAATCATTCGGCAGCGCAGGGATTTTTCGAGCTTCAAGCTTCTGGTGATTGCAATTGCCCTGGGCACAATGGTGTCAGGTTGCTCCAGCACGTCTTCCAACAGCGCCCCGGTGGCCGACCGCAGTGCGTCGAAGCCCAAGCGCCTGGCCGTCACCAGCGGCCAGTACGTGGTTCGCCCCGGCGACACCCTGTACTCCATCGCCTTTCGCTACGGCTGGGACTACAAGGCCCTGGCCGCACGCAACGGCATCGTCGCGCCCTATACCATCCGCCCGGGCCAGGCGATCCGCTTCGACGGGCGTTCGAGCACGCCGGCCAGCACCGGCACCAGCACCACGGTGGTGAGCAGCTCGCCGTCCTCCTCGAGCAAGACCACGATCATCAAGCGTCCCGTCGGGGCCCCTGCGACAAATTCGAGCACCCCGGCGCCGGCACCGGCGCCTTCGGCTACGCCGGCCAGTCCGCCGCCGCCAGCCCCGGTCGTCACGGCCACGGCGCCAGCCCAGGTGCCTGCGGCAGAGCGCGCAGTGGGCGGCTGGGCGTGGCCAGCCAGCGGTGTGTTGATCGGTAAATTCGCTTCAAACGGTAGTTTGAATAAAGGCATTGATATCGCCGGTGATTTGGGACAGCCTGTTTTTGCTGCGTCTGATGGTTCGGTGGTCTATGCCGGAAGTGGCTTGCGGGGCTACGGCGAGTTGGTAATCATCAAACACAGCGATACCTACGTCAGTGCCTACGGTCACAACCGCAGGCTTTTGGTTCGGGAGGGACAGCAGGTCAAAGTTGGGCAGACAATTGCAGAAATGGGTTCCACGGGCACGGACCGGGTGAAGCTGCATTTTGAGATTCGCCGCCAGGGCAAACCTGTTGATCCGCTGCAGTTCCTGCCGCGTCGTTGATTGCTAGTACCCGGCCTGTTCCTCGCGTAGAGGGGACAGGCTCCAGCGTTGCCAGGGATAAGGGCGTCGCTCGAGTCTGAGTTCGAACTCAGCAAAGGACTATAACAATGGCTCTCAGTAAAGAAGTGCCGGAGTTTGACATCGACGATGAAGTGCTCCTGATGGAGACGGGCATCGTATTGGAAACGGATGTGGTGTCAGACGAACCTGCTGTATCTTCGGTTCGGACCAGGGCTAAACAAGGCTCTACGCTCAAACAGCACAAGTACATCGATTACACTCGGGCACTTGATGCGACCCAGTTGTATCTCAATGAAATCGGTTTCTCGCCTTTGCTCTCGCCAGAGGAAGAGGTGCACTTTGCGCGGTTGTCGCAAAGTGGCGATCCTGCCGGGCGCAAGCGCATGATCGAGAGCAACCTGCGTCTGGTGGTGAAGATCGCCCGGCGTTATGTGAACCGGGGGCTGTCGCTGCTCGACCTGATCGAAGAGGGCAACCTGGGGTTGATCCGCGCGGTCGAGAAGTTCGACCCTGAACGTGGTTTCCGTTTCTCTACCTACGCCACCTGGTGGATCCGGCAAACCATCGAACGGGCGATCATGAACCAGACCCGTACCATTCGCTTGCCCATCCACGTGGTCAAGGAACTCAACGTCTACCTGCGCGCTGCGCGGGAACTCACCCAGAAGCTCGATCACGAACCGTCCCCGGAAGAGATCGCCAGCCTCCTGGAAAAGCCGGTCGGTGAAGTCAAGCGCATGCTTGGGCTCAACGAGCGGGTCTCCTCGGTGGATGTATCCCTGGGGCCGGATTCCGACAAGACCCTGCTCGACACCCTGACCGACGACCGTCCCACCGATCCTTGCGAGCTGCTGCAGGACGATGACCTGTCCCAGAGCATCGACCAGTGGCTGAGCGAGTTGACCGACAAGCAGCGCGAGGTGGTCATTCGCCGCTTTGGCCTGCGCGGGCACGAGAGCAGCACTCTTGAGGACGTTGGCCTGGAGATCGGCCTGACCCGTGAACGGGTTCGCCAGATCCAGGTCGAGGGCCTCAAGCGCCTGCGGGAGATCCTCGAGAAGAACGGCCTGTCCAGCGAGTCGCTGTTCCAGTAACCGGCTCGCAACAAGGAACGCCTCGGCTTGGCCGGGGCGTTTTTGTTTGTGCCGGCGCTGCGACGGGTCGAGAAATGTTTCCTACTGCTTCCACGGAATCATGTTGGTTTAGGCAAAAGCTTCAGCCAGCGTTGGTGCTGCACTTTTCGATGTAAGCCTTCGCTTACCCGTTATGTAAGTCATCGCAGTATGCGCTAGTAAATCGTTGCCGTTTTTACCGTGCGCTTTTTTATAACTAATTGATAATTAATGATTATTTTGTTTGTTTCAGTCAGGTTTCAGCAGCTTTTTGAGAGCTTTGACCGGTTGCTGCAACGGCTGCAAGGACTAGTATCTGAACTGTGTCTACGGACTGACACAGGCTTTCACGGATGGAGGCCAAGGACATCGCAGGATGCGATTCATCAGGATGATGAAAGGGATCAAAGGGACTACGGAAAAAATGTGGGCGGGTCAAACCGCCCCTTTTTTTTGCCCGCAAGAAACCTGAGTCATGAAAAAAGGCCCCGAAGGGCCTTTTTTTGTGATCCGCAGGCGCTTAGCGCTCCAGATCGGCGATCTTGCCAGTCTTGCCATCCCACTCTTCGGCGTCCGGCAGCGCATCTTTGCGCTCGGTGATGTTCGGCCAGATCTCCGCCAGCTCGGCGTTAAGCTCGATGAAGTTCTCCATGCCGGCAGGCACTTCGTCTTCCGAAAAAATGGCTTGGGCAGGGCATTCAGGCTCGCACAGTGCACAGTCGATGCACTCATCCGGGTGAATGACCAGGAAGTTCGGGCCTTCGTAGAAGCAGTCCACCGGACAGACTTCTACGCAGTCGGTGTACTTGCACTTGATGCAGTTGTCGGTGACGACGAAGGTCATTTCTAATTCTCTCCTCAGGCGACGGCAGCGATACCCTTCCAGACAGGGTCGCTCGGTTTGGTCGTTCGGCTGCAGGCCAGGCTAATAACCTGCAGTAGCGCCAAACCGCGCGGGATTCTATCAGCTTGTGCGGGCTCGCGTTATAACAGAGTCTTTAGTGTATAGAGCATTTCGATAGCTTGACGCGGCGTCATGTTGTCCAGGTCCAGCTTCCCGAGCTTCTCGATGGCCGGGTGGGGCAGGCTGGCAAACAGGTCGCTCTGGTGCGGCACAGCATCCGCGCCCTTGGGCGACACCGGCATTTCGTGGGGCAGGCTGGCGGTTTCCAGGCGGCCCAGGTGCTCGCGGGCGCGCTGGATCACCGGCGACGGCACGCCCGCCAGCTGGGCCACGGCCAGGCCGTAGCTCTGGCTGGCAGGCCCGGGCAGCACGTGGTGCAGGAACACGATGCGTTCGTTGTGCTCGGTGGCGTTGAGGTGCACGTTGGCCACCAGCGGTTCGCTCTCCGGCAAGACCGTGAGTTCGAAATAGTGGGTGGCGAACAGGGTGTAGGCGCGCAACTGGGCCAGGCGCTCGGCGGCGGCCCAGGCCAGCGACAGGCCGTCGAAGGTACTGGTGCCACGGCCGACCTCGTCCATCAGCACCAGGCTGCGGTCGGTGGCGTTGTGCAGGATGTTGGCGGTTTCGCTCATCTCGACCATGAAGGTCGAACGGCCACCGGCCAGGTCGTCGCTGGAGCCGATGCGGGTGAAGATGCGGTCCACCAGCGACAGCTCGCAGCTGGCGGCCGGCACAAAGCTGCCGATGTGCGCCATCAGTACGATCAGCGCGGTCTGGCGCATGTAGGTGGATTTACCGCCCATGTTCGGGCCGGTGATCACCAGCATGCGGGTGTTATCGTCCAAGGCCAGGTCGTTGGCTACGAACGGCGTGGTCAGTACCTGCTCGACCACCGGATGACGACCTTGGTTGATGCGCATGCAAGGTTCGTCGACGAAGGTCGGGCAGTTCAGGTCCAGGTTCAGCGCGCGCTCGGCCAGGTTGCTCAGCACATCCAGCTCGGCCAGGGCGGCGGCGGTGTCCTGCAACGGCGCCAGGTGGCTGATCAGGGTTTCCAGCAGCGCGTCATAGAGCATCTTTTCCCGGGCCAGGGCGCGGCTCTTGGCCGACAGCGCCTTGTCTTCGAAGGCTTTGAGTTCCGGTGTGATGAAGCGCTCGGCGCCCTTGAGGGTCTGGCGGCGGATGTAATCGCCCGGCGCCTGCTCGGCCTGCTTGCTCGGCAGTTCGATGAAGTAGCCGTGCACGCGGTTGTAGCCGACCTTGAGGTTGGCCAGGCCCGTGCGGGCCTTTTCCCGGGCTTCGAGGTCGATGAGGAACTGGCCGGCGTTCTCGCTCATGGCCAGCAGCTCGTCCAGCTCGCTGTCGTAGCCGGTCTTGAGCACGCCACCGTCGCGGATCACCGCCGGCGGGGTGTCGATGATGGCTTTTTCCAGCAGGTCGGCCAGCTCCGGGTAGGTGCCGGCAATCGCCGCCAGGCGCGCCAGGTGCGGTGCCTCGAGCTCGGCCATGGCGTTCTGCAACTCGGGCAGGGCGCCCAGGGCATCACGCAGGCGGGCCAGGTCTCGTGGACGGGCATTGCGCAGGCCGATGCGGGCGAGGATCCGCTCGATGTCGCCGATTTCCTTGAGCTGCGGTTGCAGCTTCTCGAAGCGGTAGCCGTCGAGCAGGCAGCGGATCGAACCCTGGCGAGCCAGCAGCACTTTCAGGTCACGCAGCGGGCGGTTCAGCCAGCGGGTCAGCAGGCGGCTACCCATGGCGGTCTGGCAACGGTCGATGACCGATTGCAGGGTGTTGTCGCGGCCACCGGCCAGGTTCACATCCAGTTCGAGGTTGCGGCGGCTGGCGCCGTCGAGCACCACGGTGTCGTCCAGGCGTTCGTGCTTGAGGCTGCGCAGGTGGGGCAGGGCGGTGCGCTGGGTTTCCTTGGCGTAGCCAAGCAGGCAGCCGGCGGCGCCGATGGCCAGGGTCAGCTTCTCGCAGCCGAAGCCTTTCAGGTCCTGGGTTGCGAACTGCTGGCACAGGCTCTTGCGCGCCGAGTCGCGGTCGAAGTCCCAGGGCGCGCGGCGGCGGGCGCCACGACGCTTTTCCGCCGGCAGGCCTTGCGGCCAGTCATCCGGGATCAGCAGCTCCACCGGGTTGATGCGTTCGAGTTCGGCCAGCAGGTTCTCCCAGCCCTTGATCTCCTGCACGCTGAAGTTGCCGCTGGTGATGTCCAGCACGGCCAGGCCGAACAGGCGCTCGTCACCGAGCACGGCGGCGATCAGGTTGTCGCGGCGCTCATCGAGCAGCGCTTCGTCGCTGACTGTGCCGGGGGTGATGATGCGCACCACCTGGCGTTCCACCGGACCCTTGCTGGTGGCCGGATCGCCGATCTGTTCGCAGATCACCACCGATTCGCCCAGCTTCACCAGCTTGGCCAGGTAACCCTCGGCCGCATGGAAGGGGATACCGCACATGGGAATCGACTGGCCCGCCGACTGCCCGCGGGCGGTCAGGGTGATATCCAGGAGTTTGGCGGCCTTCTTTGCGTCTTCATAGAAGATCTCGTAGAAGTCGCCCATGCGGTAGAACATCAGCTGGTCCGGGTGCTGGTTCTTCAGCTTCCAGTACTGCTGCATCATCGGGGTGTGTGCGGAAAGATCGCTCATTACAGAAACTTGGCTCGCGGTGTCGTTTAGACCAAAGGCAAGCGGGCAATGGTACAGGGATTTTGTCGTCGATGCCGAGGACGACGGCCGCGCCGCGACCTTTTGTCCATGCATTTTCATGCAGGGTGGCATTTGCAATTTGCCCGGACGGGCCGCATTATGCAGGTTATGCAAAAACGCAACGTAGCCTCCGTTCTCAGAGCACTGCTCGATCGCCACGGTATCTCCCCCACGGAGCTGCACCGGCGTACCGGCGTGCCCCAATCCACCCTGTCGCGCATTCTCAGCGAGAAGATCGTCGACCCGTCCGACAAGCACGTGTCGAAGATCGCCGAGTATTTCGGCGTGAGCACCGATCAGTTGCGCGGGCGCGTCGAACTCGGCGAAAGCCGCGAGGCCGCGCCGCCCCGCAGCCACGCCGAGTTGCACGACATCAGCTTGTGGGATGACGATACCCCGATCGAAGATGACGAGGTCTCCATTCCCTTTCTTCGCGAGGTCGAGTTGGCAGCAGGATCAGGACGATTCGTCATCGAGGAAAGCGAGAAGGCCAGCCTGCGCTTCGGCAAGCGCAGCCTGCGCCACAACGGTGTGCAGTTCGATCAGGCCAAGTGTGTCACGGTGCGCGGTAACAGCATGTTGCCGGTGCTGCGCGATGGCGCCACGGTGGGGGTCAATGCCGGCAAAAGTGGCATCGGCGATATCGTCGACGGTGACCTCTATGCGATCAACCACAACGGCCAGTTGCGGGTGAAGCAGCTCTATCGCCTGCCCACCGGCATTCGCCTGCGCAGCTTCAACCGCGACGAACACCCGGACGAAGACTACAGCTTCCAGCAGATGCAGGAAGAGCAGATCAGTATCCTGGGTCACGTCTTCTGGTGGGGCATGTACGCCCGCTGATGGTCATCGGGCCATTCAGAAAACCCGCCTTGGCGGGTTTTTTTTCGTCTGCGTAAAACCTCTGAATCCCTTGCCAGACAAGACGTGCATGCATATGCGCATTTTCTTACGTATAAATATTTCCACAAATGCATTGACTGTATATGCGTAAATGCATAGCCTTTGTCTCAAGCCGGTCGACATCGTTGGTGACAAGGATGGCGATGTGATCGGTTCTACAACAAGTGCCGCGGGCAAGGTGCCAGACGGCGACTACCCAAGGAGACAGGACAGTGACAGGCGAGCAGCAAGCGTTGCTGGAGATGCCGATCTGGCTGGTGATCGTCCTGGCCCTGCTGGGCGGCATCAGCGGCGAAATGTGGCGTGCGGACAAGGCAGGTGCGCGCGGCTGGGCGCTGATTCGGCGCCTGTTGTTGCGCTCGGGGGCCTGCATGGTCTGCGGCGTGTCGACGGTGATGCTGCTGTATGCCAGCGGCATGTCGATCTGGAGCGCCAGCGCCTTCGGTTGCCTCACGGCGATGGCCGGGGCGGATGTGGCCATCGGGCTGTATGAGCGTTGGGCGGCGCGGCGGCTGGGGGTCGATGCGCAAACGCCAGGCTTTCCCAGGCAAGGCAACAAGGAGGAGCGATCATGAACGAGCGGCTGGCTTTGCATGAGGCAAGAAAGTCGCAAGCCAGTATCCGCTCCGAGCCATCGAGCCGTAACCCGATTGAACCTCTCGACCAGGAAGGACCCCATGACACTGGAACAACTGACTGCACTGTTTCCCGATGCCCGTCTGAACACGGGCATTTTTTTACCTGCACTGAACCAGGCCATGACCCGTTGGGCAATCAACACCCCCCGGCGCATGGCTGCGTTCCTCGCCCAAGTGGGGCATGAATCCGGCCAGTTGCGCTACGTCAGGGAGCTGGGCAGCGACCGCTATCTCTCGCGCTATGACACCGGCAACCTGGCCCTGCGCCTGGGTAATAGCCCCGAGGCCGACGGCGATGGCCAGCGCTACTGCGGCCGTGGCCTGATCCAGGTGACCGGGCGCGACAACTACCGGGCTTGCAGCCTGGCCCTGTTTGGCGACGAGCGCCTGCTCGAACACCCCCAGTTGCTCGAACAACCGCAGTGGGCATCGGAGTCTGCCGCCTGGTTCTGGCACTCGCGTGGTCTTAACCCATTGGCTGACCGGGGCGAGTTCAACCGCATCACCCGGCATATCAACGGTGGGCTCAATGGCCTGGAGAGTCGCTTGCGCCTCTGGGCCAGGGCCCGGGAGGTACTGCGTTGAACATTTGTGCCGGGCCTGCGCTGGTGTAGGGTAGGCGACAGTCTTTCAAGGAGCTTGCCATGGACCCGATCTCTGCGCTTTCCGCCCGCCTGGGCGAACACCTGCGTCGTTTCAACGCCCAGGTGACCACGGCCGAATCCTGCACCGGCGGCGGCATCGCCGAGGCGATCACCCGCACGGCGGGCAGCTCGGCCTGGTTCGAGGCCGGTTACGTGACCTATTCCAACGGGCAGAAGACTCGCCAACTGGGTGTGCCGCAGACCTTGTTCGTCCAGGTCGGCGCCGTCAGCCAGGAAGTGGTCGAGGCCATGGTCCGTGGCGCCCGGGCGGCCAGCGGTGCGCGCTTTGCCGTGGCGGTCAGTGGTGTGGCCGGGCCCGATGGCGGCTCTCCAGCCAAACCGGTAGGCACCGTATGGCTGGCCTGGGCCGATGGCGAGCGGGTGAGCAGCGAGCGCCGGCACTTCGACGGCGACCGTGACGCGGTACGCCGACAAACGGTAATCGCCGCGCTAGAGGGCTTGTTACAGCTTGGCGCAGAGTAAATCGCAATTCGGGGGTAGGCGGGAAGAAAACCCTGTGGAATAATACTGGCTACTTATACAGGTGTTTCTGGCCGTCAGGCCCTATCGATTACGTGAGGACTTCAATGGACGACAACAAGAAGCGCGCCTTGGCTGCGGCCCTGGGGCAAATCGAGCGTCAATTCGGTAAAGGCGCGGTCATGCGCATGGGCGACCACGAGCGTCAGGCGATCCCGGCCATCTCCACCGGCTCCCTGGGCCTGGACATCGCCCTGGGCATTGGCGGTCTGCCAAAAGGTCGTATCGTCGAGATCTACGGCCCCGAGTCGTCCGGTAAAACCACCCTGACCCTGTCGGTCATCGCCCAGGCCCAGAAAATGGGCGCTACCTGCGCCTTCGTCGACGCCGAACACGCCCTCGACCCCGAGTACGCTGGCAAGCTGGGCGTCAATGTCGACGACCTGCTGGTCTCGCAGCCGGACACCGGCGAGCAGGCCCTGGAGATCACCGACATGCTGGTGCGCTCCAACGCCGTTGACGTGATCATCGTCGACTCCGTGGCCGCCCTGGTACCCAAGGCCGAGATCGAAGGCGAAATGGGCGACATGCACGTGGGCCTGCAGGCCCGCCTGATGTCCCAGGCGCTGCGCAAGATCACCGGCAACATCAAGAACGCCAACTGCCTGGTGATCTTCATCAACCAGATCCGCATGAAGATCGGTGTGATGTTCGGCAGCCCGGAAACCACCACCGGTGGTAACGCCCTGAAGTTCTACGCCTCGGTTCGCCTGGACATCCGCCGTACCGGCGCGGTGAAGGAAGGCGACGAAGTGGTCGGCAGCGAAACCCGGGTCAAGATCGTCAAGAACAAGGTGGCGCCACCGTTCCGTCAGGCTGAATTCCAGATCCTCTACGGCAAGGGCATCTACCGCAACGGCGAGATCATCGACCTGGGCGTGCTGCACGGCTTCCTGGAAAAATCCGGTGCCTGGTACAGCTACCAGGGCAGCAAGATCGGTCAGGGCAAGGCCAACTCCGCCAAGTTCCTCCAGGACAACCCGGAAATCGCCGCCACCCTCGAGAAGCAGATTCGCGACAAACTGCTCAGCGCTGGCGCCGTCGATGCAGCCGGCAAGGCTGCTGCGGTCAACGCCGAAGCTGAAGACGATCTGGTCGACGCTGACGCCGACTACTGATCGCCCCCATGTCCGTCGAACTCGATACCCCCGTCGCCGTGAGGCGGACAGCCATGGACCTGCTCGCACGTCGCGAGCACGGTCGAGTCGAGCTGACGCGCAAGTTGCGTCAGCGCGGCGCTCCCCCCGAATTGATTGACCAGGAACTCGACCGTCTGACGGAAGAGGGCCTGCTCAGTGAAGCCCGTTACCTGGAAAGCTTCATCAGCTACCGCTCACGCTCAGGTTACGGCCCCGCACGCATTCGCGAAGAGCTGGGTCAGCGTGGCCTGCAACGCAGTGATATCGACCAGGCCCTGCGCGAGAGCGATGTGGACTGGGCGGCGCAATTGCGTGATGTCTGGCAGCGCAAGTTCTCCGGCCAGCTACCCGTCGATCCGCGCAGCCGCGCACAGCAGACCCGTTTCCTGGTCTACCGTGGCTTTTCCATGGACATGATCGGCCGCCTGTTGAGCGGCCGGGGCCTGGACGATTAACCACCCGGCTCTCAGGTGACCCTCAACGCTTCGCGGGCACGCTGGGTGGTATGCATCGGTTCGGGCTTGGCCCAGTTTTCCGAAAGGTTGATGAAGTCCACCAGCTCGCGCAGGCGTCCTTGGTCGCGGCCGTTGAAGGCGAAGGTCAGGCGGGTCAGGTGGCTGAACTTCGGCTCATCGTGGTGTTCGCCGGCGTAGGCATGCTGATGATAGTGGCCGCTCAGGCGCAGGTCGGCGAAGCCTTCCTGCAGGTCGAACAAGGCTGCCTCGCTGAGCGGATGGTGCATGCGAATCACGAACTGGTTCTTCAGCCAGCGGCTGGAGTGGTAGTTGCTGTAGAACTGGTTGATTTCCTCTACCGCCTCCTCGGCGCTGTGCACCAGGCGCAGCAGCTTCATGTCGCTGGGCAGGATGTAGCGGTTCTCTTCCAGTTGCCGGGTGATGAAGTTCAGGGCGTCCTGCCAGAAGTTGCCGCCCGGGGAGTCCAGTAGCACCACCGGTACCAGGGGACTCTTGCCGGTCTGGATCAGGGTCAGTACTTCCAGCGCCTCGTCCAGCGTGCCGAAGCCGCCAGGGCAGAGCACCAGGGCATCGGCTTCCTTGACGAAAAACAGCTTGCGGATGAAGAAGAAGTGGAACGGCAGCAGCTTGTCGGTGCCGCCTACCGTGGCATTGGCATGCTGCTCGAACGGCAGGGTGATATTGAAGCCCAGGCTGTGATCGACCCCGGCGCCTTCGTGGGCCGCCGCCATGATGCCGCCGCCGGCGCCGGTGATGACCATCAGGTTGGAGCGCGCCAGGGTGGCGCCCAGCTCCCGGGCCAGTGCGTACATGGGGTGTTCGACGGGGGTGCGTGCCGAGCCGAACACGGTGACCTTGCGCCGGCCCTTGTACTGGTCCAGGGTGCGGAAGGCATGGTCCAGCTCGCGCAGGGCCTGCAGGGTGATCTTGGCGTTCCAGCGGTTGCTGTCGTCATGGGCCATGCGCAGGACGGTCAGCACCATGTCGCGATACAGAGGCAGATTGGGGCTGTCGGGGGCGACCAGCTTCAGTTGTTCTTCCAGGTGGCTCAGGTCGATCCCGTTGTGCTTGAAGTGACTGGCGAGCAGTTCGTTCGGTTGGTACGGCATTCAACGTCTCCTTCTGCAGCAAAACCTCTGACCGGACTGTACTGTCCGGCCGCGACACTGCGTGTGTCGCTGGCTGCCGTGGCCCGGCGGGTGCCGAGCAGTGCAGTAGACCTGCAAGGTCTCATTGCAGTGATCTTTGAAGTGTGCGGTCAACACTGCCGGTGCAGGGCGTCGGCAGGCCCCCCTTGGTGCACCCGGAAAATGGCGGGTACCTGATATCAATCTAGACCCTGGCAGGTGTTAATGCCGTGAGATTGCTAGCAAGGTGGGGAAATTGTCTGCAGACCGCTGGTCAGTCAGGAGCCAGGAACGATGCAGGTCTGGTTAACTGAAGGCCTGGGCGACTGTCGCCATGCAGGGAGCCTGCCACATGCAACGGCTAAATCTGGAACTTGAAGAACAGCTGTTCGAGCTGCTGGAGCGTTCGGCCCAGGCCAATCACCTGAGCCTTGAAGAAGAGTGCCTGCGTCGTCTGGAGGGCGGGGAACGGCATTCGCGCTATATCCAGGCCCTGGTGGCGGAACTGCGCGCCGATGAAAAGCAGCGGCGCGACAGTGGAGCAGGTCGCCTGAGGGTTACTTGCTCGCCTTGATACCACAGCTGGCGGCATTGAACGCCTGTTCGCCAACCATGCGGTTGGTCTTGTACTCGGTAAAGCGATAGGTCAGTACCGCACCTTTGGCCAGCAACTGGCGGTAGCCGGTGTTCTTGCAGACGCTGGCGCCGAGCTGGTCGCGCACCTTTTCCGGGTTGGCCTGCATCTGCTGGGCGTGGCTGGCGCGCACGCTGAGGTGGTTGATCAGTTGCTTGCCTTCGACGGTGTAGCCCTGGTCGAGGATGTCTTCGTTGATCGCTCGCGGCGTGCCCACGCTGCTTTCCCTGGCGACTTTCTCCAGCATCTGGCTCAGCTCGTATTCCTGCTTGGACGCCGCATTGGCGGCCAGGGGCAGGGCGAGCAACAGGCTCAAGGACGGGGCGATGAAACGCAGCATGAATCTCTCCTGGTTCGGTAACTGGCGATTGGACCGGCAACTGCGCACGGTGTTCCGTCACGGCATCGAGCCGGTGCCAGCGAGTAGCGACAGGCCGAGGATTATAGGGAGTTGGCGCCCCGGCTGCACGGCAAATACCTTACCTGCCGGCCGGCTCTGGTAGACTGGGCAGGTTTTCCTGTCCCGAGTCTGTGCAGTGCCATCCCTTTCCCGTTTTCGTTGTCTGCTGCCATGAGCCATGCCGTAGCGCGCCTGCGCGCCGAGCGCCTGGCGCGCAGTGTCAAACCCTTCGTCGCCCGTGGCTCCCGCGCGCCGCGCTGTCCCCAGTGCCGGGTGATCTTCAGTCATTGCCTGTGCGCCTGGCGCCCACAAGTGCCGGCCGAATCGGCCATGTGCCTGCTGATGCATGACACCGAGCCACTCAAGCCGAGCAATACCGGCTGGCTGATTGCCGACGTCATTGACGACACCTCGGCCTTCGGCTGGCAGCGTACGGTGGTCGACGAAGCCCTGTTGGCGTTGCTCGAGCAACCGCACTGGCAGCCTTACATCGTGTTTCCTGGCGAGTTCGTCGAGCCAGAGCGGGTGGCCACCGAGGTGGTGCGCGAGCCGGGCAAGCGACCGCTGTTCATCCTGCTGGATGCCACCTGGACCGAAGCGCGCAAGATGTTTCGCAAGAGCCCGTACCTGGACCGCTTCCCGGTGCTCAGCCTGCAACCGGAACAGATCTCACGCTATCGCCTGCGGCGTTCCAAGCGCGACGACCACTTCTGCACCGCCGAAGTGGCGGCGATGTGCCTGGAGCTGGCCGGTGACCAGCGCGCGGCCGAGGCGCTGGATGCCTACCTGGACGTGTTCAGCACTCACTACCTCAGCGCCAAGCACCAGTGGCCGCTGGACGAGCAGGATGCGGTGCATCAGCGCTTGCATACCTTCCTATAGTACAAGGGGCAGGCGTTGCACATTGGTTCATAATAGGCAGGCTGGCGACCATCGCGTGCCAGCCACGACCGGGCAATCAACTTGACCACCCGGTCGAGGCTCGGCATCCTTGGCGCCGATTCGGGCACCGACAAGGCTTGAAACGCTGTTTTTCCTGGCCTTGAAGTGCCTTTTGGGTGCGGGCAGAGCCGTCCGCACCGCGAGTTGCCCGCCAGGCGCCTATTCTTCCTCCCTGCGCCTGCACAGAACAGGATCATTAGATCGATGGCCACGTACGAAATCCTGATTGCCGATGACCACCCGCTGTTTCGCAGTGCCCTGCGCCAGGCGGTGACCCTGGGCCTGGGCCCTGATGTCCGCCTGGTGGAAGTGGCAAGCATCGCCGAACTTGAAACCCACCTCACCGACAAGTCCGACTGGGACCTGGTACTGCTGGACCTGAACATGCCAGGCGCCTACGGTTTTTCCGGGCTGGTCCTGCTGCGCGGACAGTACCCGCAGATTCCGGTGGTGATGGTGTCGGCGCAGGAAGAAGCCTCGGTGGTGGTCAAGTCCCGTGAGTTCGGCGCCAGTGGCTTCATTCCCAAGTCCAGCCCGCTGGAAGTCATTCAGGACGCGGTACGCAAGGTGCTCGACGGCGAAGTCTGGTGGCCGCCGCAGGCCTTCGACAAGGTCGATGTGTCGGCCGAGGCCAAGGCCGCCAGCGAAGGCCTGGCCAGTCTGACGCCGCAGCAGTTCCGGGTGCTGACCATGGTCTGCGAAGGTCTGCTGAACAAGCAGATCGCCTATGAGTTGAGTGTTTCGGAAGCGACCATCAAGGCCCACGTGACCGCGATCTTCCGCAAGCTCGGGGTGCGCACCCGGACCCAGGCTGCCTTGCTCTTGCAACAACTGGAATCGGTTTCAGCGAGTTGAGGCCATTGGCCTTCACGCTTTTTTGACCCGCCCTGCACTAGGCTGCAGCGCTTTTCAGTGGATGAAGTGACCCTCTATGTCATCGCCTTTCAAGGGCCAGACCGGCCTCAAGCGTATCTTCAATGCGGCCGGCTATTCGTTTGACGGTCTGCGCGCCGCCTTTACCGGTGAAGCCGCATTCCGCCAGCTGGTGCTGCTCAATGTGATCCTGATCCCGGTGGCCTTCTGGCTGGATGTCAGCCGTGCGGAGCGGGCGATCCTGATCCTGGTGTGCCTGCTGGGGCTGATCGTCGAGTTGCTCAACTCGGCGATCGAGGCGGCCATCGACCGGATCTCCCTCGACCGTCACCCGCTGTCGAAAAACGCCAAGGACATGGGCAGTGCCGCCCAGCTCGTGGCCATGAGCATGGTCGGGCTGGTCTGGGCGGTGATCCTGCTCTAGGCAATACTGGGCAGGACAATCTCGTCGCTGCGGCTTACCCCGGCGGTAAAGCTGCGGCACAGTTCGAGAAACTCGCGCATGGCCGAAGTCTGGTACTTCTGCTTGTGCCAGATAAAGAAGAACTGGCGGGCCAGGTCCAGCTCCGGGGTTTCCACCGCCACCAGGCTGCCGCGCCGAAAGGCGTCGCGCAGGGCCAGGCGCGAGATGCAGCCGATGCCAAGGCCGGATTCCACGGCCCGCTTGATGGCTTCGGTGTGCTCCAGTTCCAGGCGGATGTTGAGGCTTGAGCGGTGATGACGCATGGCCTGGTCGAAGGTCAGGCGCGTGCCCGAACCCTGTTCGCGCAGGATCCAGGCTTCATGGGTCAGTTCCTCCATGCTGGCCTGGCCGCGGCTGGCCAGTGGATGTTGCGGCGCGCAGAACACCACCAGTTCGTCCTCGACCCAGGGCTGCACTTCCAGGTCCGGATGGTTGCAGTCGCCTTCGATTAGACCCAGATCAATTTCGTAATGGGCAACCTGTTGCACGATATGCGCAGTGTTCTGCACATGGAGCTTGACCTGACTCTCCGGGTGGATCTGCATGAAACTGCCGATCAACAGGGTGGCCAGGTAGTTGCCGATGGTCAGTGTGGCGCCCACCGCCAGGGAGCCGAACCCCGACTTGCCGTTGAGCAGGTCTTCGATTTCCTTGGCCTGGTCGAGCAGCGCCACCGCCTGGGGCAGCAGTTGATGGCCCAGGGCGTTGAGGCTCAGGCGCTTGCCGGCACGGTCGAACAGCTGGCAGCTGGATTGACGCTCAAGTTCGGTGATCGAGGTACTGGCGGCCGACTGCGATAGCGCCAGCACACCAGCGGCTCGCGAGACGCTTTGATGTTGGGCCACGGCGACGAATACCTGGAGCTGACGAAGTGTAAATCGCATATCTATATAACCGATAAGACATATCTTGATAATTCATTTAACAGATATTGTCGCTCGCACTAAACTATCGCGCAATCGCGCTCTAGATTAGCGCTGCGTTTTATTTCAGGAGCCCGTACATGAGCAACATGAACCACGAACGCGTTCTCAGTGTTCACCACTGGAACGACACCCTGTTCAGCTTCAAGTGCACCCGCGATCCGGGCCTGCGCTTCGAGAACGGTCAGTTCGTGATGATCGGTCTGCAACAGGACAGCGGTCGTCCGCTCATGCGCGCCTACTCGATTGCCAGCCCGAACTGGGAAGAGCATCTGGAGTTCTTCAGCATCAAGGTGCCGGACGGCCCGCTGACCTCCCAGCTGCAGCACCTGAAGGAAGGCGACGAGATCATCATCTCCAAGAAGCCTACCGGTACCCTGGTACTGGACGACCTGAACCCGGGCAAGCACCTGTACCTGCTCAGCACCGGCACTGGCTTGGCGCCGTTCATGAGCGTCATCCAGGACCCGGAAACCTACGAGCGCTTCGAAAAAGTGATCCTGGTTCACGGTGTGCGCTACGTCAACGAAGTCGCCTACCGCGAGTTCATCACCGAGCACCTGCCGCAGAACGAATTCTTCGGCGAGGCGCTGCGTGACAAGCTGATCTACTACCCGACCGTGACCCGTGAGCCGTTCGAGAACCAGGGCCGCCTGACCGACCTGATGCGCAGCGGCAAGCTGTTCAGCGACATCGGCCTGCCACCGATCAACCCGCAGGACGACCGTGCGATGATCTGCGGTAGCCCGAGCATGCTCGACGAAACCAGCGAAGTGCTCGACAGCTTCGGCCTGAAGATTTCGCCACGTATGCGCGAACCGGGTGACTACCTGATCGAGCGTGCGTTCGTCGAGAAGTAAGCGGCGCGATGCAGACAAAAAACGCAGGCCCTGGCCTGCGTTTTTTTATGCCTGGTGCTGCCAGCGCGACCTTGTGTGGGAGCGGGCTTGTCCCGCGATTGATCTCACCGCCGCATCGCGGGGCAAGCCCGCTCCCACAGCCCGTGGATTATTGACGGTCAGGCACCACTTCCAGCACCCGGATCCGCTCCGGCTGCGGGTAATGCCAGCGCACCTGCACGTCCCAGAACTTCACCCCGTACACACGCTCCGGCGGCGGCACCTGGTACGCCGGGCGCGGGTCCTGGGCCAGGCATTGCTCGATCAGCTCCACCAGTGGCTCACCCAGGCGCTGGGCATGGGCCCGGGCCTGGGGCAGGGCATCGTCACTCCAGGCGACCGCAATCGGTGCCGGCGGTGCGCTGGCCATCTGGTTGGTCGCTCCAGCGACTGCGTCGGCATAGGGCACATAGGGCTTGATATCGAGCACCGGCGTGCCGTCGAGCAGGTCGATACCCGACAGCAGCAGCCGCCCGGCCTCGACCTTCTCCAGGCGCACCACTGACTGGCCGATGCCGTTGGGCCGGTGGGTGGCGCGGGTGGCGAACACGCCCATGGAGGTGTTGCCGCCCAACCGCGGCGGGCGCACCTTGAGCCGGGGCTTGCCTTCCAGGGCCTGGTGGAACAGGAACAACAGCCAGACATGGCTGACCTGCTCAAGCCCGGCCACCGCCTCGCCGCTGTCGAACGGTGGCAGCAGCTCCAGTACGCCGCGCGCCGCCGGTGCCAGCTGGGGCTGGCGCGGGATGGCGAACTTTTCCTTGAAGCAGGAGCGGACATAGCCGATCGGTGCGACGCTGTAGTTCATCGGCAGCTCAGCCACGTACCCGCAGGGTCAGGCCCTTGAGGAAGTTGCGCAGCAACTGGTCGCCGCAGGGACGGTAGTTGTTGTGGCCGACTTTGCGGAACAGGGCACTCAGCTCCGGCTTGGACACCGGGAAGTCGGCTGCCTTGAGGATCGCGTGCAGGTCGTCTTCCTTCAGTTCGAAGGCCACGCGCAGCTTCTTCATGATGATGTTGTTGGTCACCGGCAGCTCGATCGGCAGCGGCGGACGGCTGTCGTCCTTGCCGCGCTTGAAGATCACCAGGCCATCGAGAAAGTACGCCATCACTTCGTCGGGGCAGCGCACGAAGCCTTCTTCGTCTTCCTTCTTCAGGTAGGTAACGATATCGGCAGTCGCCACCTTGTAGCCGGTCAGCTTGATGATATCGGTGAGCTTGGCGTCGTTGACGTCGAGCAGGTAGCGCAGGCTGCGCAGTACATCGTTGTGAATCATGGTGACAATCCTGTTCGGTGGGCCGCCCGGGTGGCGGCGCCTTGTTGCTAGAATCTTTCGTTGCTGGCCAGGTAGCGCCATTGGCCCAGGGGCAGCTTGCTCATGGCCACGCCGCCCAGGCGGATCCGGCGCATGCTCAGCACACTGAGGCCGACACTGGTGCACAGCAGGGCGATCAAGCCCGGCTGCGGGTTTTTCAGCACCATGCGCAGGCGGGTTTCGTTCTGCCAGCTGGCCTTGATCTTCGGCAGCTCGTTGCCCTTCCAGTTGAACCCGCGGTTCAGGCGTTCCAGGCCGTGGGTGATGATCTGGCCGCTGACTTCGACGATGTATTCCTGCTCGAGCTTGCTCAGGTCGGCGTTGACCTTGCGGGTCACGCGCCAGTCCTGGGTGAACACCTGCAGGCCGCTGGCGCCGGGTTGCAGGGGCGCAACGCAGCTCTGGCGGGCGAAGTGGCCCTTGAGCGGCCGGCGGCCGTAGCGGTGTTCTTCGGACAGGTTGCTGGCGGTGATGCTCCTGCAGGCACTGTCGATGTCCAGCCCGGCCGGCTGGTTGAGCAGCAGGGTGACAGGTTCCAGGGCTTCGGCCCGGGCACCGGCCTGCAGTTCGACCTTGTGCGCGTCGACCTTGAACTGCGGCTCGTCGACCACCTCGCCATCCACGGTGACCCAGCCCCCTTCGATGTACAGCTCGGCCTCCCGTCGGGAGCAGCCGACCAGTTCGATGAGGCGTTTGGAAAGGCGAATGGGTTCAGACATGACGACAGCCGTAGGCACAGGGAAAGGCGCTTATTGTAACCGCCCGGGCGCGCCCTGGTCCGGCAACATTCGCCGATCGGGGCATTAATCTGCGATTTTGCTGCATTTCAGAAAAGTATGACGCTATCTGTCAGTCGGTCTCTGCGGACTTTGTATGAATTAACCTCAGATGCAGTAGGGGGTAGGGTTGACCCATGCCGTCCGTTTCCGAGCGTCCGACCACTTCAAAGCCCTGGTGCAGGTAGAAGGCCAGGGCCTGGGCGTTTTGTTCGTTGACGTCCAGGGCGACGGCGTTGAGTTCGTCGATGGCATAGCGCAGCAGGCGCTTGCCCAGGCCCTGGCCACGCATGGCCGGGTCGATGAACAGCATCTCGACCCGCCCGGCGGCAACCCCGGCAAAACCGGTGATCCGTTGCCGGGCATCCTTGCAGCAGATCAGCATCACTGCATCCAGGTACTGGCTCTGCACCAGTTCGCGCAACAGGCAGATGTAGCTGTCGGGCATGAAGTCGTGGGTGGCGCGCACCGAGGCTTCCCACACCCGTACCAATTCCGGGTAGTCATCCAGCCGGGGTGTCTGCACGCCGCTGTGCCTGTACATCGCAGTGTTCTCCATGGGCAACTGGAGAAACGATAGTTGCAAAAAAAAGCCCCGCCAGGGGGCGGGGCTCTTTTGTGCGGGGCGTCCTCAGACAGGCTCTGCCCACAGGTCGTACTCGTCGGCATCGACCACCCGGCAGCGGACCTTGTCGCCCGGCTTGAAGCCGTGGTCGCCGTCGATGAACACGTTGCCGTCGATTTCCGGCGCGTCGAAGAAGCTGCGGCCTACCGAGCCTTGCTCTTCGACTTCGTCGATCAGGACTTCGATTTCCTTGCCGATGCGCAGTTGCAGGCGGGCGCTGCTGATGGCCTGCTGGTGGGCCATGAAGCGGTCCCAGCGCTCCTGCTTGATGTCATCCGGCACTTCGTCCAGGCCCAGGTCGTTGGCCGGCGCGCCTTCGACCGGCGAGTACTGGAAGCAGCCGACGCGGTCGAGCTGGGCTTCGGTCAGCCAGTCGAGCAGGTACTGGAAGTCTTCCTCGGTCTCGCCCGGGAAGCCGACGATGAAGGTCGAGCGGATGATCAGGTCCGGGCACTGCTCGCGCCAGTTCTTGATGCGCGCCAGGGTGCGGTCTTCGAAGGCCGGGCGCTTCATCGACTTGAGCACTTTCGGGCTGGCGTGCTGGAACGGGATGTCCAGGTACGGCAGGATCTTGCCGGCGGCCATCAGCGGGATGACGTCGTCGACGTTCGGGTACGGGTACACATAGTGCAGGCGCACCCAGACGCCGAGAGTGCTCAGGGCCTCACACAGCTCGAGCATGCGGGTCTTGACCGGGCGGCCGTTCCAGAAGTCGGTCTTGTACTTGACGTCGACGCCGTAGGCGCTGGTGTCCTGGGAGATCACCAGGATCTCCTTGACCCCGGCCTTGACCAGACGCTCGGCTTCGCTCAGCACTTCACCCACCGGACGGCTGACCAGCTTGCCGCGCATCGACGGGATGATGCAGAAGCTGCAGCTGTGGTTGCAGCCTTCGGAAATCTTCAGGTAGGCGTAGTGACGCGGAGTCAGCTTGACGCCTTGTGGCGGCACCAGGTCGATCAGCGGGTTGTGGTCCTGGCGTGGCGGCACGACTTCGTGCACCGCCGTCACGACCTGCTCGTACTGCTGCGGGCCGGTCACGGCCAGTACGCTTGGGTGCACGTCGCGGATGTTGCCTTCCTCGACACCCATGCAGCCGGTGACGATGACCTTGCCGTTTTCCTTGATGGCTTCGCCGATCACGTCCAGGGACTCGGCCTTGGCGCTGTCGATGAAGCCGCAGGTGTTGACCACCACCACATCGGCATCCTGATAGGTGGGCACGACTTCATAGCCTTCCATGCGCAGCTGGGTCAGGATGCGCTCGGAATCGACCAGGGCCTTGGGGCAACCCAGGGAAACGAAGCCGACCTTGGGCGTGGTGGGCGTAGGAGTGGTGGACATGACTAACCTCGGTATAGAAGCGCCTGCCGGGCCACGAGGGCGGGCAGGCTTTGGCGGGCGTCTGGGCGCCTCTGATCAAAAAGTGCGCAATTCTAGCGAGCGGCACGGCACTTGACCAGCAGAAAAGCGACGAACGCTCAGCTATGCTTCGCCCCGATATGCCTGTGTTTGTCTCAAGGTCTTGATTGCAGGAGTAATGGATGGTTCAGGCGAGCGGTCAGGCGGAATCCGGGCATGGGCCAGCGAAGCCGCTGAGCCTGTTGGTGGCGGCGGTCGGGGTGGTCTACGGCGACATCGGCACCAGCCCCCTCTATACCCTCAAGGAGGTGTTTTCCGACGACTATGGCGTGCCGGTCAACCACGACGGGGTGCTGGGGATACTGGCGTTGATCCTCTGGTCGCTGATCTGGGTGGTGACGCTCAAGTACGTGGTGTTCATCCTGCGCGCCGACAACCAGGGCGAGGGCGGCATCATGGCCCTGACCGCCCTGGCCAGGCGGGCCTCGGCGCCATTCCCCAGGTTGCAATCGCTGATGGTCGTCTGCGGCCTGGTCGGTGCGGCGCTGTTCTATGGCGACAGCATGATCACCCCGGCGATTTCGGTATTGTCGGCGGTCGAAGGTATGCAGCTGGCGTTCGAAGGCATCGATCACTGGGTGGTGCCCATATCCCTGGTCGTGCTGGTGGCGCTGTTTTTGATCCAGAAGCATGGTACCGAGCGCATCGGCATTCTCTTCGGTCCGGTGATGGTTACCTGGTTCCTGGTGCTGGCGGCGCTGGGCGTGCATGGCATCTCCCAGAGCCCGGAAGTGCTCAAGGCGGTCAATCCGGTCTGGGCGGTGCGCTTCTTCATCGTGCATCCGGGCATGGGTGTCGCCATTCTTGGCGCCGTGGTGCTGGCCCTGACCGGTGCCGAGGCGTTGTATGCCGACATGGGGCATTTCGGTCGCAAGCCGATTGCCCGGGCCTGGTTCATCCTGGTGCTGCCGGCGCTGGTGCTGAATTACTTCGGCCAGGGCGCGATGCTGCTTCAGAACCCGGAGGCGGCGCGCAACCCCTTCTACCTGCTGGCACCAGGCTGGGCGCTGCTGCCGTTGGTCGGGCTGTCGACTCTGGCCACGGTAATCGCCTCCCAGGCGGTGATCTCCGGGGCCTTCTCCCTGACCCGCCAGGCGATCCAGCTGGGTTATGTGCCGCGCATGCAGATCCAGCACACCTCCAGCCATGAACAGGGGCAGATCTACATCGGCGCGGTGAACTGGGCGCTGATGGTCGGGGTGATTTTGCTGGTGCTGGGCTTCGAGTCGTCCGATGCGCTGGCCTCGGCCTATGGCGTGGCGGTGACCGGCACCATGTTGATGACCACCTTGCTGGTGTCCACAGTGATGCTGTTGCTGTGGAAATGGCCGCCGGTGCTGGCGGTGCCGGTGCTGCTGGGCTTTCTGTTCGTCGACGGCCTGTTCTTTGCCGCCAACGTGCCCAAGGTGGTGCAGGGCGGGGCCTTTCCGGTGCTGGCGGGGATCGCCCTGTTCATGCTCATGACCACCTGGAAGCGTGGCAAGCAGATCCTGGTCGAGCGCCTGGACGAAGGCAGCCTGCCACTGCCGTTGTTCATCAGCAGCATTCGTATGCAGCCGCCGCATCGGGTCGAAGGCACGGCGGTGTTCCTCACTGCGCGTGCCGATGCCGTGCCTCATGCCTTGTTGCACAACATGCTGCATAACCAGGTGCTGCACCAGCAGGTGGTGCTGTTGACCGTGGTCAGCGAGGATACGCCGCGGGTGCAGGCGCAGCAGCAGTTCGAGGTGGAAGCCTATGGCGATGGCTTCTACCGGGTGCTGCTGCATTTCGGCTTCATGGATGAGCCGGATGTGCCGGAGGCGTTGAAGCTCTGTCACCTGGAGGGGCTGGACTTCAGCCCGATGCGCACCACCTATTTCCTCAGCCGGGAGACGGTGATTCCGTCGCGGTTGGTCGGTATGGCACGCTGGCGTGGCCTGTTGTTCGCCTTTTTGCTGAAGAATGCCAACGGCACCCTGCGCTTTTTCAATCTGCCGCTGAACCGGGTGATCGAACTGGGAACCCAGGTGGAGATCTGACCCTGTAGGAGCGGGCTTGTCCCGCGATTGCGATGTGACGGATAGGCCGCAATCGCGGGGCAAGCCCGCTCCTACAGGGATAATTTCAGGTTCGTTGACTCAGTTCTGCTCGGCGACGCTGGTCTTGCCCTGGCGGGTCTCGATATCGCCGATCAGACGCTTGGCCAGCGCCGGGTAGTTTTCGTCGAAGTGATGCCCACCCGGCAGTTTCAGGCGCTCGCCCACCGCCGTGTGGTCGGTGCAGCCGCTCTCGTCGGCTTCTTCCTCGCCATAGATGCACACCACTTTCGCCGCCGGCAGCCTGGCCATTTCCGGCCCGGTCGAGGCTTCCTTGCCGGCATTGCCCAGCCAGCCTTCGACTTCGATCTCGAAGCTGCCGCTGCGGGCGAAGGCCAGCAGGATGACGGCGTCGACCCGCTGCTGGTCCTCGGCCGGCAGGCGGTTGTAGATGGCCGGCAATACGTCGGCGCCAAAGGAGTAGCCGGTCAGCACGAAACGCTTGGTGCCCCATTTCTGCCGGTAGTGCTGCATCAGCTCCGACAGGTCGATGGCACTCTGTTCCGGGGTCTTGTGCTGCCAGTAGTAGCGCAGGGTGTCGATGCCGACCACCGGGTAGCCGAGCTTGGCCATTTCACCGGCGACGTCACGGTCCAGGTCGCGCCAGCCGCCGTCGCCGGAAAGGAACAGGGTCACGGTGTCGGTGGTCTGGCCCGCCGGCACCTCCACCACGGGAATGCTCATGGCGTTGCCGTCGCCACCGACCAGGGCCTGGGTCAGTAGGGCCTTGAGCACCTGGGGCAGGTGGATGTCGTAGTCGCTGATGCTGGTCTCGGCATTGGCCTGGTCGCGCACGAAGGCGGCGCTGGCGTCATCCGGGTTGTCGTTCCAGGCCACGTTCCAGTGGCCGTGGGCGGCAGACTTGGGTAGCGGCGTGGCGCATCCGGGGCGCTCGACGCTGAAGTCTACTGAGATGGCCTGGGCCTTGTCATCGCTCTGGCTGGCCAGCCAGTTCCAGGCCAGGTCGGCGCCCGGGCCGATGCCGGCCACCAGGGTCGCTTGCCCGTGCAGTTGCTGCAGCGCCTGTTGCAGGGCGTTTTGTTGCAGGGTGCAATCGGCAGGCGGGAGGATCACCTGGACCAATTGCGCTTCCCCGCTCTGGGCCAGGTTCAGCAACTGCTTGTCGGTCAGTGCCTGGTCCTGGGGCACGGCAATGGCGACTTGAGCCTTGGCACGGCTGCCCGGGGTGGCGCGGGTCAGGCTGCTGCCATCGCCCAGGGTCAGGTGCTCAAGGCGTGGCTCGGGGGCAGGGCGGGTCCACAGCCAGAAGCCCAGGGCGGCCGCCAGCAGGCCCAGCATCAGCGTTGCCAGAAGGTACAACCAATAGCGTCGAATCATCAGCGTTTCACCAATCCGGTCAGGCCGCCCGCAATCAGGGCGGCGGTGTCGGCCAGTGCCACCAGCGGATCGAGTCCGGCCGGCACGGCCATGTAGCGGGGTTCCCAGTCGGGCTGGAACTTGTCCTTGAAGCGGCGCAGGCCCTGGAAGTTGTAGAGCTGCTCGCCACGCTGGAACACCATCGAGCCCAGGCGCTGGGTCAGCGGCGCGCCGCGTCGCGGTTGCAGGCCCGAGAGCGGCACCATGCCCAGGCTGAAGCGGGCGTAGCCCTGGCTTTTATAGTGTTGGATCAGGCCGATCATCATGAATTCCATGGTCAGCTTCGGTGCCTGGGGGTGGGCGCGCATCAGGTCCAGGCTGGCAAGTTCCCGGCTGCCGGTTTCCAGCAGGTTGGCAAAGGCCACCGGCCGACCCTCGAAACGGATCAGGGCAATACGGAAATGCGCCAGGTACTCGGGGCTGAAGCGACCGAGCGAGAAGCCTTTCTCGCGCACGTTCTTGCCGCTCAGCCAGGCGTCGGAGATGGCCTTGAGTTCTTCCAGGGGCGCTTGTCCGGGTTCGTGTACTTCCAGGCTCAGGCCATCACGTCCGCCACGGTTCCAGGTGTAGCGCAGGTCTTTCATTTCCTTGCCCTTGGCGTCCAGGTCGAAACGCTTGAGGTCGACCCGCGCTTCTTCTCCCAGCTTGATCGCGGTCAGGCCGATGTCCATATAGAAGGGCAGGTTCTCGGCCCGCACCTGGTAGAACACCGGTCGGGCGTGGTGCACATCGCACAGATCGCGGAACTGCCAGATCATCTCGCCGCGCTTGTGTGCCGGGCCGATCGGGTCGTACAGGGCCACCAGGCTGCGGCCGCGCCGGGCGTACATGAGGAAGGCATCGTCATCGGGGTGGAACAGCAGGGCCTTGTCGCCGGTCAGGGCCAGGCCGCCGTCGGGCTGGTCCGAGGCCTGCAGGATGTGGTCGGCCC
The DNA here is from genome assembly GCF_030272895.1 of Pseudomonas sp. BGr12. Classification (GTDB taxonomy): domain Bacteria; phylum Pseudomonadota; class Gammaproteobacteria; order Pseudomonadales; family Pseudomonadaceae; genus Pseudomonas. Next base: position 76,041 of record NZ_JALRNF010000012.1, on the reverse strand, counting down.
GTTGCAGCTCTTCGCTCGACGGCAGGTGAATCACCGGGCGGGCAGTGCGCAGCAGCCAAGTCAGGGCAACCGCCACCAGCAGTACGGCGCTGCCCAGGGCGGAGCGCAGGCCGCGCGGGGCGTCGGCGTCGAGGGTGAATTGCCACCAGAGCTGATGGCTGTAGGGCACATCCTGGTAGGCGAACAGCAGCAGCCAGATCGAAGCCCCCAGTACACAGGCACTGGCCGCCAGGTAGACCGGCGAGAAGGGCAGCTCGAGCAGGCGGCTGGGGCGGTAGAAGGAGCGGCGGAACAGGGCCAGCAGGCAGGCGGTGAAGGTCAGGACGCTGGCTTCTTCCCAATCGAAGCCCTTGAGCAGCGACAGCAGGGCGCCGACCAGCAACAGAATGGTGGTCAGTATCCAGGCCGCGGACAGGCGCCGCCGCAGGCCCTGGGCCAGCAGCAGGCAGAGCACGCCAATCAGGCTGGCGCCGAAGTGCGAAGCGTCGATCAGGCGATGGGGAATCAGAAAGCCCAGGTGCTCCAGGCGCCCGTCGATTTCCGGCGTCGCGCCGGAAAACAGCAGCACCACCCCGGACAGGAACACCAGCACCGCCAGCACCGGTGCCGCCAGGCCCGACGCAGCCTTGATGGCCTGTTGGGCGAACAGGTAGCGCCGTGCCTCGTTGACCAGCAGCACGACACAGGCCAGCAGCAGGGGCAACACCACGTAGATCAGGCGATAGAGCAGCAAGGCGGCGGCCAGGGGCGCGGCACCCAACTGGTCGGCGAAGGCGGCCAGCAGGATGGCCTCGAATACTCCGACGCCGCCCGGCACATGGCTGAGCACCCCGGCGGCCAGGGCCAGCAGGTAGACCAGCAGGAAGGCGGCAAAGGGTGGTGCTTCGGGCAGCAGCAGGTACAGCACGGTGGCGGCAGCGGCGACATCGAGGGCGGTGATCAGCAGTTGCAGCAAGGTCAGGCGGGCGCCGGGCAGGCGCAGGGTGCGCCGGCCGATGCCGACCAGCAGGCAGTCAGCCAGGGGCTGCTCCGGCAAGCGCCGACGGTAAAGGCCGTACACCAGCACGGCGGCCAGGGCCAACACGACCAGGGCAATGCTCGCCAACAGCGCGGGCGGCACATGCAGGGCGGCAGCCGCCGCGGGCAGGTTGCTGAGCGTTGCCAGGGCGGCCAGGGGCGGTAGGGCACAGCCCAGCGACAGGCTGGCGAACAGGGTCATCCGCGCGACTTCGGCGGCACCGACACCTTGCCGGGCATAGAGCCGGTAACGCACCGATCCGCCGGACAGCAGTGAAAGGCCGATGGCGTTGCCAATGGCAAACGCACTGAAGCCCCCCATGACCAGGGTGCGCGGCGGCAACTGCACACCGGCATAGCGACTGGCCGACCATTCGTAACCGAGCAGGACGACAAAGCCTGCCAGCGTTGCCAGCAACGCCCCGGCCAGGGCGGCGGGAGGAACGCTGAGCAGCGAGTCATGCAGGGCATAGATGTCCAGTTCGCTGAGCAGGTGGCGACAGGCAATCAGGGCAAGGCTGAACAGCAGCAGGGTCACGGCCAGGCCGATCGGCTGCCGATAACGGCTCAGGCGATCGAGCAGGCGCAGGTGCTGGGCGGCGTTGGGCAGTGCGGTGGTGACGGGGGCTTCTGCATCGGAGGTCTGGGGGCGCATCAATCACCTCGTGGATGGTGCGCGCCAGGATGAACATATCCAGCCAAGGTACCAATCCCTATGGAAAGTAGTGGCCACTATGATCGGGCCGCTGCCTGCCTTGAGGATAGTTAAACAATATTTATATTGCCGGATGGCGGGGGGGGCTGAATCGCAGACACAAAAAAGGCCACTTTTTGCAAAGTGGCCTTTTTCGATGTTTGGTTGCGGGAGCCGGATTTGAACCGACGACCTTCGGGTTATGAGCCCGACGAGCTACCAGGCTGCTCCATCCCGCGTCTGATGGGGCGCATTCTACAGCCTTTGGTCTTGCTGTCAACGCTTAATTGTTGATTTGCAATAATTTTATGCCTGGGTACTTTTTCCAGGCAAATAAAAAGGCCACTCGTGAGAGTGGCCTTTCCTGAATCTGGTTGCGGGAGCCGGATTTGAACCGACGACCTTCGGGTTATGAGCCCGACGAGCTACCAGGCTGCTCCATCCCGCGCCTGTGAGATGAGATTCTACAGTTATGCGCGTGCATGTCAAGCGCTCGTTGCAAGAAATCCTTTTTTGTTCAAATGCTTAGCGTTTGCCTCGAAAGGGGTGGAGCAGGGTGGGCGGGGCTTTCAGGGTAAATGTATGTATGTTTATCCAGTGCGGTGGTGCATCGGGAATCATGGAGTGAGATACTGCCTACACGACTTTCCACCAGTGCCCACAGTTGCCGATGTCCCAGCGCAAGATCATCCACATCGACTGCGATTGTTTCTACGCCGCCATCGAAATGCGCGACGACCCGCGCCTGGCCGGGCGGCCGCTGGCGGTGGGCGGCTCGGCGGAGCGTCGCGGGGTGATTGCCACCTGCAACTACGAGGCGCGGGCCTTTGGCGTGCGCTCGGCGATGTCGTCCCGCCATGCCCTGAACCTGTGCCCCGACCTGTTGATCGTCAAGCCGCGCATGGATGCCTATAAAGAAGCCTCGCGGGAAATTCACACGATCTTTCGCGACTACACCGACCTGATCGAACCCTTGTCGCTGGACGAAGCCTACCTGGATGTCTCCGACAGTTCCTGGTTTGCCGGCAGTGCGACACGGATTGCCGCCGATATTCGCCGTCGCGTTGCCCAGCAACTGCACATTACCGTCTCGGCCGGCGTGGCGCCGAACAAGTTCCTGGCCAAGATCGCCAGCGACTGGCGCAAGCCCAACGGCTTGTTCGTGATAACACCCATGGAGGTCGAGGACTTTGTCGCCGCGCTGCCGGTGGGCAAGTTGCACGGGGTGGGCAAGGTGACGGCGGACAAACTGGGGCGCCTGGGAATCAGCAACTGCCTGGAACTGCGTGACTGGAGTCGCCTGGCCCTGGCCCGGGAATTTGGCAGCTTTGGTGAACGGTTATGGGGCCTGGCCCGTGGTATCGATGATCGCCCGGTGCAGAATGACAGTCGTCGGCAGTCGGTCAGCGTGGAAAACACCTACGACACCGATCTACCGGACCTCGCCAGTTGCCTGGAAAAACTGCCGGAACTGATGGAGACCCTGGCCGGGCGCATGGCGCGCATCGACGACAGCTACCGGCCGGGCAAGCCCTTCGTCAAAGTGAAGTTCCATGATTTTACCCAGACCACCCTGGAGCAGGCGGGGGCCGGGCGTGACCTGGGTAGTTATCAGCAGTTGCTCAGCCAGGCTTTTGCCCGGGGCGGCAAGCCGGTGCGCTTGCTCGGCATTGGCGTTCGCTTGCTGGATTTGCGCGGAGGCCATGAGCAGCTGGAGCTGTTCGCTCGTGACTGAATGAAAAAACGCCAGCAGGCTGGCGTTCTTTCAGGGCGGTACGAGTAATCAGTGGATGCCGGGGTCGGCAACCAGGCGACCGGCATTCTTGGTCAACGACTGCAGGAACTCCTGTTGCAGCTCCGGATCGTTGCGGGTCAGCTCGATCAGGCTCTGCTCCAGTTCGCTCGCTTCCTCCTCCAGCCCCAGCTCGGACAAGCGCTTGACCCGATGGACCCACTGGCTCACTTCATCGTCTTCGAGGTCGTCGAAGATCAGCTCGTGGGCTTCCACCAACTTGCCGCGCAAGGCGCTGCTGACCAGCAGGCTGGCGTCGCCACGCACGTTGTTGTCTTCATCGGCGATCTGCAGGTGCAGGGTGCCGACGTGGGTCAGGTTCTGCTCGGCGAACGGGCTGTCGAGCAGGTTCAGGCGCAGTATGCCGTTGCGGTCGGTGCTCAGCGTATGGTTGACCTTGCCGGCCTTGACCTCCACCGGACGGTCGCTCCACGGCAGGCTGGTGTACTCCTGGCGCTTGTCCTTCTGCACTTCGGTGATCCCGGCAAGGTTCTGCTGGGCACGGCCGTTGGACTGGGCATTCATGAACGGGTTGAGGCCATCGACGCCATAGTTCAACCAGCCACGGGTGACGCTCTCGGGCAGGTTGCCGAGGGCGAAGACGTTGACTACGTTGGCCCCGACCCCGGCGACCACGGCTACCGCCCCCAGGGGAATCTCGTAGACTTCCCGCCAGGGTTGGTAGGGCGTGTAGCGATCGTAACGACGGGTGACTTCGAACTCGGTGACCTCGAAGTGCTTCTGTTCGTGGATGCGCACACGCCGCTGGGGCAGTTCGAGTACCTTGGGGTCCCCGACATCGATCTGCAGGCTGTGTTCGAGCAGCTTGCGCTCGATGCGTTCCTCATGCTCGCTGCGCTGGGACATCTGGTTGGCGCAACCGCTGAGCAACAGGGCGCCGCACAGTGCGGCACCCCCCAGGCTATAGGTACTTCGCTTGAACATGATTACTCTTGCGTTGGCTTAGCGACGAATGCGGGCTTGCAGGAACGACAGCGCCTCGGCCAGTGGCAGTGGCTGCGCGTCACGCTCGGTACGGTGCTTGTACTCAAGGTTGCCTTCGGCAAGGCCCCGGTCGCTGACGACGATACGGTGCGGAATACCGATCAGCTCCATGTCGGCGAACTTGATCCCCGGGCTGGTCTTCTTGTCACGGTCGTCCAGCAGCACTTCGAAACCGGCAGCGGTCAGCTCGGCATAGAGCTTGTCGGTGGCTTCGCGTACCTGTTCGGTTTCGTAGCGCAGCGGCACCAGGGCGATCTGGAACGGGGCCAGGGTGTCGCTCCAGATGATGCCGTTGTCGTCGTAGTTCTGCTCGATGGCCGCAGCCACCACGCGGGATACGCCGATACCGTAGCAACCCATGCTCAGGGTCACCGGCTTGCCGTTCTCGCCCAGTACCTGGCACTTGAGTGCCTCGCTGTACTTGGTGCCGAGCTGGAAGATGTGCCCGACTTCGATGCCGCGCTTGATCATCAGGGTGCCCTGGCCATCCGGGCTTGGGTCGCCTTCGACGACATTACGCAGGTCGGCGACCTGTGGAACCGGCAGGTCGCGTTCCCAGTTGACGCCGAAGTAGTGTTTGTCATCGATGTTGGCGCCGATGCCGAAGTCGCTCATCAGGGCGACCGAGCGGTCGATGATGCACGGCAGAGGCAGGTTCAGCGGGCCGAGCGAGCCTGCGCCGGCGCCGATGGCGGTGCGCAGTTCCTCGTCGCTGGCCATGACCAGCGGGCTGGCGACTTCTGGCAGGTTGGCGGCCTTGATTTCGTTCAGCTCGTGGTCGCCGCGGACGATCAGGGCAATCAGCTTGCCCTCTTCGGCGGCGTGGACGATCAGGGTCTTGACGGTCTTCTCGATCGCCAGGCCGTAGTTTTCCACCAGCTGGGTGATGGTCTTGGCATCCGGGGTGTCGACCAGGCGCAGTTCCTCGGTCGGCGCCAGGCGCACGGTTTCCCGTGGAATGGCCTCGGCCTTTTCGATGTTGGCGGCGTAGTCGGAGCTGTCGCTGAAGATCACATCGTCTTCACCGGACTCGGCCAGCACATGGAATTCGTGGGAGTAGCTGCCGCCGATGGAGCCGGTATCGGCTTGTACCGGACGGAAGTCCAGGCCCAGGCGGGTGAAGATATTGCTGTAGGCCAGGTGCATGCGATCGTAGGTTTCCTGCAGGGAAGCCGGATCGGCATGGAAGGAGTAGGCGTCCTTCATGATGAACTCGCGACCACGCATCAGGCCGAAGCGCGGACGGATCTCGTCACGGAACTTGGTCTGGATCTGGTACATGTTCAATGGCAACTGTTTATAGCTGTTGAGCTCGTTGCGGGCCAGGTCAGTGATGACCTCTTCGTGGGTCGGGCCCACGCAGAATTCACGACCGTGACGGTCCTTGAGACGCAGCAGCTCTGGGCCGTACTGCTCCCAGCGGCCCGATTCCTGCCACAGTTCGGCAGGCTGGATGGCCGGCATCAGCACTTCGAGGGCACCGGCGGCGTTCATTTCCTCGCGGACCACGGCTTCGACCTTGCGCATTACCCGCAGGCCCATCGGCAGCCAGGTGTACAGGCCGGAGGCGAGCTTGCGGATCATGCCGGCGCGCAGCATGAGCTGATGGCTGATGACCACCGCGTCGGACGGGGTTTCTTTCAGGGTAGCGAGCAAATATTGACTGGTGCGCATGGTAGGCCGTTGTCGGTTGCTTAAGACTTTAAAATGACCCCGCATTGTACGGGGGCGATTCGGTGGCGTACAGGATGCCGGAGCACGAAGGCGTTGTCAGCCCGAATTGCGGCAAAGAAAAAGCCCGGCAATGCCGGGCTCTTTCGTACTGGGGATACTGAAAGCCCGGGGCTTACAGGATGCTCAGCGGGTACTCGACGATCAGACGCAGTTCGTCGATCGAAGGCGATCCGTAGTACACGCCGTCGCCGGAGCGATAGGTGGCCTGACGAACGCGGAAGCTCAGGTCCTTGGCCGCGCCTTCCTGCAGGACGTACTTGATGTCTACGTCGCGTTCCCATTCCTTACCGTCGGTGGTGCCTGCGACGTTGGCGTCGTCACCACGAACGTAACGGGTCATGAAGGTCAGGCCTGGAACGCCGTAGCTGGCGAAGTTCAGGTCGTAGCGAGCCTGCCAGGATTTTTCGTCTTCCTGGTTGAAGTCGGAACGGGCCACGGAGTTGGCCAGGAAGATGGAGCCGCCACCGTCGATGCCGTAGGCGTAGTCACCGTCACCGGAAACAGCCTGGTAGGCCAGGGTGAAGGTGTGGGCGCCGATGTTGTAGGCACCGGAGAGGCTGAACGCGGTGTTGTCCAGCTTGGTTTCACCGTCGAAGGTGCGGACATTGCCGGCGCCATCGCTCTTGGTGTCATAGATGTTGAAGTCGAAGACCAGGCCTTGCTCGTCGTTGATCGGCAGTGCCCAGTTGATGTTGCCGTACCATTTGCGCCAGAAGTCTTCTACTTTCGAGTAGTACACGCTGGTGCTCAGGGTGTCGGTGAAGGCGTAGGTGCCACCGGCCACGTCGGCGCTCTTGAGGTGGAAGCTGTCGCGGTTGGTCTCTTCCTGGGCGGTCAGGCTGGTGAAGTGACCGGCCTGCAGGGTCAGGCCCTTGATTTCGTTGCTGGTGATCAGGGAGCCCTGGGCGATTTCCGGCAGCAGGCGGCTGTCGTCGGTCGCGAAGACTGGCATGGCGGTGAACTGGTCGCCGACTTTCAGCACGGTGTCGGAAATGCGGAATTTAACGGCGCCACCGGCTTTGGAGTAGTCGTCCTGCGAACGGCCGTCAGAACCGGTAGGGAACAGGCCGGTGCCGGCACGGCCCTTGCCGCTGTCCAGTTTCAGGCCGAGCATGCCGATGGCATCGGCGCCGACGCCGATGAGGCCCTGGGTGTAGCCCGATTCGTAGGTACCGACGAAGCCCAGGCCGGTTTCTTCACGGCGGCTTTGGGTGTCGCTCGGGTTGTTACGGAAGTCGCGGCTGAAATACAGCATGCGGGTTTTGACGTTGAGTTTGCTGTCTTCGAGGAAGCCCTTGGACTCGTCCTGGGAAGAGGCTACTGCCATCTGCGAGGTGCCTGCTGCAACAGCCAGGGCGATCATGCTCCACTTCATCACGCGCATCGTGACTTGCTCCTTTGGTTTTTAGGAAGAGTACTGCCGTCGCCGATTGGTTTTTTTATGCGGCGCGGCTCTTTCTTTTTGTGTCGGCGGGAATGTATATCACGCTGACTGTAGTTGGCGATATGGGGAGAAAGATCCTTTCGGTAACTTTACGGTCATGTCGCTAACTGTAATGTCCTTGTCGCAAATCACGTCCCGGTTTTTCGGGCCGTGCAACTCCAGCGCTGTTCCGGGCAGCGTAAGGATAGGAAAAAATGATCTAAATCCCCCCTGTTTCCGGAACTCCCTGGTACCCCATGCAGCTGTTGTTATTTTGTCGCGCTTCACCGCATCGATGCAGGTGTCGTGCCGACTGTGGCCGATCACAATGCAACAAGCGTGCTCAAAACCGGGAGTGGTTCACGATTTTTTCACCTTTGACCGGCAAAAAAGGCGTCAACCGTCGCAAAACCGGGGGGGTTAAGATCGTTTGGTTCATCGGGGCGGTGCAGGTGGGAATAAGCGAAATTCCTGTCTGTAAGGTCAAAGCGTTACCGTCATCCACGGCACTTGTGTAGTTTGCGGATGTTCCGGGTGCCAGGCGCTCAATGGAGGCCTCATTTTGGTGCGAAAAGTAGCGTTTTGTTACCTCGCAGCTTTTTGCCGGCCCGTGGGGAGGAGGGCAATGTGAATGAGAGTCAGTTCAGTGCTTTTTCTCTTTCTTTCAAGGCTGGCGATGCTCGTTCGCGTGAACGGAGGTATCCTGCTGCCATGGGGCTCGCGGTGGCAGGTTAGTTGCGCGCGAACCAGGTATTTAATAGTTGTAGGAGATTTTTCAGTGTTTGCTCTGGATCCGCGTCTTCAGGAAGACACCTTCGTCATTGGCGACTTCACACTTTGCCGTTTGCTGCTGAGCAAGGACGCCAACTACCCCTGGTTTATCCTGGTGCCGCGGCGCGCCGATATCAGCGAGTTGTTTCAACTAGAAGGCAAAGACCAGGCGCAACTCTGGAAAGAAACCACTTTCCTGGCTGAAACCCTCAAGGACAGTTTTGCCGCCGACAAGATGAATGTGGCGACCCTGGGTAACGTCGTCAGCCAGTTGCACATGCATGTCATCGTGCGTAAGCGCAGCGATCCGGCCTGGCCTGCTCCGGTATGGGGCAACAAGCCGGCGATCGCCTATGCCGCCGAGCAGGTCGCGGCCATCCGTGCGCGGCTCAAGACGGTGCTCGATGATGACTTCACATTCGCCGAGGTGTGAGAGATGACTCTTGAAGCGCGGGTGATGGAACTGGAGAGCCGCCTGGCTTTCCAGGACGATACTCTGCAGGCCCTCAATGACGTGCTGGTCGATCAGCAGCGGGTGGTCGAGCGGCTACAGATGCAGATGGCGGCATTGCTCAAGCGCTATGAGGAAATGGCCGGGCAATACCAGAGCAGCGAAGAAGAGGCGCCGCCGCCTCATTATTGAAGCGGCTGCCTGCAGGCATAAAAAAACCGCGAGCGCCTGGGCGTCGCGGTTTTTTTATGGCTGGACGATCAGCGGCGGGGGGCAGCGATCACGTCTTCGGCCTGCAGGCCCTTGTCGCGGTTCATCACCGAGAACTCCACGCGCTGGCCTTCGACCAGGACGCGGTGGCCTTCACCGCGAATGGCGCGAAAGTGCACGAAGATGTCATCGCCCGAGTCACGGGAGATGAAACCGAAGCCCTTGGAGGTGTTGAACCACTTGACCGTGCCGGTATCGCGGTTGCTCATGTCGTACTGGGTGTGCTGGCTGCGGGCACTACCGGTTTTCATGAAGCCGGCGATCAGGTGCAGGACCACGGCCAGCAGGGTGCAGCCCAGGGCGGGCAGGTTACCCAGCTCCGGACGCGCCAGCAGGGTCAGGGTCTGCAGGACCACGGCCAGAACCAGCAGTGCGCTGGACAGGCGTTGCAGGTGCAGGCGTGCGCCTTTGTAGTGCTGGGGAACTACGGGGGCAAGCACCAGGTTGAGCAGGCCGAACAGTGCCAGGTAAACGGCTTCCGGTTGCTGCAGCAGGGGGATGGCATCGGTTCGCAGGCTCGGTATGAAGGACAGCAGCAAGGCTGCAGCGCCCGTCAACAGGTGGACGATCTTGAACATTGGGTTGGCTCACATTGATAAGGCAAATCACAGGAAGAGCTGACGTCACGGCGCGCAGTGGTTCGATAAACGCAAAAACGTGAGAAGAAGGCCAGCCTATGCGCCCCTGCACTGACTATCGTCAGAGGCGGCACCTTGCTATTTAACAGCAAAGCCCCGGGCTTCTCAAATGATCGGCAAGCCATGTGTCGCCTGCCTCGGCCAGCGTCGGCGGCGCCTGCAGCGTTTTGCCGCGGGTGTGAGGCTGCGACGGTTGGCAAGTCTTGGTACAGTGGGAATTGCCTGCTTGATGATCAAGCATCATGGAAAGGGGAAACTACATGGCTATTGATATCGGTATTAGCGAAGAAGATCGCAAGTCCATTGTCGATGGGCTGTCGCGGTTGTTGTCGGATACCTATGTACTTTATCTGAAGACCCATAACTTTCACTGGAACGTGACCGGCCCTGCCTTTCGAACCTTGCACCTGATGTTCGAAGAGCAATATAACGAACTGGCCCTGGCGGTGGACTCCATTGCCGAGCGCATTCGTGCCCTCGGCTTCCCGGCGCCGGGTGCTTATTCCATCTATGCGCGCCTGTCCTCGATCAAGGAAGAAGAAGGTGTGCCCCCGGCCGATGAAATGATCAAGCAACTGGTCGAAGGCCAGGAAGCCGTGACGCGCACGGCGCGGAGTATCTTCCCGCTGGTCGACAAGGTCAGCGACGAACCTACGGCGGACCTGCTTACCCAGCGCATGCAAGTGCACGAGAAGACTGCCTGGATGTTGCGCGTGTTGCTCGAAGGCAAGTAGTTCCATTGTTTATCGGGTGAGCGTGAACTGGCGCCTGGGTGTTCGCATGCCCGGGCGTTGTTATTTATAAAGGAAGTCTTTCTGTCGTTACGCTATTCCATGGGGCGTGCCGAGTAATCCTACGGCACGAGTGAGCGCGTCTTCTGGAAACGCCTGGTATTGCAGCGCTTTATTAGGGCATGTCCCTGGGCGAGCCGACTTGCCCGGGTTGATTTCCCTGATGGTCAAGGCGCGTGGTATTGGTATGTCTGCATGGATGAATCGCGAGGGGAGTGGGGGCGGGAAGCCTGGCAAAGGTGGCATCGATCCGTTCGAGGCGAACTTCAATATGGGGCTGGCGCAGCCGCTGTCTCGTTCGGTGCGCCTGAATGGCTTCGCCACCTGCCTGCGTCTTGAGGAAATCTACTGGCGGGTGCTGGAGCGCATCGCCCTGGCGAACCAGTGCTCGGTCAACGCCCTGTTGTCCTACGTGGACCGTGAGGTGCACCTGCGCCACGGCGGGGTGAAGAACTTCACCGGGCTGATCCGGGTGATCTGCGTGGTCTACCTGCTGGGATCACCGGTGTCACGCTAGTCGGTTGCCGGGCTGCACAGCACTCCTTAACCATATATAATCCCGCTCTTTACTGCCTGAAGCAGCCTGTGCTGTGGTTAACGAGACACGCCTATGCCCCTGTACGACTATCAATGTGCTTCCTGTGATCACCAGATGGAAGTCCTCCAGAAGATCAGCGCTGCGGCGTTGACCGATTGCCCGGCGTGTCAGCAGCCCGCGCTGAAGAAGATGATCTCTGCGCCAGGTTTCCGCCTGGGCGGCACGGGCTGGTACGAAACTGACTTCAAGACCGGGGCGAAAAAGAACCTTGCAGGCGGCGACAAGGCCGACTGAGTTGAATTGCACCGGCAGGGTCTTGCACTATTAGCCCTTTGTGGCGCCAAGGCCTCCACTGAACACACGAATGACGAGAAGCGAAACCACCATCATGATGCGCAGCCATTATTGCGGCCAACTGAACGAGAGCCTGGAAGGTCAGGAAATTACCCTTTGCGGATGGGTCCATCGTCGCCGCGACCACGGCGGGGTGATTTTCCTCGATATCCGTGACCGCGAAGGCATGGCCCAGGTCGTCTTCGACCCGGACCGCGCAGAAAGCTTCGCCGCCGCCGATCGCGTGCGCAGCGAGTATGTGGTGCAGATCACCGGCAAGGTGCGCCCGCGTCCTGCTGGCGCCGTCAACGCCAACATGGCCTCCGGTGCCATCGAAGTGCTGGGCTACGAGCTGACCGTGCTCAACGAAGCGGAAACCCCGCCGTTCCCGCTCAACGAATTCTCCGACGTCGGCGAGGAAACCCGCCTGCGCTACCGCTTCATCGACCTGCGCCGTCCGGAAATGGCCGAAAAGCTGCGCCTGCGTTCGCGGATCACTTCCAGCATCCGTCGCTACCTGGACGAGAACGGCTTCCTCGACGTCGAAACGCCGATCCTCACCCGTGCCACCCCGGAAGGCGCGCGCGACTACCTGGTGCCGAGCCGTACCCACGCCGGCAGCTTCTTCGCCCTGCCGCAATCGCCACAGCTGTTCAAGCAACTGCTGATGGTGGCCGGCTTCGACCGTTACTACCAGATCGCCAAGTGCTTCCGCGACGAAGACCTGCGCGCCGATCGCCAGCCGGAATTCACCCAGATCGACATTGAGACCAGCTTCCTCAATGAATCCGAGATCATGGGCCTGACCGAAAACATGATCCGCAAGCTGTTCAAGGAAGTCCTGGACCTGGAATTCGGCGAATTCCCGCACATGACTTTCGAAGAAGCCATGCGCCGCTACGGTTCCGACAAGCCTGACCTGCGTATCCCGCTGGAGCTGGTCGATGTCGCCGACCAGCTGAAAGACGTCGACTTCAAGGTCTTCGCAGGTCCTGCCAACGATCCGAAGTGCCGTGTCACCGCCCTGCGCCTGCCAGGCGGCGCCAGCATGCCGCGCAGCAAGATCGACGAGTACACCAAGTTCGTCGGCATCTACGGTGCCAAGGGCCTGGCCTACATCAAGGTCAACGAGCGCGCCAAGGGCGTCGAAGGCCTGCAGTCGCCGATCGTCAAGAACATTCCTGAGGCCAACCTCAACAACATCCTTGATCGCGTTGGTGCGGTCGACGGCGACATCGTGTTCTTCGGCGCCGACAAGTTCAAGGTCGTCAGCGAAGCCCTGGGTGCGCTGCGTATCCGTCTGGGCCACGACTTCGAACTGCTGACCTGCGAGTGGGCGCCGATGTGGGTTGTCGACTTCCCGATGTTCGAAGAGAACGACGACGGCAGCTTCACTGCACTGCACCACCCGTTCACCGCGCCAAAGTGCACCCCCGAAGAGCTGGAGGCCAACCCGGCCACCGCACTGTCGCGTGCCTACGACATGGTGCTGAACGGCACCGAACTGGGTGGCGGTTCGATCCGTATCCACCGCAAAGAGATGCAGCAAGCGGTATTCCGTCTGCTGGGTATCGAGGCGGCTGAACAGGAAGAGAAGTTCGGCTTCCTGCTCGACGCCCTGAAGTTCGGTGCACCGCCGCACGGTGGCCTGGCCTTCGGCCTGGACCGTCTGGTCATGCTGATGACCGGCGCCCAGTCGATTCGTGAAGTCATTGCCTTCCCGAAAACCCAGAGTGCTGCCTGTGTCATGACCCAGGCCCCGGGCCTAGTCGACGCCAAGGCCCTGCGCGAGTTGCACATCCGCCTGCGCGAACAGCCCAAGGCTGAGTAAGCGGACCCCGGGCGCATCCACATGGATGCGCCTTTGCGTTCAGCGATACGGATTTTAAGGCTTCTGCCCGGCCTGGTGCCCGGCAGGGGCGTGGCATTGTTTCAAAGGATTCGGAGTGCGTTATGGCAGGTCATTCCAAATGGGCAAACATCAAGCACCGCAAAGAGCGTCAGGATGCCAAGCGGGGCAAGATCTTCACCAAGTGGATTCGTGAGCTGACCGTCGCCGCCAAGCAGGGCGGTGGCGATCCAGCCTCCAACCCGCGTCTGCGCCTGGCCCTGGACAAGGCGCTGGGTGCCAACATGAGCCGCGACATCATCGATCGCGCCGTTGCCCGTGGTGCTGGCACCAACGAAGCCGACAACGTCGAAGAGCTCAGCTACGAAGGCTATGGCCCGGGTGGCGTGGCGATCATGGTCGAGGCCATGACCGACAACCGCAACCGTACCGCGGCGGCCGTGCGCCATGCCTTCAGCAAGTGCGGCGGCAACCTGGGTACCGATGGATCGGTGGCCTACCTGTTCGAGCGCAAGGGGCAGATCAGCTTTGCCGCCGGCATCGACGAAGACGCACTGATGGAAGCGGCGATGGAAGCCGACGCCGACGACGTGGTCAGTAATGATGACGGTTCGTTCGACGTTTTCACCTCCTTCTCCAGCTTCTACGCCGTGCGCAATGCGCTGGAAGAAGCGGGCTTCAAGGCGGCGGACGCGGAAATCGTCATGCAGCCGACCACCAGTGCCGAACTGGACCTGGATGGCGCGCAGAAGGTGCTCAAGCTGATCGACATGCTCGAGGACCTGGACGACGTGCAGAACGTCTACTCCAATGCCGAGATCGCTGACGAAATCATGGAGCAACTCGGTTAGGTCAATGCTGTCCACTTGGGTAGGAGCGAGCTTGCCTCGCGATGGGATGTCACTGGCAAGACAGTAATCGTGGGACAAGCCCGCTCCTACCGGTGCCTGGCCGGATCGACCTGCAGATGCATTGCACCTGCAGGCCGGTCCGGCTTCTGTTTTTAGTGCGGCGCGATCATGCGTCATTGAATGTACAGGCGTTATGACTCTGATTCTTGGCATCGACCCTGGCTCGCGCATCACCGGCTACGGCGTGGTGCGCCAGGGCGCGCGGGGCTGCGAGTATGTGGCCTCTGGCTGTATTCGAACCGGTAGCGGCGAGTTGCCCGAGCGCTTGCAGATCGTTTTTCGCGGCGTGAGTGAAATCATTTCGCAGTACGGGCCGGTGACCATGGGCATCGAGCGGGTCTTCATGGCGCGCAACGCCGACTCGGCGCTCAAGCTCGGCCAGGCCCGCGGGGCGGCTATCGTCGCGGCGGTGGAGAAGGGGCTGGAAATCGCCGAGTACAGTGCTACCCAGGTCAAGCAGGCAGTCGCCGGAACCGGCGGGGCCAACAAGGAGCAAGTGCAGATGATGGTCATGCACCTGCTCAAGCTGACCCAGAAGCCGCAGATCGACGCTTCCGACGCCCTGGCCATCGCCCTGTGCCATGCCCACACCCGCTCAAGCCTGGTGCCCCATGGCCTGGGCACGGCACGCCGGCGTAGCGGACGCTTGCGTCTCTGATAGCATCATGCGCTGAAACAAATTTTGACCGGGCAATGCCATCGGCCATTGCATTTGCTGTTAGGGTTGGCCGGTCGCTTGCCGGCGCCCATGAGGAAGGATTGCAACGTGATTGGACGTTTGCGCGGCACGCTGGCTGAAAAACAGCCGCCGCACCTGATTGTCGATGTCAACGGCCTGGGCTATGAGCTCGAAGTGCCGATGACCACCCTGTATCGCCTGCCCAAGGTCGGAGAGGCGGTGACCTTGCACACCCACCTGGTGGTGCGCGAGGATGCCCATCTGCTCTATGGCTTCCATGAGAAGCGCGAGCGCGAACTGTTCCGCGAGCTGATCCGGCTCAACGGCGTCGGCCCCAAGCTGGCCCTGGCGCTGATGTCGGGCCTGGATGCCGACGAACTGGTGCGTTGCGTGCAGGCCCAGGATGCCTCGGCACTGGTCAAGGTGCCGGGCGTCGGTAAAAAAACCGCCGAACGCCTGCTGGTCGAACTCAAGGACCGTTTCAAGGCCTGGGAAACCTCCCCGGCCATGTTCGCCCTGGTGTCCGATGGGCCGTTGCCGTTGGCCACGGTCTCCAGCGCCGAAGCCGATGCGGTCAGCGCGCTGGTCTCGCTGGGCTACAAGCCCCAGGAGGCCAGCAAGGCTGTGGCTGCAGTCGGGGTCAAGGGCCTGAGCAGCGAAGAGCTGATCCGTCGCAGCCTGAAGGGAATGATCTAAGTGATTGAAGCCGATCGACTGATAGCCGCCACCGGGCGCGACCGTGAAGAAGTCCAGGACCGGGCCATCCGTCCACTGCGCCTGGCCGAGTACATCGGCCAGCCCGTCGTGCGCGAGCAGATGGCGCTGTTCATCCAGGCTGCCCGCGGGCGCAGCGAGTCCCTCGACCACACCCTGATCTTCGGGCCGCCGGGGCTGGGCAAGACCACCCTGGCCAACATCATTGCCCAGGAAATGGGCGTGTCGATCAAGAGCACCTCCGGGCCGATCCTCGAACGTCCGGGTGATCTTGCGGCGCTGCTGACCAATCTCGAGCCGCATGATGTGCTGTTCATCGACGAAATCCACCGCTTGTCGCCGGTCGTCGAGGAAGTGCTGTACCCGGCCATGGAAGACTTCCAGCTCGACATCATGATCGGTGAAGGGCCGGCGGCGCGCTCGATCAAGCTCGACCTGCCGCCGTTCACCCTGGTGGGGGCGACCACCCGCGCCGGCATGCTGACCAATCCGCTGCGCGACCGTTTCGGTATCGTCCAGCGCCTGGAGTTCTACAACACCGACGACCTGGCCACCATCGTCAGCCGTTCCGGCGGCATTCTTGGCCTGCCGATCGAAGACGAAGGCGCCTTCGAGATCGCCCGGCGCGCCCGTGGCACCCCGCGTATCGCCAACCGTCTGCTGCGTCGGGTGCGCGACTTTGCCGAAGTGCGCGGCAAGGGGCAGATCACCAAGTCGATCGCCGACATGGCGCTGAACCTGCTGGACGTCGACGAGCGTGGCTTCGACCACCAGGACCGGCGCCTGCTGCTGGCCATGATCGAGAAGTTCGATGGCGGCCCGGTGGGCGTCGACAGCCTGGCGGCGGCCATCAGCGAGGAGCGTCACACCATCGAGGACGTGCTCGAGCCCTACCTGATCCAGCAGGGCTACATCATGCGCACGCCACGGGGCAGGGTGGTGACCCGCCACGCCTACCTGCACTTCGGCCTGAACATCCCCAATCGCCTCGGGGATGCGGCCGGCGGAGAAGGTTTTTCCGCACAGACCGATGAATGACAGATTTATTCGGCATTTTTGTGGTCCTATCGCCTGTCACGGAAGGACCACGCTGGCAAAACGACATAATCGATGAAAAACAGTTGCCGGGGCGGATTGGCAAGCTGAGGAGTAAGCACTAGAGTATGCGCGCGCAAAATGGGCTAGAGCCGTTCGCACACCGTTGTCGGGTCTATTACGAGGACACCGATGCCGGTGGCGTGGTGTATTACGTCAATTACCTGAAATTCATGGAGCGTGCCCGCACCGAGCGGTTACGCGCACTGGGCTTTGCCCAGTCGGCCCTGGCGCAGGAAAACCTGCTGTTCGTGGTCCACTCCAGCGAAGCGCGCTATCACGCGCCTGCGCGGTTGGACGACGAATTGCGGGTCACCGCGCAAGTGCTTGAATTGAACCGCGCCAGCCTGCGCTTCGTGCAGCAGGTGTGGCGCGAAAAAGATGCAACGCTGCTCTGTGAAGGGCAGTTCCTGGTGGCCTGTGTGCGCGCCGATACTTTCAAACCCCGGGCCATCCCCCAAGCGCTGCGCGCGGCCTTTGCCGAGGCGGGCGATCCGGGTACTCATTCAAATGCAGGAGATTAAGCGTGGAAGCTAACGTCGTCGACCATACCTCCATGTGGAGCCTGGTCAGCAATGCCAGCATCGTGGTACAGCTGGTGATGCTGACTCTGGTGGCCGCATCGGTAACGTCATGGATCATGATTTTCCAGCGCAGCACCATGCTGCGCGCCGGTCGTCGCGCCCTGGACAGCTTTGAAGAGCGTTTCTGGTCGGGTATCGACCTGTCCAAGCTGTACCGTCAGGCGGGCAGCAACCCGGATCCGGATTCGGGCGTCGAGCAGGTCTTCCGTGCCGGCTTCAAGGAGTTCTCCCGTCTGCGCCAGCAGCCAGGGGTCGACCCGGACGCGGTCATGGAAGGTGTTGGCCGGGCCATGCGCGTCGCCATCTCCCGCGAGGAAGAAAAGCTCGAACAGAGCCTGCCGTTCCTGGCCACCGTCGGTTCCACCAGCCCGTACATCGGTCTGTTCGGTACCGTATGGGGCATCATGAACTCCTTCCGTGGCCTGGCCAGCGCCCAGCAAGCCACCCTGGCCACCGTTGCCCCGGGTATCGCCGAAGCACTGATCGCTACCGCCATCGGCCTGTTCGCGGCCATTCCAGCGGTTATCGCCTACAACCGCTTCGCTGCCCGCAGTGAAGTGCTGATCGGCCGTTACTACACGTTCGCCGACGAGTTCCAGGCCATCCTGCACCGCAAAGTGCACACCAGCGAAGAGTGATCAGGTAAAAGCCCATGGCCCGAGTTCGCCACAAACGCAAGCCGGTCGCCGAGATGAACGTGGTGCCTTACATCGACGTGATGTTGGTACTGCTGGTCATCTTCATGGTGACCGCACCGATGCTCAACCAGGGCGTTAAAGTCGACCTGCCCAAGGTTTCCAGCGAAGCCTTGCCGCAGGACAACAACGTCCAGGTCCTGACCATTTCGATCAAGGCTGACAAGACCTACTACTGGAACCTTGGCAGCGAAGTCGACACCGACAAGCAGATGGACAAGGCCATGACCTTGCCGCAAATGACCGACGCCGTGACCAAGATCATCGCCGCCGGACGTGACCAGGGCAAACAGACCCAGGTCTTCATCCGTGGCGACAAGTCCGTCGACTATGGCGCGGTCATGGGTGCCATGGGCGGGTTGCAGAAGGCAGGTGTCGGTAACGTTGGCCTGATTACCGAGGCGCCCTGATGCAACAGCGAGAGCCATCCGCCTCGGAAAGCTATTTCTGGCCCAGTGTCTGGGCCATTGCGCTGCACGTCCTGGTGTTTGCCATGCTGTTCGTCAGCTTTGCCTTCACCCCGGAACTGCCGCCGTCCAAGCCTATTGTCCAGGCGACGCTGTACCAGCTGAAGTCCAAGAGTCAGGCCACCACCCAGACCAATCAGAAGATTGCGGGTGAAGCGAAGAAAACCGCTTCGCGCCAGACCGAAGTCGAGCAGATGGAGCAGAAGAAGGTCGAGCAGCAGGCCGTGAAGGCTGCGGAACAAAAGAAAGAAGAAGCCGCTCAAAAGGCGGAAGAGGCACGTGCCGAAGCCGAGGCCAAGAAAGCCGAGGAAGCCAAGAAGGCTGACGAAGCGAAGAAGACCGCCGAGGCCAAGAAAGCCGAAGAAGCGAAGAAGGCTGCCGAGAAGCAGCAGGCTGACATCGCCAAGAAGAAGGCCGAAGAGGAAGCCAAGAAAAAGGCTGAGGAAGAGGCCAAGAAGCTGGCGGCTGAAGAAGCCAAGAAGCAGGCAGCCGAGGACGCCAAGAAGAAGGCGGCCGAGGACGCGAAGAAAAAAGCGGTGGCTGAAGAGGCCAAGAAAAAGGCCGCCGAAGAGGCCAAGAAGAAAGCTGCAGCAGATGCGGCCAAGAAGAAGGCACAGGATGCAGCCCGCAAGGCGGCGGAAGACAAGAAAGCCCAGGCCCTGGCCGAGCTTCTGTCCGACACCACCGAACGGCAGCAGGCCCTGGCTGACGAGCAGGGTGACCAGGTGGCCGGCGACTTCGACGACCTGATCCGTGCACGTGCGGCCGAAGGCTGGGCACGTCCACCTTCTGCGCGCAAGAACATGACGGTGGTTCTGCAGATCGGCATGCTGCCCGATGGCACCATTACCTCGGTGAGCGTAGCCCGCTCCAGTGGTGACGGTCCGTTCGACAGCTCGGCAGTTGCCGCGGTCAAGAACATTGGTCGTTTAACCGAAATGCAGGGCTTGAAACCGAGCGAATTCAATCCCTATCGTTCATTCAAGATGACATTCACACCTGAGGATCTAGCCTTGTGATTAAACTTCTTCGAGGACTGCTGGTCGCGCTCTGCTGTGTAGCAGGCATGGCCGTGGCAGAAGAAAAGAACATCCTGGTCACCAGCGGCAGTGACCGAGCCACCCCGATCGCGGTCGTGCCCTTCGGCCTGCAGGGCGGTAGCGTGCTGCCAGAAGACATGGCTGACATCATCGGCAATGACCTGCGCAACTCCGGTTATTACTCGCCGATCCCGCGGCAGAACATGATCAGCCAGCCGAGCCAGGCCAGCGAAGTGATCTTCCGTGACTGGAAAGCCCTGGGCGCCCAGTACGTCATGGTCGGCAGCATCGTGCCTGCCGGCGGCCGCCTGCAGGTGCAGTACGCACTGTTCAACGTCGCCACCGAGCAGCAAGTGCTGACCGGCAGCGTCTCGGGCAGCGTCGACCAGCTGCGTGACATGTCGCACTACATCGCCGACCAGTCGTTCGAGAAGCTCACCGGCATCAAGGGTGCATTCTCCACCCGCATGCTGTACGTGACCGCAGAGCGTTTCGGGGTCAACAACACCCGTTACACCCTACAGCGTTCGGACTACGACGGTGCCCGCGCCGTGACCCTGCTGCAGTCCCGCGAGCCGATCCTGTCGCCACGCTTCGCCCCGGATGGCAAGCGCATTGCCTATGTGTCGTTCGAGCAGAAGCGTCCGCGCATCTTCGTCCAGCACATCGACACCGGCCGTCGCGAGCAGATCACCAACTTCGAAGGCCTCAACGGTGCACCAGCCTGGTCGCCGGATGGTTCGCGCCTGGCATTCGTGCTGTCCAAGGACGGCAACCCGGACATCTACGTGATGAACATGGGCTCGCGTCAGCTGTCGCGCGTGACTGCAGGTCCTGGCATCAATACCGAACCGTTCTGGGGTAAAGATGGTTCGACCATTTATTTCACTTCCGACCGCGGTGGCAAACCACAGATCTATAAAACCAGTGTTTCTGGTGGTGGTGCCGAGCGTGTAACTTTCGTTGGTAACTACAATGCCAACCCTAAATTGTCGGCGGATGAAAAGACCCTGGTGATGATTCATCGCCAACAAGGTTTCACCAACTTCAAAGTGGCTGCTCAAGATTTGCAACGCGGCAGTGTAAAGATTCTCTCGGAAACCAGTCTTGATGAGTCTCCCACTGTTGCGCCAAACGGCACCATGCTAATCTACGCCACCCGCCAGCAGGGCCGGGGAGTCTTGATGCTCGTGTCCCTAAACGGACGCGTGAGGCTCCCGCTTCCTACCGCTCAAGGCGAAGTCAGAGAACCGTCCTGGTCCCCTTACCTGAACTGACGCGGCGCTTTACGTTTTACTTAACACACTGGGGTTCATTAGGAGTTTCACGATGGAAATGCTGAAGTTTGGTAAGTTTGCTGCGCTGGCCCTGGCCTTGGCCGTGGCTGTAGGTTGCTCTTCGAAAGGCGGTGACGACGCAGGTCAAGGCGCTGTCGACCCGAACGCTGGTTACGGTGCCAACACTGGCGCTGTTGACGGCAGCCTGAGCGAAGAAGCAGCTCTGCGCGCAATCACCACCTTCTACTTCGAATACGACAGCTCGGACCTGAAGCCAGAAGCCATGCGCGCTCTGGACGTTCACGCCAAGGACCTGAAAGGCAACGGCGCTCGCGTCGTCCTGGAAGGCAACACCGACGAGCGTGGTACTCGCGAATACAACATGGCTCTGGGCGAGCGTCGTGCGAAAGCCGTTCAGCGCTACCTGGTCCTGCAAGGCGTTTCTCCTGCCCAGCTGGAACTGGTTTCCTACGGCGAAGAGCGTCCAGTTGCTACCGGCAACGACGAGCAGTCCTGGGCTCAGAACCGTCGCGTCGAACTGCGTAAGTAATTCGATATGCGAATTTGCCGTCGTGCTGTAACCGTCCTGGCGCTCAGCCTGCCCCTGGTGGCATTGGCTGAGGTTCCTGTTGTTGATGACAACGCTGGCTATAGCGGCGCAAGCAGCTATCCGCCATCGGGTTATGGTACGAACGGCGCCTATGCCGGGGGAGGGGTTACGGCCCCTGCCTCGGCACAGGGTCAGCTGTTCCTGCAACTGCAGCAGATGCAGGAGCAGATTGCGCGTCAACAAGGCATCATCGAAGAGCTGCAGAATGATGTCGCCCGCATGAAACAGGAAAGCCTGGAGCGATACCAGGACCTGGATCGGCGTATTGGAAGCGGTGTTGCACCTGCCGCCACTCCTACCAATTCTCCTGCCGGTGGCGAAGCCGCCGGTGCCGCTGCAGGCGCGGCTGCCGGTGCTGCCGCCGGCCAAGCTGCCGCCAGCAGCGAACCTGGCGATCCGGCCAAAGAAAAGCTCTACTACGATGCAGCTTTCGACCTGATCAAAGCCAAGGATTTCGACAAGGCCAGCCAGGCGTTCAACGCCTTCCTGCGTAAGTATCCCAATAGCCAGTACGCCGGCAACGCCCAGTATTGGCTGGGTGAAGTGAACCTGGCCAAAGGCGACCTGCAAGCTGCAGGGCAAGCCTTCGCCAAGGTCAGCCAGCTGTATCCCAAGCACAACAAGGTGCCGGATTCGCTGTACAAGCTGGCCGATGTGGAGCGCCGCCTGGGGCATACCGACCGGGTCAAGGGCATCCTGCAACAAGTGGTCACCCAGTACCCTGGTACCTCGGCCGCCCAGCTGGCCCAGCGTGACCTGCAGAAGCTCTGATCCCGCCGTTTGAAAGAAACCCGCGCTTGTCGCGGGTTTTTTCGTTAGAATCACTGCCCTTTTTATTGATACACGCTGTATCGAACTACGCGATGCC
Organism: Pseudomonas sp. BGr12; assembly: GCF_030272895.1. GTDB lineage: Bacteria > Pseudomonadota > Gammaproteobacteria > Pseudomonadales > Pseudomonadaceae > Pseudomonas. The sequence goes on along the minus strand of NZ_JALRNF010000012.1, from coordinate 53,795 downwards.
GGGTTCGCTACAGTGCCTGACGGAGGCGGACAGCCTGTTTAGCTGTTACGCCCGTGGCGACTATGCAAGACACATTACGTATTACCGAAGTTTTTTACTCGTTGCAGGGTGAAACGCGTACCGCTGGGCTGCCCACGGTATTTGTCCGTCTCACCGGCTGCCCGCTGCGCTGCCAGTATTGCGACAGCGAATACGCCTTCAGCGGCGGCAGCATCCGCACCCTGGATTCCATCCTCGAGCAGGTCGCCGGCTTCAAGCCGCGCTATGTCTGCGTGACCGGGGGTGAGCCGCTGGCCCAACCCAATGCCATCCCGTTGCTCGAGCAGCTGTGCGATGCCGGCTACGAGGTCTCGCTGGAGACCAGTGGCGCCCTGGACATTTCCAGGGTGGATGCCCGGGTCAGCCGCGTCGTCGACCTGAAGACGCCAGGCTCCGAGGAAGCGCACCGTAACCGTTACGAGAACATCGAGCTGCTGACCCCGAACGATCAGGTCAAATTCGTCATCTGTTCTCGCCAGGACTATGACTGGGCGGTGTCCAAACTCATTCAGTACGGTCTGGAAAAGCGCGCAGGCGAAGTGTTGTTCTCGCCAAGCCACCATCAGGTGAGCGCCACCGACCTGGCCGACTGGATTGTCGCCGATAATTTGCCCGTTCGTTTCCAGATGCAGCTGCACAAGCTGTTGTGGAACGACGAACCGGGGCGCTGACAGGAGTGAATGCAATGACTGAGAAACGTGCGGTAATCCTGCTTTCCGGTGGCCTGGACTCGGCCACGGTGGTCGCCATGGCCAAGGCCGAGGGCTATAGCTGCTACACCATGAGTTTCGACTACGGCCAGCGCCATCGCGCCGAGCTCAATGCCGCTGCGCGGGTCGCCCGCGACCTGGGCGTGGTCGAGCACAAGGTCATCGGCCTGAACCTGGACGGCATCGGTGGCTCGGCCCTGACCGACAGCAGCATCGATGTACCTGAAGGGCCGACTGAAGGCATACCGGTTACCTACGTGCCAGCACGCAACACGGTGTTCCTGTCCCTGGCCCTGGGCTGGGCCGAAGTACTGGGCGCGCGGGACATCTTCATCGGTGTGAATGCCGTGGACTATTCCGGCTACCCCGACTGCCGTCCGGAGTTCGTCGAGGCCTTCGAGCGCATGGCCAACCTTGCCACCAAGGCCGGTGTCGAAGGCCAGGGCTTCCGTATCCAGGCGCCGCTGCAGAACCTGAGCAAGGCCCAGATCGTCCAGGCGGGCGTGGCCCGTGGCGTGGACTACAGCCTGACCGTTTCCTGCTACCAGGCCGACGATGATGGCCGTGCCTGCGGTAAATGCGACAGCTGCCGCCTGCGCGCCGAAGGTTTCAAAGCGGCCGGTGTCGAGGACCCGACTCGATATTTTTAATTTTTTTTGCGATGGGGTGTTGATTTCCTCTTAGAAATCAGTATTATACGCCTCATCCAACGGGTCGTTAGCTCAGTTGGTAGAGCAGTTGGCTTTTAACCAATTGGTCGTAGGTTCGAATCCTACACGACCCACCATATGCAGTAAGAAGAAGCCCGCGTCCTGAGAAGGACGCGGGCTTTTTCGTTTGCGCCTGTAGCCGCTGCCGAGGAACGAGGCTGCGATCGACTGCGCAGCAGTCGCACTCCGGTCACTTCGTTGTACTTGAGGTAAGGAGGTGGCCGGGTTTGCGGCCGTTTCACGGCCGATCGCAGCCTGGCGGCAGCTCCTACAGGGGGCCTGCAGGAGCTGCGGTGATGTTGACTTAGAACGCGTAGGTGGCCGACAGGATCGCCGAACGCGCATCGCCATACTCGATGGCCGACGAACGAGCATCGGTACCGTTCTGCTGACGCACACGCTCGACATAGTCCTTGTCGAACAGGTTGTTGACGTTCAACTGCAGGTCCAGGTGCTCGTTGACCTGGTAGGCGACCATGGCGTTATGCACCCAGTACTCATCCAGTTTGGCGGTGGTGCTGGAGGTCACGTTGCGCTCGCTGACGTAGCGTGCACCGTAACCGAGGGTCCAGCCCGCCGGCAGCTCGTAGGTGGTCCAGAGGTTGAGCGAGCGCGGCGGGGTGTTGCCCAGCGCCTGGCCTTCACGGGCGATGCCGGTAGCCGTGTCGGCGGCCTTGAGGGTTTCGCTATCGAGGAAGGTGTAGTTGGCGAACACGTCCCACTGATCGGTGATGTGACCGGTCACACCCACTTCCACACCTTGCACGCGTTGCTTGCCGGCCAGCTGGGTGGAGCCGTCGGCCATGGTTTCGCGGGCGTTGGTCTTCTCGACGCGGAACAGCGCGGCATCCAGCTCCAGGCGCTTGTCCAGCAGTTCCCACTTGGTGCCCAGTTCCCAGGTCTCGTTCTTCTCCGGGGACAGGTCTTCGGTGGCTGCGGTCAGGCCGCCGCCGCTGGAGGCCAGGCTTTCAGCCGACGGGTTGAACGAGTTGCCCCAGGCCAGGTAGATGCGCCCGTTGTCGGTCGGTTTGTAGACCAGGCCGGCGCGGCCGCTGAGCTTCTCGTCGGTGGACTCGAAGTCGGAGGTCTTCACGTGGTCGGCGGAGTAGCCCTTGGCTTCGCCTTTGAACTTGTCGTAACGCAGCCCCAGGTTCAGGTCCCACTGCTCGTGCAGGGCGATGGTATCGAACAGATACAGCGCCTGGTCGGTCAGTTCGGTGTCGGTATAGCTGGTGGTGGACTTGTTGGCCGGGCCCGACCAGTGGCCTGGCGGGTTGCTCAGGTCGTAGCCGTTGCTCGGGTACAGGGCGTTGCTCAAGCCGTAACCGTAGGTCTTCAGGTCCATGGTCTCGCGCGAGACTTCCATGCCGGCGATCAGGTCATGGCGCATGCCCAGTACATTGAAGTTGCTGATCAAGTTGGTCTGGTTGATCCACATTTCGGTGGTGGCGTCGCGGCCATAGCCTTGCGGACCGGCAGGGCGGTAGCGACCCGCAGGGACACCGGTGGTGTTGACATGGGAGGCCGAGACCACGGTGTCGCGGGCAATGTGGCTGTAGCGCGTGAGGTTCTGCAGGCGCAGGTTGTCGTTGAAGTCGTGTTCGAAGTTGGCAGTGAACGCGCTCTGCTCGATTTCCTCCTTGTCGAGGTTCTTCCAGCCGAAGTAGTCCTCGCGGCTGACGCCACCGAGTTTCTTGCCGTCCAGGGCCGGTACGCCGTAGTCGGGCAGGTTGTCGTCGACCTGGTGGAAGGCGCTCAGGGTCAGGCGCGTGGCGTCGTTCAGGCCCAGGCGCAGGGACGGGGCGACACCCCAGCGTTCGCGGTCGATTTCGTCGCGGCCGGGCACATCGTTCTGATGACCCATGAGGTTGATCCGGAACGCGCTGTCGTCACCCACGCCTTCCAGTGGCTGGTTGCTGTCCAGGGTCATGCGGTAGTAGTTGTCGGTGCCCACGCTGCCACCCAGGCGGGTGAAGGCCCGGTCCTGCGGCTGCTTGCTGATGATGTTGATGCTGCCGCCGGTGGTGCCGGCACCGCCGAACACCGAGTTGGGGCCCTTGATGACTTCGACCTGTTCGATGTTGAAGGTGTCGGTACGGCTGGTCTGGGCGCTGTCGCGCAGGCCGTCGATCTGGATGTTGCTGTTGGCCGAGAAGCCGCGAATGTTGATGCTGTCACCGGAGCCGCCGCCACCTTCACCGGCGTTGAAGGTAATCCCGGACACGTTGGACAGTACCTGGCGCAGGCTCAGTGCCTGCTGCTCCTGGATGATCTGGGCAGGGACCACGGTAATGGTCTGCGGGGTATCCAGCAGCGGCGTGGCGATCTTGCCGGAAGCCGAGCGTTCAGTCTTGTAGGTGCTTTCGGGCTTGGCGTCGACGTTGATGTTGTCCAGTTGCAGGGGCTTCTGGCCGGTTTGTTCGGCGAGCGCCAGGCTTGTGGAGGACGCAACGGCAAGGCCAAGGGCGGACAGCATCAGCGGGCGGGAGGAGCGGATAGGGACGAGCGGGGTTGTCATGTGGAGGGCGACCTGATGAGACCAGATTTCGGTTGTTATTGAGAAGCGCTAGCAATAATACGCCTGCTCATCAGCAACTGAGAATTGTTTGCAGGTGTTACAAATGTCAGTAAATGTTGCAAATCATTCGCAAGGGGAGAGACGTGCAGTGTTCGCCTGCCTGGGCAGCCACGGAGTGATTTATAGTAGCGGCCTCGTCAATGGCGTCCCCGGGCAAAGGAAGTGGTGTGTTTTTCAGGTTTATTGTGATCGCCGTTTTGCTGGCGATATCCGCGTGCAGTTCCCATCCACCCAGCCCTGGCACTTCAGCCAACAAGGTCGCCAGTGGCACCTACAAGGTAAAGCGTGGCGATACCCTGTACTCGATCGCCACGCGCCACGGTTGGGAGTTCAAGGAGCTGGCGCGCTACAACCGCATCAGTCCGCCCTATGCGGTGAATGTGGGGCAGACCATCCGCTTCGGCGCAGGCACAGGCTCCGCACCGGCCAGAACCGCTACCACGGCCGCCAGCAAGCCTGTGTCCAGCACCAAGATGACCTTGCGCGGCTGGGATTGGCCGTTGAAAGGGGGGACGGTAATCGGTCGTTATTCGGCAGCCGACAAACTCAGCAAGGGCATTCGCATTGCCGCCACCCAGGGGCAGCCGGTCTATGCCAGCCTGGGCGGCAAGGTGGCGTTCGCGACCAATATCCGTGGCTACGGCAACCTGATCATTCTTCAGCACGGCACGTCGCACGCCAGTGTCTATGGCCACAACAGCAAGTTGCTGGTCAAGGAAGGGCAGACCGTCAGCAAGGGCCAGAAGATCGCCGAGGCGGGCGACCTGGATGCCGACCGCGTGCAGCTGTATTTCGAGATCCGCCAGAACGGCAAGCCGGTCGATCCGCTGAGCGTGCTGCCGGCGGCAGGTTGAGTCACTTGGTCGCGGGCGTCAGCGCTGGCTGTTTCCATTGCCCGCTGGCGACCTGGGGGCCGGGCATGTACAGGCGCAGGACGCCGTAGAAGCGCCCTTCAGGCGCCGGCAGCCAGTTGCTCTGCAGATCTTTGCCCGGGGCGTCGTGTTGCAGGTGGAGGGTCAGACCTCCGTCGGCGTCCTTCTTCAGTTGATCGAGCATCCGGGAGGTGATCTGGTAGCGCTCCAGGGAGTTGTCCACCAGCTGCTGGCTGGCGCCGTCATACAGCGTCAGTGACCAGAAGGCCCTGGCCGGGGGCAGCTGGCCCTTGGCGAAGTGCAGGGTGTAGGTGTGCTTGCCGGCATCGAGCGGCTGGCCAGTGGCATCGGTGAGGTAAGCCATTTCGGCAGCCTCCTCGACGGAGTTGCCGAACAGGCCCAGCCTGGCCCCGGCATAGCGGTACAGGTAATTGCCGTTCAGGCGATCCGGGCTGCCATACAGGTCGGCGCGGCTGACCTGGTGGGTGGCGATGTCGATGTTCCTGAGCTCGGTAAAGGCGGCTTCACCGTCTTCTATGCCTGCCTGCAAGGCCCGTCGCTGGCTGTTATCCAGGCTGATTTCTTCAAAGGGTTTGTCGGTGTCGATGCCGATCTTCCTGAAGCGCTGCAACAGTTCGCTTTCACTGTCCAGCGGCGGGGCGAAGGCCATCATGAAATTCAGGTAGCGAAACAGCGCCGGGCTGCCGCTGACGTTGCCCTCGGGCCTGATCCAGGCCACCGCCGGCAGGACGGGGGGCGGCGATTGCTCAAGAAAGCTGCTCAGTGGCTCGACGCCGTAGCCCTGTTGAATCTGCTCGACGTTGTGCAGGTCGGCTGCGTCGAACAGCTGGGTGCTGTAGCGCCCGTAGACGATCTGGCTCTGGCTGTGGATGACCTTGTCGACACCGTCCGGCACCGGGCCTTGCCAGTCAGGTCCGGCAATCATGTAGTGGCCACCCTGGTTACCGCTGCTGCGCGTGCCCAGGTAGGCGAAGTTCTGGCTGTAGAGGTCGATCAGTTGTACCGCGTAGTAGCGGTCGGGCGCGATGGCCGGCAGGGTCAGCACCAGCGGTTCGCTGCGCAGGTCCATCCACAGGTACGAGTCGGCCATGTCCGGGTTGGGTGTGGCGACGCCGGTGTCTTTCGGGGTGAAGACCCTGGCGCTGTTGCCGATCTGGTTGAACGGCGCCTTGAAGCCCGGGCTGCCACGGTCCACGGCCTGGGTGAAGAGCACCTTGTAGGTCTCCACCACCGGATAGCCATAGAGGTAGGCCTCCGTGGCGATCTGCCTGGCCTCGTCGAGACTGGCGTTGAATTCGGCCCGGGCGCCGCCGGCACACAGCGCCAGCAGCAAGGCAGACAGCACAGTGACCGGATGGCTCATGACCTGCTCGCATTCGCGCTACTGGTATTTGATGACGATGCCCTTGAGCTTGCGCCCGTCGATGGCGTGTACATCGCGGCTCCACAGGGGACCGCTGACATAGGCAGAAACCGGGGCGATGCCGTCGTAGACCACCACCACCGCATCACCGCCGATAGTGGCGGCTTCGGTGCGCAGTTTTTGTTCGACGTCGCTGATCGGCGGTGCCGGATCGATGCTGGCATCGACGACGATTTCGCCCAGGCGGGTGTGGGGGCGTAGGGGCTCGCGGCGCAAAACCTCGACATTGGCGGCATTGGTAGGCGCGGCGTGGGGCACGCCGACATACTCGGTGGTGCGCGCGTCGATGCTGGTGCATCCGGCCAGCGCCAGCAGCAGTGCCGCCGATAGCACGAGCTTGTACGTTGTCGCCATCGTTCGATCTCCCTGAAGCCCGTTGCACAGTGCAACCCGGACATAACTGACAGTAGCTGCAATTGCCGTGCTGGCAAGCGGGCCCGGGGGAGGCGAAGGACGCCAGGATCAGCCCAGCGCCTCGCGCAGCCGGTACCACAGCATCCCCAGTGCCAGCAGCGGCGAGCGCAGGGCCTTGCCGCCGGGGAAGGTCATGTGCGGCACGGCGCTGAACACGTCCATGCCCTGGCTGTGCCCGGCATCGATCGCCTCGGCCAGCAGGCGGGCGGTCCAGTGGGTGACATTCAGGCCATGGCCGGAATAACCCTGGGCGTAGAACACGTTGGGGTGCTGGGACAGGCGCCCGACCTGGGGAAAGCGATTGGCGGTGATGCCGATCTTGCCGCCCCACTGGAACTCGATGCGGGTGTCGGCCAGTTGCGGGAACACCTTGAGCATCTTCGGTCGCATGTAGGTGGCGATATCCAGCGGATCACGCCCGGAGTAGTGACAGGCGCCGCCGAACAGCAGGCGCCGGTCGGCACTGAGCCGGTAGTAGTCCAGGCCGACCTTCTGGTCGCACAGGGCCAGGTTCTGCGGGATCAGCGCCTTGGCCTGGGCTGGCGACAGTGGTTCGGTGGCGATGATGTAGCTGCCGGCCGGCAGCACCTTGCCGCTCAGGCGCGGCTCCAGCTCGTCCAGGTGGGCGTTGCAGGCCAGCACCAGGCTGCCGGCGCGGACGCTGCCATGGGGGGTGCGCACCTGCACGCTGGTGCCGTGAGTGATCTCCAGCACCGGGCTGTGTTCGAACAGGCGCACGCCCAGGGACGCAGCGACGCGGGCTTCGCCCAGCACCAGGTTGAGCGGGTGCAGGTGGCCCGAGCCGCGATCGATCAGGCCGCCGGCATAGGCCGTGGACGCGACCACCTGGTGCATGTCGGCGGGGCTCACCAGTCGTGTTTCATGGCGATAGCCCAGTTCGGCCAGGCTCTCCTGCTCGGCGCGAAAGGCGGCGAACTGGGCCGGGGTGTTGGCCAGTTCGCAGAAGCCCCAGCGCAGGTCGCAGTCGATGGCGTGCTCGCGGACACGTTCGGCCACCACCTCGACCGACTCGATACCGGCCCGTTGCAGGTATTTGACCCCGTCCTGGCCGACATAGCGGGCAAAGCCCTCGACCTCGTGGCCAATGCCGCGGATCAACTGGCCGCCATTGCGACCGCTGGCGCCCCAGCCGATGCGCCGCGCTTCGAGGAGGATCACCGACAGCCCGCGCTGGGCCAGTTCGATGGCGGTGTTGACGCCGGTGAAGCCGCCGCCGACCACGCAGACATCGGCCGTCAGCTCGCCGGTCAGGGCTGGATGTTCGGGCATCGGTCCGGCCGATGCCCGGTAGTAGGAACTGGCGTGTTGTGCCGCAGGATTCATGATGGCTTCCCGGTTCATTTGTTCGACTTCACTTTGCTCCAGGAGCGGGTCATCACGCGCATGATCGCCGGCGTCGGGGTGTTGGAGACATACAGCTTGTCCAGCACCGCCTGGGGCGGATAGACCTCGGGGTTGTCGACCAGCTCGGCATCCATGTACTGCTTGGCCGCCGGGTTGGCGTTGGCATAGCCGACGGTGGCACTGACCTTGGCGATCACTTTCGGATCGAGCAGGTAGTTGATGAAGGCGTAGGCCTGTTGCGGATTGCTGGCATCGGCCGGGATCGCCAGCAGGTCGAACCACAGGTTGCTGCCTTCCTTGGGAATGGAATAGGCGACGTTGACGCCGTTGTTGGCCTCCTTGGCCCGGTTGGCCGCCTGGAACACGTCGCCGGAGTAGCCGAAGGCCACGCAGATATCGCCGTTGGCCAGGTCCGAGACGTATTTGGAGGAGTGGAAGTAGGTGATGTAGGGGCGCAAGGTCAACAGCTTGGCCTCGGCCTTCTTGTAGTCCTCGGGGTTGCTGCTGCGCGGGTCCATGCCCATGTAGTTGAGCACCGCCGGGAACAGCTCGTCGGGCGAGTCCATGAAGGACACACCACACTGGCTGAGCTTCTTCAGGTTCTCCGGTTCGAACATCACCGCCCAGGAGTCGATGCGGTCGATGCCCAGCACCTGCTTGACCTTGTCGACGTTGTAGCCGATGCCGTTGGTGCCCCACAGGTAGGGCACCGAGTGCTGGTTGCCGGCATCGTTCTCTTCCAGGGCCTTGAGCAGCAGCGGGTCGAGGTTCTTCCAGTTCGGCAACTGCGCGCGGTCGAGCTTGAGGAAGGCCCCGGCATCAACCTGGCGGGCGAGGAAGTGGTTGGAAGGCACGACCACGTCGTAGCCGGTGCGACCGGCCAGCAACTTGCCTTCCAGGGTTTCGTTGGAGTCGAACACGTCATAGATGACCTTGATACCGGTGCTGCCCTGGAAGTCCGCCAGGGTGGTGTCACCGATGTAGTCGGTCCAGTTGTACACGCTGACACTGGGCTGGGCCTGGGCCGCGGCGCTGACCAGCAGCGCCAGGGTTGCACTTGCAACTGTTTTCAATGAACGCATATCGACACCTCTTGGAATTGTTTTATCGATGTTTACTGCGCGGCAGGGCTCAGACGCTGAGCAGCAGGAACTCACGCTCCCAGGAACTGATCACCCGCTTGAAGTTCTCGTGTTCGGCGCGCTTGACCGCCACATAGCCACGGACGAACTTGCTGCCCAGGTGCTGTTCGATGCTCGGGCAGTCTTCCATGTGTGCCAGGGCGTCTTCGATGGTGATCGGCAGGCGCAGGTTGCGTCGTTCGTAGGCACGGCCCTGGACCGGGGCGCTGGGATTGATCTTCTCGACCATGCCCAGGTAGCCGCACAGCAGGCTGGCGGCGATGGCCAGGTAGGGGTTGGCATCGGCCCCCGGCAGGCGGTTTTCCACGCGCATGGCATCGGGGCTGGAGGTCGGCACGCGCAGGCCCACGGTGCGGTTCTCTTCGCCCCACTCGACGTTCACCGGTGCCGAGGTGTCCGGCAGGAAGCGGCGGAACGAGTTGACGTTGGGGGCGAACATCGGCAGCACCTTGGGGATGTACTTCTGCAGGCCACCGATGTGCTGCAGGAACAGCTCGCTCATCTGCCCGTTGTCGTCGACGAAAATCGGCTTGCCGGTGGCGATGTCGACCACGCTCTGGTGCAGGTGCATGGCGCTGCCCGGCTCGTCGGCCACAGGCTTGGCCATGAAGGTGGCGGTGACGTTGTGCTTGAGCGCGGCTTCGCGCAGGGTGCGCTTGAACACGGTGATCTGGTCGGCCAGGTCCAGGGCATCGCCATGACGGAAGTTGATCTCCATCTGCGCCGGGCCGTCTTCGTGGATCAGGGTGTCGAGGTCCAGGCCCTGGGCTTCGCACCAGTCGTAGACGTCTTCGAACAGCGGATCGAATTCGTTGGCGGCATCGATGGAGAACGACTGCCGTCCGCTTTCAGCGCGACCGGAGCGGCCCAGTGGCGCTTGCAGGGGCAGGTCGGGGTCTTCGCAGCGCTGGGTCAGGTAGAACTCCATTTCCGGGGCGACGATCGGCTGCCAGCCCTTGTCGGCGTACAGCTTGAGAACCTTTTTCAGGACGTTGCGTGGCGACAACTCGATCGGGTTGCCGTACTTGTCGAAGGTGTCGTGGATGACGATGGCGGTGGGTTCCAGGGCCCAGGGCACCATGTACACCGCGGCCGAGTCCGGGCGGCAGACCATGTCGATGTCGGCCGGGTCGAGCAGGTCGTAGTAGATGTCGTCGTCGACAAAATCCCCGGTTACCGTTTGCAACAACACACTTTCCGGCAGGCGCATGCCTCGCTCATGCAGGAACTTGTTGGTGGGTGCGATCTTGCCGCGGGCGATTCCGGTCAGGTCACTGACCACGCACTCGACTTCGGTAATCTTGTGTTCTTTCAGCCACGCAGAAAGCTGATCGAAAGGGGCATTCATAAAGACCTCGTTATTGGTTTTATTCCGCGCCAGGACCGGCCTCCCAGGCCGGTGTGCCGCCTGGACGACTTCCCCTGCAGCGCGTTGAGGGCTATCTTGGGCGACACTTGCGTCTCCATCTATCCACTTTCGCCAGGATAAAGCGCACCAAAAGAGTGCGTAATGAGCAGCTCATGACAGCGCCCACTCCGTTCCAGGTCCAGGCTTTCAGCACTGCCGATGTCGGCGAACAGGTGCGTGCCACGCCCAGCTGGACCCAGCACTACCAGCAGATGTCACCCGGGCATTTCGCCGGCCAGGTCCGTTGCCTGGACCTGCAGGGTGTCGAGGTGTACGAAGAGTGCATGAACACCCGGGTCGAGCAGAACTTCAGTGCGCCGCCCGGTGCCCTGGCGTTCTGTTTCGACCGCACCGACAACAGCCTGTACCTGCTCAACGGCGAGAGCCGCAATATCTGGATCACCCCGGAGAACTACCAGGAAGTGGCAGTGGTGTTCGGTCCGGAGTTCGTCCGCCGTCACCGCCTGGACATCGCCCGCCTCGAAGGCCTGTTCATGGCGCCGCTCAACTCGATGCAGAACGCGCTGTTCGGCCGCTGGCTGAGCGGCACCCTGACGCGCCTGGGGCAGGCGATCGATACGCCGAGCCGTGACGCCCTGGCCGAACAACTGCTCGAAGACTGCCTGTTCATCCTCGACAACGCCTGCGTGCGCCTGGACCGCGGCGCCCTGGGCAAGCGGGCCGAAGAGCGCACGATCATGCGCAGGGTCGGCGAGTGGGCCGCCGACTGCCCCGAAGACACTCTCAACCTGCTGGAACTGGCCGAGGTGGCCGGGGTGTCCTTGCGCCAGTTGCAGCAGGCGTTCAAGGCCTTTACCGGCATGACTCCGGCGCACTGGCTGCGCCTGCGCCGGCTCAACAGTGCGCGTCGCGAGCTGCAAGGCAGCCGGGGCAGTACCGTGGCCGAAGTGGCCATGCACTGGTCGTTCTGGCACTTGGGGCGGTTCTCCAGCAGCTACCAGCAACTGTTCAAGGAGTTGCCCAGCGAGACCCTCAAACGCGCGCAGCGGCGCAGCTGAGCGAGCAAAAGCCGTCTATCTGACCCTGTCGGCGACAGGGGCTGCGGTGGTATGTTCTGTCCAATAAATGAAGTCGATATGTTGGAAAGACCATGCCAAGAGCCTCCCACCAAGACCTGCGTCGCGCGTTTCGTAAACTCCTTGCTTCTCCTGCCTGTTATCACACGGCTTCCGTGTTCGATCCAATGTCGGCGCGTATCGCCGCCGACCTGGGTTTCGAGGTGGGTATCCTGGGTGGTTCGGTCGCTTCCCTGCAGGTGCTGGCCGCACCTGATTTTGCCCTGATCACCCTGAGCGAGTTCGCTGAGCAGGCCACGCGCATCGGCAGGGTGGCGCAGTTGCCGGTGATCGCCGACGCCGACCACGGCTACGGCAACGCCCTGAATGTGATGCGCACGGTGACCGAGCTCGAACGCGCCGGGATCGCCGCGCTGACCATCGAGGACACCCTGCTGCCGGCGCAGTTCGGGCGCAAGTCCACGGACCTGGTGAGCATCGCCGAAGGCGTCGGCAAGATTCGTGCGGCGCTGGAGGCGCGGGTCGATCCGGAGCTGGCGATCATTGCCCGCACCAACGCCGCACTCATTCCGGTGGAAGAGGTGATTGCCCGCACGGTGGCCTACCAGAATGCCGGCGCCGACGCCCTGTGCATGGTCGGCATCCGCGACTTCGAACACCTTGAGCAGATCGCCGCGCACCTGAGCGTGCCGCTGATGCTGGTGACCTACGGCAACCCGCAGCTGCACGACGATGCGCGCCTGGCGCAACTGGGCGTGCGCATTGCCGTGGACGGTCACGGCGCCTACTTCGCGGCGATCAAGGCCACCTACGACTGCCTGCGCGAGCAGCGCCGGATCACCAGCAGTGCCTCGGACCTCAGCGCCACGGAACTGACCCATACCTACACCGTGCCGGGCGACTACATTGTCTGGGCCCGTGAGTTCATGGACGTCAACGAATAGGCCGTGGGCCGCGCTGCAACAACCCCAACCAATGGACAAGCGGATCATTTCATGAAGAAAACAGTGGGTGTACTTTCAGGGTTGGTGGTGGCCGTGGCCGCCGTCAGTACGGCGGGTGCCTGGTACACCGGCAAGCAATTGCCCGAGGTACTCAAGCAGGCCATGTTGCAAGCCAACGCCCAGCTCCAGCAGTCGGCCGGGACGGGCGCCAGTGTGACCCTGGAGCTGGCGTCGCTGGAGTCGCATTTGTACTCGAGTACCGCGCATTACCGGGTCAAGGTCAAGGACATGATGGTCGGCGACGAGCCACAGAGCTTCGAGCTGGCCTTTGTCGACCGCATCGAGCACGGCCCGTTGCCCTGGAGCCGGTTGAAGGCGTTGAAGCTCATGCCGGTGATGGCTGCCAGCAACTATGCCCTGGAAAAGGACGCGCTCACCAGCGAGTGGTTCGCCATCAGCGGCGGTGTGCCGCCGGTGTACGGCCAGAACAGCCTGGGCTACGACGGCTCGACCGACGGCACGCTGATCATCCCGCCGATGGAAGTGACCGAGGCGGGCTCGCACATCACGTTCTCGGGCCTCACGATCCAGGCCTCCGGCACCAAGGATGCCGAGCAGATCAAGTTCAGTGGCGGTTCGGCCAGCCTGGGCCTGGATCTGGTCGATGCCGACAGTGCGCCGCTGAAGCTTGAGTTCAAGGGGATCAATCTGCTCGGCGACATGAGCAAGACCGATTTCGGCTTCTATGTCGGCACCATGAACATGGGCCTGGACGAGGTCAGTGCGACCCTGGGCGAGCAGCAGAAGGTGCTGCTGATGAAGCATGTGGAGCAGAACAACGCGTACCGTGCCGACGGTAACAAGTTCTCCGGCACCATGGTCTACAAGGTCGGGGATATCAACTTCGACGGCAAGCCGGTGGGTGCCGGTGAAATGACCTGGAGCGTGAAGAACATCGACATCCCGGCGACCCAGGCGCTGGTCACCCTGTACCAGGGCTACCTGCCCGAGCTGGAACAAGCCTCGGCCCAGGGCGAGGGCATGCCGGCGCTGCCGATGAGCGAAGCCGAAACCGCGCAGATGCACGCCAACCTGCAGCAGGTGCTGGCCGGCAAGCCGCAGATTGCCCTGGACAACTTCTCGTTCAAGACGGCCAATGGCGAAAGCCGCTTCAGCCTCAGCGTCGACCTGGCCAAACCGGCTTCGCTGCAATTGCCGGCCGATGAGCTGTACCGGCAGATGGTGGCGCAGGTGCAGAGCAAGGTCTCGCTGTCCAAGCCCATGATCGGTGACCTGGCAGTCCTGCAGGCTCGCCTGGAAGGGCAGAGCGATGCCCAGGTGCTGGCCCAGCAAGCGTCCCAGGCCGGTGAGATGGTCGGCATGATGGCGCAGCAGAGCCAGATGGCCACGGTCAAGGGCAACGATATCCTCGCCAGCCTGCACTACGCCGACGGCATGGTGGAGTTCAACGGCCACAAGATGACCGTCGAACAGTTCGCCAGCCTGATCCAGGCGAATCTCGGGGCCATGCAGCCGAGCGAGGGTTGATGACGGTTCCCCGGGGCGGCAAGCCTGTCGCCCCGGGGGGAGTTACTAAAAAAACCTTTTGAATTCATCCGATTATCTGTAGCCTTCGGCATCCCATAAAAACCCGAGGCCGCAGAAGGTCTTTGGCTCTGCCCGCAACGCCGTTCAGCGCATTGCCCGCAGATCCGGTAACCGATTTGCCAGGGCTCGGTGATACACTCGACTTACGCGCTCAAGCGCCTGCAGGTCCAGCGATCATGACCCAGATTTCCGAACGCCTTTTGGTCCAAGCCCACCTCGATGCCAAGCAGCCCAAGCCGCTGACGCCTGAGCAAGAGGCCGACTACCGCACCGCCATCGCCGCCGAACTCAAGGCGCGCGACGCCGTGCTGGTTGCCCATTACTACTGTGACCCGGTGATCCAGGCCCTGGCCGAGGAAACCGGTGGCTGCGTGTCCGACTCGCTGGAAATGGCCCGCTTCGGCAAGAACCACCCGGCCAAGACCGTGGTGGTCGCTGGCGTGCGTTTCATGGGCGAAACCGCAAAGATCCTCACCCCGGAAAAGCGCGTGCTGATGCCGACCCTGGAAGCGACCTGCTCGCTGGACCTGGGTTGCCCGGTAGATGAGTTTTCCGCGTTCTGCGACAAACACCCGGAACGTACCGTGGTGGTCTATGCCAACACCTCGGCGGCGGTCAAGGCCCGTGCCGACTGGGTGGTGACCTCCAGCTGCGCCCTGGAAATCGTCGAAAGCCTGATGGACAACGGCGAAACCATCATCTGGGGGCCGGACCAGCACCTGGGCCGCTACATCCAGAAGCAGACCGGCGCCGACATGCTGCTGTGGGACGGTGCCTGCATCGTTCACGAGGAGTTCAAGTCGCGCCAGCTGGCCGACATGAAGGCGCTATACCCCGATGCGGCGATCCTGGTGCACCCCGAATCGCCGGAAGCGGTGATCGAACTGGCCGACGCCGTCGGCTCCACCAGCCAGTTGATCAAGGCTGCGCAGACCCTGCCGAACAAGACCTTCATCGTCGCCACCGACCGCGGCATCTTCTACAAGATGCAGCAGCTGTGCCCGGACAAGGTCTTCATCGAAGCGCCTACCGCCGGTAACGGCGCGGCGTGCCGCAGCTGTGCCCACTGTCCGTGGATGGCCATGAACACCCTGGAGCGCACCCTGCAGTGCCTGCGTGAAGGCACCAACGAGATCTTCGTCGAGCCGGCGCTGATTCCCCAGGCGATCAAGCCGCTCAATCGCATGCTCGACTTCACCCAGGCGGCGCGGATCAAACTGTCCGGTAACGCTTGAGGTCCCTCTCGCGGGGCAAGCCCGCTCCCACAGCCGGTGGGAGCGGGCTTGCCCCGCGAAGCGTTCAGGCGAGAGAGCGCATCATCTCCATGACCCACCGCAGCTGCGCCAGCAGCTCGCGCTGACGCGCATCGATCTTCGACGCCAGCACGAAGTTGTTGCCTGCCCGCTGCTTGGCGTAATCAAGCTGCTGCAGGGCCTGGTCGAAATCGCCCACCAGGGCAAAGTACTCGGCCCGGGCCTGGTGCAGGCCGATGGTGTTGCCGGACAGGCCGCGCACCTCTGCCACGTCGTACCACACGTCCGGATCGTCCGGGCGGTTCTTGAGCAAGGCATCCAGGGCCTTTTCCGCTTCGGCCGGACGGTTCTGCTTGAGCAGCAGGTCAATTCGCGCCTGCTGCAGCGGGTAGTTCGCCGGGTACAGCGAGCGCATGCGCTCGACCCGCTGCTGGGCATCGGCCAGGCGGTTGTTGGTGATGTCCAGGTCGACCTGCGCCAGGTTGTAGGTGATGTCGTTCGGCGCCTTGTCCAGCAGAGGCTTGAGTGCGTCACGCGCCTCGTTGAGGCGGCCACCCTTGATCAGGGCGATCGCCAGGCCATAGCGGGCCGAGTCGAGCTTGGGGTTCTCGTCCAGCTGGGCGCGGAAGCGCTTGGCAGCCATCCCCGGCGTGCCTTCGTAGATCAAGGCCACGCGGGCACGGATCAGTTGATAGCGGGCGCTGTCCTCGGTGCCACCCTTGGGCGCCTGCTCGGCGCGGTTGCGGGTGTCGGCGATACGCGATTCGGTCACCGGGTGAGTCAGGAGGAATTCCGGCGGCTTGGCATCGTAGCGGTACTGGCGCATCAGGCGTTCGAACATGCTCGGCATGTTGCGCGGGTCGTACCCGGCCTTTTCCAGGTTGAGGATGCCGATGCGGTCGGCTTCCTGTTCGTTCTGCCGGGAGAAGCGTCGTTGCTCCTGGATCGCGGCGGCCTGGGAGCCGGCAATCGCGGCGATACCGGCATCACCGGCACCGGCTGCGGCGGCCACGATACCGGCCAGCATCGCCGCCATCATCGGCAGCTGCATGCGCTGCTGGGCCTCGACACCACGGGCAAAGTGGCGCTGCGACAAGTGCGCCAGTTCGTGGGCCAGTACCGAGGCGTATTCGCCTTCAGTCTGGGCGTTGAGGAACAGGCCGCCGTTGACCCCGATAATCCCGCCCGGGGCAGCAAACGCGTTGAGCTCGCGGCTGTCGATGAGGATGAATTCCAGGCGCCGGTCCTGCAGCTGGCTGGTTTCCGCCAGGCGATAGACGCTGGTCTCGACATAGTCCTTGAGCTGGGGATCGTTCAGTTGATTGACATTGCCCCGCAGCAGGCTGAGCCAAGCGCGGCCCAGCTGGTTTTCCTGCTGGGGGGAAACAATGGCAGAACTGGCGTCGCCGAGTGACGGCAGGTCGTCGGCATGGCTGGGGAACGCCATCAAACAGGCCAGCGTCAGCAGGGTAGGGCGCAGTAAATTCATGCACGAAGCTCTGGTCGACAAAGAACCTTACTGTAGCTGGCTCACACGTCGGCGACCAGTGGCGGTATTCTACGAGACTTGTTCGAACCCGCCTGCCTGGAGACCCCTGATGAGCGACACCCTGACCATTGATTCCGAACTCGATGCCAGTGGCCTGAACTGCCCGTTGCCGCTGCTCAAGGCGAAGATGGAGCTCAATCGCCTGGCCAGTGGCGCGGTGCTCAAGGTGGTGGCCACCGATGCCGGATCGCAACGCGATTTTCGCACTTTTGCCAAGTTGGCCGGTCATACCCTGCTGCGCGAAACCGCCGAGGACGGTGTGTACACCTACTGGCTGCGCAAGGCCTGAGTTTTTTCTAAGGATCGTCAATGTTCAAGGTGCTTCGCGACTGGATGCAACGCTACTTCTCCGATGAAGAAGCAGTGGTGCTGGCGGTCTTGCTGTTTCTGGGATTCACCGCCGTCCTGACCCTGGGCGGCATGCTGGCGCCGGTGCTGGCGGGGATGGTCCTGGCGTTTCTCATGCAGGGGCTGGTCAACGCCTTGGAGCGCCTGCGGGTGCCGACCCGCTATGCCGTCGGCCTGGTCTTTACCCTGTTCATGGGCGCCTTGGGTGTCTTCCTGCTGGTACTGGTGCCGTTGCTCTGGCATCAGCTGATCACCCTGTTCAACGAGCTGCCGGGCATGCTCGGCAAATGGCAGTCGCTATTGCTGCTGTTGCCCGAGCGTTACCCGCACCTGGTCTCCGACGAGCAGGTGCTGCGGGCCATCGAGGCCATGCGCGGGGAGATCGGCAAGTTCGGCCAGTGGGCCCTGACGTTTTCGCTGTCGAGCCTGCCGCTGCTGGTCAACATCATGATCTACCTGGTGCTGGTGCCGATCCTGGTGTTCTTCTTCCTCAAGGACCGCGAACTGATCGGCCGCTGGGTCAGCGGCTACCTGCCGCGCGAGCGGGCGCTGATGACCCGGGTGGCCGAGGAGATGAACCGGCAGATCGCCAACTACATCCGCGGCAAGGGCATCGAGATCCTGATCTGCGGCGTGGCGACCTACATCGCTTTCATCGCCCTGGGGCTCAACTACGCGGCCTTGCTGGCGCTGCTGGTGGGCTTGTCGGTGGTGGTGCCTTATGTCGGCGCGGTGGTGGTGACCGTGCCGGTCACCCTGATTGCCCTGTTCCAGTGGGGCTGGGGCGATCAGTTCATCTACCTGATGGCGGTCTACGCGATCATCCAGGCCCTGGACGGCAACGTGCTGGTGCCGCTGCTGTTCTCCGAGGCCGTGAGCCTGCACCCGGTGGCGATCATTTGCGCGGTGTTGCTGTTTGGCGGGTTGTGGGGCTTCTGGGGGATCTTCTTCGCCATCCCGCTGGCGACCCTGTTCAAGGCCGTGCTCGATGCCTGGCCGCGGCGGGAGCCGGCGGTGGCGCCGCTGCTCTGAACGCATCGCGGGGCAAGCCGGCTCCCACAGGGATCACCGATACCCTGTGGGAGCGGGCTTGCCCCGCGATGGATTTCAGGCCTTGTTCAGCGCCTGCGCCTCGGCCAGTACCGCATCCACATGCCCTGGCACCTTCACGCCACGCCATGCCTTGCGCAGCACGCCGTTCCTGTCGATCAGGAAGGTACTGCGGTCCACGCCCAGGTATTCCTTGCCGTAGAGCTTCTTGAGCTTGATCACGTCGAACAGCTGGCACAGGGCCTCGTCCTTGTCGCTGATCAGCTCGAAGGGAAACGCCTGCTTGGCCTTGAAGTTCTCGTGGGACTTGATGCCGTCACGGGACACCCCGAACACCTCGGTGTCGGCCGCCTGGAAGGCCGCGTACTGGTCGCGGAAGCCCTGGCCTTCGGTGGTGCAGCCCGGGGTGCTGTCCTTGGGGTAGAAGTACAGCACCACCTGCTTGCCGGCCAGGCTCGCCAGGCTGACAGTCTGGCCGCTGGTGGCCTGGGCCTGGAAATCGGCGACGGGTTGGTCGAGTTCAACGGCCATGGGGGTTTCCTTACATTGGGTTCTGTGGGCGCCAGGGTTCGATCAGCGCATCCAGGTTCAGGGCATCGGCGAAGTCCAGGAACTGGTCGCGCAGCCAGCTGATCTGGGTGCCGGCCGGCAGGGTCACGGTGAAGGTGGCGTTGAGCATGGTGCCGCCGGTCTGTGGCGCCTGGTAGGTATCGCAGGTCAGGTTCTCGAGCTCGACATGGTGGTCGATGAAGAACTGGCACAGCTCGTTGATGATGTCCGGGCGATAGGCGGCGCTGACATAGGCCACGTACGGCAGGGACAGCGGGCGCACTTCAAGCTCGGCGCTGCGCACCACATTCACGGTGAAACCGTGCTTCTTGGCCAGGCCCGGCAGGGCCGCCTCGAAACGTGCCAGGGCGTCCCAGCTGCCGGCGACCTGCAACACCAGGGCACTGCATTCGCCATGACGGGTCAGGCGCGAGGTCACGACCGAGCAGCGATTGTCGTTGCCGGCCCGGCACAGGATGTTGGTCAGCTCCATGGGGTTGGGGCCCAGGGCGCTGATGACAAGGAATTGTTCGCGAACGGTGGGGGTGGACATGCAGCATTCCTAAAGCGATGAGCGGTCGGTACCTGACGGGTCGAAACGGCGGGTGGGCGTGGTCCCGGGGCTCAGGATCGAGGCTTTGGGCACTGCCTGCGCAGGTTGTCGGCAGCCCGGCGGGCCGCTGTGTACCGATCAAAGAGAGAAGGGTAGCGAAAATGGCCGCCGAGGGGAATGCTCCGCCCGCCTGCTTCGCTTGTGCAAGGCCGATGGCGCCAGTACCATTACCGCTCTCTTTTTCCGGCAGGAGCAGTTTCATGATTGCGGGCAGTATGGTGGCATTGGTCACACCCATGGATGCACAAGGGCGTCTTGATTGGGACAGCCTCGACAAACTTGTAGACTTCCACCTGGAAAACGGCACCCATGCGATCGTCGCAGTCGGCACCACCGGTGAGTCCGCGACCCTGGATGTCGAAGAGCACATCCTGGTCATCAAGCACGTGGTCGAGCGCGTCAAGCACAGCAAGAACCCGATCCCCGTGATCGCCGGCACCGGTGCTAACTCCACCGCCGAAGCCGTGCACCTGACCAAGAACGCCAAGAATGCCGGCGCCGACGCCTGCCTGCTGGTCGTCCCGTACTACAACAAGCCGACCCAGGAAGGCCTGTACCAGCACTTCAAGCACATCGCCGAATCCGTCGACATCCCGCAGATCCTCTACAACGTTCCCGGCCGCACCTCCTGCGACATGCAGGCCGAGACCGTAATCCGCCTGTCGACCGTGCCGAACATCATCGGCATCAAGGAAGCCACCGGTGACCTGCAGCGTGCCAAGGCCATCCTCGACGGCGTGAGCAAGGACTTCGTCGTACTCTCCGGCGATGATCCGACCGCGGTCGAGCTGATCCTGATGGGCGGCAAGGGCAACATCTCCGTCACCGCCAACGTCGCCCCGCGCGAAATGGCCGATCTGTGCGAGGCCGCCCTTGAGGGCAATGCCGAGAAGGCCCGCGCGATCAACGAAAAACTCATGCCGCTGCACAAGGACCTGTTCTGCGAGGCCAACCCGATTCCGGTGAAGTGGGCACTCGTTGAAATGGGCCTGATGCAAAAAGGCATCCGCCTGCCACTGACCTGGCTGAGCGAATCCTGTCATGAAAAAGTCCGTCAGGCCCTGCGCCAGTCGGGCGTGCTGGTTTAATTGAGGAAGTACACCGCATGAAGCGATTGGCTGGTCTTTCTGCCCTTGCCTTGATCATCTCGAGCACCAGCGGTTGCGGCTGGCTCTGGGGCGAAGAGGGTTACTTCCGTGACCGTGGCAGTGACTATCTCGAGGCTACTCAGAAAGCGCCGATGCAACTGCCGCCGGACGTGAGCAGCGCCAAGCGCCTCGACCCGCTGTTGCCGATCCCGCGTAACGTCGCCGACGACAACGTCAAGGGCGAGTTCGAAGTACCACGTCCGCAGCCCCTGAGTGCCGGTTCCGACATCAGCGACTTCAGCCTGCAGAAGAGCGGCAGCGCCCGTTGGGTCCTGGCCCAGCGCGCGCCGGCCGAAGTCTGGCCGGTGGCCCGGCAGTTCTTCGAAGACAACGGCTTCCGCATCGCCGAAGAGCGTCCGCAGACGGGTGAATTCAACACCACCTGGCAGCGCTTCGACGAGCTCTCCGCCTCCATGGCCCGCCGCCTGGCCAGCGCCTCGAGCAGCAGCGACAACGAAGTACGCGCACGCATCCGCATCGAGCCGGGCGTGCAGCGCAACACCAGTGAAGTCTACATCGTGACCGTCGAACGTCCGGCCGGCAGCACTGCCAACCAGGCGTTCCCGGAGCGTTCCGACAACGTCGGTGTCGACGCCATCCTGGTCGACGAAATGCTCGCCAGCATGACCCGCAGCGCCGAGAAGGGCGGTTCGGTGTCGTTGCTCGCCGCCCGCGATTTCGACGCGCCAAGCCGTGTCAGCCTGAGCGAAGACGGCAGCGGCAACCCGGTACTGAACCTGGGCGCCGACCTCGATCGCGCCTGGTCCAGCGTCGGCCGCGCCCTGGAGCAGGGCGACTGGCGTGTCGAAGACATCAACCGCAGCCTGGGCCTGTACTACATCAACCTGGCTGAGAAGGCCGATGCCAAGGACGAGGAGCCGGGCTTCTTCAGCCGCCTGTTCGGCAGCGCGCCGAGCAAGGAAGAGCGTGAGGCCCGCGCCGAGCGTTACCAGGTACGCCTGAGCAAGGTCGGCGACAGCGTCCAGGTCACCGTCGAGAAGAACATCAACACCGTGGCCCCGGCCGATGTCGCCCGCCGCGTGCTGAGCGTGATTCAGGACAACCTGGGCTAAGTGCGCTTCGCGGTACTGGGAAGTGGCAGCCAGGGAAATGGCACGCTGATCGCCAGTGACGATACCCTCGTCCTGGTCGACTGCGGTTTTTCCCTGCGCGAAACCGAGCGGCGCCTGGCGTTGCTCGGGGTGTCGGCCGATCAACTGAGCGCGGTGCTGGTGACCCACGAACATGCCGACCATGTGCATGGCGTCGGTTTGCTGTCGCGGCGCTACAATGTACCGGTCTACCTTAGCCGTGGCACCTTGCGCGGCATGCGCAAGCCGGTCGAGGCGGCGGGATTCCTGGCCGCAGGCGAAACCCTGCAGATCAACGGACTGGGCATCAGCGCGGTGGGTGTAAGCCACGACGCGCTGGAGCCGTTGCAGTATGTCTTCAGTGACGGCCGCCGGCGCCTGGGTGTATTGACCGACCTTGGCTCCTACGATGCCGGCCTGCTGGACAGCTACCGGGGCCTGGATGCCCTGGTGATCGAGGCCAATCACTGCCTCGACCTGTTGGGTCGGGGGCCGTACCCGCGGTTTCTCAAGTTGCGGGTAGGTGGCGACTACGGACATTTGAACAACCACCAGGCCGCGCGCCTGGTGTCGGAGTTGGACTGGCAGAACCTGCAGCATCTGGTGCTGGCCCATCTCAGCAGCAAGAACAACCAGCCACAGCTGGCCCGGCAGAGCTTCGTCGATACCCTCGGCTGCGATCCGGACTGGCTGCAGGTAGCCAATCAGGATTGCGGGCTCGACTGGCGCGAAATCGCCTAGCCCATCTTATTTAGCAAGCGGAGCCCATCATGGAAAAACGTGAAGAACTCTACCGCGGCAAAGCCAAGTCGGTTTACAAGACCGACGACGCTGACCGCTTGATCCTGCTGTTTCGCAACGACACCTCGGCGTTCGACGGCAAGCGTATCGAACAACTCGATCGCAAGGGCATGGTGAACAACAAGTTCAACGCCTTCATCATGCAGAAGCTTGAAGAAGCCGGCATCCCGACCCAGTTCGACAAACTGCTGGGCGACAACGAGTGCCTGGTCAAGAAGCTCGACATGATCCCGGTCGAATGCGTAGTGCGTAACTATGCTGCCGGCAGCCTGGTCAAGCGCCTGGGCGTGGAAGAGGGCATCAAGCTGGAGCCTTCGACCTTCGAACTGTTCCTCAAGAACGACGAGAAGGGCGATCCGTTCATCAACGAATCCCACGTCGTCGCCTTCGGCTGGGGCACCGCCGAGCAACTGGCGAAGATGAAAGCCCTGTCGCTCAAGGTCAACGAAGTGCTGAGCAAGCTGTTCGACGACGCCGGCCTGCTGCTGGTCGACTTCAAGCTGGAGTTCGGCGTATTCCACGGCGAGATCGTCCTGGGTGACGAGTTCAGCCCGGACGGCTGCCGCCTGTGGGACAAAGAGACCCGCAAGAAGATGGACAAGGACCGCTTCCGCCAGGGGCTGGGCGACGTGATCGAAGCCTACGAAGAAGTCGCCAAGCGCCTGGGCGTGCCGCTGTAACTGGCAAGTTCACGCAAGCGCCTGATACCACGCGAATTTTTTTCAAAATAGGCTTTGCCTTTCTAGAAACTGCTGGTATCATGCGCGCCACTGGAGAGATGCCGGAGTGGCCGAACGGGACGGATTCGAAATCCGTTGTACCTTCGCGGGTACCTAGGGTTCAAATCCCTATCTCTCCGCCATATATCGAAAAGCCCCTGAACCGCAAGGTTCGGGGGCTTTTTGTTTTCAAGCTCCAGTATCGCTAGCAGGTTTTGGCCCGCGCGCTGAAAAAATCTTCAATCTGCGACGCAGTTGGCATCGTGCGAATCGAGAGCCAAATCATCCTGAAAAACCCGCCGAGCTTGTCAACACTCAAGACAGGTACGTTCGCTTGTGGAGTATCAAGATGAGCGGGAAATTATCGGTATTCAGTACGGTCGCGTTGTTCAGTCTTAGTGCCCTGTGCCAGGGCGCGACACCCATGGCCCAGGGGGTGATCAGATTTTCCGGCAGTATCGTCGAGTCGTCCTGCACACTGTCGTCGCAAGCCGGTGGTTGGGGAATGGACGATTGCCCGACGCTGGCGCGGGGGGCAGACATCGATGTACGCCGGATAGCGCCACAGGCCTCGGTCAGTGCCCTGGATAACGCACCCGTGAAGGTCCGGCTGGTGGCCGACCGCACTTCGGGCCGCTATTACAATCAGCAGTATGCGCTGGTCGACAAGGCGGGAAATCCGGTGACTGCCGGTAACTACCTGATCACCCTCACTTCGCCATAGCGCAGCGGTTCGGGAAGCTGTCGGCGAGATCTGCTATCATATTGCCCCTCAACGCAACGGCCAGCGCATTTACCAATGCATGCTGGTCGATGGGAGCCCTGAGGCTCGACATCCTTCATCACGAAACCGGTGATGCCGAAGCGCCCTGCAGCACCTGCAGGCGTTCTCTCCTTGCTACAGGCCTTTCGCATTGAAAAAGGCACGAGTCGTCCTCTGCACCGGTTGCTTAACAGACTGAGCAAGGTCCTTCAGCGGCCCTGCGCTTTATTTGGGAACAGACAATGACAGCCGTGATCAACGCACTCAATACCTTCTTCTGGGGGTATGTCCTGATCTATGGCCTGCTGGCCGCAGGTATCTACTTCACTGTCCGCTTGGGCTTTATCCAGTTCCGTCATCTGCCTGAATTCTTCCGCTCGGTGCTGCGCGCACCGGCCAAGGATGCCAGCGGCATCACGCCGTTCCAGGCATTGTGCACCAGCCTCGCGTCGCGGGTCGGTACCGGTAACCTCGCGGGTGTGGCCGTGGCCATCACCCTCGGCGGGCCGGGTGCGGTGTTCTGGATGTGGGTGGTGGCCTCGCTCGGCATGGCCACGGCCTACGCGGAAAGCACCCTGGCGCAGTTGTACAAGGTGCGCAACAGCAACGGTGAGTTCCGTGGTGGCCCGGCGTTCTATATCGCCAGGGGCCTCAATGCTCCCTGGGCTGCGGCGATTTTCTCGGTCTGCCTGATCATCGCCTTTGGCCTGGTGTTCGGTGCGGTGCAGGCCAACTCCATTGCCGATGCCACCCAGGGTGCCTTCGGTGTGCCCAAGCTGACCACCGGTGTGGTGGTGGCGGTGCTGGCCGGGTTGGTGATCTTTGGCGGCATCAAGAAAATCGCCCGTATCGCCGAATTGATCGTGCCCTTCATGGCCGGTGCCTACTTGCTGGTGGCGGTCTATGTGATCGTGACCAACCTGGGTGAGGTGCCCGGGGTACTGATGACCATCGTCAAGAGCGCCTTCGGCCTGGAGTCGGCGGTGGGCGGTGTGGCCGGGGCCATGCTCAATGGCGTCAAGCGCGGCCTGTTTTCCAACGAGGCCGGCATGGGTTCGGCACCGAACATCGCTGCCGTGGCGACGCCCAACCCTCACCACCCGTCCTCGCAAGGTTTCGTGCAGGCCCTGGGCGTGTTCATCGATACGCTGCTGATCTGCACCGCCACCGCCATCATGATCCTGCTGTCCGGTGTGGTGCCTGGCCCAGAAATGACCGGCACGCCGCTGACCCAGGCGGCCATGAACGTGCACATCGGTTCGGCCGGGCAGTATTTCATTGCCGTGGCGATCTTCTTCTTTGCCTTCACCTCGATCATCGGCAACTACACCTATGCCGAGAACGCCATGGTGTACCTGAAGCTGAACACCCGCCTGGGCCTGACTGTGCTGCGCAGCGCCGCGCTGCTGATGGTGGTGTGGGGCGCCTATGAAAGTGTGGCCACGGTGTTCGATGCAGCCGATGCGGCGATGGGCCTGATGGCGACCATCAACCTGATTGCGATCTGCTTGCTGTCGGGTGTGGTGATCAAGCTGACCCGTGACTACTTTGCCCAGCGCGCGGTGGGTACGCCGGAGTTCAATGCCAGGGATTATCCGGAGTTGGCTGGCAAGATCGATGCAGAGATCTGGGGTGGGGCCGAGGGCTCCGAACAGCCGCTGCAGCCGGTGCAGGAGCGGTAGTAGATTGTTATAGCCCATCGCGGCGCAAGGCCGCTCCTACAGGGGCTGTGTAGGAGCGGCCTTGCGCCGCGATGGGTCGCGCTGGACTGCCAGGCACAACCGGCCATAATGGCCCGATTGTCCAATCACCTGTCGGGGCCGTGCGATGATCGGATTCACCTTGCGCCAGCTGGAGTATTTCGTCGCCGCCGCCGAGCAGGGCAGCGTCAGTGCCGCGGCGCGGGCCAAGCATATTTCCCAGCCGTCGGTATCCCTGGCCTTGTCGCAGCTGGAGGCGACCCTGGGCGAAAAGCTCTTTCACCGCCAGGTCAGTCGTGGCCTGGAGTTGACCCCGGCAGGGCGCAAGCTGCTGGAGCAGGCGCGGCAGATGCTCAACCTGGCCACCGCGATCAGTGGCCGCGGCGAGGAGCAGACCGAGGTGCGCGGTGCCCTGAGCCTGATCTGTTTCCAGGACCTGGGACCGTACTATGCGCCGCGACTGTTGAGCGGCTTTCGCCAGCGTTATCCCGAGGTCACCATCACCCTGTTCGAAGCTGACCTGGCCGAGGTCAACCGCCGGCTCGGCGATGGCAAGGCAGAGCTGGCGCTGACCTACGATGTCGGCCTGGATTCACCCATCGAGAAACACGTGCTGGCGCAGTTGACGCCCTATGCGCTGTTGCCTGCCGATCACCCTCTGGCCCTGCAGGACAAGGTCTCCCTGGTGGACCTGGCGGCCGAATGCCTGATCCTCGAAGACATCGCCAGGACCCGGGAGTACTTCCTTTCGCTGTTCTGGGCCCATGACCTGCAACCGGCTGCCTTGCAGCTGACCCAGACTTTCGAGATGCAGCGCGGGCTGGTTGCCCATGGCTACGGCGTGGCGCTGTCGTGCACGCGGCCGGTGAGTGATTGCAGCTACGACGGCAAACCACTGGCCTGCCGGCCGCTGCTCGAATGCGTCAGCCCGCAACCCGTGGTATTGGCCCAGTCCAGTGCCATGCGCCCCTCGGCGGCAGCGCAGGCTTTCCTGGACTGGGCAAGCCAGCAGTTTCCGGCCTGAGTCAGCTGGCCGGGTCGGCCACGGCCACCAGGGCCTTGCCCTTGCGTGCCACGCACAGCCAGTAGCCCAGCGACAGCAGGGCCAGCCAGCCGATGCCCACATAAAGCGCCATGCGGGTATCCGGGAACCAGGCCAGCACGCCGAAGATGAACAGCATGAACAGCGCTGCCAAAGCCGGGCCGACAGGCCAGAAGGGCACGGGGAAGTGCAGGGCGTTGACTTCGCTGGCGCTCATGCCGCGACGCATGACCATTTGCGACAGCAGGATCATCAGCCACACCCAGACGATCGAGAAGGTCACCACCGCAGCCAGGATCAGGAACAGGTTCTCCGGCGCCAGGTAGTTGAGCAGGACGCCGAACAGCAGCGCCACGGCCATCACCACCACGGTCATCCACGGTACCCCGAAGCGCGACAGCTTCGAGAAGCCCGAGGGCGCCTGGCCGTTCTGGGCCATGCCGTACATCATCCGCCCGGCGCTGAAGATATCGCTGTTGATCGCCGAGATCGCCGCCGAAATCACCACGATGTTGAGCAGGGTGGCGGCCGAGTCGATGCCCAGGCCACTGAAGATCTGCACGAACGGGCTGCCTTCGCTGCCGATCTTCGACCAGGGGTAGATCGACATCAGCACGAACAGGGTGAACACGTAGAACAGCAGGATGCGCAGCGGCACCGAGTTGATCGCCTTGGGAATGACCCGCTGCGGGTCCCGGGCTTCGCCGGCGGTGATGCCGATCATCTCGACCCCGCCGAAGGCGAACATCACCACGGTAAAGGAGGCGATCATGCCGCTCACGCCATTGGGGAAGAAGCCGCCGTGGCTCCACAGGTTGCTGACTGTCGCCACCTGTTCCGCCGTGCCGCCCAGCTGGATGCCGAACATCAGCACCGCACCACCGGCGAGGATCATAGAGACGATCGCAGTGACCTTGAGCAGTGACAGCCAGAACTCCAGCTCGCCGAATACCTTGACGCTGCACAGGTTCAGGGCGCCGATGAAGAACACGATGCCCAGTACCCAGATCCAGCGCGGCGTGTCGGGGAACCAGAAACTCATGTAGACGCCGAAGGCGGTGACGTCGGCCAGGCACACCACCAGCATGGAAAACGCATAGCTCCAGCCGGTCAGAAAACCCGGGAAACGCCCCAGGTACTGGCTGGCGTACTGGCCGAAGGAGCCGGACACCGGGTTGCGCACGGCCATTTCGCCCAGGGCGCGCATCATCATGTAGATGGCCGCGCCGCCAATCAGGTAGGCCAGCAACACGGAAGGGCCGGCCAGTTTGATGGCCGAAGCCGAGCCATAGAACAGCCCGGTGCCGATCGCCGAGCCAAGGGCCATGAAACGGATGTGTCGGGTACTCAGACCTCGCCGCAAGGCGCTGTTGTTGTCGTTCATCCCAGGTAACTCCTCATTGTTCTTGTTTTGAGTGGCAGGGTGCCGAAGGAGACAGGCAGGGCTATTAACCGGCCAACGGGCGGGGCTGACAATACGCCGGGTTATACAGAATGCTGATAGTGGCGAATAGGCAAAGTGTCGTTTACCGGCGGCGAACAGCGATCCAATACTTTC
Source organism: Pseudomonas sp. BGr12 (assembly GCF_030272895.1). GTDB lineage: Bacteria > Pseudomonadota > Gammaproteobacteria > Pseudomonadales > Pseudomonadaceae > Pseudomonas. The sequence continues at coordinate 25,340 of NZ_JALRNF010000012.1, read as the reverse complement.
GGCCATTACAACAAGAGAGGTGGCCCCCGATGAATGCCGATATCGAACAGTTCCAGCGTGATGGTGCGATCGTGTTGCGTGGCGTGTTCCGCGACTGGATCGAGCCTTTGCGAGAAGGTTTCGAGCAGAACCTGGCGGCGCCCAGCGCCTTTGCCATCGAAAACGTCGGTAGCGGCGAAGGTGGGCGCTTCTTCGAGGACTACTGCAACTGGCAGCGGATTCCGACCTTCAAGGACTTCGTGCTGAACTCCCCGGCGGCGGCCATCGCCGGCGAGCTGATGCAGTCCCGGGAGGTGCAGGTGTTCCATGAGCACATCCTGGTCAAGGAACCGGGCACGTCCAAGCCGACACCCTGGCACCAGGACCTGCCGTACTACTGCGTGGACGGCCTGCAAACCGCCAGTTACTGGATCCCGCTGGACCCGGTCACCCGCCACAACACCCTGAGTGTGGTGCTGGGCTCACACCGCTGGCCCAAGCCGGTACGGCCGAAAAGCTGGGCCAGCAACAAGGATTTCTACGGTGCCCAGGATGCCGGCACCGGGGAGAGCCTGTTCATGGACATGCCGGACGTGGAAAACGGCGAATACCAGATCCTCTCCCCGGAACTGGAGCCGGGCGATGCGGTGGTCTTCGATTTCCGTACCGTGCATGGTGCGGCCGGCAATACGGGGGGCAATCGCCGCCGGGCGTTCTCGACCCGGTTCATGGGCGACGATGTGCGTTATGTACAGCGGCCGGGACGAACCTCGCCACCGTTTCCGGGGATTGATTTGAAAACCGGGGAGCGGATGCGCGAGGACTGGTTTCCGGTGGTGTGGACGCGGTCATAACGGATAACTGCAGAAGCGAGCTTGCCCCTCGATGGCAATCGCGGGGCTGGCTCTGGTATGAGCGGAATGTGAAAGCAATGTGCGTGACGTGTGTCGATCATCTGGTCGGGAATCCTCCTGGAGAGTCCGCATGTTTCCCGTATCTACCCATCCTGCTTCCACTCACTGGCAAAGTGACGCATCAAACCAACCTGATCCCGCTCCACTGAACCTGACACTGGAAACCTTTCAAGCCGTCCGGAGCGGTTTGCCTGACCTGAAGTTTCTACCCCCTTATGAGCTGCAGCTTGCCTTGGCAACGTACGATCCTGATCTTTTCAAAAACTATGTGGAGCTTGCGCTCGATGTGTGCGAATGCAAATCTCTCGATTCACTGGCTAATGCAACTTTCTGGGTGTTCACGGGGCAATACAAGCCAGTGGGTTTTGAAGCTGCTGTCAAGGAATTGATGGATTCAACGCAAGCAACGCTTTCATTGCCTGATTCGATCAAGGCCATCATTGACGTTGGCGCATTGATTACCTCTGCCCAACAATACCCGGGCCAGGCAATGAGCAGTCCTGAGGTACTGAGAATGCTGATCTTCGGCCTGGCCATGCGAGGTGCAGACACCGATCAGGGTGAAGCCTTTTGCGATGCAGTGGATCAACGGTACACGAATCTGATGTGTGGCAATGGCGGCGCAGAGGGACCTTCATTCACCGTCGTGTTCAACTACGAGCCCTCGACGGATAAACTCTGGAAGGAAATTGAAGAGATGGTGGCGGAATAAGCCGGAGCGGATGTTGGTGGGGTGTTGAACAGCCTGGGTGTGCAGCCTGACGGGGAAGGTGTTCCGGTCACGTACACAAATCGAACGCTGGGCAACTGACAGGTACCGATTGAAATATAAGCGGGCTTGCTTCGCGATGCGATATGGCTGGTAGATCGCAATCGCGGCTAAGCCCGCTTGTCAGGTGTTCGGCGGTGGTTATTTCAGATGGGCGACGATTTCGTCCTTGATCAGCAGACGTTTCTTGCGCAGCTGGGTGATCTGGTCATCGGTGGCGCTGCTGCTTTCCGCCTTGACCACCTCGACGTCGATGGCGTTGTACTTGTCGTGCAGCTCGCTGAGCCGCGTATCGGTTTTTTTCTTGGCGTCGAACGCCTCCCTGGTCATGTTCAGGTCTGCGAGCAAATCGTGCTTGACCGGCATTTCTTCACCTCTCCGGGGTTTGGGGTGGAAGTCATGAACTTAGAGAATAGTCGTCTTTGCCGGGTTCCGGGGGTGCGGTAGTCTGTCGCAACAATTCTGATCTCAAGGTTCTTTGCGATGCCTCACCTTCATGTGGAATACAGCGACAACCTGACCGGGCTGGACGTCGACCGCCTGCTGCTGCGCCTGAACCATGCCCTGGTGGGCAGCGGGCAGTTCGCCGATGAGCTCGACATCAAGAGCCGCGCTGTGGCCCAGGGGGCTTTCCGTGTGGGGGTGGCTCCGGCCGAGCGGGCCTTTGCCCACATCAAGCTGGCCATCCTCAGTGGCCGCTCCGCCGAGGTGAAGCGGCAGTTGTCGGCCAGCTTGCTGGAGGTGCTCAAGGAAACCATTGCCGCCACACCGGGGCTGGATATTCAACTCTGTGTCGAAGTGCTGGATATCGATCGTGATTCCTATTCGAAAATTCATCTGCCGGGATAGTCGTCCCAGGCATATTTAATGTGAAAAAAATGTAATGAAGAAGTTGGCGCCAATCCACCAATTGTTGGCGTCTTTTTCACGAAAAATTGATGGCGTGCTACTTAAAGTCCGGGCTGTTTAAAGGTGGTGCCGCAACGGCACCGTTCCCGACTCTTCATCAAGCGAAGCGCCATGTTCAAGGTCAAACCCCTGCGGACCGAATGGGTCACGTTGCTAGCCAGTCTTTACCTGTTGATCGGCTTTAACTCGGTACTGTGGAATCATTTGTCCGAGGTGGTCGCACCGGGTGTCCACGGCATCTTCCTGCGCCTGGCCTTTGCTGCGCTGATCTTCTGCGCCTTCAACTTGATCCTGACCCTGGTGGCCTTTCCTCGGGTGTTGAAACCGCTATTGATTACCTTGTTCATGGTCAGTGCCGGAGCGGCTTACTTCATGAATCAATACGGTATATTGATTGATGTGGGTATGTTGCGTAATACCGCCGAGACCAATGTTTCGGAAGTTCATGATTTACTGTCGCTGAAACTTTTCATCTATATCCTGCTGTTGGGTGTAGTGCCGTCACTGGTGCTTTATAAAACGCCGATCAGTTACCGCCGCTGGCATCGGGAGTTGCTCGGCAAGTTGTTCGCCGCTACTGCCACCCTGGGCATGCTCGGGGTGGTGGCTCTGGTCAACTACCAGGGGCTTGCCTCGCTGTTTCGCAACCATCACGAGATTCGCCTGATGCTGGTGCCGAGCAACGTGGTGGGCGCCTCCATCGGCTACGTCCGCGAACAGGTTGGAACTGCAGCCAAACCCTTCAGCAAAATCGGCGAAGATGCCCAGCGTGATCCGGCCTGGCAGCAGCATGCGCGCAAATCCCTGACTGTGCTGGTGGTGGGGGAGAGCGCCCGGGCGGAGAACTTCGGCCTGCTCGGCTATGGCCGTGATACCACGCCGGAACTGGGCAAGGAAGCAGGCCTGATCGCCTTCAGCGATGTGCATTCCTGTGGTACCGAGACGGCGGTGTCGGTGCCCTGCATGTTCTCCAACCTTACCCGCAAGGGCTACGAGGCCAGCAAGGCCAAGAACCAGGAGGGCCTGCTCGATGTACTGCAGCGCGCCGGGTTGGCGGTGCGCTGGCGTGACAACCAGTCCGGTTGCAAGGGCACCTGCGACCGGGTGCAGTTCGAGGACGTCAGCAACCTCAAGGACCCGGCGCTGTGCACCAGCAGCGAGTGTCATGACGAGATCCTCTTGCAGGGCCTGGCATCGATCATCGACAACCTGCAGCAGGACACCGTGCTGGTGCTGCACCAGATGGGCAGCCACGGACCGGAGTACTTCAAGCGCTACCCGATGCAATACGAGCGCTTTACCCCGGTGTGCCCGAGCAACGCCCTGAACCAGTGCAGTGAACAGAGCATCATCAACGGCTATGACAACACCCTGGTCTACACCGATCATGTGCTGGCCTCGTTGATCGATATCCTGCGCAGCAAGCAGGACAAGGTCGACACCGCCATGCTCTACCTGTCGGACCACGGCGAATCGCTGGGCGAGTACAACCTGTTCCTGCATGGCACGCCGTACATGCTGGCGCCGGAGCAGCAAAAACACGTGCCGATGCTGGCCTGGTTCTCCGACAACTACCGCAAGAGCTTCGCCATCGACACCGACTGCCTGAACAAGGCACGCAACGAGCCGTTGAGCCAGGACAACCTGTTCCACTCGATGCTCGGCCTGCTGCAGGTGCATACCGCGCTGTACCAGCCGCAGCTGGACATGTTTGCCGGTTGCCGCCCGGCGCTGTGGGGGCGGGCTTGACCCGCGATCGGGGACGGTCAGCCAGATTAAATCGCGGGGCAAGCCCGCTCCCACCGAGCGGTTTCCCGGCAATGGCCTGCGCCGTATATACTGCGCGCCATTGTTTGTGGGAGAGCCTTGTGGCCATCGATATTCACTGGATTTGCGACGACAGCAGCCTGGCCGCACACTGCCAGCAGTGGCGCAAGCTGCCCTTCGTGGCCCTCGACACCGAATTCATGCGGGTCGACACCTTTTATCCGATTGCCGGGTTGATCCAGGTCGGCGACGGGGCACGGGCCTACCTGATCGACCCGTTGCTGATCGGCAACTGGCAACCGCTGGCCGAACTGCTTGAAGACCAGCAGGTGATCAAGGTGCTGCATGCCTGCAGCGAAGACCTCGAAGTGCTGTCGCGCCTGACCTGCAGCCTGCCGACGCCGCTGTTCGACACCCAGCTGGCCGCCGGCTACCTGAACCTGGGTTTCTCCATGGGCTACTCGCGCCTGGTCCAGGAAGTGCTCGGCATCGAACTGCCCAAGGGCGAAACCCGTTCCGACTGGCTGCAGCGCCCACTGTCCGAGACTCAGGTCAGCTATGCCGCCGAGGATGCGGTGCACCTGGCCGAGCTGTACGAGCGCCTGCGCCCGCAACTGTCGGACGAGAAGCACGCCTGGGTGCTCGAAGACGGTGCCGAGCTGGTCGCCCAGCTGCGCCGCGAAACCGATCCCTACGAGCTGTACCGCGACGCCAAGCTGGCCTGGAAACTGTCCCGGGCGCAGTTGGCGGTGTTGCGTGAACTCTGCGCCTGGCGCGAACGCGAAGCCCGCGCCCGTAACCTGCCGCGCAACCGCATCGTGCGTGAAAACGCCCTGTGGCCCATGGCCAGGACCCAGCCGGACACCCTCGCGGCACTGGCGAAAATCGAAGACATGCACCCGCGCACCATCCGCCAGGACGGTGAGACTCTGCTGGCGCTGATCAAGCAGGCCGCCAGCGTGCCGCCCGCCGAGTGGCCGCCGGCGTTGCCCGAACCGCTGCCGATCGAGGCCTCGGCGTTGCTCAAGCAACTGCGCGCCATCGGTCAGGCCGAAGGCGAGCGCCTGAACATCGCCCCGGAACTGATGCTGCGCAAGAAAACCCTCGAATTGCTGCTCAAGAGCGGCTACCCCAAGGGGCCCTATCAACTTCCCGATTCGCTGCGCGGCTGGCGTCGCGAGCGCATGGGGCAAGCGCTGCTCGACTGCCTGGCCTGCGCTGGAGAACAACCATGAAACGCATCTGCTCGATCTACAAGAGCCCGCGCAAGAACGAAATGTACCTGTATGTGCTCAAGGCCGAGGGCCTGGAGCGCGTTCCCGAAGGCCTGCTGCCATTCTTCGGCACTCCCGTGCATGCCTTCGACCTGGTCCTGACCCCGGAGCGCAAGCTGGCCCGCGAGGACATCGCCAAGGTCCTGGAAAACCTCGACCAGCAGGGCTACCACCTGCAGATGCCACCGGCCGAGGACGAGTACATCGAACACCTGCCTGAAGAGCTGCTGCGCCGCAACGACCCGGTCTGATACCGGCCCGCCTGCCGTGATGCCGTCGGGGCCGATGCCCTGGCGGTCTTCGTTGTTACTGCCAAGGTTGTAAAGAACATGCGTGTTTTGATCGCTGAACAGGACCATGCCCTCTACGCTCGCCTGCTGGGCGAGGCGGCACCGGACCTGGAGGTGCTGACCAGTGGCGACTCGGCCGAGCTGGCCCGCCTTGCCGCCGATTGCCCTGTCTGGCTGGGCCAGCCCGACCTGCTGGCGAGCCTGTTGCGCCAGGGGCATCAGCCGCAGTGGCTGCAATCGACCTGGGCCGGCATCACCCCGTTGCTGGCCGACGGCCTGCAGCGTGACTACCGCCTGACCCGCGCGGTGGGCATCTTCGGCCAGGTCATGGCCGAATACGTGCTGACCTACCTGCTGGTGCACGAGCGTGAGGTACTGGCGCGCCTGGTCAGCCAGGTCGAGCGCAAGTGGGATGCCCGTCCCGGACGCAGCCTGGAAGGGCGGCGGGTGCTGATCGTCGGCACCGGTGACATCGGCCAGCGCGTGGCCGAGTTTCTCCTGCCCTTTGGCGTCAAGCTGTACGGTATCGCCAGCCAGGCCCGTGAGCAGGCCCCGTTCATCGAAGTGGCGGGGCTGGGCGAGTTGGGGCGCCTGGTCGGTGAGGTGGACTACGTGGTCAACCTGCTACCCGACACGCCGGCCACCCATGACCTGTACGACGCGGCGATGTTCGCCCGCTTCAACCCCGAGGCGCTGTTCATCAACGCCGGGCGCGGCGTGGCGGTGGTCGATGCGGCGCTGGTGGAGGCCTTGAAGCAAGGCCATCTGGCCGGTGCGGTGATCGATGTCTGCCGCCAGGAGCCGCTGCCGCTGCGCCATCCGTTCTGGACCGCGCTGGGCTTGCTGTTGACCGGGCACAGCTCGGCACCGACCTCGCCGACGGCGATGGTGCGCTTGTTCGTCGAGAATCTGCGGGCGTATCAGGCGGGCCAGGGGTTGCGTGGCGAAGTGGATTTCCAGCGCGGGTATTGACCGCATCGCGGGGCAAGCCCGCTCCTACGGACTTGCCCCGCGATCAATCTCACAAGGTGAAATCACCCTCGGCCGCCAGCTCGCTCAGCGAACGGCGCGGGCTCGGTACTTCGCGGGCCTGCAGGGCTTCGGCCAGGCTGGCCTTGTCGCCCAGCTTGCCCACCGCCACCACGGCATGCAGCGCGTAGCCGTCGGGAATCTTCAGCTCCTTGCGGGTCAGTTCCTGGTCGAAACCGGCCATGCCGTGGGTGTGCCAGCCGCTGAGGCTGGCCTGCAGGGCCAGGTGGCCCCAGGCCGAACCGGTATCGAAGGTGTGCCACAGGGCCGGGGTTTCTTCGCTGGCGCCGGGCGCTGCGAAGGTGGTCTTGGAGATCACGATGATCAGCGCCGAGGCGTGTTGCGCCCAGCTGCGGTTGAACTCGTTGAGCAGGCCCAGGTAGCGCTCCCAGTTCGGCGTGTCGCGGCGCGCATAGAGAAAGCGCCAGGGCTGCGAGTTGTAGGCCGACGGCGCCCAGCGCGCAGCTTCGAGGAAACTCAGCAGGGTGGCTTCGCTGATCGGTTCGGCGGTGAAGGCGCGCGGCGACCAGCGCTTGATGAACTGGTCGGAGATGGCATGTTCGGCTACGCGAGGGTTAGCACTCATGGTGAGTTCCTGAACAGGTGGAAAAGGTAGGTAACGACCGTCGGTCAAACTACTGGGTCGTGCCGACCCTGACAAGCGGTCTGGTATTGGCCGAAGACTGGCCCTAGACTGGCGCCGCCGCGCTGCGGCACATCGATTGAAACAGGATATTCGCGACATGATTGCCACCATCGACGCCTTCTGGAAGCGCAAGACCCTCGAACAGCTCGACCGCCAGGAATGGGAGTCGCTGTGTGACGGCTGCGGCCTGTGCTGCCTGCAGAAGCTCGAAGATGAAGACGACAACAGCGTCTACTACACACGAATTGCCTGCAAAATGCTGGACCTGAACACCTGCCAGTGCAGCGATTATCCGAACCGCCTCAAGCATGTGCCCGATTGCATCCAGCTGACGCCGGGCAAGGCCGACCAGTTCAAATGGCTGCCGACCACCTGCGGTTACCGCCTGGTCAGCGAAGGCAAGGATCTGCCGAGCTGGCACCACCTGGTGTGCGGCGATCGCAAACAGGTGCACAAACAACGTATTTCCCAGTCCGGGCGCATGCTCAGTGAAGAGAGCGTGGACGAGGACGATTGGGAAGACTATCTGATTTTCCGCGCCGGCTGACTGGCCCGGCGTGCCGGGTGTCGCGTCTGGGGGAGCAAGGAGTTTCTGTATGCGTGTGCGTTGCCATTGGCTCCTGGCTCTGGGCCTGCTGGCCAGTTCGCCGGCCTGGGCGAAGAAGGTCGACCTGGATTATCACGTGCGCTTGCTGCCCGAGAGCGAGCAGGCCGAGGTACGCCTGATCCTGGCCGACGGAGCGGCGGTGCGCAGCCTGGATTTCGACCTGGGCAAGGCGGGTGCCTACAGCGATTTCAAGGCCGACGGCCAGTGGCAACTGCAGGCCGACGCCCAGCGCGGGCGCTGGCAGCCGGCAGCGGGCAAGAGCGAGCTGAGCTACCGGGTGCGCCTGGCCCAGCGCTTGAAGAACGGCAGCTATGAAACCCGCATGACGCCGCAGTGGGCGCTGTTTCGCGGTGACGAGCTGGTGCCGCCGGCACACCTTGATCAGCAGGACGGTACCGAACTGGTGGCGCGCCTGAGTTTCGAGCTGCCCAAGGGCTGGAAGAGCGTCGAGACGCCCTGGCCGCGGATCGGCAAGCAGCGTTTTCGCATCGATAATGTCTCGCGCCTGTTCGATCGGCCGACCGGCTGGATGCTGGCAGGCACCGTCGGCACCCGGCGTGCGCGCCTGGGCGAGACCGAAGTCAGCGTCGCCGCACCTCAGGGCCAGGGTATGCGCCGCCTGGACAACCTGACCCTGTTGACCTTCGTCTGGCCGCAGTTGCAGGCGGTGTTCCCGCGCAATCCGCCAAAACTGCTGCTGGTCGGGGCCCGGGATCAGATGTGGCGTGGCGTGCGAGCCGGCCACAACTCCATCTACCTGCACAGCAGCCGGCCGCTGGTCAGCGAGAACGGTTCAAGCCCGTTGCTGCGCGAGCTGGTGCGCCTGTTTGCCCAGGTCAATGACCGCCAGGCCAGCGACTGGATCGGTGAAAGCCTGGCCGAGTACTACGCCACCGAACTGCTGCGACGCGCCGGGGGTATCACCGATGACCGCTACCAGGCTCTGCAGGCGAGCCTGGAACGCAACAGCGCCAAGGTCACCAGCCTGCGCGGTGAGCAGGTCGATAGTGCGGTCACGGCCCGTGGGGTGTTGCTGTTGCAGGCGCTGGACCGGGAAATCCGCCTGCACAGCCACAACCAGCGTTCGCTGGACGATGTCACCCGGGCACTGATGCGCCTGAACAGCGTCAGCACCGACGAGTTCGTCCAGCTCAGCGAAAGCGTGCTGGGGCGCCAGTCCGAGGTGTTGGCGAGCAAGCTGCTGCGCTAGCGCTTCGGACCTTTCAGCAGGCCGTGGCCGGCGATGCCGCGGGCCAGGATCACGCCGCCAATGGCCACCTGGACCAGGCCGAACAAGCCGCCACGGCGCAAGCCCTTGCCGACCATGAGTACACCGCCGGCCACGGAGCCGACGCGCTCCAGGCCCTGCACGCTGTGAGCGGGTTTGTCTTGGGCGGCGCGGATCACTGTCTTGGACATGCTGATTCTCCAGTACTGTTCCTTCGAGCTTACTTGAATTTCGGCCCCGAGCGGGTGTTGAGGCCTTTGGCCAGGCGATCGTAGAGCACCACGTTGACGGTGGCGGCGAGGTTCATGCAGCCGTTGGTCGGGATGTAGATGGTTTCTTCGCACCAGGCCCGCACGTCGGGGTCCAGGGAGCCGTCTTCAGGGCCGAAAATGTAGATCGCGCGGTCCGGGTGGGTGTATTCGGGCAGGGGGCGGGCGCCATCGACCAGCTCTACCGCCACCGGGGTGCAGCCCAGGGGGATGATCTTCTGCAGGTCGTCGATACCGATCAGCGGAATGTCGTAGTGCACGCGCTTGGTGTCGGTGACGAAATCCCGCGCCCGCTCGTAGCGCTTGCCGGTGTAGAACACCGAGTTGACGCCGTAGCAACCCGCCGCGCGCATCACTGAACCGACGTTCTCCGCTGACTTGGGGTTGAACAGACCAATGCAGCTGTACCGTTTGTTCGCCACGTGCCGGGGCCCTTCGCAAAAAAGAACGCGATTATACGGGCTTGCCGGCACCTGTGGGGCAGGGGATTGTCTTCAGTCCTTCTTCAGCAGGCTGGCCAGCCCGGCGAACGGGTTGTGGGTGGCCTTGGCGATGGTCGGCGTGCTGGTGGAGCCTTCGCTGAAATACTGCTGGTCGGTGTAGCGAGCGTGCTCGTTGTCGTGGCAGTACAGGCACAGCAACTCCCAGTTGGAACCGTCCTGGGGGTTGTTGTCGTGGTTGTGGTCGCGGTGGTGCACGGTCAGCTCGCTCAGGCGCTTGCCGGAGAACTCGCGGGCGCAACGGCCACAGACGTGGGGGTACATTTTCAGGGCCTTGTCGCGATAGCCCATTTCCTTGTCGCGCTTGGCGTCGGCGAGGATGCGGTCGAGCCGCGCGGTGGCGGAGGCGGAGGATGCCGAACTCATGGGATTACCTTTTTATCGGGCTTGTTACGGTTATGCCTCAAGTTTAGCCCGACGGCAGGCCTTTCGGACAGGCAAACCGCTATGCTTGGGAGTAGTCAGGTAATCCGAGGAGCCTGCCCATGCGCTACATGACCATGGCTGTGCTGATCTTTGCCAGCCTGCAAACGGCGGCGGCCGCCGACTTGCAGCCGCGGCCCATCGCCCCGGTACCCGGAGCACCCGGCACGGCGACCCCGACGCCTTATCCGCAAATCACCCCCAGCACGATACCGCGGGCCGGTGATGCGCGACCGGGGTCACCGCTGATGCCCGCCATGCCGCTGCCCACGCCGCCCAGGGACCAACCCCTGCCAGGCTTGACGCCGCAGGACAGCAAAAGCAAACCCAAAGCCGACTGAACAACAACTGTGGGAGCGGGCTTGCCCCGCGATAGCGATGTGTCAGCCACTTCGCCATCGCGGGGCAAGCCCGCTCCTACAGCGTTCAGCATTCGTTGTCAGACGACGCCCAGTACCTTGAACACGAACCCGTACTCCAGCGCCACATCGCGCAAGCCCTGGTAGCGCCCGCTCATGCCGCCATGGCCGGCGCCCATTTCGGTCTTGAGCAGCAACAGGTTGTCATCGGTCTTGGTCACCCGCAGCCGGGCCACCCACTTGGCCGCTTCCCAGTACTGCACGCGGCTGTCGTTGTAGCCGGCCACCACCAGCAGGGCCGGGTAGGCCTGGGCCTTGACGTTCTCGTAGGGCGCGTAGGCCTTGATCCGCTCGTACACCTCGGGTTCTTCAGGATTGCCCCATTCGTCGTATTCGGTGACGGTCAGCGGCAGCTCCGGGTCGAGCATGGTGTTGAGCACATCGACGAACGGCACTTCGGCGATCGCCGCCTTGAACAAGTCCGGACGCTGGTTGAGCACGGCACCGATCAGCAGGCCGCCGGCGCTGCCGCCGCTGATCGCCAACTGGTCGGCGCGGGTCACACCCTGGGCGATCAGGTGCTCGGCGCAGGCGATGAAGTCGCTGAAGGTGTTGTGCTTGTGTTCCTGCTTGCCGGCCCGGTACCAGGCTTCGCCCAGCTCGCCACCGCCACGCACATGGGCGATGGCGAAGGCCACGCCGCGCTCCAGCAGGCTCAGGCGCGCATGGGAGAACCAGGGGTCCAGGCTTTCGCCGTAGGCGCCATAGCCGTAGAGATACAACGGCACCGGCTTGCCCAGGTCGCCGCGGCGCTGGACCAGGCTGATCGGCACCTGGGTGCCATCGCTCGCGGTGGCCCACAGGCGCTGGCTGACATAGTCGTCGGCATTGAACGGGCCGAGCACCGGGGTTTCCTTGAGCACCTGCTGGGCGCCGTCGACCAGCTCCAGCTGGCGCACCTGGGCCGGGCGGTTCAGGGCCTGGTAGCGCAGGCGGATACGCGGGCTGACGAATTCCAGGCTGTCCTGCACGTACAGGCTGTAGGCCGCATCCGGCAGCTCGACGCGGTAGGCCGGCAACCCTTGCGGGTGGACTTCGATGATCGGCAGGCCGCCTTCGCGCAGGCTCAGGCTCAGGGCGCCGGCGTTGAGGCTCAGGCCTTCGAGCATGACCGTGTCGCGGTGCGGCACCAGCAGTTGCCACTGCTCGCGGCTGGGCACCTGCTCGCTGCCGGCCTGGTACAGGGCAAAGTTGATGCCGTCCTGGTTGGTGCGGATGAACCAGCGCCACTGGCCGTCGAGCTGGCCGTGGTCGGGGTAGTACTCGTGATGCTCGACCCGTGGCGCCAGGCAAGTGAAGTCGCCGTCCGGCTGCTCGGCGTCCAGCACCCAGGCTTCGCTGGTGGTCTTGCTGTTGAGCAGCAGGATCAACTGGCGCTCGGAGCTGGCGCGGTAGCAATGCAGGAAGAAACGCCCGTCGCTTTCTTCGAACACGGTTTCGCAGCCTTCGCGACCCAGGCGATGACGCAGCAGCTTGTAGGGGCGGTGGGTGTCGTCCAGTTCGGTGAAGAACAGGGTCTGGTTGTCGTTGGCCCAGGTCATGCTGCCGTCGCAGTCCTCGAACGGCAGTTCTTCGATGGCGCCGCTGACCAGGTCCTTGACGTACAGAGTGTAGATTTCGTCGCCGCTGGTGTCCAGGCTGTAGGCCAGGCGCTGGTGGTCGGGGCTGACGTTGAAGGCGCCCAGGGACAGGAAGCCGCCGTTGGCCAGCGGGTTGGGGTCCAGCAGCAGCTCTTCGCGGCTTTCGTCCACGGTCACCGAGTCATCGGCCGGGCGCGGGCAACGGTAGTGGCGCGCATACTCTTCGCCGGCGGTGGTGCGGCTGTAGTACAGGTAGGGCCCCCAAGGCGAGGGCACCGACAGGTCGGTTTCCTGGATGCGGCCCTTGATTTCTTCGAACAACTGTTCCCGCAATTGCGCCTGGTCGGCCAGTTGCGCTTCCTGGTAGGCATTCTCGTCATTCAGGTAGGCGATGACCTCGGGGGTATCGCGTTCCTGCAGCCAGGCGTAGGGGTCAGCGCCTTCGGCCTTGCGGGCAATCGGGGCGCGGGGGGCGGTGGCATCTGCGGACATGCGGGGATCTCTTGGCTGGGGGGCGCCTGCGCGCTCAAATATGTTTATCATAAGCGTCTATTTGCCTAGCTTGCCACGGACACCATGACCGAGAACGACTATCTGCTCGCCTGGGGCCTCTACGCCCTGGCCGCCCTGGGTTGCCTGGCGGTGGGCTTTCGCCTGACCCGCTGGATGTGGCGCTGGCTGCGCGAACCTTTGCGGGTGGTGATGGCGGTGCTGCTGCTGACCCCGACCATCGTCGACCCGGTCAAGGACAAGTTCGCCCCGGCCATCGCCATCGCCGCCCTCGACCTGCTGTTCAAGGTCGGCAACAACGAATTGCGCGCCGCCGCCGACCTTGCCATGTACGGCATGATCGCCTTCGCCCTGTACGGTGTGTTCGTGCTGCTGCGCTGGCCCCTGGAAAAACGCGCCCGGGCTCGCCGCGAGCGTGCCGAAGCCGCGGCCAAGCGTGACGCTGAAGAGGTCCTGGCCGAAGAGTCGATTGCCGTCGACAGCCGCGACCGCTACCGCAATCCGCCACAACCACCGCAGGGCGGCAACCGTTCTTCGCGGGTCGAGCCGCGCTTGTAGGATTTGCCCGGGAGCAGCCAAGCATGTGTGAACTACTGGGTATGAGCGCCAATGTACCGACCGACATCGTCTTCAGCTTCACCGGGCTGATGCAGCGCGGTGGGCGCACCGGTCCGCACCGCGACGGCTGGGGCATCGGTTTCTACGAAGGCCGTGGCCTGCGCCTGTTCCAGGACCCGGCGGCCAGCTGCGAGTCGGAAGTGGCCAACCTGGTGCAGCGCTACCCGATCAAGAGCGAAGTGGTGATCGGCCACATTCGCCAGGCCAACGTCGGCAAGGTCTGCCTGTCCAATACCCATCCCTTCGTCCGTGAGCTGTGGGGGCGCAACTGGTGCTTCGCCCACAATGGCCAACTGGGTGAGTTCCAGGGCCAGGCGAGTTTCTACCGGCCCATCGGCGACACCGACAGCGAAGCGGCGTTCTGCGACCTGCTCAACCGCGTGCGCGCAGCCTTTCCGGAGCCGGTGGAAGTCGAAGCACTGCTGCCGGTGCTGGTCCAGGCCTGCGCCGAATACCGCGGCAAGGGCGTGTTCAACTGCCTGCTCAGCGATGGCGACTGGCTGTTCTGCTTCTGCTCGACCAAGCTTGTGCATATCACCCGCCGGGCACCGTTCGGGCCGGCACGGCTCAAGGATGTCGACATGATCGTCGACTTTCAGGCCGAAACCACGCCCAACGACGTGGTCACGGTGATCGCCACCGAGGCGCTGACCGAGAACGAGACCTGGCAGCGCTATGAACCCGGCCAGTGGGCGCTGTGGCGCCGTGGCGAATGCATCGCCCAGGGTCAAGGCTAAGGATCAGCCCATGTTCAGAAGTTACCTGCGCCTGCTGCTGTTCACCTTCGGTTTGCTGGTAGGGGTGCAGATACCTGGCCTGATCAACGCCTACGGCCAGCGGGTCGAGGCGCACCTGCTGGAGTCCCGCGAGGGCCTCAAGGGCTTCGAGGAAACCGCCCGGCGCTTCTTCAACGGTGACCTGCAGGCCCTGGTGCGGCATTACCGCAGCAGCGACGATCCGGTGTTCAACAGCGATGCCAACAGCATCGACAGCCTGCTGATCCGCAATCGCCTGTTCGAGCGTGAGTGGCAGATCCTCCAGGGCTCGTGGCTGGAGCGTACCTGGCATGTGCTGGTGCGCGCCGACAGCCAGCTGCGCGAAGAAACCCTCAAGGGCTACAGCTACCAGATCCTCCTGGCCCCCGAAGCGCTGGCCTGGGGCCTGAGCTGCGCGCTGTTGCTGGCCCTGGCGGTGGAAAGCCTGTTGCTGCTGCTCGGCTGGCTGGCGCTCGGTGGGCGGCGCAAGCCGGTGCCCGAGAGCTGGCGCTAGACCAGCACGATGCGCTCGGGGCCGGCGTTGGCGGCATAGCGTTCGAGCACGTTGCGACACAGCGCCACCACTTCATCCACCAGCTCCACACCGGTCTGCCAGGCCACCACCAGCTCCAGGCTCGGGGGCTGGCGGACCAATGGCAACTGGACCAGGTCGCCCCGGGCCAGCTCTTCGCTGACCAGCGCCGGCGGCAGGGCGCCGATGCCGAAGCCGTCGCGTAACAGGCGGGTGATGGCCGCCACCGAATTCACACAGTTGAGCCGCGGCGCACTGACGCCTTCGGCCTGCAGCAGGCTGAGCACTTCCTGGTGCGGCCGGGAGTTCTTCGAGAAGGTCACGATGCGCTCGCGGGCCAGTTCGGCGAGGGAGGCGTAGTCGCGGTTGTAGATCGACTGGCTGGCGACGATCCAGCCCATGGGGTAGCGCGCCAGGTCCAGGCTGCGGATCGATTCCTGGCGCAGCAGGTCGGTTTGCAGGATCACATCGAGAAAGCCTTTTTGCAGCTGTTCGCGCAAGTTAAGCGCGGTATCGGCGACCAGTTCGATTTCCACCTGCGGGTAGCGCTCCATCAGTTCCGACACCAGCGGGCTCATCCAGGTGTGGATCACTGTGTCCATCACCCCCAGGCGCACCCGGCCGACCTTGGCCCGGTCGCTGTCCAGCGATTGCTTGAGGGCCTTGGCGGTGTCGAGCATCTGCTCGGCGTATTCGAGCACCTTGCTGCCTTCGGGGGTCAGGCTCACCCCGCGTGAGTCGCGCAGCAGCAGCTTGACCCCAAGGTCCGCCTCCAGCGCGGCAATGCGGCTGGAGATCGAGGCCTGGGTGGTGAAGAGCTTTTCGGCGGTCAGGCGAAAACTCTTGAGCCGGGCGACCCAGACGAAGGTTTCGAGGAACTTGAGGTTCATGGCGCACTCACTGATCAATTTTTTCTTATGCCAGACCGCTGGTTTTTCTCGTTGGACGGCAATCCGCACCCATCGAAAAATGAAGGTCAGGCCACGACAAAGATCGTCGTCTTTAAAACAATACCAACAAGCTGAGGCAACCATGAACCCATCGGGCGTGCAGCACCAGGCCAAATCCAGTTCAGTGGCCGGTCCTTTCGACTGGTACCGCAACATCAACAAGCAGGAACGACGGACCTTCTGGAGCTGCAAGATCGGCTACGGCCTGGATGGCATGGACACCCAGATGCTCAGCTTCGTCATCCCCACCCTGATCGCCCTGTGGGGCATCACCACCGCCGAGGCCGGGCTGATCCACACCAGCACCCTGATCGCCTCGGCCCTGGGCGGCTGGATCGCCGGCATCCTCTCCGACCGCATCGGCCGGGTGCGCACCCTGCAACTGACCGTGCTGTGGTTCGCGTTTTTCACCTTCCTCTGCGGCTTTGCCCAGAACTACGAACAACTGCTGATCGCCCGCACCCTGATGGGCTTCGGCTTCGGTGGCGAGTGGACTGCCGGTGCGGTGCTGATCGGTGAAGTGATCCGCGCCCAGGACCGTGGCAAGGCGGTGGGCATGGTGCAGTCGGGCTGGGCCATCGGCTGGGGCCTGACGGCGATCCTGTACGCCGTGCTGTTCTCCGTACTGCCGCCGGAAGATGCCTGGCGCGCCCTGTTCCTGCTGGGCCTGGTGCCGGCCGTGTTCGTGATCTTCGTGCGTCGCCTGGTCAAGGATCCGGAAATCTACCGTGAGGCCAAGGCTGCGGAAAAAACCACGGCACCTTCGCATTTCTGGGAAATCTTCGCCCCGGGCATGCTCTCCACCACCATCCGCGCCTCGCTGCTGACCACCGGTGCCCTGGGTGGTTACTACGCCATCACCTCCTGGCTGCCGACCTTCCTCAAGAACGAGCGCGGCCTGAGCGTGCTGGGCACCGGCGGCTACCTGGCCATGGTGATCTTCGGCTCCTACATCGGCTATGTGATCAGTGCCTATCTGACCGACCTGTTGGGGCGCAAGAAGAACTTCATCCTGTTCGCCGTGGGCTCGTTCATCATCGTCCTGCTCTACACCCAGATGCAGGTCAGCGATGGCGTGATGCTGTGGCTGGGCTTCCCGCTGGGCTTCTTCGCCTCGGGCATCTTCAGCGGCATGGGCGCGTTCCTCACCGAACTGTTCCCCACCCGTATCCGTGGCTCGGGGCAGGGCTTCTGCTACAACATCGGCCGTGCCCTGGCGGCGTTCTTCCCGCTGCTGATCGGCATGCTCAGCCAGAAGGTGCCCCTGGGCCTGGGTATCGGCGGCTTTGCCGCGGTGTCGTACGGTGTGGTAATCCTGGCGGCCCTGAGCCTGCCGGAAACCCGCGGCAAACAACTTGAAGCCCGCTAAGGTCGAGCCTGAAGGAGTGTCAGACGTGAGCCGCCTGTTACTGAATTGCGATATGGGTGAAAGTTTTGGCAGCTGGACCATGGGCCTGGATGCCCAGGTCATGCCCTTTGTCGATTGTGCCAACATTGCCTGTGGCTTCCACGCCGGCGACCCGGGGATCATGCGCCAGACCGTGGCCCTGGCCGTGGCCAGTGGCGTGCGTGTCGGCGCCCACCCGGCCTATCCGGACCTGGCTGGCTTCGGCCGCCGTTCCATGGCCTGCAGCGCCGAAGAGATCCGCGACCTGCTGCACTACCAGATCGGCGCGCTGGACGGCATCTGCCGGACCCAGGGCACCCGTGTCGCCTACGTCAAACCCCATGGCGCGCTGTACAACGACATGATGGCCGACCCGCAAAAGCTGCGCGCGGTGCTCGAAGCGGTCGCCGCCTATGACCGGCAACTGCCGCTGATGCTCATGGCCACCGCCGACAACAGCGCCGCCCAGGCCCTGGGTGACGAGTATGGCGTGACCCTGTGGTTCGAGGCCTTCGCCGACCGCGCCTACGATGCCCGTGGTCATCTGGTGTCGCGGCGCCTGCCGGGGGCAGTGCACCATGACCCGGCCGTGATCGTCGAGCAGGCCCTGCGCCTGGCCCGTGGCGAGCCACTGGTCGCGGTGGATGGCAGCGAACTGCACCTGCAGGCGCACACCCTGTGCGTGCATGGCGACAACGACAGTTCGGTGGCGGCGGTTCAGCAAATTCGCCAGGCCCTCGATGCCCTGGTGGCGTCATGAGGTACCGCATTGAAACGGTGGCCATCGACTGCCTGATGGTGCGTATGTTCGACGCCATCGATGAAGCCAACATGCCCTGGATGCTGGCGGCCAGCCAGCGCTTGCGGACGGTGTTCGCCGATCGGCTGATCGACCTGGTGCCGTCCTACACCACGGTGATGGTGCATTTCGACCTGATGCAACTGGCGCCGGACCAGGCCTGCAGCCTGATCCGTGAAGCGCTGGAGCACCTGCAGCCGGATAACGGCAGCGGCGGGCGTCAGCACGAGATTCCGGTGTGGTACGACCTGAGCGTCGGCCCGGAGCTGAGCCTGCTGGCCGAGCGTTGCCGCACCTCGGTGGCCGATATCGTGCGCCGCCACAGCGAGCGCGAATACCAGGTGTTCGCCCTGGGCTTCGCCCCCGGCTTTGCCTTCATGGGCCTGGTCGAGGAAGCGCTGGCCGCCCCGCGCCTGGCCACCCCGCGCAAACGGGTGGCGGCAGGCAGTGTCGGCATCGCCGAGCGCCAGACGGCGGCTTACCCGGCGGTGTCGCCGGGCGGCTGGAACCTGATCGGGCGGACGCCGAGCAAACTGTTCGATCGCCAACGCGACGGCTACAGCCTGCTGCAACCCGGTGACCGGGTGCGTTTCGTACCTGTGGACCGGGCGACCTTCATCAACCTGGGCGGCGACGATACCCCGCTGGAGGTGCTGGCATGAGCCGCTTGTGGATCGAGGCCAGCACGCCGCTGTGCCTGTTGCAGGACGCCGGGCGCTTTGGCGTGCGGCACCTGGGCGTGACCCAGGGCGGGGCGCTGGACTGGGTGTCGATGCGTTGGGCCAACTGGCTGCTGGGCAATGCCGCCGATGCTGCGGTGGTGGAGATCGCCCTGGGCGGCTTCAGCCTGGTGGCCGAGGAAGAGTGTTGCCTGGCCCTGGCCGGCGCCGACCTGGACGCCCGCATCGATGGCCAGCCGCTCAAGCCCTGGTCGAGTTTTACCCTCGCCAAGGGCCAGCGTTTGCGCCTGAACCAGCCAGTGCAGGGCGCCCGGGCGTACCTGGCGGCGCCGGGGGGCTTTGCGGCGCCGCAGGTGCTGGGCAGTTGCGCCAGTGTGGTGCGTGAAGAACTGGGTGGGCTGGATGGGTGTGGATCGCCCTTGGCCAAGGGGCAGCAACTGAGTTACGGCGGTGAGGCTTGCGGGCTGCGGGAAGTGCCGTTGGCGCTGCGCCCCGACTTTAGTGCCAATGCACCGCTGGACCTGGTGCTGGGCGCGCAGATCGGCGACTTCAGTGGCTTGAGCCTGTTCGATGCGTTCAACCGTGACTGGACCCTGGACAGCCGCGCCGATCGCATGGGCATTCGCCTGCTGGGACCGGCCTTGCAGTACCAGGGGCCGGCGATGATTTCCGAAGGCATTCCGCTGGGCGCGGTGCAGGTGCCGCCGGACGGGCAGCCGATCGTGCTGCTCAATGATCGCCAGACCATAGGTGGTTATCCGCGGTTGGGGGCGTTGACGCCGCTGGCGCTGGCGCGCCTGGCGCAGATGCTGCCGGGGAGTGTGGTGCGGTTCAGGCCGGTGGTGCAGGCGCTGGCCTGGCAGGAACAGCGGGATTATCTGGGGCGGTTTGTCGAGGCTTAGGGCCTGATCGCGGGGCAAGCCCCCTCCGACGGTAGGAGCGGGCTTGCCCCGCGATGGCTTACTTGGACAGAAACCGCATCCCTTCCTCAAGCCCACGCAAGGTCAGCGGATACATCCGGTCCTCGATCAGCTCGCGCACGATGTTGGTCGAGGCGGTATACCCCCAGGTGTCCTTGGGATAGGGGTTGATCCAGATAAGCTTCTTGTACTTCTCCATGAAGCGCTGCATCCACACATAGCCGGCTTCTTCGTTCCAGTGCTCGACGCTGCCACCGGGCTGGGTGATCTCGTAGGGCGCCATGGCCGCATCGCCGACGAACACCACTTTGTAGTCGGCGCCGTACTTGTGCAGCAGGTCCATGGTCGAGGTGCGTTCCGAGGTGCGGCGCAGGTTGTTCTTCCACACCGACTCGTAGACGAAGTTGTGGAAGTAGTAGTACTCCAGGTGCTTGAACTCGGTCTTGCAGGCCGAGAACAGCTCTTCGCAGATCTTCACATGGGCGTCCATCGAACCGCCGATATCGAACAGCAGCAGCAACTTGACGCTGTTGCGCCGTTCCGGACGCATCTGGATGTTGAGCAGGCCGGCATCGCGGGCGGTGTGGTCGATGGTGCCGTCGATGTCCAGCTCCTCGGCCGCGCCCTGGCGGGCGAACTTGCGCAAGCGGCGCAGGGCCAGCTTGATGTTGCGCGTGCCCAGTTCGACCTGGTCGTCGAGGTTCTTGTATTCGCGCTGGTCCCAGACCTTGACCGCCTTGCCCTGGCGCTTGCCGGCATCGCCGACGCGGATGCCCTCGGGATTGAAGCCGCCCGAGCCGAACGGGCTGGTGCCGCCGGTGCCGATCCACTTGTTGCCGCCGGCATGGCGTTCCTTTTGCTCTTCCAGGCGCTTCTTGAACTCTTCGATGAGCTTGTCCAGACCGCCCAGTGACTGGATCTGCGCCCGTTCCTCATCGGTCAGCGAACGTTCGAACTCCTTGCGCAGCCAGTCTTCGGGAATCAGCGCTTCCAGGTGCTGGTTGAGGTTCTCCAGGCCCTTGAAGTAGGCGGAGAAGGCCCGGTCGAACTTGTCGAAATGCCGTTCATCCTTGACCAGGATCGCCCGCGACAGGAAGTAGAACTCGTCCATGTCGGCAAAGGTGACGCCCTGCTTGAGCGCATTGAGCAGATCAAGCAGCTCGCGCACCGACACCGGCACCTTGGCCGCGCGCATTTCATTGAACAGATTGAGCAGCATGGCAGTTGCCTCCCGGCTCAGCGGTTGCCGCGACGGCTCATGAAGGCCAGGCGCTCAAGCAGTTGCACGTCCTGTTCGTTTTTCACCAGGGCGCCGGCCAGCGGCGGGATGGCCTTGGTCGGATCACGCTCGCGCAGTACCGCTTCGCCGATGTTGTCGGCCATCAGCAGCTTGAGCCAGTCGACCAGCTCCGAGGTGGAAGGCTTTTTCTTCAGGCCCGGCACCTTGCGCACGTCGAAGAACACGTCCAGCGCTTCGCTGACCAGGTCCTTCTTGATGTTGGGGTAGTGCACGTCGACGATCTGCTGCAGGGTGTCGCGGTCGGGGAAGGCGATGTAGTGGAAGAAGCAGCGGCGCAGGAAGGCGTCCGGCAGCTCTTTCTCGTTGTTGGAGGTAATGATGATGATCGGGCGCTGCTTGGCCTTGATGGTCTCATCGGTCTCGTAGACGTAGAACTCCATCTTGTCCAGTTCCTGCAACAGGTCGTTGGGGAACTCGATGTCGGCTTTGTCGATCTCGTCGATCAGCAGGATGACCCGCTCTTCGGACTCGAACGCCTCCCAGAGCTTGCCTTTCTTCAGGTAGTTGCGCACGTCGTGGACCTTGTCCACGCCCAGTTGCGAGTCACGCAGGCGGCTGACCGCGTCGTACTCGTAGAGACCCTGGTGGGCCTTGGTGGTCGACTTGATGTGCCAGGTGATCAGCTTGGCGCCAAAGGATTCGGCCAGTTGCTCGGCGAGCATGGTCTTGCCGGTGCCCGGCTCGCCCTTGACCAGCAGTGGCCGCTCCAGGGTGATCGCCGCGTTGACCGCCAGTTTAAGGTCGTCTGTGGCGACGTATGCGCTGGTGCCTTCGAACTTCATGAACCGATCCTCTAACGTTGCGCCCGGGGGTACATCGCCCCCGGCAAAAAAATTGTCATGCACGACTATAACGCGGGCTCCGGCCGACTGGGAACGCAGACGGGCCATTCAGTCTCTGAATGGCCCGTCACTTGGTGACTCAGTCAGACTTGGGCGCGGGTTGCTCGTAGCGTGCATTGAACGCCTGAATGAAGCCATTGCGCAGGATCTGCAGGAACGCCTCGAAGCCGCTGATATCGCGTTTGTGTACGCTGCCGCGCAGTTCCACACGGGTGGCGAACTGGTTCTTGCGCTGGTTTTTCAGTGCCGTTTCGCCACCGCCGATCAACGCTTCCCAGATCGAACGGAAAAGGCCCTTTTCTTCATCCTTGACGTCCTGCTGCCAGTTGAATACATCGACATCGCGCAGCAGAGGCTTGATATAGCCGGTAAGCCGGCCATTGCTCGCCTGGGCCTCGATCACCAGGTCGCCGTGGCCGGCATTGAAGTCGAACTTGCCATAGGCATTGGCAAAATCATTGAGCTTGCGCAGCTGGAGGTCGGTGGCGCGCAGGCGGAACTGGAAGTTGTCGAAGTCGCTGAACGGGTCGAACGTGGCGTTGCTCTCCACGGCGGCATCGCCGAGCAGCCGGGCCTTGCCGTCAAAGCGGGCATCGCGCCGGCCCTTGAGGTCCTCGACGTTGGTCAGGTTGCGAATGCTGGCATCGAGCCGGGTGGCCTTGAGGTTGACCTGGGGCCTGGCGTTGAAGTTGCGAAAACTCAAGGTGCCGTTGTCGATGCGCACTTCATTGAGGGTAATGGGCAGCAGTTTTTCCAGTTGCTGGCGCCAGTCGGTGCCCTGGCCGGTCTGCGAGCTCTGCTTGCTGGCGCCGTCGACGAAATTCAGCGTGGGGCGTACGAACACCACTTCGGCAACCACGGCATGGTCGTACCACAGCGATCGCCAACTGACCGACAGATCGATCAGGGGCGCCTCAAGCAACGGCACCGGTACCTTGCCGCTGGTCTTGACGATGGTCATCCCATTGATCTTGTAGGCACCCCGCCACCAGGCCAGGTCCACGTCGGTGATCCGTCCCCGATAGTCACCCATGTCGGCCAGCCGGTCGTTGAGGTAGTCGCGCACGAGCCAGGGCAGGGCCAGGTGCAGGCCGATCAGCAACAGGGCAATCCCCAACAGCCCCCCGAGGGGCCAGCGATAGCGGCGTTTCATCGGTCGGGTTTCCAGCAGGGGTATAGATCGGTTGACCCTTGCCGTTGGCGTCGGTTCGCTGCTTGTGGACGCACCGACGCCGCAGGCTTACCCTTGAAGTTTTCCGTCCGCAGTCCAAAAGGACCCCTGCCATGAGCCGTATTTTTGCTGACAACGCGCACTCCATCGGTAATACACCGCTGGTGCAGATCAACCGCATCGCCCCGCGCGGGGTGACCATCCTGGCCAAGATCGAAGGGCGCAACCCGGGCTATTCGGTCAAGTGCCGGATCGGTGCGAACATGATCTGGGACGCTGAAAGCAGCGGCAAGCTCAAGCCGGGCATGACCATCGTCGAGCCCACCTCGGGCAACACCGGTATCGGCCTGGCCTTTGTCGCCGCGGCCCGTGGCTACAAGCTGCTGCTGACCATGCCGGCGTCCATGAGCATCGAGCGGCGCAAGGTACTCAAGGCACTGGGCGCCGAGCTGGTGCTGACCGAGCCGGCCAAGGGCATGAAAGGCGCGATCGACAGGGCCGGCGAAATCGTTGCCAGCGATCCGGCCCGGTACTTCATGCCGGCCCAGTTCGACAACCCGGCCAACCCGGCGATCCACGAGAAGACCACCGGCCCGGAAATCTGGAACGACACCGATGGCGCCGTCGATGTACTGGTAGCCGGCGTCGGCACCGGCGGCACCATCACCGGTGTGTCGCGCTACATCAAGCAGACCCAGGGCAAGGCGATCCTGTCGGTGGCGGTCGAGCCGATTACCTCGCCGGTGATCACCCAGACCCTGACCGGCCAGGAGGTCAAGCCCAGCCCACACAAGATCCAGGGCATCGGCGCCGGTTTCGTGCCCAGGAACCTCGATCTGTCGATGGTCGACCAGGTCGAGCTGGTCAGTGACGAAGAGGCCAAGGCCATGGCCCTGCGCCTGATGCAGGAGGAGGGGATCCTCAGCGGGATCTCTTGCGGCGCGGCGATGGCGGCGGCGGTGCGCCTGGCGGAGAAGCCGGAGATGCAGGGCAAGACCATCGTGGTGATCCTGCCTGACTCCGGCGAACGCTACCTGTCGAGCATGCTCTTCAGCGACCTGTTCACCGAGCAGGAGAACCAGCAGTAACACGACCTGGAGCAAGGGGCGGTACACGACTTTATTGCACAATCGTCAATACTGAATGCCGGTCTCGGTTGTTTTTACCGGGGCCGGTTCAGTTTATGATGGCTTTTTGATCCGGCAGTGATGGCCTGGACTGCAATTCCAAGGAGTGTTGAATGACCTTTTCCTTTGCCGCCAAGGCGGGTGTCTTGTTGCTGTTTTTCGGCAGCACACTGTTCGTTCACCTGCGCGGCAAGGCGCGCCTTCCGATGCTGCGCCAGTTCGTCAACCACTCGGCGCTGTTCGCTCCTTACAACGCCTTGATGTACCTGTTCTCCGGCGTGCCGTCCAAACCCTACCTCGATCGCAACCGCTTTCCCGAGCTCGATGTGCTCAAGGACAACTGGCAGGTGATCCGCGAAGAGGCCATGCACCTGTTCGACGAGGGTTATATCCGCGCCGCCGAGAAGGATAACGACGCCGGCTTCGGTTCGTTCTTCAAGAAGGGCTGGAAGCGTTTCTACCTGAAGTGGTACGACAAACCGCTGCCATCGGCCGAAGCGCTGTGCCCGCGCACGGTCGAGCTGGTCAACAGCATTCCCAACGTCAAGGGCGCGATGTTTGCCCTGTTGCCCGGTGGCAGCCACCTCAACCCGCACCGCGACCCCTTCGCCGGTTCCCTGCGCTACCACTTGGGCCTGTCGACACCCAACTCCGACAACTGCCGGATCTACGTCGATGGTCAGGTCTATGCCTGGCGCGACGGCGAAGACGTGATGTTCGATGAGACCTATGTGCACTGGGTCAAGAACGAAACCGAAACCACCCGGGTGATCCTGTTCTGCGACGTCGAGCGTCCGCTGAGCAGCCCGTTGATGACCCGCATCAATCGCAAGGTCAGCGCCTTCCTCGGTCGCGCCACCGCGCCGCAGAACACCGACGACGAGCGCGTGGGTGGGATCAACCAGGCCTATGCCTGGAGCAAGCGCTTCAGCACGGTCATCAGTGGGCGGGTCAAGCAGTTCAAGCGTGCCAATCCCAAGGCATACCGGGTGTTGCGTCCGGTGCTGGCGGTGGTGGTGGCCTACCTGCTGTATCGCTGGTTGTTCTGACACCCTATCGCGGGGGGGGGCCCCCCCCAAAAGGTGGGGGGGCGGTGCCACCCCGAGAGAAAACCAACAAAAAAAACCCACAAAAAAAAAAACAAAA
>NZ_JALRNF010000129.1 GCF_030272895.1 Pseudomonas sp. BGr12 | reverse complement strand
ATATTTCTGGGAAAATGCGCAAGAACTACATTCGAATTCTGACCGGTGACAACATCCGCTATGAACTGACGCCTTACGACCTGAGCAAAGGGCGCAACACCTACCGCGCCCGCTAAGCGACACCAACGAAAACGCCCGGCTCGATGCCGGGCGTTTTCGTTTGCTCGCTAAACGCATCGCGGGGCAAGCCCGCCCCCAGACGTGTATCCTTTATCCCCCTGTGGGAGGGGGTTTGCCCCGCGATCAGCCGTTATGCCTTCTCATCCGTTGTCTCGAAGTCGAACA
>NZ_JALRNF010000128.1 GCF_030272895.1 Pseudomonas sp. BGr12 | reverse complement strand
CTGCTGCACCACCCGGGCGATTTCCTCGGTGGCGACGCTGGTGCGCGACGCGAGCTGGCGCACTTCGTTGGCGACCACGGCAAAGCCGCGGCCCTGCTCACCGGCCCGGGCCGCCACGATGGCCGCGTTGAGCGCCAGCAGGTTGGTCTGGCCGGCGATGTCGCTGATGGTCTTGATGTTCGAGCCGATGACCTGGGACTGCTTGTCCAGTGCCTAGATGCCATTGGCCGCCTCCTGCATGCAGGATTCCAGGCCGCTCATCACCTCGACGGTCTGGGTCACGACA
>NZ_JALRNF010000127.1 GCF_030272895.1 Pseudomonas sp. BGr12 | reverse complement strand
GTACGTTCCGCGGCCAAGGCGAAAGCGTTGCTGACAAGGACCAGACCCGTCTGATCTTCAACTACACTTACAACTTCCTGTAAGTCCGGTTGAAAAGAGAAGCCTCGCCTCGTGCGAGGCTTTTTTTTGTCTGTCTGCTGATAGGATAAAAAGTTATAAATAAATCGATATTTATTCTTTTTGTTTTCTAGCAGATGCAGGCAAAGTGAACCCATAACGAACTCAGCCTAGGAGCCGCACCATGAGCCTCAGACTCGGCGATATCGCCCCCGACTTCGAACAGGAA
>NZ_JALRNF010000126.1 GCF_030272895.1 Pseudomonas sp. BGr12 | reverse complement strand
GGGCGATCGCGGTCAACGACGTCCAGGGCGACCTGATGGATGCGTGCAGCCACAACCTGTTCGCCAAGGTCGGCTGGAATCTCGACAACCAGCGTCGGTTGCAGGTCAGCGCCAACGGCTACGAGCTGCAGGGCAACAACGACTACCGCACCGTGCCGGGCAACATCGCCACCGGCCAGTTGGCCACCTCCACGCCCGGCGGCAGCGAAGGCGAAGGCGCCCGCAATCGCTCGACGTCGGTGGTGATGGATTACACCGATCACGATCTTGCCGGCGGCTTCCTGCA
>NZ_JALRNF010000125.1 GCF_030272895.1 Pseudomonas sp. BGr12 | reverse complement strand
GCTGGTAAGTCGCCCAATTCCTCATTATGAATAGATACTACGCGTTGTTCCTGTCCGTAGCCCTGCTCCAGCGCTGTCATATCCTGGCCCCGGAATCCACCGCCTCCCAGGCGCCTGCCCTGGATCCCGCGCAAAAGCAGGCGGACAAACCCGTCGTCTACGGATCGTTCAGACAGGACACCGTCTACAACCTGCTGACCGCCGAGCTTGCCGGCCAGCGCGATCGCTTCGACATCGCCCTGGACACCTATGTCAGTGAGGCGATAAAGACCCAGGACCCGGGGATTT
>NZ_JALRNF010000124.1 GCF_030272895.1 Pseudomonas sp. BGr12 | reverse complement strand
CCAGCAGGAAGGCGTGCAGCGGGGTTTCCTGGCTCGGCTTGACCACCACCGTGCTCCCTGCGGCCAGCGCCGGGGCCAGCTTGCCGATCAACTGGTGCAGCGGGTAGTTCGAGGGGTTGATGAAGGCACAGACGCCCACCGCCTCGCGGTACACCAGGGAGTTGCCGACCTCGCGCACCTCTTCCATCAGCCCGGCCAGTTCGATGTACTGCTCAAGTCCGACGATCGGGCCCTCGACGAGCACCGCCTGGCACCACTGCACCGGCATGCCCAGTTCGGCCGTGATCAC
>NZ_JALRNF010000123.1 GCF_030272895.1 Pseudomonas sp. BGr12 | reverse complement strand
AGCCGGGTAAGCCACAAGGTCGACATGGCCCAGGCGACCGACAAGAAGCCTGGCCAGTGGCTGATCAAGCTCACTGCCACCCTGGAAATCGAAGGCGAGGACAAGCCGGCCTATATCGCCGAGCCGCTGACACTCTGCTTCGTCTGACCCCACCTCCTGCTGAAACAGCTCCCGTTGCTGTATCAGCCAGTGCGTTGTGCGGCATACGAGGGGCCTCTCCGTTCGGGAACCCGTCATGCGCCCAGTCAGTCCGCTTGCCGTTACCCTGCTGCTCGCCGCGTGTGGCGAG
>NZ_JALRNF010000122.1 GCF_030272895.1 Pseudomonas sp. BGr12 | reverse complement strand
AGGTGCGTCCGAACATCAGCTACTTCCACTCCTCCAAGTACACGGGTGACCTGCCCAATGGCGATGTCTGCGTGGTGGTGGGCTTCTCGGGTGACGTGCTGCAGGCGAAGAATCGCGCCGAGGAAGCGAAGAACGGGGTGAAGGTCGGTTATTCGATCCCCAGGGAAGGCGCGCCGATGTGTTTCGACATGGTTGCCATGCCGGCCGATGCGCCCGACGAGAGGCCGCTTGCCTACATGAACTACCTGCTTCAGCCTGAGGTGATGGCCAATATCAGCGACCATGTGCAGTA
>NZ_JALRNF010000121.1 GCF_030272895.1 Pseudomonas sp. BGr12 | reverse complement strand
GGCTGGTTGTCGGCGTCGGTAATGAAGAACACGTCTTAGACCCGTTCGCCGCGGGTCGCAATCTTGGCATTTTGCAGCGACAGGTCGAACTCCAGGAAGATCTTGCCGATCCGCCCCAGCAGGCCGGGGCGGTCGGGGGCGCTGAGTTCGAGGATGGTCACTTGCCGCTGGGCATCGGTGTGGATGGTCACCTGCGGGGCATAGGTGAAGTGCTTGAGCTGTCGCGGTACCCGGCGCTTTATGATGGTCGGGTAAACATCGGGATTGCGCAGGGCGTCGCTCAGGCCGTCAC
>NZ_JALRNF010000120.1 GCF_030272895.1 Pseudomonas sp. BGr12 | reverse complement strand
CTTGGACCTGATAAGCTCCTTGCCCTTCATGCAGTATAATTCCTCGAAGACAATGATTCACAGCTTGTCGGACTCGGTTGCACCGCTCGTCCAGACAATTTCCCGCGGATCGGCGTTGACCAGGTCGGCGACCTGGCGGCGAGCGTTCTCGACCGCTTCCTCGGCTTTCCAGCCAAAGACGTGGGAGCGCGACGCCGGGTTACCGTAGTTCGCGTCTACGTGCAGGCAGTAGCTCATCTTCTGGGGATCGCTTGTTTAGAGCGGGGTGGTCGCGGAGTTATCGAGGTATATCG
>NZ_JALRNF010000011.1 GCF_030272895.1 Pseudomonas sp. BGr12 | reverse complement strand
GATGCAGGAGCCAGCGGTTTTGCCTACTTTTCCCAAGAGAAAAGTAGGCCGCCGTAAAGGCGGAAGGGGCCGGCAGCATCGCCACATTGAATGGATAAGCTCGCGGCCTCAGTCCAACTCAACTCAACTCAACTCAACTCAACTCAACTCAACTCAACCCTAGAATCATAGCCCACGGCATGTCGTGAAGAACCAAAAAAAAACGGGAACCCAAAGGTCCCCGTTTTCAGTCACACAATGAAGCTTAGCGTGGGAAAGCTGGCGGGTTGACGCCGGCCATGTCTTCCATCACACGCACAACCTGGCAGCTGTAACCGAATTCGTTGTCGTACCAGACGTACAGGACAACGCGGTTATCGTTGCAGATGGTGGCTTCGGCATCGACCACACCGGCGTGGCGCGAGCCAACGAAGTCGGTGGATACCACTTCCTGGGAGCTGACGTAGTCGATCTGCTTGTGCAGGTCCGAGTGCATGGCCATCTGGCGCAGGTACTCGTTGATTTCGTCGCGGTTGGTGGCCTTTTCCAGGTTCAGGTTCAGGATGGCCATCGACACGTTCGGCGTAGGTACGCGGATCGCGTTGCCGGTCAGCTTGCCCTTGAGCACTGGCAGTGCCTTGGCGGCTGCGGTGGCAGCACCGGTTTCGGTGATGACCATGTTCAGCGGCGCGGCGCGGCCACGACGGCTGCCCTTGTGGAAGTTGTCGATCAGGTTCTGGTCGTTGGTGAACGAGTGAACGGTTTCGACGTGGCCGTTGACGATGCCGTACTTGTCATTGACAGCCTTGAGCACCGGCACGATGGCGTTGGTGGTGCAGGAGGCAGCCGAGATGATCTTGTCGTCGGCAGTGATGTCGCCGTGGTTGATGCCGTGAACGATGTTCTTCAGCGCGCCCTTGCCAGGTGCGGTGAGGATCACGCGGGCAGCGCCCGGGCAGGCCAGGTGCTGGCCCAGGCCGTCGGCGTCACGCCATACACCGGTGTTGTCCACGATCAGGGCGTTTTCGATGCCGTACTGGGTGTAGTCGACTTCGCTCGGGCTCTTGGCGTAGATAACCTGGATCAGGTTGCCGTTGGCAGTGATGGTGTTGTTGGCTTCGTCGATGGTGATGGTGCCATCGAACGGACCGTGCACCGAGTCACGACGCAGCAGGCTGGCACGCTTGACCAGATCGTTCTCGGCGCCTTTGCGCACGACGATGGCGCGCAGGCGCAGGCCGTCGCCACCACCGGTTTTTTCGATCAGGATGCGCGCCAGCAGGCGGCCGATGCGACCGAAACCGTACAGGACAACGTCGGTGCCTTTGCGCGCCGAAGCGTTCTGCTGGCCAACCACGTCAGCCATTTCTTCACGCACGAACTGCTCGGCGCTACGGCCGTTGCCTTCTTGCTTGAACTTGTTGGCCAGCTTGCCCAGGTCGACCGAAGCGGCGCCCAGTTTCAGCTCGCTCATGGCCTTGAGCAGCGGGAATGTCTCGTGGACAGAGAGTTCGGTTTCGTCGGTTTGGCGATGACGGGCAAAGCGGTGCGCTTTGAGGATCGAGATCACCGAGCGGTTGATCAGGCTGCGGCCATAGATCGAGCTCACCACATTGTTATTGCGGTAGAGCTGACCGATAAGCGGGATCATCGCTTCTGCAAGTGCTTCACGATCAATCCACTCACCAAGACACTGGTCGGGCTTCTGAGTCACGGGAACCTTCCACATGTAGGGACAGAAAAAAGGGGCTACATTATGACGCCCCGCGGCCCATCGAGCAATGAGCGCCTGTCGCCGACGTGTCACTACAGGCTTTTTAGCCCGCGCAAGCCTGACAGCACGGGCCTCTGAACGGTACAATTGGCGTCTTTGTCGCAACGCTTGGAGCTCGACCTCCCGTGCCTGTTCTGCGTCTACCGCACCTGCCGGCCACTGCCGGCAAACAAACCTGGGGCAACCTGCCGGGCGCCGCCCTGAGCCTTGCCATCGCCGAAGCTGCCAGCGCCGCCGGGCGCTTCACCCTGCTGCTGACCGCCGACAGCCAGAGTGCTGACCGGCTGGAGCAGGAGCTGCGCTTTTTCGCGCCCGACCTGCCGGTGCTGCCCTTCCCCGATTGGGAAACCCTGCCCTACGACCTGTTCTCGCCGCACCAGGACATCATCTCCCAGCGCATTTCCAGCCTGTACCGGCTGCCGGAGCTCGACCACGGCATTCTGGTGGTGCCGATCACCACCGCCCTGCACCGCCTGGCGCCGACCCGCTTCCTGCTGGGCAGCAGTCTGGTGCTGGACATCGGCCAGAAGCTCGATGTCGAGCAGATGCGCCTGCGCCTGGAAGCCAGCGGCTACCGCTGCGTCGACACCGTCTATGAACACGGCGAATTCGCCGTGCGCGGCGCACTGATCGACCTGTTCCCCATGGGCAGCAAGCTGCCCTACCGGATCGACCTGTTCGACGACGAGATCGAGACCCTGCGCACCTTCGACCCGGAAACCCAGCGCTCGATCGACAAGGTCGACTCGGTGCGCCTGCTGCCGGCCCGCGAGTTCCCGCTGCAAAAAGAAGCGGTGACTCAGTTCAAGGCACGCTTTCGCGAACGTTTCGACGTCGATTTCCGCCGCACCCCGATCTTCCAGGACCTGTCCAGCGGTATCACGCCGGCCGGTATCGAGTATTACCTGCCGCTGTTCTTCGACGACACCTCGAGCCTGTTCGACTACCTGCCCCAGGACACCCAGGTGTTCTCCCTGCCGGGCGTCGAGCAGGCCGCCGAGCATTTCTGGAGCGACGTGCGCAACCGCTATGAGGAGCGCCGCATCGACCCGACGCGGCCGCTGCTGCCGCCGGCCGAACTGTTCCTGCCGGTGGAAGACTGCTTTGCCCGGCTCAAGAGCTGGCCACGGGTGGTGGTCAGCCAGGATGACGTCGACAGTGGCGCCGGGCGCGAGCGCTTCCCGGCCCGGACCCTGCCCAACCTCGCCATCGAGGCCAAGGCCAACCAGCCGCTGGCGGCACTGTCGGGTTTTCTCGAACAATTCCCGGGCCGCGTGCTGTTCACCGCCGAATCGGCGGGCCGGCGCGAAGTCCTGCTGGAATTGCTCGAACGCCTGAAGCTGCGCCCGCAGACGGTCGATAGCTGGAGCGCCTTCGTCGCCGGCAAGGAGCGCCTGGCCATCACCATCGCGCCACTGGACGAAGGCCTGGTGCTGGACGATCCGGCCATCGCCCTGGTCGCCGAAAGCCCGCTGTTCGGCCAACGGGTCATGCAGCGCCGGCGCCGGGAGAAACGCAGCGACGGCAACAACGATGCGGTGATCAAGAACCTCACCGAGCTGCGCGAAGGCGCGCC
The DNA here is from genome assembly GCF_030272895.1 of Pseudomonas sp. BGr12. Lineage (GTDB taxonomy): Bacteria > Pseudomonadota > Gammaproteobacteria > Pseudomonadales > Pseudomonadaceae > Pseudomonas. The sequence continues at coordinate 135,696 of NZ_JALRNF010000011.1, read as the reverse complement.
GGTGGTGCATATCGACCATGGCGTGGGCCGCTACCTGGGCCTGGCGACCCTGGAAATCGACAGCCAGGCCGCCGAGTTCCTTACCCTGGAATACGCCGAGGGCGCCAAGCTCTACGTGCCGGTGGCCAACCTGCACCTGATCGCCCGCTACACCGGCAGCGACGACGCCCTGGCGCCGCTGCACCGACTGGGTTCCGAAGCCTGGCAGAAGGCCAAGCGCAAGGCCGCCGAACAGGTCCGCGACGTGGCCGCCGAACTGCTGGACATCTATGCCCGCCGCGCCGCGCGCAAAGGCTATGCCTTCGCCGACCCGGCGGCCGACTACGCTACCTTCAGCGCCGGCTTCCCGTTCGAGGAAACCCCCGACCAGCAGAGCGCCATCGAGGCAGTGCGCGAGGACATGCTGGCAGCCAAGCCGATGGACCGCCTGGTGTGCGGCGACGTCGGCTTCGGCAAGACCGAAGTGGCCATGCGCGCCGCCTTCATCGCCGTGCACGGCGGGCGCCAGGTGGCCATCCTGGTGCCCACCACCCTGCTCGCCCAACAGCACTACAACAGCTTCCGCGACCGCTTCGCCGACTGGCCGGTGACCGTGGAAGTGATGAGCCGCTTCAAGTCGCCCAAGGAAGTCGCCACGGCGGTCGCGGACCTCGCCGAGGGCAAGATCGACATCGTCATCGGCACCCACAAGCTGCTGCAGGACGACGTCAAGCTCAAGGACCTGGGCCTGGTCATCATCGACGAAGAGCACCGTTTCGGCGTGCGCCAGAAAGAACAGCTCAAGGCCCTGCGCAGCGAGGTGGACATCCTCACCCTGACCGCCACGCCGATTCCACGCACCCTGAACATGGCCGTGTCCGGCATGCGCGACCTGTCGATCATCGCCACCCCGCCGGCGCGCCGGCTGTCGGTGCGCACCTTCGTCATGGAGCAGAACAAGAGCACGGTCAAGGAAGCCCTGCTGCGCGAGCTGTTGCGCGGCGGGCAGGTCTACTACCTGCACAACGATGTGAAGAGCATCGAGAAATGCGCCGCCGATCTTGCCGAACTGGTGCCCGAGGCCCGCATCGGCATCGGCCACGGCCAGATGCGCGAACGCGAGCTCGAACAGGTGATGAGCGACTTCTACCACAAGCGCTTCAACGTGCTGATCGCCTCGACCATCATCGAGACCGGCATCGACGTGCCCAGCGCCAACACCATCATCATCGAACGCGCCGACAAGTTCGGCCTGGCCCAGTTGCACCAGTTGCGCGGCCGGGTCGGTCGTAGCCACCACCAGGCCTATGCCTACCTGCTCACGCCGCCGCGCCAGCAGATCAGCGCCGACGCCGAAAAGCGCCTGGAGGCCATCGCCAACACCCAGGACCTGGGCGCCGGTTTCGTCCTGGCCACCAACGACCTGGAAATCCGCGGTGCCGGCGAGCTGCTCGGCGAAGGCCAGAGCGGCCAGATCCAGGCGGTTGGCTTCACCCTGTACATGGAAATGCTCGAACGGGCGGTCAAGGCCATCCGCAAGGGCACCCAGCCAAACCTCGACCAGCCGCTGGGCGGCGGCCCGGAAATCAACCTGCGCCTGCCGGCACTGATTCCCGAAGACTACCTGCCGGATGTACATGCGCGACTGATCCTGTACAAGCGCATCGCCTCGGCGGTCGACGAAGACGGCCTCAAGGACCTGCAGGTGGAGATGATCGACCGCTTCGGCCTGCTGCCCGAGCCGACCAAGCACCTGGTGCGCCTGACTTCGCTCAAGCTGCACGCGGAAAAGCTCGGCATCAAGAAAGTCGATGCCGGCCCCAATGGCGGCAAGATCGAGTTCGAAGCCCAGACCCCGGTCGATCCGCTGGTGCTGATCAAACTGATCCAGGGCCAGCCCAAGCGCTACAAGTTCGAAGGCGCCACCCAGTTCAAGTTCATGGTGCCGATGGAGCGCCCGGAAGAACGTTTCAACAACCTCGAGGCGCTGTTCGAGCGCCTGACCCCACAATCTGCATGAAGGAAATCCCATGCGTGCCATTCGCTGCCTGACCCTGCTGCTGGCCCTGTTCGCCCCAGCAGCCTTCGCCGAAGGCGTTTATCAGGTCGAGATGATCCTGGTGCGGCAGAACGCCGTGCCGGCCATTACCAGCCAGTTCGCCCCCGAAGACTGGCGCAACGCGGGCCAGCCCCCGGCCGAAGGCGACATGCGCCAGCCCTTGCTGAACGACGAAGTTGCAAAACTTGCGGCCGACCCGAGCAAGTACACCGTGTTGCTGCACAAGGCCTGGCAACAGGATGCCGGCACCGTTGCCATCAGCGACGGCAAGGAACACTTCGGCCACTTCCCGATCGAGGGCAACCTGAACGTAACGGAAGAGCGCTTTATCGCCGTCGACACCAGTTTCTGGATCAACCAGTTCGACGGCAACGGCAGCGTGATCCAGAGCGAGCAGTTCAAGCAGAGCAACAACACGGTGAAAAATGGAGAACTGACCTTCCTTGACGGCGGCCACCTGGCCCTGCTGCTCAAGGTCAGCAAGCCCTGAAAATGCCCGAGCACCTGGTAGACAACCTCCAGCCACAACCGCGGTTGTGGCTGGGCAGCATCGAATTCAGCGCCTTTGAACCACGAAACGGGCGCATGCAGCGGCACATCCAGCACCGTGCCGCCCTGGCCTTCGGCTACGCCGGTGAATACGTCAGCGGCAGCCGCGCCAGCACGGTGATCAAGCACGACGCCGAGCAGACCCTGCGCATCCAGCGCCAGCCCGCCGCCGAGCGCAGCCTGCGCGAGACCTTGCTGGGTCTGGGCTTCAAGATCGCCACCCGGCAAAGCAAGGCGCTGCCGGAAAGCGCCGGCGACCCCTTCGAACTGCCCAACGACAGCGCCTGGCTGCGCTTCGTCCTGAGCGAACTGCCGGCCCTGCGCGCGCAAGGCTGGCAAATCGAGTTCGCCGAGGACTTCGCCTTCGACCTGACGCCGGTGGACGATTGGTACGCCCAGGTCCAGGAAGCGCCGGAGCGCGACTGGTTCGACCTGGAACTGGGCATCGTGATCGAAGGCGAGCGCCTTAGCCTGCTGCCGATCCTGCTCAACCTGCTGCGCACCCATCCGGAACTGCTCAACAGCAACCAGTTGAGCAAGCGACGCGACGACGAACAACTACTGGTGAGCATTCCCGGCCAAGCCGGTGGCCGACGAGCCCTGCAGATCGCCCTGCCCTACAGCCGGCTCAAGCCGGTGCTGACCACCCTGGGTGACTTCTACCTGCGCGAGCCGGGCGAAACCAGCCTGCGCCTGGCCACCCCCGACGCCACCCGCCTCAACGCCCTGCAGGACATCCCACTGAACTGGCAAGGCGGTGAACGGGTGCGCAACCTGGCCGAACGCCTGCGCGATATCCGCCTTGCGCCGGTGCAGGTACCGGACGGCCTGAACGCCACCCTGCGCGCCTATCAGCTCGAAGGCCTGAGCTGGATGCAGGCCCTGCGCGAGCTGGAAGTGGGCGGCATCCTCGCCGACGACATGGGCCTGGGCAAGACCCTGCAAACCCTGGCGCACCTGCTGACGGAAAAGAACGCCGGACGCCTGACCCGCCCGGCCATGGTGGTGATGCCCACCAGCCTGATCCCCAACTGGCAGGACGAAGCCGCCCGCTTCGCCCCCGGCCTGCGAGTGCTGGCCCTGCAAGGCATCGGCCGGCGCAAGTACTTCGGCAAACTTGCCGACTACGACCTGCTGCTGACCACCTACGCCCTGCTACCCAAGGACCTGGCGTACTTCAAGGACCTGATGCTGCATGTGCTGATCCTCGACGAGGCGCAGTACATCAAGAGCCCGGGCAGCAAGGCCGCCCAGGCCGCTCGCCAGCTCGAAGCCCGCCAGCGCCTGTGCCTGAGCGGCACGCCACTGGAAAACCACCTGGGCGAGCTGTGGTCGCTGTTCCACTTCCTGCTCCCCGGCTGGCTGGGCGATGCCAAGGCCTTCAATCGCGACTACCGGGTGCCGATCGAGCGCCAGGGCAACGATGAGCGCCTGCAGCACCTCAACGCACGGATCAAGCCGTTCCTGCTGCGCCGCACCAAGGAGCAGGTGGCGACCGAACTGCCGGCCAAGACCGAAATGATCCACTGGGTCGAACTCAGCGATGCGCAACGTGATGTCTACGAGACCATGCGCCTGGCCATGGACCAGAAAGTGCGCGCCGAAATCGACCGCAAGGGCGTGGCGCGCAGCCAGATCATCATCCTCGAAGCCTTGTTGAAACTGCGCCAGGTGTGCTGTGACCTGCGCCTGGTCAACCGCGACACCTCGACGGCCCGCGGCACCCATTCGGGCAAGCTGGCCAGCCTGATGGAAATGCTCGAGGAACTGCTCGCCGAAGGCCGCCGCGTCCTGCTGTTCTCGCAGTTCACCAGCATGCTGCGCCTGATCGAGGCCGAGCTTGAGCAACGGGGCGTGGCCTATGCCCTGCTGACCGGCGAAACCCGCGATCGCCGGGCGCCGGTACAGGACTTCCAGGACGGTCGCCTGCAGATTTTCCTGATCAGCCTCAAGGCCGGCGGCGTCGGGCTGAACCTGACCGCTGCCGACACCGTGATCCACTATGACCCCTGGTGGAACCCGGCGGCGGAAAACCAGGCCACCGACCGTGCCTACCGCATTGGCCAGGAGAAGCCGGTGTTCGTCTACAAGCTGATCACCCGGGGTACGGTGGAAGAGAAGATCCAGCAGTTGCAGCAGGAGAAATCGGCGCTGGCGGCCGGGGTGCTGGATGGACGGCAGGCCGGGGACTGGCGCCTGGCCGCCGAGGATATCGATGCGCTGTTTGCGCCGTTGCCCGGTAAGCGCAAGGCATCGAAAGCTGGTTGAGCCCATCGCAGGCTTCGCCAGCGCCCACAGAACCCTCTACCTGAGCCCCCCCTGTGGGAGCTGGCGAAGCCTGCGATGGGCTGCAAGGCAGCCCCGGCAAACTCAATCGACCAGCTGGGCTTCCTTCAACGCCCCCAGCGCCTCCAGCCAACGCGGCTGCTGGCGATAATCGGTGCGCGCAAAGCCCTGCCCGCGCATCTGCGCGATACGCGGCGACGGCTTGACCTTCAGGCGCTGGGCCGCGCTCAAGGCCAGCTCGGCTGCCGCCCGGTCGTTGCACACCAGGCCCATGTCACACCCGGCGCTCAGTGCCGCCTCGATGCGACTGGCAGCATCACCCACCACATGGGCACCGGCCATCGACAGGTCGTCGCTGAAGATCACCCCGTCAAAGCCCAGCTCGCCGCGCAGGATTTCCTGCAACCAGCGCCGGGAGAAACCGGCCGGCTGGTTATCGACCTGCGGGTAGATGACATGGGCCGGCATGACCGCCGCCAGCTGGCCGCTGAGGCGCGCAAAAGGCACCAGGTCGACGGCGCGGATCTGCTCGAGGCTGCGCTCGTCGGTAGGAATGGCGACGTGCGAGTCGGCCTCGGCCCAGCCATGACCGGGGAAGTGCTTGCCACAGGCCGCCATGCCGGCCGCGTTCATGCCACGGATAAAGGCGCCGGCCAGGGCCGTGGCCCGCTGCGGGTCACCCTCGAAAGCGCGGCTGCCGACCACAGCGCTGCGCTGGTGATCCAGGTCGAGCACCGGGGCGAAGCTGAGGTCCAGGCCGACCGCCAGGACTTCGGTCGCCATCAGCCAGCCGCACTGCTCGGCCAGGTACTCGGCGTTGTCGTTGTCGGCAATCGCGCGCATGGCCGGCAGGCGCACGAAGCCCTGACGCAGGCGCTGGACCCGCCCGCCTTCCTGGTCGACGGCCAGGATCAGGTCGGGGCGGATGGCGCGGATCGAGGCGGTCAGCTCACGCACCTGGCGCGGGCAGTCGATGTTGCGGGCAAAGATGATCAGGCCGGCCACTTCGGGCTGGCGCAGAAGCTGGCGATCTTCGGCGGTCAGCCAGGTACCGGCGATATCCACCATCAAGGAGCCTTGCAGGCTGGCACTCATAAATAATCCTTCAGTAGAGGGGCGCGTCAGCCCATTGGGGGCACGCGACTTCGTCGATCTGTACCGGGCAATGCAGCGGCACCTGGTCGAACAGGGTCAGCAGGTCGGCATTGCGCAGGCGCACACAGCCATGGGACAACGCCACGCCCATGGGTTCGCTGTCGGGCGTGCCGTGCAGGTAAATGTAGCGGCGGAAGGTGTCGACCGGCCCCAGGCGGTTGAAGCCCGGCTCGCAGCCGCTGAGCCAGAGGATGCGGGTGAGGATCCAGTCGCGGTCGGGAAACTGCGCATGCAGCGCCGGCGTCCAGGTTTCACCGGTCCAGCGCCGCCCACGCAGCACCGCGCCGGGTGGTAAGCCTGCGCCGATCTTCGCCCGCACCTGGTGCAGGCCGCGGGGCGTGCAGCCCGAGCCATTGCGCTCGCCGGCGCCGTTCAACGCCGTGGACACCGGCAGGCGCAGGCGCAACTGCCCCCGGGCAAATCCGTAGAGGCATTGATCGGCAAGGGAAATGTGCAGTAGATCGAGACTGGGCATGGGCGCTAGCTTAGCCGATGCGGCCCGCGGCGCCCAGCCATGGCATCAGGCCTTGGCAGTGACCGTATGGTTTGCCGATTTGCTGCGCGGACGCAGTTGCGCGGCGGCCATGGCCTCGTCGGTGACGCCGCTGTCGGCGCGCATGCCGGCGGCGAGGAACGGTACCATCAGGCGCATGACCTGCTCGATCGAGGTATTGACGCCGAAATCGGTCTCGGCGATCGCGCGCAAGGCCTTGATCCCGGACATGCTGAACGCAGCGGCGCCGAGCATGAAGTGCACGCGCCAGAACAGCTCGATCGGCGGAATACGCGGCGCGGCTTCGTTGACCAGCAGCATGTAGCGGCGGAACACCTTGCCGTACATGTCTTCCAGGTAGCGACGCAGGTGACCCTGGCTCTGGCTGAAGGCCAGGCCCAGCAGGCGCATGAAGATGGACAGGTCGTTACCGCTGCGTGGCTGCACCACCAGCGCCTGCTCGACCAGCATCTCCAGCAGCTCTTCGAGGCTGGGCTTGTGCTCGGGACGGGCCTGGCGCCGCTCCAGCTCACGCTCGAGGCTGGTGCAGAAAGGACCGAGGAAACGCGAGAAGACCGCCTGGATCAGCGCCTTCTTCGAACCGAAATGGTAGTTCACCGCCGCCAGGTTGACGCCGGCCTTGCTGGTGATCAGCCGCAATGAGGTTTCGGCAAAACCTTTTTCCGCGAACAACTGCTCGGCAGCATCGAGAATGCGTTCAACGGTTTCCGACTGGGCCATGACTACTCCGCCTGACAAACACTTGTTTGAAACATACGTTTCAAAGCACTGATTTGTCAAGTCCACACAGCCGTTTTGCGGCCACCCGGTCAGCTATTAAATCACAGCTGCAAGCCACAAGCTGCAAGCTGTAAGCCACAAGCGCTGCCGTTCCCCGCTTTTTCTTGAAGCTAGCCGCTTGCAGCTCACCACTTACTGTATATAATTACAGTCACTGTATAAAAAGACAGAGCGATCGACATGCTAAAACTGACGCCACGCCAAGCTGAGATTCTGGCTTTTATCAAGCGCTGCCTGGAAGACAACGGCTTCCCGCCCACCCGTGCGGAAATCGCCCAGGAGCTGGGCTTCAAGTCGCCCAATGCCGCCGAGGAGCACCTCAAGGCCCTGGCCCGCAAGGGTGCGATCGAGATGACTCCGGGCGCCTCCCGCGGCATCCGCATCCCGGGCCTCGAGGCCAAGGCCGAGGACAGCGGCCTGCCGATCATCGGTCGCGTCGCCGCGGGCGCACCCATCCTCGCCCAGCAGCACATCGAGGAATCCTGCAACATCAACCCGGCCTTCTTCCATCCCCGTGCCGACTACCTGCTGCGGGTTCACGGCATGAGCATGAAGGACGTCGGCATCGTCGATGGCGACCTGCTCGCCGTGCACACCTGCCGCGAGGCCCGCAACGGCCAGATCGTGGTCGCCCGCCTGGGTGACGAGGTCACGGTCAAGCGCTTCAAACGTGAAGGCAGCAAAGTCTGGCTGATTGCTGAAAACCCCGAATTCGCCCCGATCGAAGTCGACCTGAAAGAGCAGGAACTGGTGATCGAAGGCTTGAGTGTCGGCGTCATACGTCGATAAAGGAGGCGTCATGCAGTTCCCCCCTGCGTCACAGAAAGTACAACAGCCAGCGCAATTGCCTCTGTTCGAAGCATTCCTGGCCCAGCCGGTCCTGCCCGGACTGAAAGCCGCCAAGCCCGCGCCACACCCTGGCGCGTCCCAGGTGTTCAGCGAGCTGTCCTTTCGTGGCGCACTGGGTAGCTGCCAGAGCCTACTGGCACCCATGCTGCGTGAACTGAGCGAGTTGAGTGAAGAACAGGACGCCCGCTGGCTGACCCTGATCGCCCCGCCCGCCAGCCTCACCCACGCCTGGCTACGCGACGCCGGCCTGAACCGCGAGCGCATCCTGCTGCTGCAACCACGCGGCAACCAGAGTGCCCTGCAGCTAGCCTGCGACGCCCTGCGCCTGGGTCGTAGCCACACCGTGGTCAGCTGGCTGAACACGGTCAGCAGCAGCGCCCGCCAGCAACTGAGCAATGCCGCCCGTGCCGGAGACGCACAAAGCCTGAACATCCGCCTCGGCTGATATTCAGGGGTGCTTGAAATGGGGTTCGCCAGGCTTCCTCAGGACGAGGAAGCCACGCCGGACGATCAATGCAGGACGCGTGGCCCTTCGTCCCGCTCGATATCGCCTTCCACCAGTTTGCCGGCCATCTGCACGCCAACGCTGAGCATGGCTTTGGCCACTTCGACGTGTTGACCTTGCAGGAACGCCTTGGCGTCCTCGGAGAAATCCAGGGTTACCAGGGAGCCTTCGTCCTCGGCACGGCGCAGCTCGATCCGGCCATCAGGCAACTCGACAATTTCTAGAAAGGACGTTGGCATAAGGGGCAGTTCTCCACGAAAGGTCGCCATTGTACCAGCGACCGCCTCGATCAGCACTCACTCAAGCCTTCACGAAAACGCACGGTCAGGCCCTTGAGGTTCTGCCGCCAGCTCTCCAGCTCTTCCCGCGAAAGTGGCGTCGCTTCGGGCTCGTCCAGGCTCACGGCCTGAATCAGCGGCTGGGTGACATCGGTTTTCGCTGTTTTTTTCGCGACCGGCGGTCGGAACAAATCGGCATAAGCTGCTAGCAGTTGCGCCAACCAGGTCTCACGCTGCTTGGCCAGTTCGACCAGCTCGGCCATTTCCGGAATGGCCACGGCCTCCAGCACTTCTCGGGTCAGCAGCAGCTCGGCACGCGGAGCACCGGCCTGGGGCAAGCGGTAGAAGCCGGCAATTTCGTGGCAGAGCCCGAGCAGAGCACCGTACAGGTGAAACAGCGCCGATTCGCGCTCGGCCTGGATCAGGGCCTGGGCGTTCATCGCCCGGCTGTCCTGCGCCTTGCCCATGGCTTCGAGGGCGAGCCCGGCAAAGTAAATTTTCTGATTGGTGCGGGTATAGAGTTCCTGGGCCATCTGGGTGCCCTCCGAAAGGCTGCAAGGCGGCCTATCAATTTACACTAGTGCGTACCTGAAAAGCATCGCGGGGCAAGCCCGCTCCCACAGGTTTTAATGCCTGTGGGAGCGGGCTTGCCCCGCGATTGGGCCTACCTGAGGTCAGCGCTTGTCTTCGACCTTCCAGGCATTGCCGTCGTAGAAGGCACGCCAGCCGGTCGGCTTGCCGTCGACTTCGGTCTGCACGTACTGCTCCTTGGTCTTGCGGCTGTAGCGGATCACCGCCGGACGGCCTTCCGGATCCTTCTTCGGCGCTTCGCAGAGGAAGTGGTACTTCGGATCGATCTCATCCTTGTGCGGGATGATCTCGATCACCAGCGGTGCACGGGTTTCACGGTTTTTCGGGAACTGGCTGGCCGCCAGGAACAGGCCCGAAGCGCCGTCACGCAGCACGTAGGTGTCGTTGACCTTCTCGCACTTGAGCTCCGGCATTTTCACCGCGTCCATCTTCGGCGGCGCCGCCTCGCCGCTCTTGAGCAGCTTGCGGGTGTTCTTGCACTCGGTATTGGTGCAACCGAAGAACTTGCCGAAACGGCCGGTCTTGAGCTGCATTTCGCTGCCGCACTTGTCGCACTCCAGGCTCGGACCTTCGTAGCCCTTGATGCGGTAGTTGCCCTCTTCGATCTCGTAGCCGGTGCAATCCGGGTTATTACCGCAGATGTGCAGCTTGCGCTTCTCGTCGAGCAAGTAGGCATCCATGGCCGTGGAGCAGATCGGGCAGCGATGCTTGCCCAGCAGCACGCGCGATTCCGACTCACCTTCGTCGTCGGCGGCGATTTCATCGCCCGGGACCAGGTTGACGGTGGCCTTGCAGCGTTCCTTGGGCGGCAGGCTGTAGCCCGAGCAGCCGAGGAACACACCGGTGGAGGCGGTGCGGATCATCATCGGCCGACCGCAATCCTTGCAGGGGATGTTGGTCAGGGTCGGCTGATTGGCGCGCATGCCCTTTTCGCTGTCTTCGGCCACTTTCAGCTTGTTGCTGAAATCGCCGTAGAACTCGTCCAGCACGTTTTTCCAGTCGCGCTCGCCCTGGGCCACGTCATCGAGGTTCTCTTCCATGCCGGCGGTAAAGCCGTAGTCCATGAGGTTGGAGAAGCTCTCGGACAGGCGCTCGGTGACGATGTCGCCCATCTTCTCGGAGTAGAAGCGACGGTTGTGCAGGGTCACATAACCGCGGTCCTGGATGGTCGAGATGATCGCCGCGTAGGTGGAAGGCCGGCCGATGCCGCGCTTTTCCATTTCCTTGACCAGGCTGGCCTCGGAGTAACGCGCCGGCGGCTTGGTGAAGTGCTGGCTCGGGTCGAGCTGGATCAGCTTGAGCACTTCGCCCTGGTTCATTTCCGGCAGCACGTCGTCGTCGCCCGGCTTGCTCTGTTGCGGCAGCACACGGGTGTAACCGTCGAACTTGAGGATACGGCCCTTGGCGCGCAGCTCGAAGTCGCCAGCCATGACGCTGACCGTGGTCGACAGGTACTGCGCCGGCGGCATCTGGCAGGCCAGGAATTGGCGCCAGATCAGCTCGTACAGACGCTCGGCGTCACGCTCCATGCCGCTGAGCTTGGTCGGGTGGGTGTTGACGTCGGAAGGACGAATCGCTTCGTGCGCCTCCTGGGCCCCCTCCTTGCTGCCGTAGACGATCGGCTCTTGCGGCAGGTACTTCTTGCCGAACTCGTTCTCGATGTAGGTACGGGCCATTTCCACCGCATCGACCGAAAGGTTGGTCGAGTCGGTACGCATATAGGTGATGTAGCCGGCTTCGTACAGACGCTGGGCCATCATCATGGTCTTCTTCACCCCGAAGCCCAGGCGGTTGCTCGCGGCCTGCTGCAGGGTGGAGGTAATGAACGGTGCCGACGGCTTGCTGCTGGTCGGACGGTCTTCACGCTTGGCAACGCTGTAGCTGGAAGCTTTGAGCTTCTCCAGGGCGGCCATGGCCTGGGCTTCGTTGAGCGGCTTGAAGGCTTCGCCCTTCTCCCGCGCCACTTCGAAGCGCACCTTGGCATCCTTGGCAGTGCCAAGGTCGGCATGTACTTCCCAGTATTCTTCCGGGATGAAGGCACGGATCTCGCGCTCGCGCTCGACCACCAGCTTCACCGCCACCGACTGCACGCGACCGGCAGACAGGCCACGGGCGATCTTGGCCCACAGCAGTGGCGAGACCATGTAGCCGACCACGCGATCGAGGAAGCGACGGGCCTGCTGGGCGTTGACACGGTCGATATCCAGCTCGCCCGGCTGCGAGAAGGCTTCCTGGATGGCTTTCTTGGTAATTTCGTTGAACACCACGCGCTTGTATCGGCTGTCGTCACCACCGATGGCTTCGCGCAGGTGCCAGGCGATGGCTTCCCCCTCGCGATCCAAGTCGGTTGCGAGATAGATGGTGTCGGCATCCTTGGCCAGGCGACGCAGTTCGTCGATGACCTTTTCCTTGCCCGGGAGGATCTCGTACTTGGCTTTCCAGCCGTGGTCCGGATCAACCCCCATGCGCGCGACCAGTTGCTTGCGCGCCTTTTCCTTTGGCGACAGGGCCGGTGCCTCGCCGGCGGCGGCCTTGCCACGCTTGGCGGCAGGTTCCTTGCTGGCGCTGGCCGAACCGCTGGTAGGCAGGTCTCGGATATGGCCGATACTCGACTTCACCACGTACTGGCTGCCCAGGTACTTGTTGATGGTCTTGGCCTTAGCCGGGGATTCCACAATGACCAGCGATTTGCCCATGGATCGGAAAATTCCTGAATACTGAAAATAAAAACACGGCAGGTACCTGACGCGGCACCGCTATATATAGTGGCAACAGAGTGAGGTCAAGCGCGAGGCGCTAGCCACCCTCGGCATCGGGCCGGGTGAACAGCTCGGTTTCAGCCTTGACCAAAGCAAAGCGCGGCACTTGCTCGCCGTCAACCTCGACCGACTCCATGAACATGGAAAGCGGCCGCACCCAAAGACCGAAATCGCCATACAGGGCCTGATAGAACACTACCCATTCCTCGGTCTCGGAATGACGCGCAGTGCCGAACACACGATACTCAGGCCCCTTGTAATGACGGTATACGCCTGGTTGTATCTGCATGTTGCTCACCCTCTTGAAAAAAATTTGCGGCACAAAACAAAAAACCGGGGCACCAGGCCCCGGCTTCCACCCGCGAAACGCTTAGACGCGTTCGAAGACGGTGGTGATGCCCTGACCCAGGCCGACGCACATGGTCGAGACGCCGAAGGTCCCGCCATTCTGCTTCATGACGTTGAGCAGAGTGCCGGAAATCCGCGCACCAGAGCAACCGAAAGGATGACCCAGGGCGATGGCGCCGCCGTGCAGGTTAACCTTCTCATCCATCTTGTCGAGCACTTTCAGATCTTTCAGCACCGGCAGGGCCTGTGCGGCGAAAGCTTCGTTGAGCTCGAAGAAGTCGATGTCGGCGATGGTCAGGCCCGCGCGCTTGAGCGCTTTCTGGGTCGCCGGCACCGGGCCGTAGCCCATGATCGCCGGGTCGACACCGGCCACGGCCATGGAACGGATCACCGCCAGTGGCTGGATGCCCAGGTCCTGGGCGCGCTGGGCCGACATCACGATCATGCACGAGGCGCCGTCGGTGATCTGCGAGGACGTACCGGCAGTCACGGTACCGCCCTTGGGATTGAACGCAGGCTTCAAGGCAGCCAGGCTTTCCAGGGTGGTGTCCGGGCGAATGGTTTCGTCGTAGTCGAAGACCTTGAGGAAGCCGTTCTCGTCGTAGCCCTGCATCGGGATGATTTCATCCTTGAACTTGCCTTCGACCGTCGCCTTGTGGGCGAGCTGGTGCGAACGCAGGCCGAACAGGTCCTGCTGCTCACGGCTGATGCCGTGCATCTTGCCGAGCATTTCGGCGGTCAGGCCCATCATGCCCGAGGCCTTGGCGGCGTACAGCGACATGTGCGGGTTCGGATCGACGCCGTGCATCATGCTGACGTGGCCCATGTGCTCGACACCGCCGACGACGAACACGTCGCCGTTGCCGGTCATGATCGCCTGGGCTGCGGTGTGCAGGGCGCTCATGGACGAGCCGCACAGGCGGCTGACGGTCTGGCCGGCCGCGGTGTGAGGGATCTGGGTCATCAGGGAGGCCATGCGGGCGATGTTCCAGCCCTGCTCCAGGGTCTGGTTGACGCAGCCCCAGATCACGTCCTCGACTTCACTTGGATCGACTTTGCTGTTGCGCTCCAGCACCTTGCTGATCAGGTGCGCGGACATGTCTTCGGCGCGGGTATTGCGGTGCATGCCACCCTTGGAGCGGCCCATCGGCGTGCGACCGAAGTCGACAATCACCACGTCTCTTGGATTCAGGCTCATATTCTCTCTCGCTCTTAATCGTTGGGCGCTTAACCGAAGAAGCTCTGGCCATTCTTGGCCATTTCACGCAGCTTCGCGGTGGGGTGGTACAGCGGACCCAGATCGGCGTACTTGTCTGCCAGGGCAACGAATTCGGCAACACCGAGCGAATCGATGTAGCGCAGCGCGCCGCCACGGAAGGGAGGGAAACCGATGCCGTAGACCAGGCCCATGTCGGCTTCGGCGGCGGTCGCGACGATACCGTCTTCCAGGCAACGAACAGTTTCCAGGCACAGCGGGACCATCATCCAGTTGATGATGTCTTCGTCGGAGACTTCACGCTGCTCGTAGATCACTGGCTTGAGCACGTCGAGTACGGCGGCATCGGCGACTTTCTTCGGCTTGCCGCGCTTGTCGGTCTCGTAGGCATAGAAGCCCTTGCCGTTCTTCTGGCCCAGGCGGTTGGCTTCGTAGAGTGCGTCGACAGCCGAACGGCGGTCGTCCTTCATGCGGTCCGGGAAGCCTTCAGCCATTACGTCACGGCCATGGTGACCGGTGTCGATACCGACCACGTCCATCAGGTAGGCCGGGCCCATCGGCCAGCCGAATTTTTCCATGACCTTGTCGATGCGCACGAAGTCGACACCGGCGCTGACCAGCTTGGCGAAACCGCCGAAGTACGGGAACAGTACGCGGTTGACCAAAAAGCCCGGGCAGTCGTTGACCACGATCGGGTTCTTGCCCATTTTCTTGGCGTAGGCAACGGTGGTGGCAACGGCCACGTCGCTGGACTTCTCGCCACGGATGACTTCCACCAGCGGCATCATGTGCACCGGATTGAAGAAGTGCATGCCGACGAAGTTTTCCGGACGCTTGAGCGCCTTGGCCAGCAGGTTGATGGAGATGGTCGAGGTGTTGGAGGCCAGGATCGCGTCTTCCTTCACCTGGCCTTCCACTTCAGCCAGTACTGCTTGCTTGACCTTCGGGTTCTCGACCACGGCCTCGACGACGATGTCGACATTGGCGAAGTCGCCGTAGGACAGGGTCGGGCGAATCGCGTTCAGCGCTTCAGCCATTTTCGCCGGGGTCAGGCGGCCTTTTTCAACGCGCTTGCCGAGCAGCTTGGAGGCTTCGTTCAAGCCCAGCTGGATGGCTTCTTCGCGGATGTCCTTCATCAGGATCGGGGTGCCCTTGACCGCCGACTGGTAGGCGATGCCGCCACCCATGATGCCGGCGCCGAGCACGGCGGCCTGCTTCACGTCGTGGGCGATCTCGTCGTGGGCCTTGGCCTTGCGCTTGAGCTCCTGGTCGTTGAGGAACAGACCGATCAGGCTTTGGGCAACCGAGGTCTTGGCCAGTTTGACGAAGCCGGCGGCTTCGACTTCCAGGGCCTTGTCGCGACCGAAGTTGGCCGCCTTCTGGATGCTCTTGATCGCTTCGACCGGCGCCGGGTAGTTAGGGCCGGCCTGGCCTGCGACGAAACCTTTGGCGGTTTCGAAGGACATCATCTGCTCGATGGCGTTGAGCTTGAGCTTTTCCAGCTTCGGCTGACGCTTGGCCTTGTGATCGAACTCGCCGCTGATGGCGCGCTTGACCAGGTCCAGGGCGGCGGCCTGCAGCAGCTCCGGGGCGACCACGGCATCGACGGCGCCGACTTTCAGGGCGTCTTCAGCGCGGTTTTCCTTGCCGGCGGCAATCCACTCGATGGCGTTGTCGGCACCGATGATGCGCGGCAGGCGCACGGTACCGCCGAAGCCCGGATAGATGCCCAGCTTGACTTCCGGCAGGCCGATCTTGGCGCTGCTGGACATGACCCGGTAATCGGCTGCCAGGCACATTTCCAGGCCGCCACCCAGGGCGATGCCGTTGATCGCTGCGACGGTCGGCACGGCCAGGTCTTCGAAGTCGCTGAAAATCCGGTTGGCTTCCAGGTTGCCGGCGACCAGTTCGGCCTCGGGCAGCTTGAAGTTATCGACAAACTCGGTGATATCCGCGCCGACGATGAACACGTCCTTGCCACTGCTGACAATCACGCCCTTGATCGAGGCGTCGGCCTTGATGGTGTCCACGGCCTGACGCAATTCGTTCAGGGTAAGACGGTTGAACTTGTTGACGGACTCACCCTTGAGGTCGAACTTCAGTTCGACGATGCCGCTTTCAAGAGCCTTAACCGTGATGGCTTTACCTTCGTAAATCATCAACTGATCTCCACGATATGGAAGCTGAACTGTACACGCCGATCGCTGGTGAAAGACCCGGCCGGCCAGAAGCCGTGTAGTGCCGAATCCTTGCGCCAGGCACACCCGTCAGCGCGATAGTCGGGATGTCTGTAAGAGCAGTCCGATAATACAAACGCTCAATTCATACGCCCGTTTGATTTGGGTATGCACACATTCAACGAAAAGATCGCCGTTGTCAAATGCCCGAAAGCTGTGTGAAAACGCGACTTTGCGGTCATTTTTCGCCATGCGCGAGCAAACCCGGCCAGCCGTGATCACGCCGTATTCATGCCGGCGATAGTGGTCAAAGGCTTACATGCACCGGCAGCGGATCAACGCCTGCCAGTGTGCACAACGGATGTGAAGGATCAGCGCGCAGCAGGGAACCCGCTACACTGGGGAGGGAATCGAAAACTCTACCGGCCTGCCTGGCCCGTCTGCCCGATGCGTGAATCGGGCTTTTTATTGAGCGCGGTCAGGCCAGGGCCTTCAGCACTGCGGCAATATCCTGCAACACAGCTTTTTCACCCCGTTCGCCCCAGAACAGGGCAATCATCTGCGGGCCGGCTTCGACCTTGTAGACGCTCTCGGGCAGGCGAGCGAACTGCTCGGCAAGGACGGGATCGGCGCAGGGTTCGCGCCATTGATTGAGCCAGGTGCCTGGTGTGGTCTGCCAGTAACTCCAGCTGTCTGCGCGCCCCTGGCGCCGGGGTTGCAGGTACTGCGCGCACGGGCTTGGCGGCTCCTTGGGCAGCCAGTGTGGCCACTCCTGGGGCGCCAGTTGCATGTTCAGGCCCATGCGCCGGGCTTCCATGCGCAGGGCCATCCGACCACTCTGGTTGCGCGAAGGACGCAGCCAGGCCAGGGGGCTGAGAATCAGCGCAAGGATTGACACCACTAGCCAGACCGTCATATCTGTTGTTCCCATAAAGCGTTGCAAATGAGCTGGTTAGCCGGGGTTGCAAGCGATCAGCCTGAAACCGACCATACTTGAATAATCGCGACTGTCAGGAGAGCTACTCATGCCCTACGAACACATACTGGTTGCCGTCGACCTGACCGAAGAATGCGATCCGGTCATCAAGCGCGCCCGCGAACTGGCCGCCCCCACCGGTACCAAGGTCTCCCTGGTGCATATCGTCGAGCCCATGGCCATGGCCTTTGGCGGCGATGTGCCAATGGACCTTTCGCAGCTGCAACAGCAGCAGTTCGACCAGGCCAAGGAGCGCATGGAGCGCCTGTTCAACAAGTACCCGGAAATCAACAAGGGCGACTCGCACCTGACCTACGGCCAGCCACGCCAGGAAATCCACCAGCTGGCCAAGGACCAGCAATGCGACCTGATCGTGGTCGGCAGCCATGGCCGCCACGGTCTCGCCCTGCTGCTGGGTTCCACCGCCAACGACGTGCTGCACGGCGCACCTTGCGATGTGCTGGCCGTGCGCCTGCAGAAAAAAGAGTAACGTTCGAGGCCCGGCGCAGGCTCATGCGCCGGGCCCCTGTCCTCAGCTGTCGAGCTCGGCCCAGCGCTCCACCAGCACGTCCAGCTCGGCCTGCATCTGCTCCAGGCGCGCCAGCACGGCGGAGGTCTGGTCGATCGGACGCTGATAGAACGCCGGGTTGGAAATTTCTTCCTGCACCGCGGCCATCTGCTGCTCCAGCTCGTCGATCTGCCCAGGCAAGGCTTCCAGCTCGCGCTGCAGCTTGTAGCTGAGCTTTTTCTTCGGCGCTTCGGCTGCCACCGGGGCTGCCACAGGTGCCGGGGCAACGGCTTCGACCACCGCCGTGTTCAGCTCCGACTTGCCCGATTTGCTTTCGCTGACACCCAGCAGCTTCGGCGAGCCGCCCTGGCGGATCCAGTCCTGGTAACCACCGACGTACTCGCGCACCTTGCCCTCGCCTTCGAACACCAGGGTGCTGGTGACCACGTTGTCGAGGAAGGCCCGGTCGTGGCTGACCATCAGCACGGTGCCCTTGAACGCCGACAGCACTTCTTCGAGCAGTTCGAGGGTTTCCACGTCCAGGTCGTTGGTCGGTTCGTCCAGCACCAGCAGGTTGGCCGGCTTGCTGAACAGTTTGGCCAGCAACAGGCGCGCACGCTCACCACCGGACAAGGCCTTGACCGGGGTACGGGCACGCTGCGGGCTGAACAGGAAGTCGCCCAGGTAACTGAGGACGTGGCGGTTCTGCCCGTCGATCTCGATGAAATCGCGACCTTCGGAAAGGTTGTCGATCACGGTCTTTTCCAGGTCCAGCTGATGGCGCAGCTGGTCGAAATAGGCCACTTCCAGGCGCGTGCCGGACTCGACCTTGCCGCTGGTGGGCTCAAGGTCGCCCAGCATCAGCTTGAGCAAGGTGGTCTTGCCGGTACCGTTGGCGCCGAGCAGACCGATGCGGTCCTCGCGCTGCAGGACCATGGAGAAGTCCTTGACCAGTTGCGGGCCGCCCGGGTGGTTGAAGCTGACATTCTCCAGGACCATCACCTGCTTGCCGGATTTTTCCGCAACATCGAGCTGGATATTGGCCTTGCCCTGGCGCTCGCGGCGTTCGCTGCGCTCCACGCGCAGGGCCTTGAGGGCGCGCACGCGGCCTTCGTTACGGGTACGCCGGGCCTTGATGCCCTGGCGAATCCACACTTCTTCCTGGGCCAGCTTCTTGTCGAACAGGGCGTTGGCGGTTTCTTCGGCCGCCAGCATGGCTTCCTTGTGTACCAGGAAGCTGGCGTAGTCGCCGTTCCAGTCGATCAGGCCGCCACGGTCCAGTTCGAGGATGCGCGTGGCCAGGTTCTGCAGGAAGGAACGGTCGTGGGTAATGAACAGCACGGCGCCGCCAAAACCGCTGAGGGCTTCTTCAAGCCAGGCAATGGCACCGATGTCCAGGTGGTTGGTCGGCTCGTCGAGCAGCAGCAGGTCGGGCTCGGAGACCAGCGCCTGGGCCAGCAGCACACGCCGGCGCCAGCCACCGGAGAGCTCGGCCAGGGTCTTGTCGGCCGGCAACTGCAGGCGGCTCAAGGTGCTGTCGACCAGTTGCTGCAGACGCCAGCCGTCACGCGCTTCCAGGTCGTGCTGGACGTGCATGAGCTTTTCCAGGTCGGCATCGCTGTGGATGTTCTGGCTCAGGTGATGGTACTCAGCCAGCAAGGCGCCGACGCCATCGAGGCCTTCGGCCACCACATCGAACACCGTACGACCGTCGGCCAGCGGCAGTTCCTGCGGCAACTCGCCGATCTTCAGCCCCGGGGCGCGCCAGACTTCGCCGTCATCGGGCTTCTGGTCACCTTTTACCAGGCGCAGCATGCTCGACTTGCCGGTACCGTTGCGACCGATGATGCACACCCGCTCACCACGGGCGATCTGCCAGGACACCTTGTCCAACAACGGCATGGCGCCGAACGCAAGGGACACATCGCTTAATTTGAGCAGGGTCATGATCTTCTCCAAAAACCGGGCGCGCATTCTACCCGACTTGGGCCCGCTTCACATTAAGCAGGCGATCCTACGGAATACTCCCACGACAGCCCGTCCAATAAACAACTCGATACAAGCACAATGCTTTCATCCGCCTGCGGCAAACGGCTAAGCTTAAGCAATGTATTTCAACAGTGCTGGCTTCGCCGTCACTTTTCATGGTCAAACTGCCCGGAAGTCTCATGCGCAGCCGCCTGTTCAGTCTTGTTTCCTGCCTGCTTCTCTCGGCCTCTGCGGCCAGCGTCGCCCAGGCCACCGATATCACCGTACAACGCCAGTACTACGATGAGGCCAAGCGCGCCCTGGCCAAGGGCGACAAGGGCCCGTACCTGCGCTACGCCCAGGCGCTGCGCGACTACCCGCTGACGCCCTACCTGGCCTACGACGAACTCACCGCCCGGCTGAAAACCGCCAGCAACGCGGAAATCGAGAAATTTCTCGCCACCCACGGCGACCTGCCCCAGGCCAACTGGATGAAGTTGCGCTGGCTGCGCTGGCTGGCCGAACGCGGCGAATGGGACACCTTCAGCCGTTACTATGACCCGAAGCTGAACTTCACCGAACTCGATTGCCTCGACGGCCAGCGCCTGCTGATCCAGGGCCAGCGCGCCGAAGGCTATGCCGCGGCGGAAAAACTCTGGCTGGTGGGCAAGTCCCAACCGGCCGCCTGCGACGCCCTGTTCGCCCGCTGGGCGGCTGAAGGCCAGCTCACCGAGCAGAAGCGCTGGGCGCGCACCAAGCTGGCCGCCCAGGCCCGCAACTACGCACTGGCCAATGCCCTGACCCGGGACCTGACTACCCTGGCACCACAGGGGCGCCTGCTGGTGGACGTGGCGCAGCGGCCGGAGCTGCTGAATCAGCCCGGGCGTTTCGTACCGGTCAACGAGGCCATGTCCGACGTGGTCAGCCTGGGCCTGCGCCGCCTGGCGCGCCAGGATCCGGAGCGGGCCATGGGCCTGCTCGACGACTACGCCAACCGCATGCATTTCTCCCGCGACGAAAAGGTCGCCATCGCCCGGGAAATCGGCCTGACCCTGGCCCGCCGCTACGACCCGCGGGCGCTGGACCTGATGACCCGCTACGACCCCGAACTGCGTGACAACACCGTCACCGAATGGCGCCTGCGCCTGCTGTTGCGCCTGGGTCGCTGGGAAGATGCCTACGAACTGACCCGGCGCCTGCCCCAGGACCTGGCCAGCAGCAGCCGCTGGCGCTACTGGCAGGCCCGCAGCCTGGAGCTGGCGCAACCGAAGAACCCTGAGGTGCCGCTGCTGTACAAGACTGTCGCCAACGAGCGTGACTTCTATGGCTTCCTCGCCGCCGACCGGGCGAAGACGCCATACCAGCTGAACAACAAGCCACTGGTGCTGAGCCCGGCACTGATGAACAAGGTGCGCAATACCCCGGGCATCCGCCGCGCCCTGGAATTCCACGCCCGCGGCCAGATCGTCGACGGTCGCCGCGAGTGGTACCACGTCAGCCGTCATTTCAACCGTGACGAGATGGTCGCCCAGGCCAAGCTGGCCTATGACATGCGCTGGTACTTCCCGGCCATCCGCACCATCAGCCAGGCCAAGTACTGGGACGACCTGGACATCCGCTTCCCGATGGCCCATCGCGACACCCTGGTGCGCGAAGCCAAGGTCCGCGGCCTGCACTCGAGCTGGGTGTTCGCCATTACCCGCCAGGAAAGCGCCTTCATGGAAGACGCCCGCTCCAGCGTCGGTGCCAGCGGCCTGATGCAACTGATGCCGGCCACCGCCAAGGAGACGGCACGCAAGTTCAGCATCCCGCTGGCATCGCCGGCGCAGGTGTTCAACCCGGACAAGAACATCCAGCTCGGTGCTGCCTACCTGAGCCAGGTGCACAGCCAGTTCAACGGCAACCGGGTTCTGGCTTCAGCCGCCTATAACGCCGGCCCCGGCCGCGTGCGCCAGTGGCTGCGTGGCGCCGACCACCTGAGTTTCGACGTCTGGGTCGAGTCGATCCCGTTCGACGAAACCCGCCAGTACGTACAGAACGTACTGTCGTATTCGGTGATCTACGGGAAGAAGCTCAATTCGCCACAGCCGCTGGTGGACTGGCATGAGCGGTATTTCGACGATCAGTAAGACTGCGCTGTAGCCGCTGCTTGTAGGAGCGGGCTTGCCCCGCGATCGGGCGCACCTCGCATCGCGGGGCAAGCCCGCTCCTACAAACCGGCGGCACCGACTACACAGGCACAATCCTATTCCAGCACTGTCACCGGCATCCCCACCTCCAGCACCCCGGTACCATCAGCCACCAGGTTCTGCCCGAACAGCACATCCCCCTCCTTCTGCCGATAGGTCTTGAGCGTGGTCAATGGCTCGCGATCCTCGCTACGTATGCCGGTCTGTGGATCGATGGTGGTCAGGATGCAGCGCTCGCAGGGCTTGATCACCCGCAACTCCAGCGCGCCGATGCGGATGCGCTTCCAGCCATCCTCGGCAAACGGCTTGGCGCCCTCCACTACCAGGTTCGGACGAAAGCGCAACATCTCCAGCGGCCGCCCGACCTTGTGCACCAGGTCATCCAGCGACGACTGGCCGATCAGCAGCAAGGGGAAGCCATCGGCAAACGCCACCCGATCGCTGTTATGGCCGTAACCACTGGGCAGGAAACGGGTGCGCTGCTCGGGCACATGCACCAGGCGCACGGCCTTGCCGATGAATTCGCTGAGCCACTGCGCAGCCTCGTCACCGGCATCCGGCACCCGGAAGGAATCGCGCCAGATCGTCACACCGCGCAGGTTGCTGTCGGCATCGGGCACCGGCACCGTCAGCGACTTGCGCCCGCTGGCGCCGAGGACCAGGCTGCCGTCCTCGCGGTAGAGCGCCGACAACTGGCTCATCTGCGGGTAGGCGCGCTGGGTCAGGAAGCGCCCATTGTCACGTTCTACCAGCATCCAGCGGCGATCGCCGCTCAAGCCCAGCAGGCCCACGCAGGACGTTTCCAGCGCCTGGGCGCGGGCGGATTTGAGCGGGTAACGGTACAGGGCACTCAGACGCATGGCGGTCAACCTTCCTTGTGAGTCGAAGCGCTAGCTTATACCGACTCAGACCGCCACTTCATCCAGCATCAGGCGTTGGCGCACTACATCGACCAGCTTGTCGGGCTGGAACTTGGAGAGGAAGTTGTCGCAACCGACCTTCTTCACCATCGACTCGTTGAAGCTGCCGGACAACGAGGTGTGCAACACCACATGCAACGAGCGCAAGCGCGGATCGTGGCGAATTTCGGTGGTCAGGCGATAACCGTCCATT
The DNA here is from genome assembly GCF_030272895.1 of Pseudomonas sp. BGr12. Classification (GTDB taxonomy): domain Bacteria; phylum Pseudomonadota; class Gammaproteobacteria; order Pseudomonadales; family Pseudomonadaceae; genus Pseudomonas. The sequence goes on along the minus strand of NZ_JALRNF010000011.1, from coordinate 112,897 downwards.
TCCGGCATCTCGGCATCGGTGAACACCATCAGCAGTTTCTCGCAGACATCTTCCCCGGCATCGGCCCAACCCTTGAGCAGGCGCAGGGCCTTGAGGCCGTCACTGGCCACATGCATCTTCACCCCCAGTTGCGACAGGGTGTCGCGCAACTGGGCCAGGGCCACGGTGGAGTCATCCACCAGCAGCACTTCACGGCCACGGGCACGGGCCAGTACCGGGTCCTCGAGCTTGTCGCGCGAGACCTTGGCGCTGTACGGCACGATTTCGGCCAGCACTTTCTCCACGTCGATGATTTCCACCAACTGTTCGTCGACCTTGCTGATCGCCGTCAGGTAGTGCTGGCGACCGGCGCTGCTGGGCGGCGGCATGATGGCTTCCCAGTTCATGTTGACGATGCGGTCGACACCGCCGACCAGGAACGCCTGCACCGAGCGGTTGTATTCGGTGACGATGATGGTGCTGCCTGGCCCGGGCGTCAGCGGACGCATGCCGATGGCCTGGGACAGGTCGATCACCGGCAGGGTCTGCCCGCGCAGGTTGACCACCCCGCAGACGAAGGCATGCCGTTGCGGCATCAAGGTCAGCTTGGGCATCTGCAGCACTTCCTGGACCTTGAACACGTTGATGGCGAACAACTGTCGGCCGGCCAGGCGGAACATCAGGATTTCCAGGCGGTTCTCACCCACCAGCTGCGTTCTTTGGTCTACCGTGTCGAGAATGCCAGCCATTGAAGAACCCCCAGGTTTGTTCCAATAAATGAATCCGATGGCCCTGTATCGGCCAGTTGACGCGCAGCTTGACCCACCGAAGAAAATACCGCGGCAACGATTGATGTCATTTTACCATCATGCTTTACTGCGCTCATCGCCTTCCTGTCGCTAACACCCGCAAAGGGTCGCAAATAAACCAGCCCATCAGGGAAACCCCTAGTCGCAATCGGGTGCGACCTGATGTTCGCAATATCCATTAGCCATTAATGTGACGCCATTCTCATTGCATGAACGGAGTCAGGCTTTTGTCAGCGATCGCCTCAAAGTGGCCAACCCCTGCTCCAGCCCTTTGCGCTGGAGCCAACTGATGGCCAACGACTCACTGAACAGCATCGTCCTGCAGGATTTCCTGGCGAACGCCCAGGTCCTGCTGAGCCAAGCTGAAGAATGCCTGCAGCATCTGGCCCTGATCGACAACGATCCGGATGCCTGCCACTGCCTCAACGATACCCTGGCGACCCTGGTTGCACGCGCCCGGACCCTGGGGCTGATGGAAGTGGCCAGCTACAGCCAGCAACTCCAGCACCTGCTGGAAACGGCTCGAAGCACCAAGAGCCTGCCAGGCAGCGCCCTGCCGGCGCTCAAAGGCTGCCTGACCCTGCTGGCCTGGCAACTGGAACTGATCGACCCGCACACCGGCGACCTGGGCCTGGACACCGAAGAACAGGTGGCGCTGCTCGACAACCTGGCGACGGCCCTCAACCCGACGTCGACCTGCGCGTCCTGCACCTCGACCATGACGCCCTGTGTGCACCCTGCGCACGGACCGCACAGCGCAACTGCAGGCTCAACTGCGGGCAACTAAGGCGTAATTGGCAAAGTGTCCACTGACTGTTCGCAGCGCTCTGCGCTGCGGACTTTAAGTGTCAACTTTGCCGACCTGCCGATGACATCTGCACATGTTTTAGCCACTTGCAGATTTATTCATCTTGCGCATGTTTTGCCACCACCAGGTGATGGCAAAATGCTAGACATCCGCCCTCGACAGAACCCCCGTTACAGCCCGTAAAAACTGACGATTCAGGCAGTTATCAGAGCCCGCGACCAATTGAACTTGAAGTGATACCATGCACGCCGATAGAGGTTTGCCACAGCCTGGCCGATCACGTTCTCGATGATTCATTATCAAGCTAACGGTAGCTCATCACTGCTCCGAGTAGCGAGTTTCAACTGATAGTGAAGGCAATACGACAACGCCCCTGTTTTGACCTTTACAAGGCTTTCTACAGCGATATTTCAGTGGCTTCATTTTCTATGCATCCAAGCCTCAAGACTTTAACGCACTGGCGTCCCGGGGCCGCTCTATTGCGCGGGTTTACTGCGCTGCTGTGCCTGGCCTCGATCATTGCCAACCTGATGCTGTTCCTGCGGGCCCAGGCGATGCCGGCCAGCATACTGGTCCTGCACCTGGTGGCGATGTTGAGCATCGGCTGGCACCTGCGCCACTGGGCGCGCTCGATCGCCATGCGCCCGGCCGAACTTGCCAATCGCCTGCTCAAGGTCCAGGAAAGCGAACGCCAGCGCCTGAGTCGCGAGTTGCATGACGATATCGGTCAATTGCTGACGGCTGCCAAGCTCCAGGCCGACTGGCTTCAGCGTCGCGTACCGCAGGAGCTGCAGGAACACTGCAGCACCCTGCGCAACACCCTGGACGACACCCTGGCCAACGTGCGTGACGTCACCGCGATCCTCAACCCGCGCCAGCTGTCCAGCCTGGGCCTGGAGGCCAGCTTGCGCGCACATCTGTTGCGCACCCTGGAAAACACCAACCTGAACTGGAGCCTGGAATGCCGCCAGCGCCTGGGCGGCATTGCCGACGACATGGCCATCGCGGCCTTTCGCATCACCCAGGAAGCGGTCACCAACATTCTCCGCCATGCCGGTGCGCGCAACCTGGTGGTGCGCATCGAGCGCCTGCCCGAAGGCCTGTCGTTGTCCATCTGCGATGACGGCCAGGGCTTCATGCCGGCCAGCAACCCGGGCGAGCAGGGTCAGCGCGGCATGGCCGGCATGCTCGAGCGCGCCGCCCTGCTCGACGGCACCCTGTCCGTCAGTAGCCAGCCAGGCAAAGGCACGCGCATCGACGCCCTGTTTCCCTGGCCTCCCCGCACCCTCGAACGCGCCAAGACAAGTAACGCCCCATGACCTGTACATTGCTGCTGGTGGATGACCACTCACTGATCCGCGCCGGCGTTCGTGCCCTGGTGTCCGACATTCCCGGCTACACCGTCATCGGTGAGGGCGATGACGGCAACCAGGTGGCCGAGCTGGTGCAACAGCTGGACCCGGACATCGTCCTGCTGGACATCTCCATGCGCTCGACCAGCGGCCTGCAGGCCCTGACCCACCTGCGCGCCAGCGGCTGTCGCAGCAAGGTGCTGATCCTGTCGATGCACACCGATCCCGAGCTGATCATGCAGGCACTGGAAAGCGGCGCCCATGGCTACCTGCTCAAGGACACCACCGCCACCGAGCTGGAACAGGCACTGGCGGCGCTGCGCAGCGGCGAGCGCTACCTGAGCCCGGCGATCGCCCACACCGTGATCAACCAGGCCCTGCTACGCGCCCAGGCCAGCAAGCCACCGGCAGCGGAAAACCACAACCTGACGGCGCGCCAGCTGGAAATCCTGCGCCTGATCGTGCGTGGCAAATCCACCCGCGAGATTGCCCACGGCCTGGGCCTGAGCATCAAGACCGTGGAAACCCACCGCTCGCAGATCATGAAGCGCCTGCAGATCTACGATGTCGCCGGCCTGGTGCTGTTCGCCGTGCGCGAGCAGATCATCAGCCTCGACGACTGAGCAGCGCCGAGTCCTCCGGCAGGTGCACACGCAAGGCCCCCGCCAGCGCCTCGAAGCGCAGGCTGTCGGCCTGCAGGGGCTCGCCATCGAGGTTGATGTCCAGGCCCTGGGAACTGTGGATCTCGATCCAGGGCAGGCGCGCCCGCACGAACAGGTTATCCAGGCCAAGACCGTCGCTGAGCAGGCTGCGCAAGGTGCCTACCACCTCCTGGGGTGCCGGCAGGATACTGACGTCGAGCAAGCCGTCATCGACCTGCGCCTGCGGACACAGCACATGACCGCCCCCGGCCTGGCGACCGTTGCCAATGCCCAGGGCCAGCAGGTCGCCTTGCCAGTCGAAGTCTGGCCCTTGCAGCCGGGCCGACGCGGTACTGAGCTCACTGAAACGGGTAAGGCCGGTGAACAGATAGGCCGCGCCACCCAGGACTTTCTTCAGGTCTTCGGAGGTATTGGCCGTCACCTGGCTGCCGAATCCGCCCGTGGCCATGTTGAGAAACACCTGCTCGCCCACCCGCCCCACATCAATGGCCCGTGCGGGCGCCTCCAGCAGGGCCAATGCCGGCCCAGGCTCCAGCGGCACGCCGGCGGCGCGGGCAAAGTCATTGGCCGTGCCCAGTGGCATCAACACCAGGCTGGCCTGCCCCTTGGCCCTGACCATGGCTTCGGCGACGTCACGCAAGGTACCATCCCCGCCGCCGGCCACCAGTTGCCCATAGCCGGCCGCCAGGGCCTCGGCCACCAGCCGGGCGGCGTCACCGGGCTCCCAGGTCAGGCGCACATCGAGCTGCCAGCCACGCTCGCGCATGCCGCCGACCGCCGATCGCACCTGCTCGTTCATGGCTTGCTTGCCATGCAGGATCACCAATGCCTTGTGATGTGCCATCATGCCGCCCCTTGCAATAGATCCCGACTATCTCGACCACACGACCAAGCCCCTTGTTTCACCTTTGGTCGCGACGATCACGAAAAAACCGATTCCGCCGATACGAAACCATTGAAAGCGCCCGCACCCGAGCGCATCATTCGACAAATATTTGGCTTTACGCAGCAAGGAAAAAATAAAAGACATTTTATTGACGCTTTGCAACTCAAGGCTGTGAAATGAGCGCGCTGATTCCCTGCATCATCGCCGGCGGCGCCGGCACCCGCCTATGGCCGGTTTCTCGCGAAACCCAGCCCAAACCCTTCATGCGCCTGCCCGATGGCCAGAGCCTGCTGCAAAAGACCTTCATCCGCGCCTGCGGCCTGCCGGACGTCGACCGCGTACTGACCGTCACCAACCGCGAAGTGTATTTCAGCACCCAGGACGAATACCGCCAGGTCAATCATCAGGGCATGGCCCTGGACTTCATCCTCGAACCCTTCGGTCGCGGCACCGCCCCCGCCATTGCTGCCGCTGCCCTGCACAGTGCCCGCCTGTACGGCGAGGATGCACAGCTGCTGGTATTGCCGGCCGACCACCTGATCACCGAGCTTGCAGCCTTCGCAAACGCCGTCAGGGATGCCCGCGTGCTGGCACAGCAAGGTTGGCTGACCACCTTCGGCCTGGTGCCCGATCGCGCGGAAACCGGCTTTGGCTACATCGAGCAAGGCCCGGCCCTGGGCGAGCACGGTTACCAGGTTGCCCGCTTCGTCGAAAAGCCGGACGCCCCGACCGCCCGGCAGTTTCTCGCAGGCGGCCGGCACCTGTGGAATGCCGGGATGTTCTGCATGCGCGTGGACGCGATTCTGGCCGAGCTGCAACAGCATGCCCCCGAGCTGCTTTGCGCCGTCAACCACTGCCTGCAACTGAGCCCGAGCAAACAGGGCCAGGGTGAACTGCAACTGGAGCTCGACCCGGGGTCGTTCGCACCGGTGCCGGACATTTCCATCGACTACGCGGTCATGGAAGTCTCCAGCCGGGTCGCCGTCCTGCCCGCCGAACTGGGCTGGAGCGATATCGGTTGCTGGCAGGCCGTGCGCGAACTGCAGCAAGCCGACGCTAGCGGCAACCGCTGCACGGGCGAGACCGTGCTGCATGACGTGTCCAATTGCTACATCGACTCGCCACGCCGGCTGGTCGGCGCCGTGGGCCTGGACAACCTGATCATCATCGACACCCCCGACGCCCTGCTGATCGCCGACGCCTCGCGCAGCCAGGAGGTCAAGTTGATCGCCCAGCAGCTCAAGCGCCAGGGCCACGACGCCTGTCGCCTGCACCGTACGGTCAACCGCCCCTGGGGAACCTACACGGTGCTGGAGGAAGGCCCGCGCTTCAAGATCAAGCGCCTGATGGTCCGCCCGCAGGCATCGCTGTCACTGCAGCTGCATCACCATCGCAGCGAGCACTGGATCGTGGTCAGCGGCATGGCCCGCGTAACCCAGGGTGACGACGAATTCCTGCTCGGCAGCAACGAATCGACCTTTATCAAACCGGGGCGGGTACATCGCCTGACCAATCCCGGCGTGATCGACTTGATCATGATCGAAGTACAAAGTGGCGAATACTTGGGCGAAGACGACATCGTGCGCTTTACTGATAGCTATGGACGCGCCCCGGAGCCAGCCAGCGACTGACCCCGGGCGCGTCCTTTCATATCTGCATGCCGTAGCCCGCCTGGTGAAGAGGAAAGGGGTCATGCGCGTACTCTGGACACTGCCTTACCTGCCCTGGCCAACCACCAGTGGCGGCAAAACCCGACAGTATCACCTGCTGCGCAGCCTGGCGCAGCGCGGCCACCAGATCACCTTGCTGGTGCAATCCAAGACCCCGCCCTGCGAGGCGGCGCGAGCGGCACTGGAGCCGTTGCTCGAACGCTTGATCGTGCTACCCAGGCGCCCCTTGCACAGCCCGTTGAACCTGCTGGCCGCGGTGTATGCCGGCTACCCGATGCGCGCCAGCGTCAATGGCCTGGCGCCGCACCTGCGGCATTGCTTCGAGCAATTGCTCAACGAGCGCTGGGATGTAATCCAGATCGAGCACAGCTACAGTTTCCAGCCCTTCGAAAAAGCCCTGCAGGAACGGGGCCTGCCCTTCCTGGTCAGCGAGCACACCATCGAGTCGGTGGCCGGTGCCGCCTGCCATGACCGCCTGCCCCTGTGGCTGCGTCCCTTCAACGCGTTCGATCGCTGGCGCTATCGCCGCTGGGAAAACCGGGTGCTGAGCCAGGCCCACGAAGTGGTGGCGGTCAGCCCCAGCGATGCCGAACACATCACCCACCTGACCGGCTACCCCGCCACCCTGGTGATCAACGGCGTGGATTGCGCCCACTACCGCAACATCCAGCCGGCGATGCACAGCCAGCGGCTGCTGTTCGTGGGCAACTTCGAATATGGCGCGAGCCTCGAAGCCATCGAGTGGGCACTGGAAGACATCCTGCCGCAGATCTGGCAAAGCAACCCGGCGGTGCGCTTTGCCGTGGTCGGCCACGCCCTGCCGGACAGCTGGAAGTCGCGCTGGACCGATCCGCGCATCGAATGGGTGGGTTACCTGCCGGACTTGCGCGAGCTGCAACGGCATTCGGCGATTTTCTTCGCGCCACTGCGCTATGGCGGCGGCTCGAAGATCAAGGTACTGGAAGCCATGGCCGCCGGCTTGCCGGTGGTCACCACCACCAAAGGCATGTCCGGCCTGCAGGTGACTCAGGGCGAGCACTATCTGAGCAGCGACGACAGCGACCAGTTGGCCCTGCTGATCAACCAGTTGCTCAACCAGCCCTGGCGCATGCGCCAGCTGTCGGAGGCAGCGCGCCAGTTCGTCACCGAACACCACGACTGGAGCATCGCCGCCGCCCAGCTGGAAACCGTACACGCCCGCCTGAGCCAGCGCGCGCCGGCCCTGGCGAACCTCGAGGGCAACGGCCTGCTCAGCCGTTCAGCCGAGTAGTTCGCTCAAGGGAATGAACTGCACGGTATCGCCTTTGGCCGGCGTGGTGCCCTCGCGCACTTCCACCAGGCCTTCGGCCCAGGCGGCGCTGCGCAGGACACCGGAGCTCTGGTTCTTGTAGATCAGCGCCTGGCCCTGCTCCAGCCGGGCCCGCAGGTACTCGCGGCGATTGCCCGCCTTGGGCCAGTCGAAACCGGCCGGCACCGGGAACTGCAACGGCGTAACCTCGGCGACCCCCTGGCGGCGCAGCAGGTACGGACGGGTCAACAGGCCGAAGGTCACCAAGGTCGAGGCCGGGTTACCGGGCAGGCCAATCACCGGCACGCCCTTGTAGTGGCCGAAGGTCAATGGCTTGCCGGGCTTGATCGCCAGCTTCCACAACGCCAGCTCGCCGGCTTCACGCAGGGCCAGCCCCAGGTAGTCGGCCTCACCCACCGAGACACCGCCGGTCGACAGGATCAGGTCGACCTGGTTCAGGCCCGCCAGGCAGTCGCGGGTCTTTTGCAGGTCATCGGCAAGGATGCCCGCATCGATCACTTCGCAGCCCAGGCGCTGCAACCAGCTGACCAGCAGGCGGCGATTACTGTTGTAGATCTGCCCGGGGCCCAGCGGCAGGCCGGGCTCGACCAGCTCGTCGCCAGTGGAGAGCACCGCTACCTTGACCTTGCGCACCACCGTGAGCTCGGCGCAGCCCAGGGTCGCAGCCAGCCCCAGCTCGATCGGCCCCAGGCGCGTGCCAGCGGCCAGCACCGATTCGCCCGCACGGGTTTCCTGACCTTGCGGACGAACGTTCTGACCGACGTGCAGCGGCTCGGTGAAACGCACCCGCTGGTCATCCAGCACCTCGGCGTTCTCCTGCATCTCGACACAATCGGCACCGGCGGGCAGCGGCGCACCGGTGAAGATCCGCGCGCAGGTACCCGGTTGCAGCGGCTCGGGCGCGTGGCCGGCAAAGATCCGCTGGCTGACCGGCAACGCCTCGCCCTGCCAGTCGGCCAGGCGCAAGGCGTAGCCGTCCATGGCGCTGTTCGGCCAGGGCGGCAGGTCGAGGCTGGCAACCAGCTCCCGGGCCAGCACCCGACCTTGCGCCTCGGCCAGGGCCACCTGTTCGGTCTCGACGATCGGCGCCGCCTCGGCCAGTGCCAGCAAACGCGCCAGTGCGTCCTCGACCGCCATCAACGAGCTGCTCATGGACGCTTCAACCACGACTGGCGCAGGGTTCGGCCTGCTTGAGGTGGGTGACGAAATTGCACGGACGGTGACGGGCATCCAGCTGCTCGGCGAGGATGCCGTCCCAACCGGTGCGCACGGCGTTGGTCGAGCCTGGCAGGCAGCAGACCAGGGTGCCGTTGGCCAGCCCGGCCAGGGCACGGGACTGCACGGTGGAGGTGCCGATGTCGGCCATGGAAATATGACGGAACAGCTCGCCAAACCCATCGACCTGCTTGTCGAGCAGGCAGGCGACGGCCTCGGGGGTGCTGTCGCGACCGGTAAAACCGGTGCCGCCGGTAATCAGCACCACCTGCACCTGTTCATCGGCGATCCAGGTGGCGACCTGGGCGCGGATCTTGTACAGGTCATCCTTGAGCAGCACCCGTGCAGCCAGGCCGTGGCCCGCCTCGGTCAGGCGATCGACAAAGACCTGGCCGGAGGTGTCGGTTTCCAGGGTACGGGTATCACTGACCGTCAACACCGCAATGTTCAGCGGCACGAAAGGTACATCTGCCTTGGCTTTCATGGGACCTTGATCCATTGATAGAGGGAGGATGGACGGTGTTATATCACAGCCCTGCCCGGCTCGCGCCCGCTACCCTGAAAGGGATTGTCGCCCGTCAATGAAGGTGCGCAACCGCTATGCTGGTAAGTGCAAGGAACTTGCACAGCCCCCCTGCGTCTGAGGAACATTACGCACTATCCATTACCGGAGAAACACGATGATTCAACGGACCCTCCCCGCCCTCCTGCTCGCCGTCGGTCTTGGCACCCTGGCAGGTTGCGCATCGCCTACCGTCATCACCCTCAACGATGGCCGCGAAATCCAGGCAGTCGACACGCCGGAGTACGACGACGAAACCGGCTTCTACGAGTTCGAGCAACTGGATGGCAAGCGCACCCGCATCAACAAGGACCAGGTACGCACCGTCAAGGATCTCTGACGTGTGCAACAAGCCTTGTGAAGGGGGCTTGTCGGGGAGACATTTTTGAGTAATATTTTCTCCATCGGAGTGTAGCGCAGCCAGGTAGCGCGTCTCGTTCGGGACGAGAAGGCCGCAGGTTCGAATCCTGTCTCTCCGACCACATCCAAAGCAAAAAGCCCGCCCTTGAGCGGGCTTTTTCATGCCTGTGGGAGCGGGCTTGCCCCGCGATTGCGTTCTATCAGGACAATCGCATCGCGGGGCAAGTCGAATCGTCGCACCGCCGCGCCTACCGGAATAGCGTCATGCATGAATGGCCAGCATTGCGCAGTTGTAGCGGTAACAGGAGAATGCGCGCCTTTCGAACCTGGAGGTTGATTCTCATGCGTAAGACTCTTGCCGCCCTGACCCTGGGCCTGCTGTGCGCACAAGGCGCCGTGGCCGGTGATGGCCAGACCGCCCTGGGCGGTGGCCTGGGTGGTGTACTGGGTAACGTGGTCGGGCAACAGCTCGGCGGTCGCACCGGTGCCGCAATCGGCGCTGGCGTCGGCGGCGCAGCAGGCAGTGCCATGGCAGCCAAGAACGGCAACAAGACCAAGGCAGCCATCGGCGGCGGCCTGGGCTCGGCCGGCGGTTCGCTGATCGGCGGCTCGCTCGGCGGCAGCACCGGTTCGGCCATCGGCGCGGGCCTGGGTGGCGCTGCAGGCGGTGCCCTGGGCAACCACGTGGCGGACAAGAAGCGTCACTGATTGCACCTGGTTTCAGGGTCTTTTCGCGGGGCAAGCCCGCTCCCACATGCCCCGCGATGCTTTCCAGCCCCGAAAACAAAACAGCCCCCTGAATAGGGGGCTGTTTCGTTTCTAGCGTTTCACGACTTACAGCGCAGGCTCAGCCTGTACCACAGGGGCCGCTTCCGGCAGCACCGGAACGTACAGCAGGCCCAGACGCGAGCTGCTCCACTCACGGGTCTTGTTGGTCAGCTCAAGGTTGTTGTTGAGCTTCTGGCCGTAGGTCGGCACGATTTCCTTCAGCTTGGCCTGCCATTCAGGGGTCTTGATGCGATCCTTGAAGGTCTTCTCCAGCACGCTCAGCATGATTGGCGCGGCGGTCGAAGCACCTGGCGAGGCACCCAGCAGCGCAGCGATGCTGCCATCCTGGGCGGCAACCACTTCGGTACCGAACTGCAGAACGCCACCGTGCACCGGATCCTTCTTGATCACCTGGACCCGTTGACCGGCCTGCAGCAGTTTCCAGTCTTCGTTCTTGGCGTTCGGGAAGTACTCGCGCAGGGCATCCATGCGGTCATCGAAGCTGAGCATCAGCTGACCCATCAGGTAGGTGCTCAGGTCGATGTTGTCGATGCCAGCGTGGGTCATCGGCATGATGTTGTGGGTGGTCAGCGCAGCGAACATGTCGAGCAGCGAACCGTTCTTCAGGAACTTGGTGGAGAAGGTCGCGAACGGGCCGAACAGCAGCACTTCCTTGCCATCGATCACGCGGGTGTCCAGGTGCGGAACGGACATCGGCGGCGCGCCCACCGAAGCCTTGCCGTACAGCTTGGCCTTGTGACGGGCAACGATGGCCTGGTTGTCGGTCATCAGGAACTGGCCACCGACCGGGAAGCCGGCATAGCCGTCAGCTTCAGGGATACCGGACTTCTGCAGCAGTTTCAGGGCACCACCACCGGCACCGATGAACACGAACTTGGCCTTGACGCTACGCTCGGCGCCCTTGTTGGCGAGGTCGGCAACCACCACGGTCCAGGTGTTGTCGGCGTTGCGCACGATGTCGCGCACTTCGTGCTGCACGTGCAGCTTGACGTTGTCGCGCTTGGTCAGCGAGGCGATCAGCTGGCGGGTGATCTCGCCGAAGTTGACGTCGGTACCGATGTTCATGCGGGTGGCGGCGATCTTCTGGTCGGCAGCACGGCCTTCCATCACGATCGGTACCCACTTCTGGATCTGCGCGTGGTCTTCGGAGTACTCCATGCCACGGAACAGCGAGCTGTGCTGCAGGGCTTCATGGCGCTTCTTGAGGAACTCGACGTTCTTGTCGCCCCAGACGAAACTCATGTGCGGCACGTTGTTGATGAACGAGGTCGGGTTGCTCAGCACGCCCTGTTCGACCTGGTAGGCCCAGAACTGCTTGGAGATCTCGAACTGCTCGTTGACCCCGACCGCCTTGCTGATGTCGATCTTGCCGTCGGCGCCTTCGCTGGTGTAGTTCAGCTCGCAGAAGGCCGAGTGGCCGGTACCGGCGTTGTTCCAGGCGTTGGAGCTTTCTTCGGCGACCTTGTCCAGGCGCTCGTAGATGTCGATCGACCAGCCCGGCTCCAGCTCGTTGAGGTAGGTGCCCAGACTTGCACTCATGATGCCGCCGCCGATCAGCAGCACGTCTACGCTCTTTTCGGGCTCACTGGGCTTGGAGCAGCCGATGACACTCAGGCACAGGAGCGTCAGCAGGATTTTTTTCATAGTTCAATCCAATTGGGGTGAAGTAATTGGCAATGACCGCTGGTCCCGTAGTGCACGCCCGGATTCTTGTTGTTGCTCGCGCAGACCAAAGCTTAGCTGAGCACGATACTCAGGCAATCGGCCTGGACGCGCGCGCGATGGTTGGCGGCTGGGGTTGTTCGATGGATCGGGAAACGGTCACCCGGGCGTCTGACAACACACCGGGTGCTTGCGAGGCCTAGGCCTGCCCGCCTTTAAGCACAAAGCGGGCCAACTCTCTCAAGACCAAGGGCTAATACCCGGGACGCGTCGTCGCACCCCATCTTTAGCGGTTTTTCTGGCGACAATCCGCCACATTGATCGCCACTTTTGCCGGCATGTGGCGGATTTCCCCCGTCGCGGGTCAGGCGCTCAGCCGCGCCGTGACTTCGCCAAGCTGCCCCGACAGCCCGTGCAGGCGATGACCGGCCTGCTCGGTGTGCTGCACCGCCTGCTGGTTGGCGGTGGCGATACGCGTGATTTCCACCAGGTTGCGGGAAATGTCCTCGGCCACGCTGGTCTGCTCTTCGGCGGCCGTGGCGATCTGCCGGTTCATGTCGCGGATCGCTTCCACCGCCTGGGTGATGCGCTGCAGCATCTGCCCGGCGCGCTGGACCTGCTCGGCCCCCTCTTCACTGCGCTGCTGGCCGCTTTCGATGGCCCTGACCGCATCCACGGCGCCGGACTGCACGGCGCTGATGATCTGGTTGATCTCGGCGATCGACGCCGCCGTGCGCTGGGCCAGGCTGCGCACCTCGTCGGCGACCACGGCGAAGCCGCGCCCGGCCTCCCCTGCCCGCGCCGCCTCGATGGCGGCATTGAGCGCCAGCAGGTTGGTCTGCTCGGCGATTCCGCGGATCACTTCCAGCACCTTGCCGATGCGCGCGCTGTCGGCCTCCAGATCGCGAATTACCGCGGCCGTACCGGCGATCTCCTGGTTGACCGTGGCAATGGTGTCGATGGTGGCCTGCATGACCTGCTCGCCCGCCTGGGCACTGTGGTCGGCATCATCGGCCGCCCGCGCCGCTTCGGCGGCATGGCGGGCGACTTCCTGGGCAGTGGCGGACATCTCGTGCATGGCCGTGGCCACCTGATCGGTGCGCTGGAACTGATCGTCGGTGCCCACCGCCATGCTGCCGGCGATGCTACGCAACTCGCCGCTGGCGGTTTCCAACTCGCCGGCATTGCGCTGCAGGCGGCTGACAGTATCGGCGAGAAAGTCGCGCAAGGTATTGGCCGCCACGGCCAGGCGGCCGAGCTCATCCTGGCGATCGCTGGGCACCCGTGCCTCGAAGCGGCCCTGGCTCAGTTGCGCGACGTAGTCGATCAGGCCACGGATCGGCTCGATCAGGCTGCGATTGACCAGCCACAGGCTGAGCAGGCCGACCAGCAGCGCCGAACCGAACATCACCAGCAGGCCCAGCCACACGGTGCGCTGCGCCGACTGGTTGATCGCCTCGGCGCGGGCCTGGGCGTCGGCGCGCAACTGGCTGACCAGCGCGCTCATCTGCTCGCTGGCGGCGCGATCCACACCTTTGACCGCCTGGTCCCCCACTACCGGATCGCCGCCTGCTGCGAGGAACGCCTGGCGACCCTGGGCATAGGCCCGACCCAACTGGCGGTGGCTTTCCTTGAGCTGTTCGGCGCGCGCCTTGAGCGGCGCCTCGCTGTGCTCGATCAACTGTTCGAGAATGCCCTGCACCTGCTGTTCACGGGCAAGAAATTGCTGCCAGTACTTGTCCAGCTCAGCCGGCTGCTTGCCGCGCAACAGCACGTTCTTCCACTCCTGGACCTGGACCTTGAACTGCAGGTTGGCTTCGTCGATCAACTGCGAGGCCTGCAACGGCCCGTCGATCAACTGCCCGTAACCACGAACACTGGACGACAGCAGTTGAAAGCACACAAGCGCGATGATCAGCATGGCCGACAGACTGCCAGCCAGCAGCGCGAGAATTTGCATTCTCAGGGATTTACGCAACATCGGAAGGAATCCAGAAACAAGGAATGGGAGCCAAAAAAAAGCTGCCATCGAGTGATAGCAGCCAGGTTCGAGCGTTACGCAACAGCTGGACTAGATAGTCTCAGGGGATTGCTACAGAAATGTGACAGCCGGCGGAACGCTGTCACAAATCCGTAACGGTGTTGAACTGCAATGCCGCCAGGCGTGCATACAACGGGCTCTCGACCAGCAGTTGACGGTGAGTGCCAATCGCCACCAGGCGCCCCTGGTCGATCACCGCGATGCGATCGGCGTGTTGCACCGTGGCCAGCCGATGGGCGATCACCAGGGTGGTACGCCCGCTCATCAGGGTCGGCAGCGCCTGCTGGATCAGGTGCTCGCTGTGGGCATCGAGGGCGCTGGTGGCTTCGTCCAGCAGCAGGATCGGCGCATCCACCAGCAAGGCCCGGGCGATCGCCAAGCGCTGCCGCTGGCCGCCCGACAGGCCCAGGCCGGCATCGCCAAGGTGGGTCTGGTAGCCCTGGGGCAATTGCAGGATGAAGTCATGGGCGTGGGCGCTGCGCGCGGCGGCTTCGACCTGGGCCATGCTCGCAGCGGCCCGGCCATAGCGAATGTTCTCCTCCACCGTGCCGAAGAACAGCGCCGGATTCTGCGCCACCAGGGCGAAGTGCCGGCGCAGGTCCAGGGGATCGAGGCAGTCGATAGCTTGACCGTCAAGCAGAATGCGGCCTTGCTGGGGATCGTAGAAGCGCAGCAGCAGGTCGAACAGGGTCGACTTGCCTGCCCCCGACGGCCCGACCAGGGCCAGGGTTTCACCCGGCTCGACGGTCAGGCTCAAGCCATCGATGGCGGCGGGCTCGGGGCGCGAGGGGTAGGCAAAGCGCACCGCCTGCAACTCGATCCGCCCCCTGGCCCGCGGCGCCGAACGTTCCAGCCCCTGGGCCGGCGCGCTGATCTCGCTGCGCGCAGCCAGCAACTCGGCGATCCGCTCCGCCGCGCCGGCAGCCCGCTGCAACTCACCGATCACCTCGCTGACGGTGCCGAAGGCACTGCCGACGATCAGGCTGTAGAACACAAAGGCGGCCAGTTCACCGGCGGAAATCCGCCCGGCGATCACGTCCATGCCACCGACCCAGAGCATTACGCCCACGGCGCCGAGCACCAGCACGATCACCAGGGTGATCAGCCAGGCACGCTGGCGAATGCGTTTGCGGGCGACGCTGAACGCCGCCTCCACCGTGTCGGCGAAGCGTTGCTGGTCGCTGCCCTGGTGGTTGTAGGCCTGCACGGTCTTGATCTGCCCGAGGGTCTCGGCCACATAGCTGCCGACGTCGGCGATGCGATCCTGGCTCTGGCGCGACAGGCTGCGCACCCGCCGGCCGAAGATCAGGATCGGCGCAACCACCAGCGGCAGGGCCAGCACCACGATACTGGTGAGCTTGGGGTTTGTGACGAACAACAGCACGATGCCGCCCAGCACCATCAGCACGTTGCGCAGGAACATCGACAGCGACGAGCCGATCACCGACTGCAGCAAGGTGGTATCGGCGGTCAGGCGCGACTGGATCTCCGAGCTGCGGTTGCTCTCGAAAAAACCCGGGTGCAGGTAGATCAGGTGATCGAACACCTGCTGGCGGATATCGGCCACGCAGCGCTCGCCGATCCATGACACCAGGTAGAAGCGGCTGAAAGTGCCGATCGCCAGCGCCACGACCAACGCCAGGAACACGCCGATGGACTGGTTGAGCAAGTGCGGCGAGCCGGTCATGAAGCCCTGGTCGACCAGCATGCGAATACCCTGGCCCATGGACAGGGTGATGCCGGCGGTCAGCACCAGCGCCAGCAACGCCAGCACCACCTGTTTGCGGTATGGCCGGATAAAGCGCCAGCCCAGGCGCAGGGCCTGGCGTTGGCGCTCGGAAAAACGCTTGAACATGGAAGGACCGAAGCTCCGTGGTTTTGATTCAGCCTACACCCTTTAAGGCCCGCTCCAATGGCTGATAGACCGTTTTGGTCTAAAGTACCACTGGAGCTTTACCTTGCTTTCTGTTGGACTTGACCAAGGTCGTGGAGTGACCGGCCCCGCGCTGTCACACGCCAGTCACCCAACGCGCCTAGTCTTAGCTGGTAACCTGATGAGGAGACAGGAAATGAGCTTGCAGCAAGGGAAAACAGAGCAAGCAACCGCGCCAAAAGCCGAGGCGCCGAAGGTGCCGGTGTGCGGCTCGATCATCGGCCCTGACGGGCAAGAGGTCGAGATCACCGAGGACATGATCCAGCAAGCGTGCGAGAAGCTGGAAAAAAGCCGTGAAGAGCGCGCCCAGAAGAATCCCTGACCCCCGAATTTCTCAACCCGGCATCAACGCCGGGTTTTTATTGCCCGCATCACACCAGCACACCACCCAGCGCCCTGACCATCTGTGCCAATTGCGGCGCGTCGCCGTGCAGGCGCACGAGCAGCCCCTCGATCTCGCGACGTGACGGATAGTGCTTGCGCAAGGCATCGAAGGCCGCCTTCTGTTCCTGCACGTCACTGCTCAAGCTGCGGCGGAAATCGGCATCGTCGCGGCGCGGATCGTAGACGGCGCGGCACAGGGTCGCCAGGGCCCAGGCCGGGTCGGTTTCAGCCTGCAGGCCGATTTCGGCCAGCCAGGGTTGCGGCAACAGGTCGGCCAATTGCACCGCTGCCGGCTCGCCACGCCAGGCACAGAACGCCTGGTAGATCTGCGCCGTGCCGCGCTGCTTGCCGTCCAGGCTGTAGCCGGCGATGTGTGGAGTGGCCAGCACGCAGAGGTCGGCCAGCTCCAGATCCACCTGCGGCTCGGCTTCCCAGACATCCAGCACCGCCAGGACATCCTCGCGCTCGAGCAGCAACTCGCGCAGCGCCACATTGTCGATCACCGGACCACGGCTGGCGTTGATCAGCCACGCCCCCGGGCGCAGGCGTGCCAGTTCCGCGGCAGCGAGCAAATGCCAGGTGGCATGCTGGCCTTCGCGGCTCAACGGGGTGTGCAGGCTGATCACGTCGCACGTATCGAGAATCCGCTCCAGGCTGACATAGTCACCGCCTTCACGGGCCTGGCGCGGTGGATCGCAGACCAGCACGTTCCAGCCCAGGCCACGCAGCACCTCGACCAGGCGCCCGCCGACTTCGCCGGCGCCAACCACGCCATAGGTACGCCCGGACAGTTCGGCGCCATCCAGCTCGGCCAGGGTCAGCAGGCTGCCCAGCACATAATCGACCACGCCGCGCGCGTTGCAGCCTGGCGCACTTGACCACTGGATCCCGGCTTCGGCGAAGTAGTCCAGGGCCAGGTGATCGGTACCAATGGTGCAAGTGCCGACGAAGCGCACCTTGCTGCCTTCAAGCAGTGCCCGGTCGACCCGGGTCACCGAGCGCACCAGAAGCACATCGGCATCCCTGACACAGTCCGCGTCGATGGCGCGCCCGGGATAGCGGCGGATCTCGCCGAATCCGGCAAAGAAGGCATCGAGCAGCGGAATATTCTCGTCGGCAACAATCAGCATGGCGCTCTCCTATCGGGGGATCGCAGTGTAGGCCCTTGCCGGAGGCGAATCCAGCGAGGCGCGCTGGCACCTGGCGAGTT
Organism: Pseudomonas sp. BGr12; assembly: GCF_030272895.1. Taxonomy (GTDB): domain Bacteria; phylum Pseudomonadota; class Gammaproteobacteria; order Pseudomonadales; family Pseudomonadaceae; genus Pseudomonas. Next base: position 95,266 of record NZ_JALRNF010000011.1, on the reverse strand, counting down.
TCCTGACCAATGCGTCAAGGCGTATACTGGTGTGTTCCGCGCACTTTTCCTGGGGACGCCTGCCTTGTGACACCGATGACCGCCGACACCCTCTCTGCCCCCCTCTCCCGCCCTGCCCGTATTCGCACCGAGTTGCGCAGTCTGTTGTGGCTGGCCACGCCCATCATCATCGCGCAGCTGGCCACCACCGCCATGGGCTTCGTCGATGCCGTGATGGCCGGGCGGGTCAGCCCGCGTGACCTGGCGGCCGTGGCCCTGGGCAACTCGATCTGGATCCCGCTGTTCCTGCTGATGACCGGCATCCTGCTGGCCACCACGCCCAAGGTCGCCCAGCGCTTCGGCGCCGGCCAGCACGCCGAGATCGGCCCGCTGGTGCGCCAGGCCCTGTGGCTGGCGCTGGCCGTCGGCCTGATCGGCAGCGCCCTGCTGCTCAGCGCCGAGCCGGTGCTGCAGGTGATGAAGGTCGATGCGCAACTGGTCGCGCCGAGCATGGGCTACCTGCAAGGCATCGCCTTCGGCTTTCCCGGCATCGCCCTCTACTATGTGCTGCGCTGCTACAGCGATGGCCTGGGCCGCACCCGGCCAAGCATGGTCATCGGCCTGCTAGGCCTGTTGCTGAACATCCCGCTGAACTACGTGCTGATCTACGGCCACTTCGGCCTGCCGGCCCTGGGTGGCGTCGGTTGTGGCTGGGCCAGTGGCATTGTCATGTGGTTCATGGCCCTGGGCATGGCCGCCTGGACCCGCTGGGCCCCGGCCTATGAGGGCAGTCGGGTACTGGTGCGTTTCGAGCGTCCGCAGTGGGCAGTGATCAAGCGCCTGGTAGGCGTCGGCCTGCCCATCGGTATCGCGGTATTCGCCGAGTCGAGCATCTTTGCGGTGATCGCCCTGCTGATCGGCAGCCTTGGCCCGACCGTGGTGGCCGGGCACCAGATCGCCCTGAACATCAGCTCGCTGCTGTTCATGATTCCTTATTCGCTGGGGATGGCCGTGACCGTGCGGGTCGGCCAGGCGGTCGGCGCCGGCCAGCCGCGCCAGGCCCGCTTCGCCGCCCTGGTCGGCCTGGGTGCGGCACTGGTGTTCGCCTGTTTCTCGGCAGCGTTCATCCTGCTGCTGCGCGAACCGATCGCCTCGATCTACACCCCGGACACCGCGGTGATCCAGATTGCCGCCATGCTGATCGTGTATGCCGCGCTGTACCAGTTCTCCGATGCCATCCAGGTGATTGCCGCAGGCGCGCTGCGCGGCTACCAGGACACACGGGTAACCATGATCCTGACCCTGTTCGCTTACTGGGGTATCGGCCTGCCGGTGGGCTACCTGCTCGGCCTGACCGACCACTTCGGCCCGGCCAGCGGGCCAAACGGCCTGTGGGAAGGCCTGATTGCCGGCCTGACCTGCGCGGCGCTGATGCTGTCGATCCGCCTGGCACGCAGCAGCGCCCGGCACATTCGCCGGGCTGGGCGCGCCTAGTCGACTTTCTTGCGGATCCAGTACAGGTAGGTGCCGGCATCTTCCTGTTGCTGGACCAGCTCATGGCCGAGGAACACGCAGAACTTGGGGATATCGCGACGCGTCGACGGGTCGGTGGCAATCACCTTGAGCAGGCCGCCGGCGGCCAGGTCGCGCACGTGCTGGTGCAGCATCATCACCGGCTCCGGGCAGTTCAGGCCGGTGGCGTCGAGGATGGCGTCTGGGGTGAAATCGGTCATGTAGAACTCCGGAAACAATCAGCTATTGTCGCGCAAGGGGGCCTTCGCGTCATCCTTGAGGACCTCATCGCCGGCTACGCCAGCTCCCACAAGTGTCAGCCCCATCCCTGTGGGAATTTCTGTCCCTGTGGGAGCCGGCAGAGCCGGCGATCAATTCAACGCGGTTTCAGGTCCAGGCGCCGCAGGTGGCAGGTCACCTCTTCACGATCGTGATACAGCTGCTTGCAGCCGATCGACACCTTGACCTTGCGTGCCTTGAACCCCTCTTCGATACGATCGAGCAAGCGCCGCACCTCGGCATAGCGCTGCTTCATCGGCAGCTTGAGGTTGACCACCGCCTCGCGGCACAGCCCCTCGCCCAGCCAGGTTTCCAGCAAGGCGGCACTGCGCGCCGGCTTCTCGACGATATCGCAGACCATCCAGTCCACCGTCTGCCGGGGTTTGTAGGTAAAACCGTCGGCCATCAGGTGCTGGACCAGCCCGGTGTCCATCAGGCTCTCGGCCATGGGGCCATTGTCGATGGCGGTGACCAGCATCCCGCGCTTGACCAACTGGTAAGTCCAGCCCCCGGGCGCAGCACCCAGGTCGACGCCGGTCATGTCGTCGGACAGCCGCGCATCCCACTGGTCGCGGGGAATGAAATGGTGCCAGGCCTCTTCCAGCTTCAGGGTCGAGCGGCTTGGCGCTTCGCGGGGGAACTTCAGGCGCGGGATGCCCATGGGCCACATCGCCGAGTTGTCGGCATCGGCCAGGCCTGCAAACACCCGCCGGCCGCTGACGAAGGTCAGCAGCAGACGCGGCTTGCCGGCATCCTCGACCAGCCGCCCGGCCTTGCCCAGCGCCTTGCGCAACGGGACCTCGAACTTGCGGCAGAAGGTCGAAAGCTCCTTGCCCTCGTTGGTGTCCATCACTTCCAGCCACAGGCTGCCACACACCGGGTAATCGGCCAGGTGCTCAAGCAGCACGCTGATGCGGTCGGTTTCCGGCAACTCGATGAAACTGCCGCGCGCCCACTGGCGCGGGAATATCAACTGGGCAAAGCGCAGTTCGCGCATCAGCCGCTCGGCGCCTTCGGCATCGTTGCAGATGAACTCGGCGCAAGCGCTCTGCGGCTTGGCCTTGGCGTAGCCGGGGACATTCAGGCGGGCGGCATGCTCGGCGATTTCGGCACAGACTTCGCTCTCGAAACCGGGCCGGCAATGCATAAACAGGGTATTCATCTTCACTCCAGGAGGGTGGGCGGCCAATCACGCCGACCCTGACCGGGCGCAATGCACTGCGCCGGTAAATCGGCGAATGATAAAGGAAGTTCGGAACCGGTGACATGCCCCGCCGGTCCAGTTCTTGGTCAGGTGCGCCAATCGGGACTAACCTGACCATTCAGCCAGGGTCCGTGCCGTGCGGACCGTCACAGAGGCGGTGAACCGGCGACAGCAAGGAAGATTGCCGTTCACCGGCGCAGAAGGAGTTGGTATGCCCTCGCTCGACAGCCTGAACACCCTCAAGACTCTGACGGTCGCCGACCGTTCCTATCACTACTTCAGCCTCGGCGAAGCCGCCCAGAGCCTTGGCGATCTGCAGCGCCTGCCGATGTCGCTGAAGGTGCTGCTGGAAAACCTGCTGCGCTGGGAGGACGACAAGACCGTCACCCGCGCCGACCTCGCCGCCCTGGCCGACTGGCTGAAGACGCGCAGCTCCGAGCGCGAGATCCAGTACCGCCCGGCGCGGGTGCTGATGCAGGACTTCACCGGCGTGCCGGCGGTGGTCGACCTGGCCGCCATGCGCGCGGCCATGGCCAGGGCTGGCGGCGATCCGCAGCGGATCAACCCCCTGTCGCCGGTGGACCTGGTGATCGACCACTCGGTGATGGTCGACCGCTATGCCAACCCGCAGGCGTTCGCCCAGAACGTCGACATCGAGATGCAGCGTAACGGCGAGCGCTACGCCTTCCTGCGCTGGGGCCAGAGCGCCTTCGACAATTTCAGCGTGGTGCCGCCGGGCACCGGCATCTGCCACCAGGTCAACCTGGAATACCTCGGTCGCACGGTCTGGACCCGCGACGAAGACGGCCGCACCTATGCCTTCCCCGACACCCTGGTGGGCACCGACTCGCACACCACCATGATCAACGGCCTGGGCGTGCTCGGCTGGGGCGTTGGCGGCATCGAGGCGGAAGCGGCCATGCTCGGCCAGCCGGTGTCGATGCTGATACCGGAAGTCATCGGCTTCAAGCTGACCGGCAAGCTGCGCGAAGGCATCACCGCCACCGACCTGGTGCTGACGGTCACCCAGATGCTGCGCAAGAAAGGCGTGGTGGGCAAGTTTGTCGAGTTCTACGGCGACGGCCTGGCCGACTTGCCCCTGGCCGACCGCGCGACCATCGCCAACATGGCCCCGGAATACGGCGCCACTTGCGGCTTCTTCCCGGTCGACCAGGTGACCCTGGACTACCTGCGCCTGTCGGGCCGACCGGAAGCGACCGTCCAACTGGTCGAAGCCTATTGCAAGGCACAGGGACTGTGGCGCCTGCCCGGCCAGGAGCCGATCTTCACCGACACCCTGGCGCTGGACATGCATGAAGTCGAAGCCAGCCTGGCCGGCCCCAAGCGCCCGCAGGACCGGGTCGCCCTGTCCCAGGTCAGCCAGGCCTTCGATACCTTCCTCGGCCTGCAACTGCGCGCTTCAAGCAAGGAAGTCGGTCGCCTGGAGAGCGAGGGCGGTGGCGGGGTCGCGGTGGGCAATCCCGATCAGGCCGGCGAGGTCAGCTACGAGCATGAGGGCCAGCAGCACCTGCTGCGCGACGGCGCCGTGGTGATTGCCGCCATCACCTCCTGCACCAACACCTCCAACCCCAGCGTGATGATGGCCGCCGGCCTGGTAGCGAAAAAGGCCGTGGAAAAGGGCCTCAAGCGCAAACCCTGGGTCAAGAGCTCGCTGGCGCCCGGCTCCAAGGTGGTGACCGATTACTACAAGGCAGCGGGCCTGACCCCTTACCTGAACGACTTGGGCTTCGACCTGGTCGGCTACGGCTGCACCACCTGCATCGGCAACTCCGGGCCGCTGGACGACGCCATCGAGAAAGCCATTACCGGTGCCGACCTGACGGTCGCCTCGGTATTGTCGGGCAACCGTAACTTCGAAGGCCGGGTGCACCCGCTGGTGAAAACCAACTGGCTGGCTTCGCCGCCGCTGGTGGTGGCCTATGCCCTGGCCGGCAGCGTGCGCCTGGACCTGGCCAGCGAGCCACTGGGCACCGGCAACGACGGCCAGCCGGTGTACCTGCGCGACATCTGGCCGAGCCAGCAGGAAATCGCCGCGGCCGTGGCCAGCGTCGACACCGCGATGTTCCACAAGGAGTACGCCGAGGTTTTCGCCGGTGACGCCCAGTGGCAGGCGATCGAAGTGCCTCAGGCGGCCACGTATGTCTGGCAGGACGATTCCACCTACATCCAGCACCCGCCCTTCTTCGACGACATCACCGGCCCGCTGCCGGTCATCGACGACATCCAGGGTGCCCGGGTGCTGGCCCTGCTCGGTGACTCGGTGACCACCGACCACATCTCCCCGGCCGGCAACATCAAGGCCGACAGCCCGGCCGGCCGTTACTTGCGCGACAAGGGCGTGGAACCGCGAGACTTCAACTCCTACGGCTCGCGGCGGGGCAACCATGAGGTGATGATGCGCGGCACCTTCGCCAACATCCGCATCCGCAACGAAATGCTCGGTGGCGAGGAAGGCGGCAACACCTTGTATGTACCCACCGGCGAAAAGATGGCGATCTACGATGCGGCCATGCGCTACCAGGCCGACAGCACGCCACTGGTGGTGATCGCCGGCCAGGAATACGGCACCGGCTCCAGCCGCGACTGGGCGGCCAAGGGCACCAACCTGCTGGGCATCAAGGCGGTGCTGGCGGAGAGTTTCGAACGAATCCACCGTTCCAACCTGGTGGGCATGGGCGTGCTGCCGTTGCAGTTCACCGGCGGGCAGACCCGCAAGACCCTGGCCCTGGACGGCAGCGAGCGCATCGACATCCTTGGCCTGAGCCAGGTGCGGATCACCCCGCACATGCCATTGACGCTCAGGATCAGCCGCCAGGATGGCAGCCAGGAACAGATCGAAGTGCTGTGCCGGATCGACACCCTCAATGAAGTGGAGTACTTCAAGTCGGGAGGCATCCTGCATTATGTGTTGCGGCAAATGATCGCAGCCTGAGCCATCCGCGTGTCCCGGACACCGCCTGGACTGTCGTAGGCTTCAGGTTTTCACTGCTGAAGGATGTTCCATGTTGGTGTCCCAACGGATTGGACTGGCCCTGCTGGGCCTTGGCTACAGCGTTGCGCTCGTCCATGGCAGCCTTGGCCTGCTGGTGCTGCCCAGCCTGATTGCCCTGCTCTGCGCAGGGCTGTTGGTCAATCGCCCCGGCCGCTGGCAGCAAGGCTGCGGCCACGGGCTGTTCGTGCTGCTGGCCCTGGCCCTGGCGCTGCACTGGCTGCCAGGCTTCCATAGCACCCGGGTGATCGACAAGGCCGTCCTCAGCGCCGGCGCCCTGCCCTTTTCCCTGTACCTGAACCTGGACAAGCCCTTGATCGGCTTCTGGCTACTGCTGGCCTGCCCCTGGGTGCTGGCGCTGAGTGGCAAACGCCTGGTTGCAAGCCTGGCCTTGACCTTGCCAGGCGTCATTGCCGCCTGCCTGGGCGGCGCCTGGCTGATGGGGATGATCACCTGGGCCCCCAAGTGGCCGGAGCAGGCCTGGCTCTGGGCGCTGAACAACCTGCTGCTGGTCAGCCTCACCGAAGAGTTGCTGTTTCGCGGTTATATCCAGGGTGGGCTCGAACGTCTGACCCATAACCGCCACCTGGCCCTGCTGCTGGCGGCCGCCCTGTTCGGCCTTGCGCACCTGGGAGCGGGATGGCAGTGGTTCGCACTGGCGACCCTGGCCGGTCTCGGTTACGGGCTGGCCTATCGTTTTGGCGGCTTGTTCGCTGCCGTGTTGTGTCATTTTGCCCTGAACCTGGCCCACTTCACTGGATTTACCTACCCCATGCTCGTCCCGGGGTAATCAGTCGTTAAATATTCGTTCAACAAAAACCCCATGCTGCCGATAACCCTTCAAAGCCTTGCGGATTGAACAGCTCATGCGTAATAACCAGCCGATTACCCAGCGCGAACGGACTTTTCCTGCCCAACAACGTTTGATCTCGACCACCGATACCAAGGGTGTCATCACCTATTGCAATGATGCCTTCGTCGAAATCAGCGGCTTTTCCCGCGAGGAGCTGATGCGCGCCCCGCACAACCTGGTGCGCCACCCGGATGTACCACCCGCGGTGTTTGCGCACATGTGGGCCACGCTCAAGCAGGGCCTGCCATGGATGGGGATCGTCAAGAACCGTTGCAAGAGCGGTGATCATTACTGGGTCAACGCCTATGTCACGCCGGTGTTCGAGAACAACCAGGTGGTGGGCTTCGAATCGGTGCGGGTCAAGCCGACCGCCGAGCAGATCCGCAGGGCCGAAGCGCTGTACCAGCGCATCAACCAGGGCAAGTCGGCCATTCCGCGGCGCGACAAGTGGCTGCCGGTGGTGCAGGACTGGCTGCCGTTCATCCTGGTCAGCCAGATCGGCTTTTTGATCGGCAACTGGCTCGGTCACTCCTGGGGCTTCGCCCTGGCGGCGGGCCTGTCGGTGCCACTGGGGCTGCTCGGCCTGAGCTGGCAACAACGCGGCCTCAAGCGCCTGCTGCGCCTGGCCGAGCAAAGCACCTCCGATCCGCTGATCGCGCAGATGTACACCGACAGCCGTGGTGTCCAGGCGCGCCTGGAAATGGCCATGCTCAGCCAGGACGCACGGATGAAGACCTGCCTGACCCGCCTGCAGGACACTGCCGAACACCTCAACGAGCAGGCCCGGCAGTCCGACACCCTGGCCCACAACAGCTCCTCGGGGCTGGAGCGCCAGCGTGTCGAGACCGAACAGGTCGCCGCCGCGGTCAACCAGATGGCCGCCACCACCCAGGAAGTAGCCAATCACGTCCAGCGCACCGCCGACGCCACCCAGGAAGCCAACCGCCTGACCGGCCGTGGCCGCGATATCGCCGGCGAGACCCGCGAGGCCATCCAGCGCCTGTCGGCAGCCGTGGGCGAAACCGGGCTGACCGTCACCCAACTGGCCCGCGACAGCGATGAAATCGGCGGCGTGGTCGATGTGATCAAAGGCATCGCCGACCAGACCAACCTGTTGGCCCTCAACGCCGCCATTGAAGCGGCGCGTGCCGGCGAAATGGGCCGAGGTTTTGCCGTGGTGGCCGACGAAGTTCGCCAGCTGGCCCAGCGCACCAGCGAATCGACCGGGCAGATCCATGGCCTGATCGCCAAGCTGCAGCAGACCGCCAGCAATGCCGTGCAGACCATGGAGGCCGGTCACCGCCAGGCTGAAGAGGGTGTGGCACGGGTAATGGAAGCGGACCAGGCACTGGTCGGCATCAGCGAAGCGGTGGCCAACATCACCGACATGGCGACCCAGATCGCGGCGGCGACCGAGGAGCAGACTGCAGTGGCCGACGAGATCAGCCGCAACATCAGCACCATTGCCCAGCTGGCCGACCAGACCTCCGAACAGGCCCAGCACTCGGCGCTGCTCAGTGAAGAACTGACCCGCACCGCGACCAGCCAGTACTCGCTGGTTGAGCGCTTCAACCGCTGAAACATGCGCAAGCAACTGTCCTTTGTAGGAGCGGGCTTGCCCCGCGAAGCGATGTGACTGACACACCGCAATCGCGGGGCAAGCCCGCTCCTACAAAGGCAGTTGTTCCCACCCGAGACAGTCGCGCCCGCCGGCTACCAGTCGAGGGTCAAGCCGCTTTCGAAGTAGCGCTCTTCACCAGTGAACGGATCCTTGAAGCGCAAGCTCTGCGCCAGCAGTTTCAAGGGTTTGCTGTAGTCATCCGCGTCCTCGACCACCTGCGGGTAGAAGGGATCGTTGCAAATGCTCGCGCCCAACGCGGTCATGTGCACCCGCAACTGGTGGGTCTTACCGGTGACCGGCGACAGACCATAGCGCCAGAACTCGCCGTTTCTCTCCAGCACCTCGGCCAGGGTTTCGCTGTTGCTCGCCCCTTCCACTTCATGCATGCGAAAGAACGGCTCGCCATGGACCATGCGGCTCTTGTGCACCAATGGAAACTCGAGCTGCGGTAAAGCCCGGGCAATGGCCTGGTAACGCTTGTCGATCTGTCGGTTGGGAAACAGCGACTGATAGGCCGAGCGGCTCTTGGGGTTGGCGGAAAACAGCACCAGCCCGGCGGTGTGCCGATCGATGCGATGCAGGGGGACCAGATGCGGGTTGTCGAGGCGGCGAATCAGCCGGCGCAGCAAGGTGTGCTCGACATACTCCCCCGTTGGGGTGACCGGCAAGAAGTGCGGCTTGTCGGCCACCACCAGGTGCTCGTCGACATGCAGGACCTGCTCCTGGAACGGAATCGGCTTCTCGTTGGGGACTTCTCGAAAATAGTGGATGCGCAACCCCGGCTTGTAGGCCAGCGTCGCACTGATCGGCTGGCCCTGGGCATCCAGCACCCGCCCGCGGATGATCCGGTCAAGCCACTGCTCACGCCCGATGGCCTTGAAATGCTCGCTCAAACAGTCGAGCACGGTCGCCCAGTCGCCGTGCGGCAGGCAAACGGTACTGGCTTGATGCTGGGCCGGGTTGAAAGGGGCATTGGCCATGGGAACACTCTGAGGAATAAACCCGGCATTATCCCCCAAGCCCCGTGCCTCAGCCAGCCTGGCTTGCGGCGGCTTCGCTGAACTCCTTGAGCCAGCGCAATACGTCCACAGCCTCCCAGCGACCGGGATCGTACAGGGCATAGATCAGCCCCTGATAACCCACCACATCCAGCGGCCGGTGATAACCGGCGCGCTGGAACAAGGCTTCGATCTCGGCAAAACAGGTGTTGAAGTGCAGCTTGCTGAACGGCGTCTTGCCCTCCAGCACCAGGCCATCGAGACGCAACTCGAGCACCGCCTCGCTCACCCTGTCGGTGGACATTCGATTGACGCTGTACTTCAGTTGTTCGACGTTGACCATGTTCCGCACCCTTGAGGCAAACCCTGCCCCCAATACTGTATTTATATACAGCATATTCAGACTGGTCGGACACGTCAATCGGACAGCGCAATCAGACCAGCCCGGGAAGGTAGCCCGTGCCCTTGCGGATGGTCAGCAATTGCCGCCGCTCCCCGCTCAAGGACAGGCCCAGGTGCACCCATTGGTCATATTCGAGAATCAACTGGTCGAACATCAGCGGGCTGTCGGCCACACGCTGCGCCAGGGCGGCGGCGGTCAATCCCGGCACGTTGATGTCCGCCGCCAGGCCCTGGATATGGGCACTGTTGGGCGAACCGCCGATGGCGCTGTTCAAGGCGCGGCTGCGATAGCCACTGCTGACCAGTACCGGTTTGTCGACCAACTGACGCACCGTTTCGAGAAAGGTGCACAGGCGGTGAAGGTTGACCAGGGCGGCGGCATCCGGCGTGTTGTCGATGCCCAGGCGTGCGGCGCTCTCCGACATGGTCATTTCGGGCAGGGTGAAGTGTTCGGTGAGGTACATGGTTCATCCTTGGCATGAATACAGAAACCAGGGATTGTCCACGCCCAGGGGCTGCCGCAGACATCAGGAAATCATCCGCAAGCCTGGCCACTCAGCGCAGGAACATCACCACCTGCTCGGCATCGAACGGCCAGTTCAATTCTGCGCCGGTGTCACAGCGACGCAGTACGGGAATCAGCAAACCATAGCGCTGGAAGTGTTCCTCGCTATCGGCGATATCGACCAGCTCGACCAGCAGGCCATGCTCGACAAAGGGCATCAACAGGGCTTCGGCCACTTCACACAGGTGGCAACCCAGGGTGCCGAACAATTGGCATTCAGGAAGCATTGACGGGTTCCGGCAACAGTCACAGGGGATCATTATTCTAGGTCTGCCGCCGGGGGCCGTCGAGCGCGGGCGGGAAAGTTATCCACTGTTGCACGACTACTGACCCTGGTCAGCACGCGCACAGTAGCTATCGTTCAAACTTGCTGGTTTTTTGCAGTTTTCCAACAGGGAGTCCCTTGTGTTTGCCAACTTGCTGATCATCCTGGCCTCGTCGCTGGTCGTCATCGCCTTTTTCCGGCGCCTGAAGTTGCCGCCGGTACTGGGCTATCTGTGTGTCGGTCTGTTTGTCGGGCCGACGGCCCTCAACTGGGTCAATGAAAGCGAAGAGCTACCGGACCTTGCGGAAATGGGTGTGGTCTTCTTGCTGTTTTCCCTGGGACTGGAATTCTCCCTGTCGAAGATGCTCGCCCTGCGCAATGTGGTGTTCGGCCTGGGCAGCCTGCAGGTGATCTGTTCGGCGATCCTGCTGGCCGGGCTGTTGGCCCTGCTGGGCATGCCGGCCAACGCTGCCCTGCTGCTCGGCGCGGGGCTGGCGCTGTCGTCCACGGCGATCGTCAGCAAGGAACTGACCAGCCTGGGTGAGATCTTCAGCAGCCATGGCCAGAACGCCATTGGCGTATTGCTGTTCCAGGACGTGGTCGCCGTCCTGTTGCTGACCCTGGTCCCGGTGTTTGCCGGCGAAAGCGGCCAGGCCTGGTACTGGGCCCTGCCGCTGACCCTGGGCAAGACCGTGATCCTCTTCGTCGGCCTGCTGCTGGCCAGCCGCTGGCTGCTGCCACGCCTGTTCCACGAGGTGGCCAGTTCCCACTCGGCGGAGCTGTTCGTGTTGCTGGCGCTGGTGATCGTCCTGCTGACCGCCTGGTTGACCCACCTGCTGGGCCTGTCGCCGGCACTGGGGGCGTTCCTGGCCGGCATGCTGCTGGGTGAAAGCAATTACCGTCACCAGATCGAGGCGGATATCCGTCCGTTTCGCGACATCCTGCTGGGCCTGTTCTTTGTCAGTATCGGCATGCTCATCGACCTGCAACTGTTCGCCAGCCATGGCCTGGAAATCCTTGCCCTCACCCTGGGCCTGCTGGTGGTCAAGGGTTGTGTTGTCGCGGCCCTGGTCCGGGTACGTGGCAGCGACGCCGAGACGGCCTGGCGCAGCGGCCTGGCCCTGGCCCAGGGGGGCGAGTTCTGTTTTGCCCTGATGGCCCAGATGCAACAGACCCAGTTGTTGCCCGAGGCCATCGGCAACCTCTTGCTGGCCGCCACCTTCTGCTCGATGCTGGTCACCCCGCTGCTGCTGCGTGCCGCCCCCGGCATCGCCCTGCGCCTGCACCGCAAGCCCAACCAGGAAGTCCAGTTGCAAGCCATCGAAGCCCAGAGCGCCTCGCTCGATGGTCACGTGGTGATCTGTGGCTATGGCCGGGTGGGCCAGTCGATCGGGCGTTTCCTGCGCCGCGAGGAAATTCCGTTCGTTGCCCTGGACGATGACCCCGTGCGTGTCCAGGAAGCCGCCGCCGGCGAAAGCTGCGTGCATTACGGCGACTCGCGCCGGGGCGAGTTGCTCAGCGCCGTCGGCCTTGAGCGTGCGCGCCTGCTGGTGATTGCCGTGGACGGCACCGACATCGCCCTGGAGGTGCTCAAGGCCGCGCGCGAGCGCCATGCCCAGATTCAGATCCTGGTCCGCACCCGCGACGACAGCCAGCGCGAAGGGCTGCGCGCAGCCGGTGCCACCGCCGTGGTACCGGAGCTGCTGGAATCGAGCCTGATGCTCGCCTCCCATGCCCTGGTGATGCTGGGCCTGCCCATGAACCTGGTGCAGCAACGCATCGACGAGGTGCGCCAGACCCGCTACCGCATGCTGCACGCCTTCTACCAGGGCGCCGAGACCAGCCCGGTAGACAGCGAAGGCCAGCCCAAGGCGATGATGCATGCCGTCAACCTCGGCGCCGGAGCCTTCGCCTGCGGACGCTCCCTGGCCGACCTGGACCTGGAAGCACTGGGGGTCGAACTGCAGGCTGTGCAACGCGACGGTGCCGAGCTGGACGTCAGCGCCGACACCTGCCTGCATGCCGGCGACGCGGTGTTGCTCAGCGGTCCGGTGTCAGCCCTGAGCGCCTGTGAAGCACGCCTGGTCGGCGGACGCTGAGCACGGCTGTCAGTCCTGGCTGGTGGCGCCGATCTTGTGAATCGACAGGTCGGCGCCGTAATACTCCTGCTCCTGGCTCAGGCGCAGGCCATGCAGCGCCTTGATCGTGCCGTACACGGCAAAGCCGCCGATCAATGCCACCGTCACCCCCGCCAGGCTGCCGATCAGCTGTACGATCAGGCTGACACCGCCCAGCCCGCCCAACGCGGTCTGGCCGAAGATCCCGCAGGCAATGCCACCCCATACGCCACACAAGCCATGCAAGGGCCAGACACCCAGCACGTCATCGATCTTCCAGGCGTTTTGCGCCGCGGTAAAACACCAGACGAACAAGGCGCCGGCGATGGCCCCGGTGGCCAGGGCGCCGACCGGGTGCATCAGGTCGGAACCTGCACACACCGCCACCAGCCCGGCCAGCGGGCCGTTATGGACAAAGCCCGGGTCGTTGCGACCGACCAGCAAGGCCGCTACCGTGCCGCCGACCATGGCCATCAGCGAGTTGACTGCCACCAGGCCGCTGACCCCTTGCAGGGTCTGGGCACTCATGACGTTGAAGCCGAACCAGCCGACGATCAGGATCCACGACCCCAGGGCCAGGAACGGGATGTTGGACGGGGCGAACGCCACCAGCTTGCCGTCGCGGTAGCGGCCATTGCGCGGACCGAGCAACAGCACCGCCGCCAGGGCCAGCCAGCCGCCCATGGCGTGCACCACCACAGAGCCGGCAAAGTCATGGAAGCTGGCACCGAACCGCGCCTGCAGCCAGGCTTGGAGCCCCAGGTTGCCGTTCCAGACAATGCCTTCGAAGAAGGGATAGACAAACGCCACGATCAGTACCGTGGCGCACAGTTGCGGGGCAAAGCGTGCCCGTTCGGCGATCCCGCCGGAAATGATCGCCGGAATCGCGGCAGCGAAGGTCAGCAGGAAAAAGAACTTCACCAGGCTGTAGCCATGGTCGCTGCCCAGCACCGCTGCCGGCTGCAGGAAACTCACGCCGTAGGAGATCCAGTAGCCGACGAAGAAGTAGGCCAGGGTCGAGACGGCAAAGTCACTGAGGATCTTGCACAGGGCATTGACCTGGTTCTTGTGGCGCACGGTACCGACTTCGAGGAACGCGAAGCCGGCATGCATGGCCAGGACCATGACCGCGCCCAGCAGAATGAACAGCGTATTGGAGCCGTGGACCAGAGTGTCCACCGCACTTTGCAGATTATCCATGGAGTCGGCAGGCCTTTCGAAATAGCACCAGGACAGCGCACAGGTACTCCTTTTTGCACCAGCCTGGATCATCGTCATGCCACCTCCCTGGCCGATCCTGCTGATATCTGGAGTTTTTCCTTGGGTTTGTCGTGGATTGGGTTAAGGTTTACAGGGCCAGCAAACGCGCGCGCCCATATTCGGCGCAGGCACCGACCCCGGCGCACCAGGGAAAAGCAAAAGCTGTACCAGCGATTTGCACTGAACCTTCGCCAGCGCCTGCAACTCGAATTAACCACACACCCGTAGGGAGAGCCCCATGGCCAGCAAATCGGCAAAGACTGCTCAAGAAATTTTGATGGCTGACTTCCAGACCCTGGTACGCGATACCGAAAAGCTGCTCGAGCACACCGCCACCCTGGCAGGTGACCAGGCTGACGAAATGCGCAGCCAGATCCACGACAGCTTGCTGCGTGCCCGGGAAACCCTGCAACTGACCCAGGACTCGATGCGTGAGCGTGGCCAGGCGGCCTTGACCGCTACCGAAGACTACGTACAGAGCAACCCCTGGCAATCGATCGGGATCGCCGCCGGGGTCGGTTTTCTGATCGGCCTGCTGGCCAATCGGCGCTGAGGTCCTGGCGATGGAAAGTGAATCGATCGGCGCCAGCGGTGCGTCGAGCAAACGCCTGGGCGCTGCGGTGCTCGGGCTGTTGCATGGTCATGTCGAGCTGTTCGGCATCGAGTTGCAGGAGCAGAAAGCACGAACCCTGAGCCTGTTGCTGTTCGCCGGCCTTGCCCTGGTGTTCGCCCTGCTGTTGCTGATCGCCCTGTCGGCGCTGGTGCTGGTGCTGTTGTGGGACAGCTATCGCCTGGCCGGGGTAATCGGACTGTGCGTCTTCTATGGTGTAGCGGCACTGTTCTGCGCCTTGCGCCTGAAGGCTGCCGTGCACGATGAATCGTCGCCGTTCAGTTCGACCCTGGAAGAACTGGCCAAGGACCGGGAGCGCCTGTTGCCATGAGCCTGCCTGAACTTGCGAAAACCAATGACCGGCGCGAACTGCGCAAGGCGCTGGTGCGCCTGCGCCTGGAGATGCATCGGCAGGAGATCCGTCATGAGTCCGGGCAACTGCTCAATCCGCTGACGCGCTTGCGGGCAATGGGTGACAGCTTGCAGGGTGGATTGGGGATCAAGCATGCGCCCTTGTGGGGGATCGGTGCGGTGGTGGTGTTGGGGTTTCTGACCGGCAGAGGTGCGAAGAATGGCAGCCTGAGCCGGATTATTCGCCTGGGCAGCAGCCTTGTTCCGCTGATCAAGCTGTTCATGAAGAGCGAAACCAAGTAACCGCCGGACCGGTCTGCACAGCCCTTGTGGGAGCAGGCGAAGCCTGCGATCGACTGCAAAGCAGTCGCAATCCGGCCACCTCATTGGGGCAGATGTACTGAGGCGGTCTGGTGTACGGCCGCTTCGCGCCCGATCGCAGCCTGGCGGCAGCTCCCACAGAGTCCGAGGCATGCCGGGAACCTTTGTGGGAGCAACTGTCTTGATTGCCTGAAGGTGTGGCCGCTGCTGCCAGGCTACGATCGATGGGAGCGCCGGTGCACAACCCCAGCACCAAAAAGCGACTTGCAGCCATGCCGCCGACACGGGAAGCTATCCCCCTGCCCCTGTATCGGAGAACTGGCCTTGGACTGGCACACCCTGCTCACCCGCGAGCGACTCGGCAAGCCCCTGCACAGCCCTGAAGAACTGGGCCGCAGCCCCTTCCACAAGGACCACGACCGGATCATCTTCTCCGGCGCCTTCCGCCGCCTGGGCCGCAAGACCCAGGTACACCCGGTATCGAGCAACGACCACATCCACACCCGCCTGACCCACTCCCTGGAAGTCAGCTGCGTCGGCCGCTCACTGGGCATGCGCGTGGGTGAAACCCTGCGCGAGCAACTGCCCCAGTGGTGCGAGCCGAGCGACCTGGGCATGGTCGTGCAATCGGCTTGCCTGGCGCACGACATCGGCAACCCACCCTTCGGCCACTCCGGCGAAGATGCCATTCGCCACTGGTTCCAGCAGGCCGCAGGACGCGGCTGGCTGGACGCCATGAGCGAGGCCGAACGCGCCGACTTTCTCAATTTCGAAGGCAACGCCCAGGGCTTTCGCGTCCTTACCCAACTGGAGTACCACCAGTTCGATGGCGGCATGCGCCTGACCTACGCAACCCTTGGCACCTACCTCAAGTACCCCTGGACAGCCCGCCACGCCGACGCCCTCGGCTACAAGAAGCACAAGTTCGGCTGCTACCAGAGCGAGCTGCCGCTGCTCGAACAGATCGCCCGCAAACTGGACCTGCCGCAATTGGAAGAAAACCGCTGGGCGCGCCATCCGCTGGTGTACCTGATGGAGGCCGCCGACGACATCTGCTACGCTCTGATCGACCTCGAGGATGGCCTGGAAATGGACCTGCTCGACTACCCGGAAGTGGAGTCGCTGCTGCTCAGCCTGGTCGGTGACGACCTGCCGGAAACCTATCGCCAGCTGGGCCCTGGCGATTCGCGTCGGCGCAAGCTGGCGATCCTGCGCGGCAAGGCCATCGAGCACCTGACCAACGCCGCCGCCCGCGCCTTTGTCGAGCAACAGGATGCCTTGCTGGCAGGGCAACTGCAGGGCGACCTGGTCGAGCATATGCACGGCCCGGCCAAGCGTTGCGTCCTGCAGGCCAAGGACATTGCGCGCAAGAAAATCTTCCAGGACAAGCGCAAGACCCTGCACGAGATCGGCGCCTACACCACCCTCGAGATCCTGCTCAACTCCTTCTGCGGCGCGGCGCTGGAACAATATGGAGGGCGTACGCCTTCGTTCAAGAGCCGGCGAATTCTCGACCTGCTCGGCAACAATGCCCCCAGCCCTTCGGCCTCTTTGCACACGTCGTTCCTGCGCATGATCGATTTCATTGCCGGGATGACCGATAGCTATGCCAGCGAAATGGCCCGCGAGATGACCGGCCGTTCGAGTCCGGTGTAACCGATGAAAGGCCGGGGCCACCTGCCAGCAACAGGTGTCGACCTGGCCATTTCTTGCATGCGCCTGCCAATGAACTATGACTACAACACGCTTAACAGGTTAAACATGCTGAATATTTGGAAACCCCCCGTTACCAATAACACTATTGACAACTTTAAATCACACTATCACTTGTAAATATTCCCTTTATTTAAAGTAGGAATTTTCCCATATAACACTTACCCACCCCCACCTCAATGTCCGACCCGTTCTATCTGCGCTAAGGTGCTGATTCATCTTTGCACCTTACCTGGAAAGTTCACCATGCATTCTGTATTCATTATCGACGATCACCCGGTCATTCGCCTGGCAGTGCGCATGCTTCTGGAGAATGAAGGCTATCGCGTGATCGGAGAGTCGGACAACGGCGTGGATGCCATGCAGATGGTTCGTGAATGCATGCCGGACCTGATCATCCTCGACATCAGCATTCCCCGGCTCGACGGCCTTGAGGTGCTGTCGCGTTTCCATAGCATGGCCATCCCTCTGAAAATCCTGGTATTGACCGCGCAGTCACCGGCATTGTTCGCCATACGTTGCATGCATTCCGGTGCCGCCGGCTATGTGTGCAAGCAGGAAGACCTGAGCGAATTGCTCAGTGCAATAAAAGCGGTATTGTCCGGTTACAACTACTTCCCAAGCCAGGCAATCACCCACCCACATCTTCCTGATGAATCGCCCGGCGAACTGGAACTGTTCAAGCAGGTCAACGACCGGGAACTCATGGTATTACAATTATTTGCCCAGGGTCGAAGCAACAAGGAAATAGCCCAGGGCATGTTTCTCAGCAACAAGACCGTCAGTACCTACAAGAAGCGCCTGATGCAAAAGCTCAAGGCCGGCTCCCTTGTCGAACTGATTGAAGTGGCCAAACGCAATGCACTGGTTTGAGGCAGCCAATGCCTAGCCGCAACCTGGTGTTGCTGTGCCTGCTCAGTGTCGTTGCCGGGCTGTTTTCGGGATTGCCGGCACAGGCCGAAGAGGCCCCGGCAGGCCAGTACCAGTTGCTCAGCCGCTCAGGAGCGACAAGTGTGACCCTGCCCCTGAGCGCATCGCAACGGCACTGGATCGAACGCAAAGGGCAATTGGTGCTCGGTACCTCGGCACCGGACTACCCGCCATTCGACATGACGGCCAGTGGCCGTGACTACGAAGGCATGACAGCAGACTTTGCCGGCATCCTGGGACGCGCGTTGGGCATGCAGATCCAGGTGCGGCGCTTTGCCAGCCGCCAGGAGGCGGTCAAGGCGCTGACCCAGGGACGGATCGACCTGCTCGGCAGTGCCAATGGCTTCGAGGCCGCCACCCCGGGGGTGGTGCTTTCCAGGCCTTACGCGGTGGATCAACCGGTGCTGGTCACCCGCGAGAACGAAAGCCGCCCCCTGGACACCGGGATGGCTGGCCTGCGCCTGAGCATGGTCTATCACTACCTGCCCCTGGAAGAGGTTCGCAGCAGTTACCCCAAGGCCACCATCCAGTCCTACCCCTCCTACCAGAATGCCCTCAATGCCGTGGCTTTCGATCAGGCCGATGTCTTTCTCGGCGATACCATTTCCACCCACTACCTGATCAACCAGGGCCACTTGCAGAACGTCAAGATGGCCAATTTCGGCAAGCACGAGCCGGTGGGTTTCAGCTTTGCCGTGCAGCAGAGCAATCGGGTCTTGTTGCAGCTGATCAACAACACCCTCGACAACATTCCCAGCAGCGTGCGCGAAGACATTTTCAAGCGCTGGAGCGCTGGCAGCGATGTGTTGCTGACCGACCGCAAGCTACAGCTCTCCCAGCGCGAGGAGCGCTGGCTGGCAGAGCACCCGGTGGTACGGGTAGTGGTCAACGAAACCGCCGCACCGCTGACGTTCTTTGACAGTGCCGGTAACTTTCGCGGGATTGCCGCCGACCTGCTCGAGCTGATTCGCCTGCGCACCGGCCTGCGCTTTCAAGTGCAACGCGCCAGCGGCATCAGCGACATGATCGCTCGCCTGAACCACGGCCAGGCCGATGTGATTGCTGCCATTTCCCCCAGCCTGCGGCGGGCAAGCACCCTGGCGATCAGCCGCCCGTACCTGGAGAACTCCTATGTACTGCTGACCCGTCAGGGTGCGGATCAGCCCATGTCCCTGGAGCAGTTGCAGGGACGCCGGGTGGCCCTGACCCGCGACAGCCCCCTGGTCGACGACCTGCGCAAGCGCGTGCCCGGTATCCAGCTGGTAGAAACCGAAAGCACCTACTTCTCTACCTCACTGCTCGCCAGCGGTCATGTCGATGCGGCCATCACCGCACTGATCAACGCCAATTTCAGCCTGGCCTCGCAGAGCGACCTGACCATCCGTACTTCGGTGGGTGCGGAGCCTGCAACCTTCTCGATGGCGACCGCACGGGGCGCACAGGAGCTGGCCTCGATCCTGGACAAGGCACTGCTGAGCATCGCGCCCGAGGAACTGGGCATCATCAACAGCCGCTGGCGTGGCTACAGCACCGAAACCGATGCCTACTGGCGAAAGTACCAGCACCTGATCCTGCAGATCATCCTGGGTACCAGTTTGCTGCTGCTGTTGTCACTGGCCTGGAACGCCTGGATGCGCCACCAGATCAAACAACGCGAGGCTGCCGAGCGTGCCCTGGGCGACCAGCTCGAGTTCATGCGCGCACTGCTCAACGGCACACCTCATCCAATGTACGTCCGTGACCGCCAGGGGCTCTTGCAGAGCTGCAACGACAGCTACCTGGAGGCGCTGCAACTGACGCTCGATGAAGTCCTCGGCAAGGGTATCCAGCACTGCGCCCTGGGGGACAGCTGCCATGCCAGCCAGATCCAGGCCGACTACCAGCAGGTGATGCGCGAGGGCCTGCCACTGATCGTCGACCGCCCGCTGCTGCTCAACGACAAGGCGATGACCATCTACCACTGGATCCTGCCCTACCGTGACTCGCTGGGCGAGGTCCAGGGCATCATCGGCGGCTGGATCGATATCAGCGAACGGCGTCAGCTGATCCAGGACCTGAGCCTGGCCAAACAGCAGGCCGACGACGCCAACCGGGCCAAAAGCACTTTTCTGGCCACCATCAGCCACGAAATCCGCACACCGATGAACGCCATCCTCGGCATGCTCGAACTGACCCTGGAAAAAGCCCACCAGGGGCAACTGGATCGTCCGGCGGTGGAAGTCGCCTACAACTCGGCCAAGGACCTGCTGGCCCTGATCGGCGACATCCTCGACATCGCCCGGATCGAGTCCGGGCACCTGAGCCTGGCGCCGGAACGGGTCAGCCTGGCGGCGCTGGTGGAGTCGGTCGGACGGGTGTTCGATGGCCTGGCCCGGCAGAAGAACCTGCGCCTGCTGGTGCGGATCGCGCCGGCCGCACACTGCGATGTCATGCTCGACCCGCTGCGTTTCAAACAGATCCTGTCGAACCTGGTCAGCAATGCGCTGAAGTTCACAGAACAGGGTCACGTCATCCTCGACCTGAGCCTGGCGCCCGCAGCCGAGCCGGGCCTGGCCAACCTCCAATTGAGCGTCCAGGACAGCGGTATTGGAATTCGCCAGGAAGACCAGCAGCGGATTTTCCTGCCCTTCGCCCAGGCCAACCCCGACAGCCCGCTGGCGCGCAGCGGCACCGGCCTGGGCCTGGCGATCAGTCGCGACCTGTGCCAGCTCATGGGCGGCAGCCTGACCTTGCACAGCGAGCTCGGCCAAGGCACCCGGGTACATATCAGCATGCCCCTGCAGGTCCTGGCCAGCCTTCCCGCAGCGCCTGCCCCCAGCTCGGAGCCTTGCGCGGTCGTCGGCGCGCTGAAGGTGCTGGTGGTCGATGACCATCCGGCCAACCTGCTGCTGATGACCCAGCAACTGACCTACCTGGGGGTGCATCATCGTAGTGTCGACAATGGCCCGGCGGGCCTGGACCTGTGCCGAAGCGAGGCGTTCGACGTACTGATCGTCGATTGCAACATGCCGCGGATGAATGGCTACCAGTTCACCCAGGCCGTGCGCGCCCGGGAAGCCAAGGAGCAACGGCCGCCCAGCACCATCCTGGGCTACACCGCCAACGCCCAGCCGGAGGTTCGTGAGCGCTGCCGTCAGGCCGGCATGGATGACTGCCTGCTCAAGCCCATCAGCCTCAAGACCCTGGGCAAACGCCTGGCGGAAATAAGACCCTTGCCCCCGCGCGCCACGGCGGCAGCCTCGGCGCTCTTCGACCTGCAGGGCCTGGAGCCGGTGGTGGGCAATGACGGGGCCGACTGGCACAAACTGCTCGAACAGCTGCAACAGAGCCTGGCCAGGGACCGGCTGTCCCTCGAGGCGCTCGATCCGGCCCATCAACCCGAGCAATTGAAGGACGAAGCCCATCGCATCCTGGGGGCGGCACGAATCATTCAGGCCCGCGCGCTGATCGATGCCTGTGAACAACTGGAAGCCGGTTGCATCAGGCAGGCATCAGCGTCCACGCTCGAACGCCAGCAACATCAGCTGATGGCAGCCATGACTGCCGTGGAGCGGGCACTTGAAGCGCACCTGCAGCATTCGGACGCAGCGGGCGCCACGGCCTACACAGGCTGAAAACAAAACGGCGGCCACTGGGGCCGCCGTTTCTTAACGCATCAGGAAGCCGGATTGATCGGCTTTTCCGGATACCAGGCGTCCAGCAACGGGCTGACTTCGATCTTGGTCAGTTCGCTGCGGGCCTTGAGCCAGCCTTCAACGGTGGCACGTTGCTCTTCGCTGACCGAGCCACGCTTGGCCGAGCAAACCAGACCGAAGTCGTCGCCGCCAACATAGTCCAGGCCATTGGCATCCATGGCTTCGTCGAGGAACGCATCGAGGAAGGCGTCAATGGCTTCGTCGGACAGGTCTTCCTTGAACTCCAGGTTCAGCTCAAAACCCAGCTCCTGGAATTCATCCACGCAGAGCTTTTTGCGCAGACGGCGGGAACGGTTAGTGGCCATGAAACAATCCTCTTGAGTAATAACGCGCGGCACTTTACCAGTTTCGCCACAAGGTTGCCGGAATAAAAGCCGATAAGGCGACCTTTCACACTCCCCCATCGGCCTGCGCCTTGGGGCATAATGCACATTAAATTTTTCTTGCCGGGGCCTTCACCTTTTCTCGCTCCGTTTTTTTCACCCCTCGCTCGCAGGGTTTTATTGCACATGATCAAATCTTTCCGCCCTCTCCTGCTTGCCGGCCTGCTCCTGCCCGCAGCACTCACCGCCCAGGCCGCAGCCGTCAACACCACCCTGTCGCCCAAGGTCCAGCAGGCGCTCAAGGCCAGCAAACTGCAGGAATCGGCCCTGTCGCTGGTGATGCTGCCGCTCAATGGCCCGGGCACGCCGACCGTCTACAATGCCGACGTCTCGGTCAACCCGGCCTCGACCATGAAGCTGGTCACCACCTATGCAGCCCTGGAGCTGCTCGGCCCGACCCACCAGTGGAAAACCGAGTTCTACACCGACGGCCCGCTGCGCAACGGCACCTTGCAGGGCAACCTCTACCTCAAGGGTGGCGGCGACCCGAAGCTGAACATGGAAAAGCTCTGGCTGCTGATGCGCGACCTGCGCGCCAACGGCGTGCAGACCATCAGCGGTGACCTGGTGCTCGATCGCAGCCACTTCGTCCAGCCCGTGCTGCCGCAGTTCAACGATGACGGCGGCGACGAGAACAAGCCCTTCCTGGTCAAGCCCGACTCCTTGCTGATCAACCTCAAGGCCCTGCGCTTCGTCGCCCGCAACGACGGCGGCAAGGTGCTGGTATCGGTCGAGCCGCCGATTGCCAACATCCGCATCGACAACCAGGTCAAGGCGGTGAACAGCAAGCAGTGCACCGGCGATGTGCGCTACAACCCGGTTCCCCAGGCTGACGGTGTCAGCGTGACGGTCACCGGCCAGCTGGGCGATGGCTGCAACTCGCAGACCTACCTGTCGCTGCTCGACCACCCGACCTACGCCGCCGGCGCGGTGCGGGCGATCTGGAGCGAACTGGGCGGTACCATCCAGGGCCGTGACCGCATCGACAGCGTACCGAAAAGCGCCCGCCTGCTGGCACGCGCCTTCTCCCCGGACCTGGTCGAGATCATTCGCGACATCAACAAATACAGTAACAACACCATGGCCCAGCAGCTGTTCCTGAGCCTGGGCGCGCAGTTCCGCACCGATGCCGATGGCGACGACGCCCGCGCCGCACAACGCGTGGTGCGCCAGTGGCTGGCGAAGAAAGGCATCACCGCGCCGCACCTGATCATGGAGAACGGCTCCGGGCTGTCCCGCGCCGAACGGGTCAGCACCCGGGAAATGGCCGCCATGCTGCAAGCCGCCTGGAAGAGCCCTTATGCCGCCGAATTCATCAGTTCCATGCCGCTGGTCGGCATGGACGGCACCATGCGCAAGCGCCTCAAGCGCACCGCCATGTCCGGTGAGGCCCATATCAAGACCGGCACCCTGAACACCGTGCGAGCCATCGCCGGCTACAGCCGTGACAGCAACGGCAACACCTGGGCGGTCGCGGCGATCCTCAACGACCCGAAACCCTGGGGCGCCTCGGCGATCCTCGACCAGGTGCTGCTGGACCTCTACCGCCAGCCGAAACTGGTCAACAGCACCGCCGCGGTACAACCCTGAGGCTTCAGGGCAGCTCGGCCTCGACCCGGTCGCGGCCGGCCTGCTTGGCCGCATAGACCCCCGAGTCGGCACGCAACAGCAAGGCATCGGCGCCCTCCCCCGGGCGCCAGCCCGCCACACCAAAACTGGCGGTGACCTGACCGACACCTTCGACCGGTATGCTGCGCACCCCCTGCCATAGCTCCATGGCCAGCAAATACGCCTGATCGGCGTTGCTGCCCGGACACAGCACCATGAACTCCTCGCCCCCCAGGCGACAAAACACATCCGTGCGCCGCAGACGGTTATTGATGCGCTGGCAGATGCTGCGCAGCACATGGTCGCCCATGGCGTGACCGTACTGATCGTTGATCTTCTTGAAATGGTCGATGTCCAGCATGATCACCGCCAGGTCCTGCTGCTCGCGTTGCACACGCTCCAGCTCGGCTTTCAGGCGCTCCTGGAAATAGCGCCGGTTGTGGATGCCGGTCAGCGCATCGGTCACCGACAGGGCGCGCAGCTCTTCCTCGACCCGTTTGAGGTCGGAGATATCGGTCAAGTAGCCATGCCAGAGCGTGCCGCCATCGTCCATCGGCTCCGGCGTGGCCTCGCCCCTCACCCAGCGCAGGCCGGCCTGCGGCAGCAGCACCCGGTACTCTTCACGCCAGGCCGTCAGGTGCTCGGCCGAATAGCGAATCGAGGTGCGCACCCGGCCCAGGTCATCGGGGTGAATACGCTCGAACACCGCCGTGGCATCCTGGCGCAACAGCTCCGGGTCGATCTCGTAGATCTCGCGCAGTCCCTCACTGGCATAGCTGAAGCAGGAGGTGCCGTCCGGGCGCAGGCAAAACTGATAGATACCGCCGGGTACCTCGGCGCTGAGCTTGTCCAGCAGACGGTCGCGGGCTGCCAGCGCCTCATGGATGCGCTTGCGTTCAGTGACATCGATGCAGATGGCCAGGTGCCCGACCCACAACCCATGCTCATCGAGCACTGCGGTCACCAGCATGTTGGCCAGCAGGTGGCTGCCATCCTTGCGCTGCAACGTCCACTCGCCAGGCACGCTGCCGCCCTCCTGGATGGTTTCGGCGAACATCGCCTGGGCCATGCTCACCTCGCGACCGTAACGCAGGCTCAGGGCCCGCGCCCGCTGGTGCAGTTCCTCGGGCGAGACCAGCGCTTCGAGGGTCAGGCTGCCCACTGCTTCGGCGCTGCTGTAGCCGAGCATGCGTTCGGCGCCGGCATTGAAGGTACTGATCACCCCGCGCAGGTTGGTGGCGATGATCGCCACCTGGGTCGCAGCATCCAGCACGCTGCGCAGCTGGTTGTGCGTGTCGCGCAAGGACTGCTCGCTGACGCGCAACTCGCCGGTGCGTTGCTCGACCAGGGTCAGGGCACGCTGACGCTGGCTGAACAGGCTGAACAACAAGGCGCTGAGCATCAGGCTCAGCAGCCCGCCCAGCAACACCACGGCATTCACAGCCGAAGAGCGGTTGGCGCGCATGAAGGCCAGGCTCGGGCGGATATCCAGCTGGTAGTCATGATCGGCCAGGTGCAGCAGGTGGCTGGCCGCCAACGACGAGGTGGTGCCCTGATTGTCCGACTGGAACAGCAACTCGTGCTGGTTGTCCTGGCCGGACAGGTCGCGGATACGCACGACCAGATTGTCCTGCTCGGTGCTGGGCAAGCCCTCGGCCATCAGCTGGCGCATGCTGATCACCGCCATGACATAACCCTTGGGATGGGCTTCGACATTGCGCGGCGAGAACACCGGCGCCGCCATCAGCACCCCGCGGGCGTACAGGGGGTCGACATCGGTGAGGTTCAGGGGCGCCGAAACCGCCATGCTGCCGGGCTTCGAGGCGCGCTCCAGGGTGTCCTGGCGCAACGCCTGGGACAGCAGGTCCAGGCCGTACGGCTGGTCCTTGAGGCTCAACGCCTGGGTGAACAGTACCGGGTAGTACAACTGACGCTCGGGCGCCGGTTCCAGGGTGCCGCTATCGGTCAGCTGACGAATCCGATAGGCGAACTGCAGCGTCTGGCTGGCGCGCTGTTCGAAATCACTACGCGCCGATCCCGGCACCCGCGGCGCCCAGGAATAGGCCTGGGTGCGCTGCAACAACGGCCGCGCATAACCATTGAATTCATCAAGGGTGATTTCGGTGGCGAAGACGAAGAAGCGGCGCAAGCCATCCAGCCGCTGCACCTGATCCTCGAAGCGTTCTTCGATACGACTGTAGCGCTCACTGGCCAGCAACTCGAAGCGTTGGCGCAACTGCTGCTGGTACAACTCGTGAGTTGCCAGCGCCAGTATCGCAGTCAACAGTCCGCCCGCCACCAGGGCCACAAGGGCCACCAGCCAGGCGGACACTTCTTCGCTGACAAAGCCGAGCATCTTTGGACGAACGCCATGCTTCGACATAGATAACACTCATAACGCCAGCATGCAGCGTTTCCCGGGCCCTGCTTCAGTTATAGCCATTAGCCACTAATGAAGCAATTACAGGCCCGGAGAAATTGCTCAGCGCGCCTGAATGCGCCAGGCCCGGTGGATCTTGCTGTTGCGGGCGAAGTCCGGGTCCAGGGTCTGGGCACTGATCTCCTCCACCGCGTAACGCTCGGCCAGACGCTCGTCGAGCTGGAACTTGCGGAAGTTGTTGGAGAAATACAGCACGCCGCCCGGCGCCAGACGCGCCACGGCCAGGTCGAGCAGTTCGACGTGGTCGCGCTGGACGTCGAACACGCCTTCCATGCGCTTGGAGTTGGAGAAGGTCGGCGGATCGATGAAGATCAGGTCGAATTCGTCGCGGCACGCCTGCAGCCAGGCCATGACATCACCCTGCTCCAGGCGGTTCTTTTCCGAGAAACCGTTGAGCGACAGGTTGCGCCGTGCCCAGTCCAGGTAAGTGCGCGACAGGTCGACGCTGGTGGTGCTGCGTGCACCGCCCTTGGCCGCATGCACACTGGCCGTAGCGGTGTAGCAGAACAGGTTGAGGAAGCGCTTGCCGGCCGCCTCGCGCTGGATACGCATGCGCATCGGGCGGTGGTCGAGGAACAGCCCGGTATCCAGGTAGTCGGTCAGGTTGACCAGCAGCTTCACCCCGCCTTCACGGACTTCCATGAACTGCCCCTGGGTGTTCTGCCGCTCGTACTGGCGCGTGCCGCTCTGGCGCTCGCGACGCTTGACCACCACACGGCTCTGGTCGATGCCCAGGGCCTGGGGAATGGCGGCCAGGGCATCGAACAGGCGAGCCTGGGCCTTTTCCGGGTCAACCGAGCGCGGCGCGGCGTATTCCTGCACGTGCACCCAGTCCTGGTACAGGTCGATGGCCAGGGCATACTCGGGCATGTCGGCGTCATACAGGCGATAGCAACCGACCTGCTCGCGCTTGGCCCATTTGCTTAGTTGCTTGAGGTTCTTCTGCAGGCGGTTGGCGAACATCTGCCCGCCTTCACTCAGGCGTGCCGGTTCGCTGGCCACGGCCACAGGCGAGCGCTGGCCATCGTTGCCGTTGCTGTCACGTTCGGGCTGGCGACGCTCGCCGGTGACGAACTGGTCGGGTTGAACCTTGATCAACAGCAGCTTGCACGGCAGCGCGCCGTTCCAGAACGCGTACTGCTTGTGACTGCGGATACCCATGCGCTTGCCCAGGTCCGGCGCACCGGTGAACACCGCCGCCTCCCAGTTCAGGCAGGCCTGGCGCAGGCGCTCGCCAAGGTTCTGGTAGAGGTACAGCAGGCTGGCTTCGTCACCCAGGCGCTCGCCGTAGGGTGGGTTGCAGATCACCAGGCCTTTCTGGTTCTGGTCCGGACGCGGTTCGAAGGTGCCCACCTCGCCCTGGTAGATCTTCACCCAGTCGCTCAGGCCCGCGCGCTCGACGTTGTTGCGCCCCGGCTGGATAAGGCGCGGATCGGCCTCGTAGCCACGGATCCACAGGGGTGGACGGGCAAGGCCGGCCTGGGCACGGGCCAGGGCCTCGTCATGCAGCTTGCGCCACAGTGCCGGCACATGACCGAGCCAGGCACTGAACCCCCAGCGCTCGCGCTTGAGGTTGGGTGCGATGTCGGCGGCGATCATCGCCGCCTCGACCAGGAAGGTACCCACGCCACACATCGGGTCGGCCAGGGCGCCGCCCTCGGCGGCAATGCGCGGCCAGCCGGCACGGATCAACACCGCAGCGGCCAGGTTTTCCTTGAGCGGGGCGGCACCCTGCTGCAGGCGATAACCACGCTGG
The DNA here is from genome assembly GCF_030272895.1 of Pseudomonas sp. BGr12. Classification (GTDB taxonomy): domain Bacteria; phylum Pseudomonadota; class Gammaproteobacteria; order Pseudomonadales; family Pseudomonadaceae; genus Pseudomonas. Next base: position 67,394 of record NZ_JALRNF010000011.1, on the reverse strand, counting down.
TGCAGGCTGTGTCCGGACAGGTCCAGGGACAGGATCGCTTCGCCGCGCTCCAGGCGCAGGTGCACGCGCAGGTCCGGATTGAGCTTGTCCACCGACGGGCGCTCGCCGTCGCGGGTGCGCAGTTTGTCGACAATGGCATCCTTGACCTTCAGGGCACCGAAGTGGGTGTTGTCGATGCCCGAGCCATGGCCACTGAACTCCACCGCCAGCGTGCCGGCAGGTTCCAGGTGGTCCTGCCACTCGACCTCGTGGACGCCGTCGTACAGTTCGTCGGCATTCTTCATGGCAAAGCGCTTGAGCACCAGCAGCACGCGGTTGCCCAGGCGCGACCAGAGGCACAGGCGGTAGGCGGTTTCCATGTCGGCCGAGCCGCGGATGGCCGAGGTGTGTTCACGCACCTCTTCAAGGCCAAGGCCGCGGGCTTCTTCGGCAAGCAGGCCTTCAAGGCCTTTGGGGCAGGTGAGGTAGAGTTCGAAACGGTCCGACATGAGGTATCCAGTGCCTTGAGCAATAAGTGGAGGGCAAACGCATTGCCCTGCCGATGTTTAATCGAACGCCTTTCCAGCGAGCGCTCGAATGGCACTGCGGTGAGTGCCGGGCCACCCGGTAATCCGGCCTTTTGCCTGGGGCAGAAAACCTTTGATCACCGGGCAGAATGAAAAATTCACGATTATCAGGGTGAAAAACGACCCTTCGTCGTATTGACTGCCTTGTTACAACTTTTTACCTGGCCATGGCCAAGTGACTTCTTCTCCGATCAAACCCTGATCATAGCGGGCTTTGCGTCACATCCCCTTCAGACGCATTTATTTACTTATCCTGTGACCCTCAGAAAGGTTACGCCCTTATGACAAAACGATCATTCACACTGTGTCGTGCATTGGTTAGAACTCATCTCAGGTTGTCACCGCAACGGGGCAACACTTTCGCTCGCGACGCCGGCAGCGAGCGCAAACCGGCAGAACGATTCTGCCCGGCCTCCTGGAGGCCGACGGGACATTACAGTCAACAAGTGAGGGCAACACCCTATGAGAAGACTTAAGCGTGATCCGTTGGAACGAGCATTTTCACGTGGCTACCAATATGGGGTCACCGGCAAATCCCGCGAGCTTTGCCCCTTTACTCTACCGTCTGTACGCCAGGCATGGATCAATGGCTGGCGCGAAGGACGCGGCGACAACTGGGACGGTATGACCGGCACTGCGGGTATTCATAGACTCAACGAACTTCACGCCGTTGGCTGAGCGAGGAACTGAATTCATTTACCATGCGCGCCCCATCCGGGCGGCGGGCTAAGGCCCAGGGGCCCCTTCAAGGGGCCCTTTTTTATGCCTGCGCCTCAGCGCGGCATGGCAGCGATGGCGTCCACGGCCTCGCGAATCAGCGCAGGCCCCTTGTAGATGAACCCCGAGTAAATCTGTACCAGGCTGGCACCGGCAGCGATCTTCTGCGCCGCGTGCTTGCCCTCGGTGATCCCGCCGGCTGCGATGATCGGCAGCTTGCCGCCCAGCTCGGCAGACAGCACCTTGACGATGTGGGTGCTCTTTTCCAGCACCGGTGCACCGGACAGGCCACCGGCCTCATCACCATGCTGCAGGCCTTCGACCCCTTCGCGGCCCAAGGTGGTGTTGGTGGCGATCACTGCGTCCATGCCTGACTCGATCAGCGCTGAAGCCACCAGCGCAGTTTCCTCGTCGCTCATGTCCGGGGCGATCTTGATCGCCAGCGGCACATGCTTGCCGTGCTGGGCGGCCAATTGCCCACGGCGCTCGGCCAGGGCATCGAGCAGTTGCTTGAGCGAATCGCCGAACTGCAGGCTGCGCAGGCCCGGGGTATTCGGCGAGCTGACGTTGACAGTGATATAGCTGGCCTGGTCGTAGACCTTCTCCAGGCAGATCAGGTAGTCATCCACCGCGCGCTCGACCGGGGTGTCGAAGTTCTTGCCGATGTTGATGCCCAGCACGCCGCGGTATTTGGCCGCACGCACCCGGTTGAGCAGGTTGTCGACGCCCAGGTTGTTGAAGCCCATGCGGTTGATGATCGCCTGGGCTTCCGGCAGGCGGAACAGGCGCGGCTTGGGGTTGCCCGGTTGCGGACGCGGGGTGACGGTGCCGATCTCGACAAAACCGAAACCCAGCTGGGCGAAGCCGTCGATGGCCGCGCCGTTCTTGTCCAGCCCTGCCGCCAGCCCCACCGGGTTGGCGAACTCCAGGCCCATGACCGTCACCGGCAGCGACGCCGGGGCCTTGGTCAGCAGCCCGTTCAGGCCCAGGCGGCCACCGGCGCCGATCAGGTCCAGGGACAGGTCATGGGAAGTCTCCGGAGAGAGCTTGAACAGCAGCTGGCGGGCCAGGGTATACATGGGCGGCGTGAACTCGGGTGGCAGCGATGGGGCGGCGATTATAGCTAATCGACCACCACTTGGGCGAGTTCGGCAGATTGCAGGGCATGGCTTTGGTAGAACGGAACAAGGATATAGGCGGCCAGTAGCGCACCTACCCCATTGGCCAGCCAGTAGTTGTGGCTGTCATTCAAGCCCATCGCACCAATATGCTGGGCCGTGGCCACCCCAGTGGAGATTATGGTAAAGGCCATCATCCGCGGGATACCTGTGTTTTCCAGGCGGGAGACGATCTGTTCCCAGCCTGGCACCTGCACTGCGTAGTTCAACCGGAAAGACTCTTCAATGCCCGTCTCATCACGCCCGCGCCACCAGGCGCAAAGCTCTTCATTGATCGCCGGCTCCACAGATTCGATCAAACCATTGATCAAGGCCCCCACCAGCCCCGAATCGGTCCACAGTGCCGCAGCCCCTGCTGCGAACTGCAAGGTGCCATAAATGGCACCATCCACCAGGTTGACGGGCAGGCTCAGGCCCGTATCGCTGCCAAGCCCGTGAAACGGCTGCAAAAGGTCACGACTGAGGCAATACAAGGCAACCGCCGGTGCCGAACCGGCCAGCCCGGCGAAAACCGTCGCCGGCCCGCTCGCCAAGGCGGCGCCGAGGATCAATGCCGAGACGGCAAGAAACGCCCCTTGTGAGACCAGGTATGCAGGTGTCGCAGTGCCGTTGTAAAGGTGATGCCCGGCAGCGGCGAGGGTCAGCAGCAGGGGTAGCGCCGAGCAGGCAGCGCCGGTGATGACCGCTGCAGAGCCGGAAACGCTGCCTGCCACGGCGGCGCTGAGAGCACTACGGGCCATGGTCAGAGCACAGACCGATGGCAGGTTGAATGCGCTGGAGAGCAGCAGGTTGTTGACCGGTCGCGGCAGGTTGTCCAGCGTCTCGCGCAGTTGGGCGTGCAAATATTGCACGACGACACCGATGCGTTGCGCAACGGTGTCCAAAGACAGCCCCTGCAGGCCGGCGAACAGTCCAGTCAATACGCCACCTTGAGAAACAACGCCGTCCTCTACGAAGGATCGCACTGCCCGGGCATCTTCCTGGGAGAAGTTGATTTGCTGCTCGAAGGATTGAAGAGTCTCGATGATATCGATGCAGACATTTTGACTTACAGGACTCAGGGGCGCTTGCGAGGCCAACAACTCGGGTGGGTCAAAATCCACCGGCATATCAATGACAACATGCGGTGATGCCATCGACCGCTCGGGAGTCTCGACAGGCACATCGCGGTGGAGACTAGTATTGCTGATTGAATTGAGCACTGACATTACCTCTCTCTTTTTAGGGGATACCCGCTTACCACTCAACCTCTTCGCGACTGTCCTCATCCCACTGCGGGTTCATCGCCTGTTGCACATACGCCTTCATCTGCAACTCGAGCCCGAACACCCGGGTGTGAACAGCGCGCATCTCCCGATAAAGCGGATCCTCTTCAAGCCCGTCGGCCTTGAGCTGTTGCACGACCTGCAAGACCACCGCCAGCTGTGCGGCCACGGTACGGTAGGCAGGCCCGCCGCCCTGCCCGTCCGGCCAGTCGCGGATGCACTGGTACAAGGCCGCTGCGCCCTGCCCGCTCATGCTGCGCAACTGCCGGTACAAGTCGTCGAACGACTGGGTCACCGGCCCCATTCGCGACGCCAGGGACTGCACTGCCTCCGCTGCCGGCAGTGCCCCCTGCGCACTACCTTCAATCCGCATCTTCACTCGCCTCCTCGCCTTGCCCGGGTGCTGCCAGCCAGCGTTCGAGACAGTCAGCCAGGGTCGCCCGCGCGGCCTGGTCCAGCTCTGCGTCAATCCGCGCCAGGCCATCGCTGCCCCTCAAGACCTGCTCGGCCAACTGTGCCTGGACCGTCGGTGGATGAAACTCCAGGGCCAGCTCGCCCAGGTGCAGGCGATAGTGACTCTGCGCCTGGTACTCGACCTGGATCTCACCCGGCCACTGACGGCGCAGCGCAGCCACCAGTCGAGCGTGCTCTCCCTTGTGTCGTAGCGGCGCGAGCAACTGCAGGGGGACACGGGCGTCGTTGCTGGCTGCCGGCCACTGCTCGACCAGCGCCTCGATCCACTGCACCTGCCCGAGGACCTCGCCCAGGGTGTCACGCGCCGTCTCGATCAGCGCCTGGCGCACTTGCCCGGCCAGGCGCTGACTGTGCAACAAGGCATCGGCAAGGTCCTGCACAGCATTCAACACGCCCTCGGCATAGCCCTGGCACCTGGCCTGCTCACGGATCGCCTGCGCCTGCAGTCGTGCCTCGGCGACCTGTTGTTTCGCCACCCGCCTGGCCTGATGCTCAAGGGCCTGGCAACGTCGTGCCACGCTGCGCTCGGCAGCGCGGACATGCACCGGGTCAAGGCCCGGCAGTTCGGCTTCACGCCGCAATGAATCGAGCATGTTGCATGGCCATCAGCAGTAGATCCTTGTCCGGTTGCGCTGCCGGCAACTGGGCCTGGCCGGCAACCACCTCGATGGAAAACTGAAGCTCCAGACGCGCCAGCAAGGCGCCAGGCACCTGTGCCTGCCAGGCCAGCAAGGCGTTGAGCCCGACGGCTTCGAGGCGCGGTTTGAGCGCCAGGGTCGGCAACGCATCGAACCCGTGCCGAGGCCCCAGCGCACAACTGGCAAAGGCGCGCAGTGCCGGTGCCAGGTCACGGGTTGTGGCGTCCCGAACCAATGCCGGCCACAGCCGATAGGCACCGAGCAAACGCGCTACCTCGGGCAACAACAGCCAATGCTGGAGCCACAGCAAGGTCATCTGGTCATCCGGCCAGCACTGCGGCATGGGCGGCAAGTCCAGCCCCTGCAGCAACATCTCGTCCAGCACCCGCAACACGGCAGGGTCGCGACAGTCGCCAGGCAGGTCGAGACGCTCGGCGCTGAGGTAGCGCGACGGGTAGCGGGCAATCCGTTCGACCCACTCAGCTTGCGACGACATTGCGCGCCTCCCGTCGCTGGTACCACAACCACCCCGCACCAGCGGCAAGACCGGCAACGAGCAACAGCACCATCCATGGCAAAGGCCCACGCAAGGCACTGACGTGCATGTCCTGGGGGGCATGGTGCTGGATAGCTGCACGCGGGGTCAGGACGACAGAGATGCGCTCATAATCCACATCACTGAAGCTGTTCTTGAGAAAGCGCTTGAGATCGTCGATCAGGATGTCCGCGTCACTGTCGGGCTCATGCACCACCAGTGCCGACAGGTGCACCGGCGCGCTGCTGCGTCCACCCTCGCCGGCGGCCAGGTCGTAGCTGACATGCACCCGTGCCGAGACCACACCGTGCATGGCCGTTACCGATTGCTCCAGGCGTTGCTCGATGGCCGAGTACAAGCGTGCCTTCTCCGCACGGGGCGAGGCCACCAGGGCATCGGCGGGAAACATTTCGGCCACCTGCATTCTGGCTCTTGAAGGCAGGCCGTACTGGGTCAGCAGATCCACGGCAGCCGGAAAATCCATCTGTGCGACCAGCACGTTGTAGCCGCTCTTGCCGGTGTCGACTTTCTGCACCGCAATGTTGTTGCGTTGCAGCAAGGCCACCACCTCATTGGCCTGCTGCTGGTCCAGCCCCTGCAGCAGCAAGGGCTGGCGACAGCCGAGCAGGCACAGGCAAAGCAATAACCCGATCCACCCCCTCATGACTGGCGCAACAAGGTTTCGGCGGTGCCGACGACCTTGCGTACCAGGGTGTTGAGCAGGTTGATATCGACATTGTACTGCCCGGTCTGCTCCTGCAACTGCGCCAGTACCTGCGGGCTGGTAAGGTCCGCACGCTGCAACAGTTGCTCGATGCCGGAGACACGCAGCTCGCTGGCCTGGGCCGACTCGGCGAAGGCGTGAACCAGCCGGTCCTGCAAGGACACCGGTGCACTGTGGACACCTTCGTGAAGCCCCCGGACCGGGCCTGATGCGGCAAAGCCGGCAATGGAATCGATCGCCATGGATGTAACGCTCCTGAGTAAGGGACAACTCACCGGGACAATCAGCGAGCCGCCTGGATGATGGCCATGTCGATGTCCTTGAAACCCTTGACCGTGTTGGTCTGCGCATTGCGGAACACGGTGTAGGAGGAGAACGCCGCCTGATACGCCGCCAGCAAGGTCGGATCCGAGGCATCGGCCTGCAAGTCTTGCAGGGCTTTGTCCAGGGCCTGTTTCAAACCCTGCGCCCCCTGTTCGAAGGCATCCGCCTGACGGCCGAGAAAATCATCATGAAACTGAACTGGATCTGCGACGCTACGCATGGCTCAAGTACCTGTGTGGGTGGATTGAAATTGCCAGGAAGTCGACGAGGGTTTGATGTAGCCCTGCTCACCAACCTGATACGAAAGGCCCTTGAGCCGGTCGTCCTGAAGTACGATGGAAAAGTGCACGAAACCCGTGCCCCACTGCTGTTCGAAGCGCCTGATGAAGCGCCGGACGGCCTCCAGCTGGCTGTCCTGCAGGTTGCCTTCGATGCGCAGGGCAACACTGCCCGGCGGGTCTTCGCGCCGGAACGGCACGCCAATCTGGCGCAGGCCAGCAATGGCCTGTTCGACACTGGCCCGGTCGTCCTGCAGGCGGAATTCCAGATGTTCGGCGTAGGGCGCAAGCCGCAGCAACTGCTGCTCGAGACGCTCCTTGAGCCCTTGCTCCAGCGGCTCGCCGGCAAGCACCAGCAAGGGGCGCTGCGGCTCGCTCAGATCAAGCAGCCGAAGCGCCAGCCCGGGCTCGAGCGTCAGCAATTGCTGTTCCAGCCGTTGCTGCTCCTGGGCCGTGACAATCAGCGCAACCCCCTGCAACTGATGACGCATCAGTACCTGACGGATCCAGCTGGCCTCGCGCTGCGAATCGACCAGCACATAGATCAACTGATCACGCCCTTGCAGCACCTGCGCATGAGTGCTGACCAATGCCGATACGCTGCGCTGTTGTTCAGAGACCGTGCGATCAGGTAGCGACCAGACACCGAGCGAAGTCAACAACAGGCACAGCGCAAGCACGCCAGCGCCCCTGTGCAACGAGCCGTACCACCTGCCCCTGCGGACCGATGGCGCTGGTGCCGGCTGCAGGTTCCAGGCTTGAGCGCTCAGGCGAAAGGCAACCTGCAGTCCACCGATGACCTGCTGTTGCTGCAAGGGCCAGTGCTGCCATGGCGCAGGCGAGGCTTGCAACAACCGGCCTCGTATCGATTGCCCGCCCGGGGCGTCGACCATGACTTCGAAACTGCACGCATCCTGATCCAGCGCAATGAACAACACCTGTTGCTGCGCCACGCCCTGCAAGGTGACTGACGCCATTTCGCCAGCCGGTCCGACCATGACCTGGGTCGAGCCCGCCGCCAGGACAAACTCGCATCCTGCCATTGGGCCATTGAACACACGCATGACACAGGAATCTGTCGAGGTTTCTTGCATACCGGCCCCCTTGGAAGGCGTGAACGAGCACGAACTGCGCAGAGCCTAGGGCAGCCGGCGTTGGCGATCCTGATGAGAATCTGATGGTTGTCTGGCAGCCGCTGGCGGCAAGGGAAAGCAGGCTTCGAGAAAACCGAGCAACTGGTCCAGTACCTGTTGCCGGCAACCGGCGAGCAGGCGGCAATCCACGATTCGATGATCGTGTCCCCTGACCAGTTCGACCGCCAATTGGTAATACCCTTCGGTATCGACGCAGTAACCACTCAAGTAATGGTCGGGCGCCAGGCATTCGATCAGGTCGATGGCCTCCAGTGGCGTGGCACACAGGCTGGCCACCGAGAATGACAACAGTTCGACCCGTTGCCTCAAGGCCTTGCGCACTACGCACTTGATGGTTTCGTTGAGCACCAGCATGTCGACCGGTAACTGCCCGCGCAACGGCAGGATGGCCAAGGTAGGCAAACCCGGGGGGCTGTCGAGCAGGCCGGCCAGGCGCTGCACCTGGCCATTGAAGCGATAGCCCCTGCCGTAGACTGTGACGATCAGATGACGCCGGCCCTTGAACAGCTTGCGCAACACGCAGATGCAGCGGGTCAGCGATTCTTCGGCGGTATCCATGCCCGGCCAGACCGCATCCAGCAAGCTGCCCTTGGACACCAGCCGACCGGCATTGGCCAGCAGCAGACGCAGTACCTGCCGCTCCTTGGGCGGCAGGTGCTGGCCGCGACCGGCGTGCCACAGCACACCATCAGGGCACAGACGCCAACCCTCGAAGGCATAGGTGAGTGTGTCTGGGGGATTGGAAAATGCCGTCATCGGGCTGGGGCCTGTCATCGCTCGTCGCATTCGGTGCAAGCGCACCTTGGACGGCTTGCAGGCCGATAACAGTAAGCATTCCTTCCCGGTGAAAATGTAGGCGTTAGCCTACGGACCAACCACAAAAGCCCGCAGGACTACGTAGGACTATTCGAGCGAACAACTCATCAGTGCCTGCTCGACCGTTCTTACCACATCACTGACACAGCGCCAGTGCCTGACCACCTCCGGGTCCAACTGCAGGTTGAAGCGTTCATTGAGCGCCTCGGCCAGCTCGACGATGTTCAGCGAATCACAGCCCAGGTCATGCACCAGGTCGGCGCCGGGCGCGATGTGCTGCCCGCCCGTTCCCAGACAGGTGGCCAGCACGGTAATCACCTGCTGCTCGACGCCGGTACTCATAAGGTGGTCATGTGTTTGAGCATGTCGGCGAACTGGCTCAAGTGTGACGACAGGGTCTTGTTGAAGTTGTCGTGGTAGCTGTTGGCGTTGGAAAACTTCTGGGTGAAGGACTGCAATTGGTTCTTCATGCGCTCCTCCTGAGCGTTGAAGCCGGACTGCCAGGCCTGGAACCTGGCAGTGTCCCAGGTGTCATGGAAGTTCGGTGTACCCGCCTTGAGTACGTCGATCGGTGACAGGTCCATGACCACACCATAGCCACCCGTTGACAGGCGCTTCACCGAGCTGGCCGGCAGCCCCAGGGCAGCCTGCCACTTCTCGGCTTCCTGCTGGCTCGCCGCAGGCCTGCCCGGTTCGGGGAACAGCACGGCAGCGGAGTTAGGCAAGGTGAACTCACGTATCAACTCATCGAATTTCTGATGAAACACCGCACCGTCAATAGTGACTTTCTTGCCTTCCTCGGCGCTGCCGATCCACCACTGCATGTCACTGGTGATCTTGCTGGTGAAGGCTGCAAAGAACTTCTGATAACTGTCGAGGATATGAGTGTAGGGACTGAGGTACTCATCCTTGATCAAACCGATCAGGTCGATCAGTTTTTCAAAGAACTCGTCGGCGGCCTGCACACCCGGCAGGCTGCGCTCGGCGGGGCCGGGCGCCATCCGCTCAGGGCGGGATTGGCTGGTCCGTTCAAATTGTTCCTGGACCAATGCCGCAAGCGTTGCCATGGTAGTTGCGCTTGAAGGTCGTGGATCGATCACTCCCGCCGATGACAGCGACATTGTCGGGGGTAATGTTGTGACAACCGAAATACTCATAAGACCTCCCACTCAACGAATAGCCGATGCCGCAGCGCGCGATTGCATGATCTGCAAGACCATATCCATCAACTTGTTCAGCAGGTTGGCATCGGCGGCATCCTTCTGCCCGACTTCCTCGGCAAGGCCCTTGGTCACCATCTGGGCACTCTGCTGCAAGAGCTCGCGTTCACGGGCAGCGTATTCACCAAGACGGACCATGCTCGACACGGCATTGCTGACGGTCATCGCCAATGAGCTGAGCAACTGTCCGTAGAGCTGTGGCTTGAGGTAGCCCTTCTCGTTCATCTGACTCTGCCATTCCGATTGCCGGGCCTGCTTTTGCGCCTTGAGGATCTCGCTGTCGAACCAGGCCTGTTCCTCCGGGCTGGCGCTACGTCCTTTGGGGGTGAAGTCGGTGGTGCCCGGCTTGCCGGCATCGTCCAGGGTCCGCACCGGGGTCGGCACGCCTGGCTCGAAATCACTGCGTGCACGCTGCCCCTGCAACTCGCCGGCAACATTGCCGGCATCCATGGCAGTGCGCTTGTGCATGCTGATATCCGCATGCTTGCCCGCCAACCCTTTGAAGTTGAGGGCGGTGCCACCGACAGCCATCACCCCGGCCAGCACCGCACCGCTGATGGCGCTATTGAGTTGCGCGGTACCTGCCTCGCGTATGGCTTGACCCTGGGCCCTGGCCGCTTCGGCACTGACAATGGTGTAGTGACCACGCAGCTGGGCATTGGCCAGGCGCGCTACGTTCATCGCAATGATCGCCGCGAGCAGAATGCCCACATGGCTTTCCCAGGCCCCCGGGTCAAAGCTCAGTCTGTCGCGTTCTGGCTCTTCCAGGGTGCGTTTGAACACCTCGACGGTCAGTTCCTTCTCGCGCGAGGTCCAGTCCTCGGTACTTATCAATGACTGCATCTGCCCGAGAGCAGGTAGGGCCAGGGGCAAGGTTGGCGCGGTCAGGACCTGGTCCTGCCCCACCCTGGCCGGGTCCGGGGCTTGGGTGATGACGGCCGGGTTAGCGACCGGTTTGAATGCGTCGGCCGACACGATGAGCGAAGGTGTCGCTACGTTGATAGTGGTCATGCAAGCTCCTTCAGATATTCCTGGCCATTTGTTGACTGATCGAGGTGCGATGCTGCAGGTCCTGGAACAACTGCTCCACTGCCCGCGCACGTTCCTGCATGGCCTTGCCGTAGCGCTCGATGATCTCGCCCATGTACTGGGCCATCGCCTCATTGAGACTGCGGGATACTTCGACATCGGCCAGGCGGTCGGCGGCCTTTTCCTGGTGCACCGCCCCCTTGATCTGCAAGCTCGACTGCGTAGCCACACTGCCGACTTCCGCAGCGCCGAGCAGCATTTCGGCGCGCGTGGCGTAGAGCGAAACCGTGGCTTTGTCCAGGTTCAGGCCCAGCGCATGGCTCAACTTGCCCATGGCCTGGGTCAGGCTGCTGCTGGCAGCGCTGGCCGTCTGTTGCAGGGCCTGCACCAGGGTCGGCAGCATCTTGCTGATCATCTCGCCGATCTTCGCCGCGACCTTGGAGATGACCGGCCCCAGCACCGCGCCAGCGCCCATCGCCGCCAGGGCCACGGCACCGATGGTGGCGACGATGCCGGCAATCATCCCGCCGATCTCGGCAATGCGCTGCGCCGTCTTTTCGCTGAACACCCCCAAGCCTTTGAGCGCTTCGGCGTAGAGCTGGGTAAACAGCTTGATCGCCTCTTGCACGACCTTCATCAGCGGTTTGCTCACCTCGCCCATGATCGATACCCCGGTGGTGTGCTCGACCAGCTTGTCGGTGGCCATCAGGGCCACGCCTACCAGCGCGACGGCGGCACCGGCCAGGGCACCGGCTGAAACGGCGGTCACCACCGCACCGACGACGGTGGCCACGACGGCGATCAGCGGGCCGAGCAACTTGCTCAGGCAACTGCCGGTCTTTTCCGCGGCCTCGGCCTTGCGCAGCTCGTCGAGGTATTTTTCAGATTCAAGCTTCATGTGCTCCTGGATCTGCTTCTGCAACTGCTGGAACAGCTCATGGCTGAACCGCTCCATTTCCTCGGCGGCCTCACCCAGCAGCTCGATGATCTGCAAACGCATGAGCAATGCCTGGCCAGACGTGTCGAGCAGGCGCTGGGCAGCGGCTTTGACAGCCCCCCCCGTGATGCCGGCCTGCTGCACCTGGGCGGTTTTCTCCTGGGCCCTGAGGGCCGCCTGGTCCGCGACCGCCACCAACTGGCGGTGCTGCGCAAGGGTGCTCTGCAAACGTCCCTGCTCCGCGTGCAACTGCCCCTGAAGCGACTGCATCAGTGCCAGCTCGGCCTCATGCTCAGGGGTTCCCGGTTCTAGCCCGGCCAGTCGCTGCTCGCTGGCCTGCAGCTGCTGCCGGGTGTGCTCGACGCGCTCATGGGCCTGGGCCAGCTGTTGCTGGCTGACCTGCACATCGGCTTCAGCCGCTTGCAGCGCATCAACAGCCGCCGCATAGTCGGCGGACAGTTGGCTATGCCCTTGGGCAACGGCACTGTACTTGCTCAGCTGTAGCTCCAACCGTTGCTTGAGCTTGTGATTCTCGACCTCGCCAAGCAACTCGCTGACCGCCGCCATCAGTTCGATGAAGTTCGCCTGGCTGCCCGATTGCTGCGCTGCCGGTGGCGTCAACTGCGGACGCCCGGCGATCGATTGTCCGCTACCGGCATGGCTGACCGAAGCCAGGGCCTTGGCGGCAATATGGGCATATTCCAGCGTACGCGCCGCCGCACTGGCAGCCGTGGCATAGGCGGATGAGGTATCGGCGGCAGGCTGCGGTGCGCTGCGGGCCAAGGGATTTATGCTCACCGGTATTACTCCTTTTCAGTGGCACGCAGGGCATCCAGCGCTTCGAGCCCGGCTTGCGCCTGTATTTTCAATTGAGGGTCGTCGCTGTCCTTGAGCACATACTCGAAACACAACCGGGCCTTGCCCGGCTTGCCCAGGGCCAGTTGGCACTGGCCGCTGTGAAACAACGGGCGGTAGTCCTTGCGGCCTTGGGCAAAGGCCACGGCATACAGATCGATGGCCTTGTCGTAATGGCGCTTGAGCTGGTGTACCGCCGCCAGGCCCATCCAGTACTGCGGGTTGTAGAAGTCGTAGATGCACAGGAAATGAAAGAACCTCTGCGCATCGTCAAGGCGCCCCTGCTCGTAGAACTGGTAGGCAAAGGCGTAGAGGTTGTCCATCTGCGCATCGTCCAGTCCATGCAGGTCCTTGAGACTGGCACCAGCCATCACCGCCTCCACCACACCGACAGCTGTGGCCTCATCCAGTGTGTTATCGCCTTTCATCGAAACCTCCTCGAACCTGACCCTTGCATTGGGCCAGAACGCAGCAAGGGTCGCTGCCAGATAACGCTCATTTCACCGCCTCAGGCCTGCTCCACCTGTTCGAGCCAGACCAGCAGGCGCAGCACCTGCTCGACCTCCTGCACCTGCAGGAAGCTGTAGCGCCGATGGGTCTTGAAAATGCGCCGGGCCAGGTTGATGTCGGTAATCACCGGCACCCCGACTTCTTCGGCGTAAGTGCGCACCGCCAGGGCCCGCTGGTTGGTCTCGATCAGCGAAATGAACGGCAGCAGGCTGACCTCCGGGCGAAAGTAGATGCCGATGGCGATATGGGTCGGATTGGCGAGGATCATCCGCGAGTTGCGGATGTCGGAACGAACCTGCTCACTGAGCAGCTCCTGGTGCAGTTGGCGACGCTTGCCCTTGATATGAGGATCGCCGTCCTGTTCCTTGTGCTCGCGCTTGACTGAATGCAGGTCCATTTTCATCTCGCGCATGAACAGCCAGTACTCGACCAGGGCATCGAGCACTACGATCAGCAAGGCACAGGCCAAAATGATCATGAACAGGGCGAACAGCAGTTCACCCCAGATCGCCAGCAACGCCAGCGGCGAGGCATGCAACTGGGCGAACAGCAAAGGCCGGTATTGCCACCAGACGAAGCACAGGGCCAGGGCAAAGCAACCCAGGTACAGCACCGCTTTGAGCGTGTCCTTGACGGTTCGCAGACTGAACAGTTTCTTGAAGCCGTTGATCGGGTTCAAGGCGCCGAGGTTGAGCTTCAGGGCTTCGCTGGCCAGGCGAAAGCCGCTTTGCAGCAGGGCCGGCACGGCGCTGCCGAGGATGCAGATCACGACCATGGGCACGATCAGTTCCAGGGCCAGGCGCAGTAGGCTGGCCGAATAGCGCGCCAGATCATCCTCAAGCCCCCCGGCCAGGATACGCCGGTACACCTCCATGATTTCCAGCAGCCTGGCGTCATTGAGCATGAAGGCCAGGCCCAGCAACATCATGCAGCTGGTCAGCAGGTCACGAGCCTTGAAGGTCTGGCCTTTGCGTGCGGCATCGCGCAGGCGCTTGGCGGTGGGTTTCTCGGTTTTCGAAGCACTGGACGACATCAGTGCAGCGCCTGTTCCGACAGGTACTGCGGCAGGTGCCGGGGTGCGCCTGTCATGCCCATGATTTCCTCGGGCAAGTGCGTGCCGAAGTACAACAGCAGCACCACCAGGGCCACCAGGCTCTTGATGGTCAGCGAGACCGAGAACGCATTCATCTGCTGGGCATAGCGCGACAACAGCCCGAGCAGGGCCTCGCTGAGCAGCAAGGCTGCGACCACCGGCGCACTGAGCGCCAGGGTCTTGGCGACGATGGCATCCAGCAGCGCGGCAATCGCCGACAATGAAAACCCGCAGGCCCTGCCCGGATCACAGAGCTGGTAACTCAGGGCGATGGCGTCGAGCATCAGCAACAGCCCGCCACCTTCCAGGTAGATGACCGCGGCAAACAGCTGCAGGAAGGTCGCCAGCTCCGAGTTGTCGACGCCGTTGGCCGGATCGATGACATTGCTGAGCATGGCCCCGCGCTGGTTGTCGATCAGGTTGCCCATGGCGTGCAGGACCCAGAACGGCCAGCACAACAGGCAGCCCAGCAGCGTACCGATGCCCGCTTCGCGTAGCAGCAGGCCGAGCAACGCCAGGCTGTCGAGCGCAGGCAACTGCTCACCGATCAGCGGCGACAACGCCAGGGCCAGCAGCAACATCACCGCCTGGCGCGGTGCCCCGGTCAGCACGCCGCTGTTGAGAAAGGGCAACATGAAGAACAGCGGCGCCAGCCGTGCCACGCCCAGTAGTGCCGTCGCCATCAGGCCATGGAGTTCAAAGAACAGCCCGGCGCCCATCAACGTAACGCCAGTTGCATGACTTCGCGACTGAAGCTCAGCAACACCTCACCGTACCAGCCGGACAGCAGGAACAGGCAGATCGCAACCGCCAGCAACTTGAAACCAAACGGCAAGGTCTGCTCCTGCAGTTGGGTGACGGTCTGGAACAGGCCCACCAGCAACCCCACGACCGTGGCCACCACCACCGGCCAGGCCACCAGCAACAGGATCAGGTACAGGGCCTTGTTGCCCGCATACACCAGCTCACCCATGCTCGACCTGCCGGCCCACGGCCAGGTACTGCTCGACCAGCCCGGTGGACAGCAGGGCCCAGCCATCGAGGGCGACGAACAGCACCAGCTTGATCGGCACCGAGATGATCACCGGGCTCATCATCATCATGCCCAAGGCCAGCAACAGGCTGGAGATCACCAGGTCGACGATCACAAACGGCAGGTACAGGTAAAAGCCGATCTTGAATGCGCTCTTGATTTCGCTCAGGGCATAGGCTGGCAGCAGGGCGAACAGCGACGGTTCTGCGTCCTCGTCGTGCCATTCGTGCGCACCGTCCTGCCCCCTGTACTGGGCTCGCTCGAAAAACTGCGCAAGCTCAGGATCGGTGTACTGGCGCAGATAACGCTTGTAGCTGCCCAGGCCATTCTCGGCAAAATCCACCACCGCCTCGATGTCGTCGAACGCGACCTGGTGCTCCTTGTAATAGAGGTAACCCTGCTGCGCCACCGGGGTCATGACAAAGATCGCCAGCATCAGCGCGATCGCATTGAGGCTCATGTTCGATGGCACCTGCTGCAAGCCCAGCGCGTTGCGCACGATGACGAAGACGATGGAGAACTTCAGGTAACAGGTGCCGGCAGCCACCAGGAACGGCAACAGCGAAGCAAAGGCCAGCAGGGCGATCAGCGAGACATCATTCATCGCCGGGCATGTCCCTGACCTGATGCAGCTCAAGCGCCAGTTGCTCCCCCATGCGCACCAGCTCGCCACAGCCCAGCCACTGTCCGTTGGCGCGCACCTGGACCTGGTGCATTGCCTGCGCATCGAGGGTCAGCAGACCGGCTTCCAGGCTGGCGGCAAGCTCGGCAAAGCTCAGGTCGACGGCGGGCAGAGAGAACTCCAGGGTCACAGGCAATGCCGCCAGCATCGGGGGTTCGAGTGCCTGATCAGGGCTAACGGAGGGGGCAGTGGTCATATGTATCCCTTGTTCGATGAAACTGAAGGCACCCGCAAAACGACCGTTCAAACGCCAATGCGGGGTGAAGTCGAGGATGCGTAGCAGATCGCCCGTAGCAGGCGGCAGCCGTGGCCGCCACTGACTAAGGCCGAGCAGCAGCTCAAGGCCGGCCGACAGTGCTGAACATCGCCCGGGTTTCGGCTCGGGCAATGGCAGCGCAGCGGGCAGTTCGGTCAGCCAGAGGGGCCCGGCGCGGGTGTCGGTCATGAGCAATGGCCAAGGTGGAATCGCCCTGCCCGCCACCCACTCGACCGCTTCCAGCTGTTCGTACGCCAGCTCCGGCAAGGGGGCAGGTACTGGCTGCGGCATTACCTCAAACAATTGCCGGATATGTTCTGCGCAAGGTGGCCGCAGCAACAGGCTGGACAGCTGCGGCAGGCGATGGCCCAGCCAGCCATGGGCAGCAACCAGGCCCGACCATGGCCCCCAGGGGGAACGGGCACGAAACGCCAGGTAGTCGACATCCGCTGACAGCATGCTCATCTGCAGTTGCCCGTCATGACGCAGCAAGCGTCGCTGCAACGCTGCTTGCGGGTGTATCTGGCGCAGGGTGAGCGGGCTCAATGCGGCGGCTCCTGCTCATCCTCAGGCTCGTCGGCATGCGCTTGCCAACGCCCCTGGTCGCGATCGTCGGCACGCTCGGACAGGCGCCAGGCGGGTTGATCCAGGCGCGAGAACGGCTCGCGCAGTTGCTCAAGCAGCACGCTTTTATCGGGAGTCACCAGCATACCCTGGGTACTTTCACTGCCAGTGACCAGCAAGGTACCGCGGACCCGTCCGTTATCGAATGGCACCCGCAAGCCCTCGCCGGGCTGGCTGGCTGGCGCTGAATCAATCGGCATCGGCAGGCTGGCAGGCAAGGCCGGCTTGTGCATCGGCGCCAGCTCGGCAGCAGCCAGTGCCGGCCGAGAGGACTCCCCACGCAGCATGACGGGACTGGCCTCTGCCGGAGTGTGCTCACTGTCGGACCCGGTCACGCCAGCGGCCCGTTGAAACGAGGGCCCAGGTAGCTGGCCCTCGGCACTGGGTGCCGGTATCGATACCACCGCATCGCGCAGGCCCGGCAAGACTGGCAGGGCTTGTAGAGCTTGCAGAGCTGGTAGAGCTGGTAGCGTTGGCAGCTGTATCTTCCTACCCATTTCAGGCAGGCCTGACAATGCGTGTGGCTGATCGCCAGCGACCCTCTCCTGGACCGCATGCGGGGCTGCGGCAGGTGCTTGCGACAGGTCGACAGCAGGTGCTGCCGGCCCCCTTCCAATGCTCAGTTGCGGCTGCGGGATCAATGGCGCCAGTGCCTGTAAAACGCCGTGGGGCAACTCCATGGCCTCAAGTGGCGGCAATAGCTCATCCAGCGACGGTGTCTGCTGATCCAGGGATACAGCGCTGACTTGCCCGACCAACAATGTCATTCGTTCCATAACCTGCCCTTGAATCTCGGCTCGTCCAGTTCGTTGTCTTCACGGTGTTGGCACTGCAGCTGCCATTGCCGGCGCATCAGCTGCAGATGCCGTTGATGCTTGTCGTGACGGCGCTGCAAGGCGCTCATTTGTTGCCGTTGGCTCGCTTGGTTCTGCTGTAGTTGTTGCTGCTGGAGGCTGATCTGCTCCAGTTCCAGGCTCCACACCTGGGCCTGGCGGCGAAGCATCGCCTGGCGACGCAACAGGTCGAGCAGTTGACCGTGGGTGAGTCGCTGCCCATCCTCCTCTTGCCGTAACCGGTGCAGCGCTGCCTGTTGTTCCTGCAGCTCGCCCGCTCGTTCCTTGAGTGCCAGCACCTGCCGGGTGGTGTGCGCCAGGCGCTGCTGCAACGCCTGCAGGCGCCCTTCGCCCAGCTGCAGCCAGGCCTGCCACTCAGGCGAGCAACGCATGCAGCGCCTGCTCGGCATCTTCGGCGGTGACGGCCTGCCCGGTGCCCTGGCGCAGCCATTGGTGCAAAGCATCGCGACACGCCAGGGCCTGATCGTTGAGCGGATCGATACCGCTCTGGTATTCGCCCAGCTCCAGCAGCAGGCGCATGCCCTCAAGCCTGGCCAGACGCTCACGGGCCTGGGTGGCCAGGGCAATGCTCGCCGTGCTGCACACCTGGTGGGCGACTCGGCTGGTACTGCGCAACACATCGATGGCAGGGAAATGGCCTTTGCCAGCCAGATCGCGGCTCAGGTAGATATGCCCATCGAGGATCGAGCGGATCTCTTCGGCCAAAGGGTCAGGTTCGTCGTCAGTTTCCAGCAGCACCGTGTAAAACGCCGTGATACTGCCGCTGGCCGTTGCCCCCGGACGCTCCAGCAGGCGCGGCAAGGCCTCGAACACCGAAGCGGGGTAACCGCGTCGTGCCGGCGCTTCGCCCGCCGCCAGGGCCAGGTCCCGTCGCGCACGGGCATAACGGCTCAAGGAGTCGATCAGCAACACCACGCGCTGGCCTCGATCGCGAAAGTACTCGGCCACGCTGGTGGCGACCAACGCCGCGTTGCAACGATCCACCGCCGGACTGTCGGAACTGGCCTGCACCACCACACTGCGGGCACTACGCGGCGAACCGCGCAGACGCTCGATGAACTCGGCCACCTCGCGGCCCCGCTCACCGATCAGGCCGATCACGAACACATCCGCCTCGGCGTGCTCCACCAGCATGTCGAGCAACGAGGTCTTACCGGTGCCGGCAGCGGCAAAAATACCGAGCCGCTGGCCAACGCCGCAGGTCAGCAAGATGTCGACCGCACGGATGGCGGTGTCGAGCCGCTGGCTGACCGGCCGGCGCTGGCGGTAGTGTGGCGGCGGGTTGTCCAGCCCGTAGGCAACGCTCGCCTGGCCATGGGCCGGCGCCAGACGCTCGACCACCTGACCACGGGCATCGAGCACCGCACCGAGCAGGTCATCGCTGCAGTGCAGCCGCAGGGGTGCACCGGTTGCCATCACCAGCGACTGCCGGGACAAGCCCTGCGGCTCACCCAACAGGCTCAGCAGCGCCACGTCGGCGTTAAAACCAATGACCTGCGCCCAGGCTTGCGGACGGGGATCGCGCCAGTGCTGGAAGACCTCGCACAGCTCACCGATGGCCACGCCAGCCAGCGGCACCTCCAGTAACGGACCGAGCGAACGGCGCGGGTGCGCCCCCTGGCGAGTCAGCTGCATCAGGTTCATCAAAGCTCCTAGAGGGTCTTGATCACGTTGACCGAAATGTTCTCGGCGACCTCGGCGAAGGACATCACGTCCAGCTCCCTGAAGCGGCCATCGATCAACTTCTTGATGTAGCGCCGGACATCCACCGAACACAGCAGCACCAGGTCCTTGTGCGGGATGTACAGGTCGCCAAGGCCTGCGCCGACGTGATCGAGCAGCTCTTCGACCCGGGCCGCTTCGAGGTTGACGAAGTTGCCTGCCGAGGTCTGGCGCACGGCCGAACGCACCACCTCCTCGAACTCGGCACCGAGCAACAGCACGTTGAGCGTGTCCTGGCGGGCGAACTTGTTGCTGATGTAGCGCGCGAGCGCACCGCGCACATGCTCGACCAGGGCCAGCGTGTCCTTCTCCCGGGACGCCCAGTGCGCCAGGGTTTCCATCACCAGTTTCATGTTGCGCACCGAGATGCGTTCACTTATCAGCCGTTGCAGCACTTCACTGATCTTCTGCACGGTGACATAGCGATAGACTTCCTTGAGCAGGTCGGGGTACTGCCGTTCCAGCTCATCGAGCAGGGTCTTGGTTTCCTGCACGCCGAAGAATTCCTGGATATTGCGCGCCAGCACCACCGCCAGGCTGTGGTAGAGCTCCTGCTGGGCCGCCCGCAGCGGATAGCCGAGCGCGGCGATGGCCTGGCTCTGACTGTCGCTGACCCACAGGCTCTCGACCTTGTTGCTGTCGCGCCCGCGCCTGATCTCGACTCCCGAGTCCTGCAACTGCTCGCCGAAATCGAGCAGCCGGTGGTGCTCGAAGAACAGGTCGAACTGGTCGGCACGCACCTCGTTGATCAGGATCGTGACCTGGTGCTCGGGCAAGGTCTGGGCCGCACGCAGGTGTGGCTGGGCAATGCGCAAGCCATAATCGATGAAGAACTGACTGCGCAGGCGTTCGGCAAAGCGTGCCTGCTGCAGTTCGCCGAGCCGGTTCGGGGGTACCAGCAGCAACAGGGGCAAGGTTTCGGTGCTCAGGCTGTCGATATCGACCAGGTTTTCCGACGGCCCTTGTTCATGCTCCGGCTGAAGACTTGCGCCCTCTCCCCGCTCGGCCTGCACCGGCCGCCGTCGGCGCCAGAGCAGCGCAACCAGGGCGCTGGCGATGAACACGAACACCAGCAACGGAAAGCCCGGCAGCAAGCCCACACCCAGCGCCAGCAATGCGCTGACCCCGAGCACGAATGGGTTGCCCAGGACCTGGCTAAGCATGTTGCGTCCCAGGTTCTGCTCGTCGCCATTGACCCGGGTGACGATGAAGCCTGCGCCAATGGCAATCAACAGCGCGGGAATCTGCGCGACCAGGCCGTCGCCGATGGTCAACAGGGTAAAGGTCGACAGTGCCGTGGACAGATCCATGCCCAACTGGCCGACGCCAACGGCCATGCCACCCACGAAGTTGACGAAGATGATCACAATGCCGGCGATGGCATCGCCCTTGATGAACTTCATGGCGCCATCGAATGAACCATAGAGTTGGCTCTCACGCTCCAGCTCACTGCGCTTGGCCCGTGCCTGGGCGGCATCGATGGCCCCGGCCTTGAGGTCGCCATCGATGCTCATCTGCTTGCCGGGCATGCCGTCCAGGGAAAACCGCGCGGCGACTTCCGCCACCCGCTCCGAGCCCTTGGTAATGACAATGAACTGGACAATGGTGACGATCGAGAAAATCACGAAGCCCACCACCAGGTTCTCGCCGATCACAAACTCACCGAACGAGGCAATGATCTCGCCGGCATCGGCCTGGGTCAGGATCAGCCGGCTGGTACTGATCGACAGCGCCAGACGAAACAGCGTGGTCAACAGCAACAACGCCGGAAACGTCGAGTAGCTGAGGATTCGCTCGATGTAGAACGAGCCCATGAAGATCAACAACGACAGGACGATGTTCAGGCCGATCAGGAAATCCACCAGCACCGTCGGCAAGGGAATGACCAGCATGGCGATAATCATCACCATCAATGCCAGGATCACCAGTTCCGGGCGCGCGGCGAACCTGGCCAGCCAGAGATTCAGCAGGGGCATGGCATCATCCTCGTTGCGCCTGGTGCAGGCCGCTCTGGCGACGCTGCAACAGCACCTCCGCGGCGAAACTGCTGTCGGCCAACTGGTTGAAACGCTCTGCCAGGTACAGCAGCGCATGATCCTCGGCGAACAGCTGTTCCGGCAGCGCCAGGCAGGCCTGGCGCAAGCGCTGCAGCAGGCTGGCACGCCCCCGGGCATCGACCTGCAGCAGGATCGGGCCGACCGCCTGCTGCAAGAGCTCGTCCAGTGCGTGGGGATGACGCAGTACCCCAAGCATCAGCACCAGCCCCTCCAGTTCACTGACATCGAATCGCCCGACCAGAGGGCCAACGAACGAGCGGTCGGCCGAACGCAACCGTTTCAGTTGCCCAAGCAGGATCAGCAACGGACCGAATTCATGCAGGCTGCAACTGGGATCCTGGCCCTGGATGTCGGTGAGCAGGCTCTCTTCGAGAAAACTCAGCACGCTGTGACGGTGCTCGGGACCATACAGCGCGATCCACTGTTCGTAGTGCTCGACAGCGTCGACCTCGGATTCGAGGAAGTCGCGGTAGTGCTCGCGCAACGCGCTGGCGCGCACGGCCATGCGCTGACCATACAGCCTGGCCTTGAGCGCGGTGTTGATGCCGGCGTGCAGGCGTTTGGGACAGGCACGTTCGCGCAGTGACTGCTCAAGCTGCAGCAGGCGCTTGCGGGTTTCACTGTGCAGGTCGCGTTGACGCAACAACAGGCTGAGGATCAATGCCAGATCGCTGTCATCGGCAAACAACTGCGACGCCTCTTGCAACAGCATCATCAGCGGCAATCGTCGGTCCGCTGCCAGGGCCAGGAGCTGACGGGCCTTGGGCGGGGCGTCGTCTTCGAGGACGCGCTCGAACAGATCGCTGGCCGACTCGCTCTTGAGCTCGAACTGGCGACGGCGAAACTGCGCCATGACCTGGGCCATATCGTCGCTGCTCTGTACGGCATGCTGCAACAGGTTGCTGCCCGGGTCCTGGCTGTCTTCCGGGTTGTCAATCGCCGGCGCCTGGCTTTCAGCCGCCAGTTCGCGGCTCAGGCGTGCCTGTGCGGCGCGCCCACCCAGGCTGACGCCCCCGGGAATCACAGCGACACCGCACGCATGAAGGCCTTGCGCAGGCGTTCGTGCTGTTCGGCGTCAAAGCGTTCCTGCTTCAGGCTCTGCGGATCGAAGGCCAGGGGTTCGCCGATTTCCCGCGGCTGGATGAGAAACACCCGCACCGTATTGGACGAGCGCTCCTGCCGGTAGCTGAACAAGCGGCCGATCCAGGGCAAGGCACCGAGCCCCGGGATCCTGCGGATCTGCTCGGCGCTCTCATCACGGCTGAAGCCACCGACCAGCAGGCTCTTGCCCTGCGGGACCCGGGCAACCGTGCTGATGCGGGTGCGACCGACCGTCGGCAATATCGAGGGATGCTCGCTGCTGCGTGGCTCAACCTCGTTGCCGTCTTCGATGTTGAGCGACATCTCGATTTCATCGCCCAGGGCAAAACGTGGCAAGACGCTGACCAGGGTGCCATAGGTGACGTGCTGCAGATCGACGCTGCGTTCGCCAACCAAAGGCGCATAGAAGGTGCGGTTATTGTCGAAAATCGCCGGAACGTTTTCCTGGGTGAGGATCACGGGCCGCGCCACCACATTGGCCAGGTCGCTGCGAGACAGTGCCGACACCCGGGCGATGAACGACAAGCCATCGAGGGTGGTGGCCGAGCCACCATTGAGCGCAATGGAAAACTGGCTGCCAATGTTGACCTGGCCCTGCCAGTCGATGCCCAGGTGCTCCAGCGCCTCTTTCTGCAGGTCGACGATCCACAGCGACAGCTCGACATGACGCTTGGGCGTATCCAGCGCCTCGACCAGGTTCTCGATAAAGCGCACTTGCTCGGGCAGGCCCTTGACCAGCAGGCTGTTGGTGTCCGGATAGGCGATCACTCGAATGTTGGCCGCCGCCATCTGCTCCGGCGCCAGGTGTGTGCCCTCCCAGGCGTCTTCGATCAGGTGGTCGCCCAGGGTCGAAACCCGTATTCCCGACGCCGCATCGTCCGGGCCCGGCTCGCTACGCAGATCGACCCGGGCTTTTTCGCCTTGCAGCAGCGCCTCGATAACGCTGGCGATACCTGGGATGTTGACGGTCTGATCGCGCAGGTCATAGCGTCGGTCTCCAACGAAGGTATTGAGCAGACGAATGACCCCGACCTTCTGGCGGCCCAGCATGATCTGCGACGGTTCCTGATCGACCATGGCGGCCAGGCGCTGCACCAGATCGACATACATCGGCGGCCCGGACACATAGAAGGTGCGCCGGCCATCGCCCCGTAACGGGTAGCGTGCGTCAAGCAGGCCGGAGCGCCGCAGCACCGCCCGCAGGCCGTCGACGCTGGTGTTCTGCAGCGAGACCACGGCGCTCTTGAGTTCGGCACTGTCGTAGAGATAGATCGCCTGGCCGTCGCTGTACCAGATCAGGCCCATTTGCCGTACCACCCGATCGAACACCTGCTGCGCCGAGGTCATGGCAAAGTCACCGGAAATACGCTTGCCGGCGGCCATCTTGCTGACGATGATCGGCTTGCCCAGGGGCTCGGACAGCGCCACGAAAAAGCTGCGCAGGCTCTCTTCCCTCGCCCGGTAGCTGTCGGCCACAGACGTGGCGCTATACGACAGGCAGAGCAACACGGTGCACCAGCAGATCAGCCTGCGCAGATCAAAGGGCTTCCCCAGGCCGATCATGAGCCCATGACTCCGACAATATTGCCCAGCTGGCTTGGCGCCACACCCAAGAGTTCGCGCACATCCCGCGAGAAGTGCGAGGAAGAACAATAACCCTGGTTTTGTGCGACCTCGGTCAAGGAGTGCCCTTCACCGATGGCCTCCAGTAGCGCCCGCGCCACCCGCCAGTCGCGCAGGGCCGGCTTGGTCGCGCCGCCCAGCGCCTGACGGCAGAGCCTGCGAAAATGCGAAACCGACACCCCATAGCGTCGCGCCAGCATTTGCAGGCTGTCCTGCCGGCCACCCTGTTCGAGCAGGTAATGGACCAGCCAGTATTCCTCGCTGCTGCGCAAGGCAACGGCAAACCGCTCGTAGTCGGCACTGGCGCCCAGCGCCTGGTGGATGTACCAGGGCTCCAGCAGTTGCGTATCACAGGCCATGGCGAACGGCACCGCCAGGCAGGCCGCCGGGAGACAGGCACCCTGCTCCCTGGGCACATCGCAGCCCTGGTCAATGAACACCTGCAACCTGACCAGTGACGGGCAACGAACGGCACGAAGATTCGTCGGCATTCGCCTCAATTGACGATGGTCGGTGATCGCCAGCAATCCTTGCCAACCTGCCGGCAGGCTCAGCCAGGCTGCAAGCTGCCGCCCGTGCGCCGGGCGACTGCCAACCGTCACATGCCAGACCCCGTCGGCAAGGTACTCGGTCGGTG
This sequence comes from Pseudomonas sp. BGr12, assembly GCF_030272895.1. GTDB lineage: Bacteria > Pseudomonadota > Gammaproteobacteria > Pseudomonadales > Pseudomonadaceae > Pseudomonas. The sequence continues at coordinate 42,492 of NZ_JALRNF010000011.1, read as the reverse complement.
TAGTGTCGGGGAGCTGGTGAGACACCAGGGCCTCCTTGGGGCGTCGGCTAATGGAAAGGCGGCCAGCGTGCAGCAACCCTGCCCGGCAATCCTGATGGAAAACTGATGAGCGCTGGCACAAGCCTTGCTCCAGTACCCGCACACACCCGCAGGAGAACCTCACAGATGCCGAGCGCCGATCCGCTGGCTTGGGTCCATGGCAGCGACGCACCGGAAAAGCCGCTGCTCACGCTGGGCTTCATGGCCCTTACCGATTGCGCACCACTGGTGGTCGCCGCCACCCAGGGTTTTGCCCAACCCTACGGCCTGAGCCTGAACCTGCAGCGCCAGAGTTCCTGGGCCGGCCTGCGCGACAAACTGTTGAGTGGCGAACTGGACGCCGCCCACAGCCTGTATGGCCTGATCTACGCGCTGCAACTGGGCATCGGCGGCGCTGGCGCTACTGACATGGCAGTGCTGATGGGCCTGAACCAGAACGGCCAGGGCCTTAACCTGTCGGCGGCATTGCAGTACCAGGGCGTGACCAGTCCCGAGGCGCTGGAGCGTTTCGTGCACCAAAGCAGGTCAAAACTGACCTTTGCTCAGACCTTTCCCACAGGCACCCACGCCATGTGGCTGTATTACTGGCTGGCCAGCCAGGGCATCCACCCCCTGCATGACGTCAACAGCGTGGTGGTGCCGCCCGCGCAGATGCTTGCCCACCTGCAGGCCGGGCGCATCGATGGCTTCTGTGTCGGCGAACCCTGGTCGGCGAGCGCCGTCGACCAGGGCCAGGGTTTCACCCTGGCCACCAGCCAGTCGATCTGGCCGGACCACCCAGAGAAGGTCCTGGGCTGCACCCGCGCCTTTGTCGAGCAGTACCCCAACACCGCCCGGGCCCTGGTCAAGGCAATCCTGGCGGCCAGCCGGTTCATCGAGCAAAGCCCGGAGAACCGCCGCAGCACCGCGCAACTACTCAGTGGCAAAGCCTATCTGGACGCGCCGCTGAGCAGCATCGAGCCACGCTTGCTCGGCGACTACCATGACGGTCTCGGCAATCACTGGCACGACCCCCACGCCTTGCGCCTGCATGACCAGGGCCGTGCCAACCTGCCTTACCTGTCCGATGGCATGTGGTTCATGACCCAGTTCCGCCGCTGGGGCCTGCTGCGCGAAGACCCCGACTACCTCGCGGTAGCCCGCCAGGTCCAGCAACTGGCGCTGTACCGGGATGCCGCCAGCGCGCTCGGTATAGCGTGCGACGACGCCAACCTGCGCCGCAGCCAGCTGATCGACGGCACTTGGTGGGACGGCAGCGATCCGGTCGCCTATGCCCGCAGCTTTGCCCTGCACGCGCTGGCCGAAACGCCCGCCGCCCTCGCCCGCCGCTGACAAGGAGACGCCACAATGCTGCGAATCCTGCTGATCGATGACACCGCGAAGAAAGTCGGGCGCCTGAAGGCCGCACTGGTCGAGGCCGGTTTCGAGGTCATCGAAGAGTCCGGGCTGACCATCGACCTGCCGGCACGCGTCGAAACGGTGCGTCCGGACGTAGTACTGATCGATACCGAGTCACCGGGCCGTGATGTCATGGAACAAGTGGTGCTGGTCAGCCGCGACCGGCCACGCCCCATCGTCATGTTCACCGACGAACACGATCCCGGGGTGATGCGCCAGGCGATCCAGGCCGGGGTCAGCGCCTATATCGTCGAAGGCATCCATGCCGCCAGGCTGCAGCCGATCCTCGATGTGGCCATGGCCCGCTTCGAAAGCGATCAGGCGCTCAAGGCCCAGCTACAGGCCCGCGACCAGCAACTGGCCGAGCGCAAGCGCATCGAACTGGCCAAGGGCCTGCTGATGAAAATGAAGGACTGCAACGAAGAGCAGGCCTACACCCTGATGCGCCGCCAGGCCATGAGCAAGCAACAGAAGCTCATCCAGGTGGCCGAACAGATCATCGCCATGAGTGACTTGCTGGGCTGAGACGACTCTGGCCCGGCTCTTGCTAAATCTTTTCTACCGGTAGCCAACGGCGGTTGCCCCTTCACGACAAAGACGTCGCACCCCCACTCGCACACGCGGGTCGGGTGGCGACGTCTTTTTCGTTTCAGCCCCTGTTCAACGAGGTGTTCGATGAATACGAGTTTCTGGAAGTCCGGGCATGTCCCCACGCTGTTCGCCGCCTTTCTGTATTTCGACCTGAGCTTCATGGTCTGGTACCTGCTCGGCCCGCTGGCGGTGCAGATCGCCACCGACCTGCAACTGACCACCCAGCAACGCGGCCTGATGGTGGCTACGCCGATCCTGGCCGGGGCCATCCTGCGCTTTGTCATGGGCGTGCTGGTCGATCGCCTGTCGCCGAAAGCCGCCGGGCTGATCGGCCAGGTGATCGTCATCGTCGCGCTGTCGTGTGCCTGGCACCTGGGCGTGCACAGCTATGAGCAGGCCCTGTTGCTGGGCGTGTTCCTCGGCGTCGCCGGTGCTTCCTTTGCCGTGTCCCTGCCGCTGGCCTCGCAGTGGTACCCGGCCCAGCACCAGGGCAAGGCCATGGGCATCGCCGGCGCCGGCAACTCCGGCACGGTGTTCGCCGCCTTGCTGGCGCCGGTGCTCGCGGCCAGCTTCGGCTGGAACAACGTGTTCGGCCTTGCCGTGATTCCGCTGCTGCTGACCCTGGCCCTGTTCGCCCTGCTCGCGCGCAACGCCCCCCAGCGGCCCAAGCCCAAGGCCATGGCCGATTACCTCAAGGCCCTGGGTGACCGCGACAGCTGGTGGTTCATGTTCTTCTACAGTGTCACCTTTGGCGGCTTCATCGGCCTGGCCAGCGCCCTGCCCGGCTACTTCAACGACCAGTACGGCCTGAGCCCGGTGACCGCCGGCTACTACACCGCCGCCTGCGTCTTCGCCGGCAGCCTGATGCGCCCCCTGGGCGGCGCCCTGGCGGATCGCTTCGGCGGCATCCGCACCTTGCTGGCGATGTACACCGTCGCGGCGGTGTGCATTGCCGCAGTCGGCTTCAACCTGCCCAGTTCGATGGCGGCACTGGCCCTGTTCGTCAGCGCCATGCTCGGCCTTGGGGCTGGCAACGGCGCGGTGTTCCAGTTGGTGCCACAGCGCTTTCGCCAGGAAATCGGGGTAATGACCGGCCTGATCGGCATGGCCGGTGGTATCGGCGGCTTCCTCCTGGCCGCAGGCCTGGGGGCGATCAAGCAGCACAGTGGCGACTACCAGTTGGGCCTCTGGCTGTTCGCCAGCCTGGGGGTACTGGCCTGGTTCGGCCTGCATGGCGTCAAGCAACGCTGGCGCACCACCTGGGGCTCGGCCGCCGTGACCGCGGCGCGCGTCTGAGGCATCGCCATGAGCCTGCAACTGAGCTTCGCCCAGGCCAGCGCCACCGGCCCCCGGGACGAGAACCAGGACGCCCTGCGCCTGGTCACGCCCAATGCCGAGCTGGCCGCCAGCAAAGGCTATCTGTTCGCCCTCGCCGACGGCGTCAGCCACTGCGCCGATGGCGGGCTGGCGGCGCGGGCCAGCCTGCAGGCCCTGGCCCTGGACTACTACGCCACCCCCGCGACCTGGGGCGTGGCCCAGGCCCTGGACCGGCTGCTGCTGGCACAAAACCGCTGGCTGCGCGCCAACGGCGGCGGCCAGCCGCTGCTGACCACCCTCAGCGCCCTGGTGCTGCGTGGCCGCCGCTTCACCCTGGCACATGTCGGCGACTGCCGGATCTATCGCTGGGCTGCCGGTCAGCTGCAACGCATCAGCGAGGACCATGTCTGGGACCAACCGGGCATGCAGCACGTGCTCAAGCGCGCCCTGGGCCTGGATCAACATCTGCAGGTCGACTACCTGGAGGGCGAGCTGCACGCAGGCGAATGTTTCGTCCTGCTCAGCGATGGCGTCTGGGCCAGCCTCAGCGAGACGCAGATCAGGGCCGTGCTGCGTGAACAGATCGACCTGCAGGACGCCGCCCAGACCCTGGTCAGCTCCGCCCATCACAGCGGCAGCCAGGACAACGCCAGCGCCCTGCTGGTCAGGGTCGACCGGCTGGGCGCCAGCAACCTTGGCGACTCCCTGGCGCAACTGCAGCAATGGCCGCTGCCCCCACCCTTGCGCAGCGGCCAACTGCTCGATGGCTGGACGCTGGAGCAACAGCTGGGCCACAGCCGGCAATCGCTGCTGTATCGCGTGCGCGACAACCAGCAACAGGCCTGGCTGTTGAAAACCCTGCCCGTTGAACGCAAGGACGAACCCGGCGCCTTGCAGGGTTTGCTGCTCGAAGAATGGTTCTTGCGCCGGGTGGCCGGGCGCTACTTCCCCGAAGTACACCCGGTCAGCCAGCGCCAGCACCTGTACTACGTGATGCGCGAATACCCCGGCAAAACCCTGGCGCAAGTGTTTGCCGAAAGCGGGCCCTTGCCGCTCGCACAGTGGCAATCGCTCGCCCAGCAACTGCTGCAGGCGGTGGGCCTGTTGCACCGGCGCAATATCCTGCACCGCGATATCAAGCCCGAGAACCTGCACCTGGGCGATGATGGCCAGTTGCGCCTGCTGGATTTCGGCCTGGCCTTCTGCCCCGGCCTGTCCGAAGACCGCGCCCACGAACTGCCGGGCACCCCGTCGTTCATCGCCCCGGAAGCCTTCGAGGGTACGCCGCCCAGCCCCCAGCAAGACCTCTACAGCGTCGGTGTGACGCTGTTCTACCTGCTGACCGGACACTACCCCTACGGCGAAATCGAAGCCTTCCAACGCCCCCGCTTCAACCAGGCCGCCAGTGCCGCGCGCTATCGCCCGGACTTGCCCGAGTGGCTGGAGCACAACCTGGGCCTGGCGCTGGTCAGCGACCCGCAACAACGCTTTGAAACCGCCGAGCAATGGCTGTTGCTGCTCGAACAGGGCGAACGCCAGCACCTGAGCGTACGCCCGCGCCCCTTGCTCGAACGTGAACCGCTGAAAGTCTGGCGCGGCCTGGCGCTGCTGTCCCTGCTGCTCAACCTGATCCTGCTGATCTGCCTGCTCAAAGGCTGACGGCACTCGATAACCGATGAGGAACACCCGATGAATGCAAAAGTCTGGCTGATTGGTGCAGGCCCTGGCGATCCGGAACTGCTGACCCTCAAGGCCGTGCGCGCCCTGGGCGAGGCCGAAGTGGTCCTGATCGACGATCTGGTCAACCCGTTGGTGCTTGCGCACTGCCCCGGCGCACGGGTGATTCACGTCGGCAAGCGCGGCGGCTGCCGCTCCACGCCGCAAGCCTTCATCCAGCGCCTGATGCTGCGCTACGCCCGCCAGGGGCGTTGCGTGGCGCGGCTCAAGGGTGGCGATCCGTGCATCTTCGGTCGTGGCGGTGAAGAAGCTGCCTGGCTACAGGCCCATGGTATCGAGGCCGAACTGGTCAACGGCATCACCGCCGGTCTTGCCGGCGCCACCCAGTGCGGCATTTCCCTGACCTTGCGCGGCGTCAGCCGTGGCGTGACCCTGGTCACCGCCCATACCCAGGATGACAGCCCGCTGAACTGGCAGGCGCTTGCCCAAGGCGGCACTACCCTGGTGGTGTATATGGGCGTGAGCAAACTGGATGAAGTCCAACAGGGCCTGCTGGAAGGTGGACTGGCAGCCGACACACCGGTGGCCATGATCGAGAACGCCTCCCTGCCCCAGCAACGCGAGCAGCGCAGCAGCCTGGCGCAAATGTGCGAAGCAGCCGCCCGCTTCAAGCTGTGCAGCCCGGCGATTTTGGTGATCGGTGAGGTGGTGGCAGAGGAAAGTGCAGCGCTGGTGCAACTGACGGCCTGAATCACAGGCAAAGAAAAGCCCGGCCTAGGCCGGGCTTTTCAGTAGGGCTTCAGACCAATTACTTGGCTTGGGCTTCTACTTGAGCTTCTACGCGACGGTTAACAGCGCGACCAGCGTCGGTGGCGTTGTCAGCAACCGGACGGGTTTCACCGTAGCCAACCGACTCAACGCGGCTCGACTCAACACCGTACTGGTTGGTCAGAACCTGCTTGACGGCGTTAGCACGACGCTCGGACAGTTTCTGGTTGTAAGCGTCAGGACCGACGGAGTCAGTGTGACCTTCAACAGTGGTGGTGGTCTGTGGGTACTGCTTCATGAAGTCAGCCAGGTTCTTGATGTCGCCGTAGCTGTTTGGCTTGACGACCGACTTGTCGAAGTCGAACTTGACGTCCAGCTCAACGCGAACGACTTCGGCAACAGCCGGGCAGCCATCAGCGTCAACGGTAACGTTGGCTGGGGTGTCAGGGCACTTGTCGACGTTGTCGCAAACGCCGTCGTTGTCGCTGTCGGAGCAGACTTCAGCAACTGGAGCTGGAGCAGGAGCAACCTTGCCACCGCTGCCACCGAAGTTCAGACCCAGACCAACGGTCGGACCCCACTCGGTGTTGCCGTTGTCGATGTTGTACATGGCTTCAACGCCGGCACGGGCGAAGAACATGTCGGTGATGTACCACTTGGCGCCAGCGCCCAGGTTGGCGAAGGTGGAGTGGTCACGACCGTTGTTGAAGGACTGGCCCAGGCTCTCGTGAGCGAAGCCGGCCGAAACGTACGGACGCAGCGCGTCGCCGACGGTACCGAAGTGGTAGGTAGCGTCCAGCTTGGCCTTGGAACCTTTGATGTCCTTGTTGAAGACATCGCCACGAACGTTATGAGTTTCGTTGTAGCCCAGATCCAGGGACAGGTCGTCGGTCAGGAAGTAACCGAGGCGAACACCAGGGTTGGTGCCGTCGTTCTTGAAGTTGCGCTCGCTATCGTAGTACTGCTTGGTGACGTTGCCTTCAATCTCGACCGCGCCTTGGCCTTGTGCCAGAGCGCCGAGCGAAGTTGCGGCTACAAGAGAACCAATGGCCAAGCCCAAGGTGTTTTTCAATTTCATCCGTTAAATCCCCATCTGGTGATAGTTAAGCAGTCCCACCAACATCCGGGGGACAACTCGACGACAAGTCTAGCAGAACTTGCCGACACGTTAGAGATATTTGCGCACGGCTAAGTTTCAGCCAGGCCCGCAAATTTCTCACGTAGCTTGTCTAGCGCACGTTTGTACCGCATTTTCGTTGCGCTCAGGCCCATATGCATGATATCGGCGATCTCCTGAAATTCCAGTTCTGCGACAAATCGTAGCACCAGAATTTCACGGTCAATCGGATTCACATGCACTAGCCATTTATCCAGCCCGCCTTTCTCTTCCGGTTTCGGCGCCTTCTCTTCCGAGGCTTCCTCGAGTGGATCTAGACTCAAGGCATCCATCAGTCGACGCTTGCGCCGCTCCTTGCGGTACTGGGTGATGCATTCGTTGTAGGTGATGCTGTAGAGCCACGTCTTGAACTTGGATTTACCCTCGAAGTTCTTCAGGCCATAGAGCACCTTGAGCATGACCTCCTGACAGACATCATCAGCGTCCCGATCGTTCCCCAGATAACGCGCACAAACGTTAAAAAGAGTCCGCTGGTAGCGGCGCATGAGCTCTTCATACGCGCGAGTAACATGAAACAGCTCCTCATGCGAACGCGCCACCAACTCCTCATCGGTGAGCTCGCGGGGGTCGTAACGCATGGGCAGCGAGTGAACTTTATTCAAATCGAATCTGGCCGACAGTCAGGTCAATGTCGCCGCTTGCCCCTACCCGGGGCAATTTTGCGGCGGCATACATTAGCAGGATTTGGCCGGTTAGCGGCTATTGACTCGCTGCTCGAGCAGAATTCGGTTGGACAATGACACTAATTCGCCATCATCCGTGAGCAGTGTCGTCTTGACCGTACCGATCTCTTCGATCTGCCCTTCAACCTCTCCAACTCGCACCTGCTGGCCGACTTGATAAAGTTCGCGCACGTAGATTCCGGCCAGGATCTGTCCGGCAATTTCGCGACTTCCCAGCCCCATTGCCAAGGCAACGGCCAGACCAACGGTAATCAATCCAATGACGATTACATGGTTGAGCAAGTCGGTTTTGACCTCGAGCTGGCTAATTGCCACCGAGATACTGATGATAATGACCAGGCCCTGGGCGATGCGACCGACACCGGCGGCATATTCCAGGCCGATGCCTTCGGCGGCACCGCGAACCAGGCCATTGACCAGTTGCGCCAGCAGCACGCCCGCCAGCAGCACCAGGGCCGCACCGAAGACCTTGGGCAGGTACAGGGCAAGCATGTCCAGGGTGGCGGAAACCCGCTCAAGACCGAGGGATTCAGCGGCCGAGACAAGGAAGATCAGCAGCACGAACCAGTAGACGATCTTGCCGATCAGGGTCGAGATCGGCACCTGGATGCCGACCCGGCTGAGCATCTTGGTCAGGCCGGTGCCGGCCATCAGGCGGTCCAGGCCCAGTTTGGCCAGCAGTTTGGACAACAGGGTGTCCAGCAGCTTGGCAACGACGAAGCCCAGCAGCACCACGACCAGTGCGCCGAACAGATTGGGGATGAAGTTCGCCACTTTGGTCCACAGCGCGGTCATCGCGGTGACCAGGCTCTGGGTCCAGAGATCAAGTTCCATAGTCAATCGGCCTTATCAGCTTTACGAGCGGTAGCGTTACGACGGACCGGCGCGACATGCGCCGAGCCATTGTTCACGGCGATCATCAGCGCCTGGCTCCAGCGGCCCAGCAGGCTGAACAGATCGCCCGCGCCGACCTGGCGGTTGGCGGTTTTCAGGACGCGCCCAAGGCAGGCATCGTCGTCACGGTCCTGGCCGGACGGCGAAGCCTTGAGCAGGTCCCGCAGGGATTCTTCAAACGGATCGTGCATAGGCACCTCGCGCAATATCTGTCAAAGACGAGGTCGCCTGCACATGGGTCACATGGACCGGGCAGACAGTTTGTGACTGAATGTTCAGGCTGTGCACCGGTTCACACCCAGCGCAAGCGGCGGAACAGCCACCACTGCCCCAGCGCCAGGCCCAGCACCAGCAGGCTGGCGAAGAGAAAACCGTAGGGGCTGTCGGCGCCGGGAATGCCGCCGACGTTGATCCCCAAAAGCCCGGTGACGAAGCTCATGGGCAGAAAGATACAGGTGATGATGCCGAAGCGGTACATGGTCCGGTTCATCCGTTCGGCGCGCCGGCGGTCCTCGCTTTCCAGCACCAGGGCGGCCCGCTCGCGGGTCAGCTCCAGCTCCTCGAGGTAGCGGATCAGGCTGTTGTTCAGCTCGTTCCAGTAGTCGGCGTCGTCTGCGGCGAACCAGCTCCACTTGTTGCGTGCCAGCTGCGCATAGATTTCCCGCTGCGGTGCAAGAAAACGGCGCAACCCGGCGGCGCGGCGGCGGATCTGCTGCAGGCTGCCCTGCTCCGGCGCATACCGTTGGTCGGCTTCGAGCTTCTCTTCTTCCAGATCGACCACTTCCGACAGGTCACTGACCAGCGCCTGAACCTTCTCGGTCAACAGTTGCGCCATGCTCAGCAACAGTTCGGAGGCGGTTTTCGGACCACGCCCCTCGGCCAGTTGCTGCAGCAACTCGTCACTGGCGCGCAAGGGGCGCAGGCGCAGCGAAATCACCCGCTGCGCCTGGGCGAAGATACGTACCGAGACCATGTCTTCGGGCTCGGCACCTGGATTGAGGTTGACCCCGCGCAGAAACAGCAGCATCTGCTCGTCAGGCAGGGGCAACAGCCGTGGACGGGTGTTTTCTTCAAGGAGCAGGTCGCAGGCGAACTCGTTCAGGCCACTGTCGTGGCGCAGCCAGGTCCGGGTCTGCGGGTGGCTGCGATCCCAGTGCAGCCAGAGGCTTTGCTCCGGCGCAAGCTCAAGGTCGTCCAGCTCGGTCCGGGCAATCGTACGCGCACCGCCTTTACCATCGAGCACCAGGGCGTGAACCAGGCCCCATTGCGCGTTTTCTTCCTCGAACATTCCTGCTCCAATCAGCGGTTTAACGGCTTATTCCGGCATTTTCAGCGGACTTGGCGAGACGATCACGCCATTATTGTCGGCATACACGTACTCGCCCGGGCGGAAGGTCACCCCGGCGAAGGTCACTGCCACGTTGAGATCGCCAATGCCACGCTTGTCGGTTTTCATCGGGTGGCTGGCCAGGGCCTGGACACCCACATCGGTTTGCGCCAGGACATCGACATCGCGCACACAACCGTAGATCACCAGGCCTTCCCAGCCATTCTTGGCGGCTTTTTCGGCGAGCATGTCGCCCAGCAACGCCCGGCGCAGCGAGCCACCACCATCGACCACCAGCACCTTGCCCTTGCCGTCCAGGTCGACCTGTTCCTTGACCAGCGAGTTGTCTTCGAAGCACTTGATGGTGACGATCTGCCCTCCGAAGGAGTCGCGCCCCCCGAAGTTGCTGAACATCGGCTCCAGCACCTGTACCAGCTCAGGGTAGGCGTCACACAGATCGGGCGTAAGGTAATGCATGGGAAACTCCTGTCGATTGCCAAGGCATTGGATGTCGCACTCTGACCATCACACCACAAAAGGTCACAGGCTAGCCATACCCGGGAACGGTCGAATCCAGCGAAGTGCTGGCTGTGGGTAGCGTACTCAAGGGATTGTGCAGCCATTGTTCAACCAGCGGCCAGACCTGGACCTGGGCCGGCTTGCTGACCAGCATGTCGACGTGGCCGAAGTTGTCGAAGCCCTCTTCGCGCCCCAGGCGCACGAACTGCTTGTTCGCGCTGCCCACTTGCTCGAACAGCTTGCGGCAGGCCCATACCGGGTCCTGGTGATCACCGGCGGCAGCCACCGCCAGCAGCGGCACATCGACCTCGGCAAGGCCGGCCCACCAATCGCGGTCCTGGTCGCCGAAACGACCGAACAGGCCGAACCAGCGCATGCTTTCCAGGGCCAGGCCAATGGGCTCGTCCTCCGGGCCACGCTTGAGCCGCGAACCGGAAATCTGCGCGAAGCGCTTGAGCAGCAGACGCCCGCCCCACTCCACCGGCGGCAACTTCAAGGGCCAATAGGTGCGGCTGACCTGGGTGCCGAAGAACGCGGCGCTGGCCACAAGCTCGGCGTCCAGGTACTGCCCGCCAAGGGCGGCGGCCAGGGTGGTGCCGCCCAGGGAATGACCGAGCCAGTGCGCGGCGCGGCCGCTCTGTTCGCGGACAAAGGCACCGATCACCGGCAGGTCGTAACGGGCATAGTCGGCCACCCGGTTTTGCCGGTAATCCTGGTTGCGCGGCGACAGGCCGTGGCCACGCATCTCCGGCATCCAGACATCGAAACCGGCGCGTGCCAGGTAGGCGCCCAGGCCAATGCCCCGGGGCGAATACCAGAAGCGCCGATTGGAAAAACTGCCGTGCAGCAGAATCACCGGCGTGCCACGCACGTCGGACTGGTCGGCCAGCCCCAAGCGGGTAATCGCCAGCTCGACGGTGCGATCCGGGCTGTTACCGGCCTTGATCCGGTAGACATCCTCGCACAGATCACCCCGGCGCTCGGCACTCTGCAGGGCCACGGGAAAAAGGTTACTGCTGCTTTGCATAGGCTACTTGCACAAAAAAGGGCGGGATCCATCGCTGGAACACGCCCCGGAATATCAACGAACCCCCTGCCCGCCAGGCTTGGCGGACAGGGGTTTCAGTTTGGCGGATCAGATCGCGCCCTGGCCTTCGGCGAGGAAGAACCAGGTCTCGAGCACCGAATCCGGGTTCAGCGAAACGCTTTCGATGCCTTGCTCCATCAGCCACTTGGCCAGGTCCGGGTGGTCCGATGGTCCCTGGCCGCAGATGCCGATGTACTTGCCAGCCTTGTTGCAGGCCTGGATGGCATTGGCCAGCAGCTTCTTGACCGCAGGGTTACGCTCGTCGAACAGGTGAGCGATGATCCCCGAGTCGCGGTCCAGGCCCAGGGTCAGCTGGGTCAGGTCGTTGGAACCGATGGAGAAACCATCGAAGTACTCGAGGAACTCTTCGGCGAGGATGGCGTTGGACGGCAGTTCGCACATCATGATCACGCGCAGGCCGTTGTCGCCGCGGGCAAGGCCGTTTTCAGCGAGCAGGTCGACGACCTGGCTGGCCTCGCCCAGGGTGCGCACGAACGGCACCATGATCTCGACGTTGGTCAGGCCCATTTCGTTGCGCACGCGCTTGAGTGCACGGCACTCCAGCTCGAAGCAGTCGCGGAAGGATTCGCTGATATAACGCGAAGCACCGCGGAAGCCCAGCATCGGATTTTCTTCTTCCGGTTCGTAGAGCTTGCCGCCGATCAGGTTGGCGTATTCGTTGGACTTGAAGTCCGACAGGCGCACGATGACCTTCTTCGGCCAGAACGCAGCGGCCAGGGTGCTGATGCCTTCGACCAGCTTCTCGACGTAGAAGCCCACCGGATCGTTGTAACCGGCGACACGCTTGTCGACGCTTTCCTTCAGCTCAGGCGGCAGGCCCGCGTAGTTGAGCAGCGCCTTGGGGTGCACGCCGATCATGCGGTTGATGATGAACTCCAGGCGCGCCAGGCCGACACCGGCGTTGGGCAGCTGGGCGAAGTCGAACGCGCGGTCCGGGTTGCCGACGTTCATCATGATCTTGAACGGCAGCTCAGGCATGGCGTCCACCGAGTTCTGCTTGACGTCGAAGCCCAGTTCGCCTTCGAAGATGAAACCGGTGTCGCCTTCGGCGCAGGAAACGGTCACGCCCTGGCCATCCTTGAGCAGCTGGGTGGCGTTGCCGCAACCGACCACGGCCGGAATACCCAGCTCACGGGCGATGATCGCCGCGTGGCAGGTACGGCCGCCGCGGTTGGTGACGATGGCGCTGGCGCGCTTCATCACCGGTTCCCAGTCCGGGTCGGTCATGTCGGAGACCAGCACGTCGCCGGCCTGGACCTTGTCCATTTCCGACACGTCCTTGATGATCCGCACCTTGCCGGCGCCGATGCGCTGGCCGATGGCACGCCCTTCGACCAGCACGGTGCCGGTTTCCTTGAGCAGGTAACGCTCCATGACGTTGGCCTGGGCGCGGCTCTTCACGGTTTCAGGACGAGCCTGGACGATGTACAGCTTGCCGTCGTCACCGTCCTTGGCCCACTCGATGTCCATCGGGCACTTGTAGTGCTTCTCGATGATCATCGCCTGCTTGGCCAGCTCGCTGACTTCGGCGTCGCTCAGGCAGAAACGGGTGCGGTCGGCCTTGTCGACATCGACGGTCTTGACCGAACGACCGGCCTTGGCTTCTTCGCCATAGACCATCTTGATCGCCTTGCTGCCCAGGTTGCGGCGCAGGATGGCCGGACGACCGGCTTGCAGGGTGCCCTTGTGGACGTAGAATTCGTCGGGGTTGACCGCACCTTGCACGACGGTTTCACCCAGGCCGTAGGCGCCGGTGATGAACACCACGTCACGGAAGCCCGACTCGGTGTCGAGGGTGAACATCACGCCGGCGGTGCCGGTTTCCGAACGCACCATGCGCTGCACGCCGGCCGACAGGGCGACCAGCTTGTGGTCGAAGCCCTGGTGCACGCGGTAGGAGATGGCGCGATCGTTGAACAGGGACGCGAACACTTCCTTGGCGGCGCGGATGACGTTGTCGACGCCGCGGATGTTCAGGAAGGTTTCCTGCTGGCCGGCGAACGAGGCGTCCGGCAGGTCTTCGGCGGTGGCCGAGGAACGCACGGCAACGGCCATGTTCGGGTTGCCCTGGGACATCTGCTCGAAGGCAGTGCGGATTTCGTTGTTCAGACGCTCGGGGAACTCGGCTTCCATGATCCACTGGCGGATCTGTGCACCGGTACGGGCCAGGGCGTTGACATCATCGACATCCAGAGCGTCCAGCGCGTCATGGATCTGCGCGTTCAGGCCACTCTGCTCGAGAAAATCACGGTACGCCTGAGCCGTAGTGGCAAAGCCGCCGGGAACCGATACACCGGCACCCGCGAGGTTACTGATCATCTCGCCCAGGGATGCGTTCTTGCCCCCCACATGCTCCACATCATGGACGCCGAGCTTATCGAGGGAAACTACGTACTCTACCAAGGTGATCTCTCCACTAACTGTGTTGGAAAAGCTCAGGTCGCCCGCCTGCCTGCTCTGAGACTTGGCCGGGCGCTTGTGGCCTGGACCTGGAAAATAAGTGAGAATGCCGGACATCATGTTCGGCAAACCGAACCTATCATATCCAAGAATGCTCACCAGCTTAAGGCCCAAGGTGCAAATGAAACGAACTGCTTTCTTTATCTCCGACGGCACAGGCATCACGGCCGAGACGCTGGGACAGAGCCTTCTGGCCCAATTCGATAGCATTCCGTTCAATAAATTCACCCGTCCGTACATCGACAGCCTGGACAAGGCGCGGGCCATGGTACAACAGATCAATGCCGCAGCTGAACGCGATGGCATGCGCCCGATCATCTTCGACACCATCGTCAACCAGGATATCCGCGAGGTGCTGGCCACCTCCAACGGCTTCATGATCGACATCTTTTCGACCTTCCTGGCCCCGCTGGAACAGGAACTGACCGCCCATTCGTCCTATTCGGTGGGCAAATCCCACTCCATCGGTGGCAACTCCAACTACATGGAGCGCATCGAAGCGGTCAACTTCGCCCTGGACAACGACGATGGCGCTCGCACCCACTACTACGACAAGGCCGACTTGATCCTGGTAGGCGTGTCGCGTTGCGGCAAGACCCCGACCTGCCTGTACATGGCCATGCAATTCGGCATCCGCGCGGCCAACTACCCGCTGACCGAAGACGATATGGAGCGCCTGCAGCTGCCCCAGGCCTTGAAAAGACACCAGAACAAGCTGTTCGGCCTGACCATCGACCCGGACCGCCTGACTGCCATTCGTCACGAGCGCAAACCCAACAGCCGCTATGCCAGCTTTGCCCAGTGCGAGTTCGAGGTGCGCGAGGTGGAGAACCTGTTCCGCCGCGAGAACATCCCGCACATCAACTCCACGCATTTCTCGGTGGAAGAGATTTCGGCGAAGATCCTCGTGGAAAAAGGCGTGGAACGGCGCTTCAAGTAACCCCCCGGTGGGAGCGGGCTTGCCCCGCGATGCGATATGACCGACGGATCGCATTCGCGGGGCAAGCCCGCTCCCACCGAGAGGCCACGGCACCTCTTCACCGCGCCCTCAAAAAAAAGCCCCGGCAATTGCCGGGGCTTTTCATTTCAGCTCACACTCAGGACGGCACCACCGCCGCCTGTCCGCTCATGGCCAGATCCACCAGCTCGCGGTTGGCCACCGCGTACATGGCGTAATCGGTGCCGGTCGCGGCCCGCAGTTCGTCGAGCATGGCGCGCCAGCGCTCGACCATCACGCGGTGCTGTTCCAGCCACAGGGCCACCCGCGCATCCATGTCTTCAGGGGCGTCGGCCATCTGCAGCACGGAGATGGTGATCGCCCGCTGCTGCAGGTCGATGTCGTCGCGGAACGACTCGCGGGCCAGGGCCTGCCAGTTGTTTTCCACGCTCAGATTGCTGATTTCCTGCAGGTACCAGGTCAGGTCCAGGGCACTGCCGACGGCGAAGAAGGCCTTGGCCACTTCGGCCGGATCCTGGCCGGTGACGTCGGACGCCTCGATGATCGGCAACAGGGTGTACAGGTGCGTGGTGCCGGCCACCATGCGCGCCAGCAGTTCCGGTACACCGGCCTCGACGAAGCCCTGGTAGCGGGTCATCCAGCGCTCGCGGGTCGGCCCTTCCAGCAGTTCGTCGAGTTTCAGCCCCAGTTGTGCGATTTTCGGCCCAAAGTGTGCCACATCACGCCCGGCATCCTGCTCGTTGCGACGGCTGCGCAGGAACCAGCGGGTCGCCCGACGGCCCAGGCGCATCAGCTCGTCCATCAGGGTCAGCTGGATTTCAGCCGGCACCTGGTAGTCCAGGGCCTCGATCTGACGGAACCAGTGCGGCAGGTGGAAGATGTCACGCACGATCACGTAGGCGCCGGCGACGTTCGCCGGGCTCATGCCGGTGGATTCCTTCAGGCGCTGGACGAAGGTAATGCCCATGTTGTTGACCAGATCGTTGGCGATCTGGGTGCTGACGATTTCACGCTTGAGGCGATGGCGACGCATGGCCTCGGTGAACTTGCTCACCAGCGACGGCGGGAAGGCAGTGTCCATGTCGCGGGTCAGGTAGTCGTCGTCCGGCACCAGCGACTTGAGCAGTTGCTCCTTGAGGTCGATCTTGCTGTAGGAGATCAACACCGACAGCTCGGCGCGAGTCAGGCCCTGGCCGGCAGCCAGGCGCTCGGCCAGCTGTTCTTCGGTAGGCAGGAACTCGATGGCCCGGTCCAGCTTGCCACGGGCTTCCAGGTCGGCCATCAGCCGCTTGTACTCGGCGATGCGTTCCTTGGCCCGACGCGCAGCCAGGGACAGCGCCTGGGTCTGCTTGTAGTTGTTGCCCAGCACCAGGCCGGCCACTTCGTCGGTCATGCTGCCCAGCAGCTGGTTGCGCTGCTTCTCGGTCATGTCGCCGGCCTGCACCACTTCGTTGAGCAGGATCTTGATGTTGACCTCGTGGTCGGAGCAGTCCACGCCACCGGCGTTGTCGATGAAGTCGGTGTTGGTGGCGCCGCCATTGAGGCCGAACTCGACCCGGCCCAGCTGGGTCATGCCCAGGTTGCCGCCCTCGCCCACCACCTTGCAGCGCAGCTCGTTGCCATCGACCCGCAGGGCGTCGTTGGCCTTGTCGCCGACGTCGGCATGGCTTTCTTCACTGGACTTGACGTAGGTGCCGATACCACCGTTCCAGAGCAGGTCCACCGGCGCCTTGAGCAGCGCGTTGAGCAGCTCGGTCGGGGTCAGCTTGTCGGCTTCGATGGCGAAGCGCGCTTTCATCTGTTCGGTGATGGTGATGCTCTTGGCGCTGCGCGGGAAGATCCCGCCGCCTTCGGACATGATG
Source organism: Pseudomonas sp. BGr12 (assembly GCF_030272895.1). Taxonomy (GTDB): domain Bacteria; phylum Pseudomonadota; class Gammaproteobacteria; order Pseudomonadales; family Pseudomonadaceae; genus Pseudomonas. The sequence goes on along the minus strand of NZ_JALRNF010000011.1, from coordinate 25,714 downwards.
CTGGTGTCGTAGTCGCTCCAGGCCGAACGCGGCAGGTCGAACAGGCGCTTGCGCTCGGCGAAGCTGCTGGCCGGCTCCGGGTTCGGGTCGATGAAGATGTGCAGGTGGTTGAATGCCGCCACCAGTTGCAGCTTGTCGGACATCAGCAAGCCGTTGCCGAACACGTCGCCAGCCATGTCGCCGACACCGACCACGGTGATCGGGTCTTCCTGGACGTTGATGCCGCGCTCGCGGAAGTGGCGCTGCACGCCGACCCAGGCGCCACGGGCGGTGATGCCCATCTTCTTGTGGTCGTAACCGGCCGAACCGCCGGAGGCGAAGGCATCGCCCAGCCAGAAGCCGTAGTCGATGGCAATGCCGTTGGCGATGTCGGAGAAGGTCGCGGTGCCCTTGTCGGCCGCCACCACCAGGTAGGGGTCGTCATCGTCGTGACGCACGACGTTGGCCGGCGGCACCAGGGCGCCGTCCTTGAGGTTGTCGGTGATATCCAGCAGGCCGGAAATGAAGATCCGGTAGCAGGCGATGCCTTCGGCCTGGATATCGTCGCGGCTGCCGCCCAGGGGCAGGCGACGCGGCAGGAAGCCACCCTTGGCACCGACCGGCACGATTACCGAGTTCTTCACCTGCTGGGCTTTGACCAGGCCCAGCACTTCGGTGCGGAAGTCTTCCTCGCGATCCGACCAGCGCAGGCCGCCACGGGCGACGTTGCCAAAACGCAGGTGCACGCCTTCGACCCGCGGCGAATAGACGAAGATCTCGAACTTCGGCACCGGCTTGGGCAGCTCGGGGATCAACTTGGGGTTGAACTTGAAGCTGAAGTACGACTTGTTCTGGCCCTGGGCGTCGGTCTGGTAGTAGTTGGTACGCAGGGTGGCCTTGATCAGGTCCAGGTAGCGACGCAGGATGCGGTCTTCGTTGAGCACCTGGACCTCGTCCAGGGCGGTGAGGATCGCCTGCTCCAGGCGTTGCTGCTTGTCACCCAGGTCTTCAACGGTGAGCTTGCGCGCCAGGTAGAAGCGGGTCTTGAACAACCGGGTCAGCTCGCGAGCGATGTCGGTGTGGTTGTTCAGGGTGCTGGCGATGTAGCCCAGGTCGAAGCCCAGGCGGATCTGCTTGAGGTAGCGGGCGTAGGCACGCAGCAGCGCCACGTCGCGCCACGGCAGGCCGGCGGTCAGCACCAGGCGGTTGAAGGCGTCGTTTTCCGCATCGCCCTTGACGATGTGGACGAAGGCATCCTGCAGGGTGTCGTTGAGTTGCTGGATGTCCAGGTTCAGGCCTTCGCTGTAGGTGAAGGCGAAGTCATGGATCCAGAACTCACGGCCGCTGGCATGGCGCAGGCGGTACGGGAACTCGCCGAGCACGCGCAGGCCGAGGTTTTCCAGGATCGGCAAGACATCCGACAGCGCCAGCGGGGTGTCGGCGTGGTACAGCTTGCAGTGCAGCTGCTGTTTGCCGGCCTGGGTCAGCGGCTGGTAGAAGCTCATGACCAGCGGCTTGCGCTCGGACAGGGTCAGCACGTGCTGCATGTCGACCACCGCCGAGTGCGCGGCGAAGCGCTCGCGGTAGCCGGCCGGGAAGCCTTTCGGGAAGTCGGCCAGGATGTTGGTGCCCTGGGCTTCGCCGAAGTTCTCCACCACCAGCGCCGAGTAGTCGTCCTGCCACGAACGGCAGGCCTGGATCACTTCGTTTTCCAGCTGCTGCGGGTCGATGTCGATGCGGTTCTTCGGATCGACGCGCAGGATCAGTTGCACGCGGGCCAGTACCGACTCGGAGAAGAAGGTCCAGAACTCGCAGTCGCTGGCCTTCAGGCGCTCCATCAGCACCTGCTGGATCTTCTGCCGCACTTCGGTGGAGTAGATGTCACGCGGCACATAGGCCAGGCAGTAGCAGAAGCGGCCGTAGGGGTCCTTGCGCAGGAACACGCGGATCTTGTTGCGCTCCTGGATCTGCACGATCGACATCACGGTGCTGAACAGCTCGTCGACCGGGGTCTGGAACAGGTCGTCGCGCGGCAGCACTTCCAGCACCTGCGCCAGTTCCTTGCCCAGGTGCGCCTTGGGATCGAAATGCGAGCGGCGCTCGACTTCGGCCACCTTGTCGCGAATGTACGGAATCGCCCGCACGCTCTCGCCATACACCGAAGAGGTGTACAGGCCCATGAAGCGGCATTCCTTGATGACCTTGCCGTCGGCGTCCAGCTGGCGGATCGACACGTAGTCAGGGTACGCCGGACGGTGCACGCGGCTCGGGTGTGCGGCCTTGGCGAACGACAGCAGCAGCGGCTCGTGCAGGTAGCTGACGGCGTAGTCTTCGATGCGCAGCTCGTCGGAGGTCAGGCCGGTGCGCAGCAGGCGGGTCAGGCCGAGGAAGGACTGCTCGTCATAGACCAGCTGGCCGCCCTGGGCGTCACCGTGGACGACGAACTCTTCATAGCCCAGGAAGGTGAAGTGGTTGCCCACCAGCCATTCCAGGAAGGCCTTGACCTCGGACTTCTCGCCCTGGACGGCAGGGTAAGGGGTCTGCTCGACCAGTTCGACGATCTGGCGCAGCTTGGCCTTCATCGGTTCGAAGTCGGCGACGGCGACACGCACTTCAGCCAGTACCTGCTCCAGTTCGCGGGTCAGCAGGTTGAGTTCGGCGGTGTTGGCACAACGGTCGATTTCCAGGTACATCAGCGACTCTTGTCGCACGCCTTCGCCCTGGGTGCCCTTGGGCAGGATTTCCAGCAGTTCGCCCTTGTCGCCACGGCGCACGCTGAGCACAGTGGTCTGCAGGGTGTGGATGCTGTAGCCACGGCGGTTCAGTTCGGTACGGACCGAGTCGACCAGGAACGGCAGGTCATGGTGCAGGACTTCGACAGCGGTGTGAGTCGACTGCCAGCCATGACGCTCGTAATCGGGGTTGTAGACGCGAACCTGCGGCTGGGCAGGGTCGAAGCGCTCGATGATGCGCCAGGCAGAGAGGGTGCAACCGGCCAGGTCCGACAGGCGGCGCTGGGTGAGTTCGTCCAGAGAGATGATTCCGAAGAACTGTTCGGCGAACATCGCCACTTGTGGCAGTGACTGTTCGCTGATGTGCTGCGCCAGGGCCGCTTGCAGTTGATGCTGGAAGTCGGCTTTGCTGGCTGCGGTGAAGAACGCCATCTGTGGTACTCCGCTTGGCTTTGTTGTTGAGTGAAGCGTCACGCGTGTACGCCGTGCCCGGATCAACGATAGCCAACCCGTGGCAGAACGGCTGGAAAACCGAGGGCCAGCTGCAAAGACCACTGCCGGCTGGCTGCGTCTTTACGGGTATCCCTCGACAACGCAGCTTAACGACTGGCCGGTCATCGCTGCTTGCAAGGCTGCGACATATTCGGTCATTGAGGGGCAGGCGGCGATTTATCCCACGCAAGAAGACTGGCACACTGACGTTTCACATCTGATATCGAGACTTCCATGCAACTGACCGCGGCGCTGCTCATGGCTACACCATGTGACGACGAAGAAGAGAACCTGGCGACGCTGGTCTGCCACAGCGACAAGGGCGAGTTGTTCCTCATGAGCCGGTACCCGGACGAGGACCGGGTGGACATCACCCTGGGCAATGAAGAGGAGTACTCGCAGGTTGAAGGCCTGAAGGTAACCCTCGGCGCCAATCGCCTGCTGGTTGAGGTGTCTGCACTGGATACCGACGCACTGCGTGGCGCAGACCACCTGGAGATCCTGCACACCGCCGATGCCAGTGACCTGGCCGAGATCGAAGAAACCCTGCAGAACATCCTCAAAGGCACGGGCACCTACGTCAGCGAGCTGTAACACCCTTCGGTTCCTTGACAAGGAGCCGTCGGAAAAGGCATTGTCTGACAACCTGATCAATGAGCAATACCCCATGCTTGAGCTTCAGCGCCCCGATACGCTGGTCGAACGCGTTGTCGGCGCCATCCGTGCAGAGATCGATTCCGGGCGCCTGGCGGCCGAATCGCGCCTGCCCACCGAACAGCAACTGGCCGAACAGCTGAACGTCAGCCGCTCGGTGGTGCGCGAGGCGGTGGCCCAGCTCAAGGCCGATGGGGTATTGATCGCCCGCCGTGGCCTGGGTTCGTACATTTCGCAGACTCCCACCGGCACCGTGTTCCGCTTTCCGTCAAGCCAGGGCCGCAGCCCGGACCTGGTGCAGATGTTCGAAGTGCGCCTGTGGATCGAGACCCAGGCCGCCTCCGTCGCTGCCCAGCGCCGCGATGAAGCGGACCTTGCGCGCATGGGCAAGGCCCTGCAGGACATGCTCGACAAACGCAGCGACTTCGCCGCCGCGGCGGCCGCCGACGTCGAGTTCCACCGCGCCATCGCCGAAGCCAGCAAGAACGATTACTTCGTGGCCTTCCACGACTTTCTCCGTGGCCAACTGGCCGCCGCACGCAAGACCGCCTGGGAGAACTCGGCAGCGCATTCGGTGGGCGGCTCGGCCGATGCCAACCGTGAACACCAGGCCCTGTACCAGGCCATTGCCGAGGGCGATCGGCATGCCGCTGCCGCCTGCGCCGAAGCCCACCTGCGTGCCTCGGCCAAGCGCTTGAAACTGGACTTGCCCAGCATCGATTGACCCTTGATCCACCGTACATAAGCGGGCGCTGCCGGTCAGCGCCTTTTGTTTGACCTACTTAGTCTGACAACCTGATAAGCAGACTCTCTGATAAGAACAAGCCAAGGTGACACCTGCATGATCTACGACTACTGCATCATCGGCGGCGGCATCGTCGGCCTCGCCACCGCCATGGCGCTGCTGGAACGCCAACCGGGCGCCTCGCTGCTGATCCTGGAAAAGGAAGGCAGCCTGGCCAGGCACCAGACCGGTCATAACAGTGGCGTGATCCACGCCGGCATCTACTACGCCCCCGGCAGCCTCAAGGCCGACCTGTGCAAGCGCGGCGCCCAGGCCACCAAGGACTTCTGCAGTGAGCACAAGATCAAGTTCGATGTCTGCGGCAAGCTGCTGGTGGCTTCCACCCCGCTGGAAGTCCAACGCATGCACGCCCTGTACGAGCGCTCGCAGCAGAACGGCCTGAAGGTCGAACAGCTCGATGCCCGGGAACTGCAACGTCGCGAGCCGAACATCGTCGGCCTGGGCGGGCTGTTCCTCGATGCCACCGGCATCGTCGACTACAAGCAGGTCTGCGAGGCGATGGCCCGGGTCATCCAGCGCGCCGGCGGCGAGGTGCAACTGTCGACCACGGTGCGCGCCATCGTCGAGAGCGGCGACAAGGTCACCATCAGCAGCGACGACAAGGTCTGGAACGCCCGCCAGCTGGTGGCCTGCGCCGGCCTGCAGTCCGATCGCCTGGCGGCCCTGGCCGGGGTCAAGATCGACCACCAGATCATCCCGTTCCGCGGCGAGTACTTCCGCTTGCCGGCGAGCAAGAACGACATCGTCAACCACCTGATCTACCCGATCCCCGATCCCGAACTGCCGTTCCTCGGCGTGCACCTGACGCGGATGATCGACGGCAGCGTCACCGTCGGCCCGAACGCCGTGCTGGGTCTGGGCCGGGAGAACTACAGGAAGTTCTCGATCAACTGGCGCGATGTCGCCGAATACGCACGCTTCCCCGGTTTCTGGAAAACCATCTGGAACAACCTCGGTTCCGGCACCACCGAAATGAAGAACTCGCTGTTCAAGCGCGGCTACCTGGAGCAATGCCGCAAGTACTGCCCGTCGCTGAACGTCGAGGACCTGCTGCCCTACGAGGCCGGTATTCGCGCCCAGGCGGTGATGCGCGACGGCACCCTGGTGCACGACTTCCTGTTCGCCGAGACGCCGCGCATGGTGCATGTCTGCAATGCACCGTCGCCGGCCGCCACCTCGGCCATTCCGATCGGCCAGATGATCGCCGACAGGATCCTCAAGACCCGCTGACCCCTGCTGCACCCCCATAACTACAAAGACAACAAGGAAACCTCCGATGTCGGTACATGAGGCGGCCGCGGCCGCGACAGAAACCCCGGAACAGAAAAAAAAGCGCCTGCGCAAGGTCGCGGCGGCCACCATCTTCGGCTCGATGCTGGAGTGGTATGACTTCTACCTGTACGCCACCATGGCGGCGATCGTCTTCTCGAAGATCTTCTTCGATGCCAGCAACCCGGCCGTGGCCTCGCTGCTCGCCTTCTCGACCTTCGCCATCGGCTTCATTGCCCGGCCGTTCGGCGGCGTGCTGTTCGGCTACCTGGGCGACCGCTTCGGGCGCAAGCAGGTGCTGGTCATCACCTTCTGCATGATGGGCGTGTGCACCACCCTGATCGGCCTGATCCCGAGCTATGCCTCGATCGGCATCTGGGCGCCGATCATCCTGGTGCTGGTGCGCATCATCCAGGGCCTGGGTGCGGGTGCCGAGCTGTCCGGTGCGGCGGTCACCTCCTACGAGCACGCCAGCGAAGGCAAGCGTGGCAGCCAGGGCGCCTGGCCGGCGCTGGGCCTGAACCTGGGCCTGCTACTGTCGTCGCTGACCGTTTACCTGCTGACCATGAACGGCAACGAGTTCCTCCTGGCCGGCGGCTGGCGCATCCCGTTCATCTGCAGCATCGTGCTGGTCGGCGTCGGCCTGTGGGTGCGCAAGAGCATTCCCGAGACCCCGGACTTCAAGGAGCTCGACAAGACCCCGGCCAAGGCCCAGGTCTCGCCGCTCAAGCTGCTGTTCAAGAACGACCTCAAGGGCCTGGCCGTGGTGTTCTTCGTGGCCATCGGCTACAACGCCCTGAGCTACATCTTCAAGACCTTCTCCCTGGCCTACCTGACCCAGTACAAAGGCGTCGAAGCCCACGTCACCTCGCTGTCGGTGACCATTGCCAGCCTGGTGGCGATCTTCACCGTGCCGTTCTTCGGCTGGCTGTGCGACAAGTGGAGCAGCAAGACCGTGCTGATGCTCGGCGGCCTGTTCTCGGTGCTGTTCGCCTTCCCGTTCCTGACCCTGCTCAACACCGGCGAGCCGATGATGATCTACCTGGCCATCGGTATCGGCACCGGCATCCTGGCGCCGATGATGTTCGCGCCCCAGGGCTCGTTCCTCAGCCGCCAGTTCCCGACCCAGACCCGTTCCTCGGGCTTCGGCACCGGTCGCGAGATCGGCACCGCGGTGGCCGGCGGCCTGGCGCCGCTGGGTGGCCTGGCCCTGGTGGCCAGCTCGGCGACCCACTCCACCGACGGCGTGGCGATCATTCTTGCGGTCTCGGCGGTGCTGGTGGTGGTCTTTGCCCTGTGCGACCAGGGTCGCAAGCACTCCAGCTTCAAGAACTGAGACATCTCCCTCCATCCGCGTAGCTTCAGCCTACGCGGATTACCGAACTTTCCAGCCTGCGTAACCGGGCATATTTCCACTACAGTTGCTGTGAACAACACAGCAACGTGTGGCTGGCGTATCGACGCATTTCCGGCTTCACCTGAACCGAGACCTGCGCCGATGGTGTCCATCTATCAACTCAAGCCAGCCTTCCAGAATCTCCTGCGCCCCTTGGTCAGGCACCTGCACGCGCGTGGCATCACGGCCAACCAGGTCACCCTGCTGGCCGGTGCCTGCTCCGTGCTGCTGGGCGGTGTCATTGCCTTGTTCGCCGAGCATGCGTGGCTGTTCGGCCTGATTCCCCTGTGGATGATCCTGCGCATGGCGCTCAACGCCATCGACGGCATGCTCGCCCGGGAATTCGGCCAGCAATCGCACCTGGGCGCCTACCTCAACGAACTCTGCGACATCGTGGCCGACAGCGCCCTGATCCTGCCGTTCGCCCTGATTCCCGGCGTCAGCCCGTTCGCCGTGGTGCTGGTCGCGCTGCTCGCGGTGTTCAGCGAGTACACCGGCGTGCTGGGGCCAATGATCGGTGCCTCGCGGCGCTACGACGGACCGATGGGCAAGAGCGATCGTGCCTTCGTGCTCGGCGCCCTGGCCCTGGTCATCGCCCCGGGCTGGCTCGGCCCCGCCTGGATCAACGGCGTGTTTGCGGCGATGGCCGTACTGCTGGTGTACACCCTGGTCAACCGGGTGCGCCAGGGGTTGAGAGAAGCCACGGAAAACGCTCCATCAGCATAGGGAAGTTGCAATGCGCCAAGCCCAGGATCAGACCTTCACCACCCACGACGGCGTAGACCTGTTCTACCGCCACTGGCCCGCGACCGACGCCACACCCGGTGAGCCACGCAAGGCCGTGCTGCTGTTTCATCGCGGCCACGAGCACTCCGGGCGCATTGCCCACCTGGTGGATGAGCTGGACCTGGCCGGGGTCGACTTCTTCGCCTGGGACGCCCGTGGCCACGGCCAGTCACCGGGTGCGCGCGGCGACAGCCCGAGCTTCGCCACCAGCGCCCGCGACGTGCAGACCTTCTGCGAGCACCTGGCGGCCAGCCACGGCATCGACGAAGAGAATATCGCCGTGGTGGCACAAAGCGTGGGCGCGGTGATCGTCGCCACCTGGGTCCACGACTACGCCCCGCGCATCCGCTCGCTGGTGCTCGCCTCCCCGGCCTTCAAGGTCAAGCTCTACGTGCCCTTCGCCCGACCGGGCCTTGCCCTGATGCGCAAGGTGCGCGGCAACTTTTTCGTCAACAGCTACGTCAAGGCGCGTTTCCTCAGCCATGACCCGCAGCGGGTGGCGTCCTATGACCAGGACCCGTTGATCACCAAAAGCATTTCGGTGACGGTGCTGCTGGGGCTCTATGAAGCCGCCGAACGCGTGGTCGCCGATGCCCAGGCCATCCAGGTGCCGACCCAGTTGCTGATCTCCGGCGCCGACTTCGTGGTGCACCGCAAGCCCCAGGAGCAATTCTTCGAACGCCTGGGCAGCGTGCACAAGGAAAAGCACATCCTGCCGGGCTTCTTCCACGACACCCTGGGGGAACAGCACCGGGCACCGGCGGTTGCCAGCATGCGCCGCTTCATCCTGCACAACTTTGCCCGGCCCCTGGACCGCCCCTCCCTGCTCGATGCCGATCGCCTGGGCGCCACCTGCGCCGAGGCCGAATCCCTGGCCAGGCCGCTACCGCGCAATTCCCTGCGCGACCTGTACTGGCGCCTGACCCGGGCGAGCCTGGGCCTGGGCAGCAGGCTGTCAGCGGGCGTCAAGCTGGGCTTTGCCAGCGGTTTCGACTCGGGCAGCACCCTGGATTACGTGTACCGCAACCAGGCGACCGGGCTGTCGCCGATCGGCCGGATGATCGACCGCAACTACCTCGACTCCATCGGCTGGCGTGGCATCCGCCAGCGCAAGCTGCACCTCGAAGAGCTGCTGCGCCTGGCCATGGGCTGGCTGCGCGAGCAACAACGCGAAGTGCGTATCGTCGATATCGCTGCCGGCCATGGCCGCTACATCCTCGAAGCCATGCAGGGCGTGACCCCGCTGCCGGAATCGATCCTGCTGCGCGACTACAGCGACATCAACGTCCGCGATGGCAATGCGTTGATCAACGACAAGGGGCTGGCCGGCATCGCCCGCTTCGTCAAAGGCAACGCCTTCGATCGCCAGAGCCTGGCAACCTTGACGCCCAGGCCGACCCTGGCGGTGGTGTCCGGCCTGTATGAGCTGTTCGCCGACAATCGAATGGTCGCCGATTCCCTGGCCGGGCTGGCCGACGCCGTGGAACCGGGCGGTTTCCTGATCTACACCGGACAACCCTGGCACCCGCAGCTGGAGCTGATCGCCCGCGCCCTCACCAGTCACCGTGACGGCCAGGCCTGGGTCATGCGCCGGCGCAGCCAGGCCGAGATGGATCAACTGGTACAGGCGGCGGGCTTTGGAAAAATCACCCAGCGGGTGGATGAGTGGGGGATCTTCAGCGTGTCGGTTGCACAACGGGTGCAATGATGAACAGCACGACCCTTGCCGCCACCCGCGAACCCGGGCTGCTGAAACCCGCGGTGCTCTGGCTGTTGCTGCTGGCGCCGGTGTTCTTCGGCACCTATGGCTTCGCCACCTGGGTCACCGCGCAACGGGCTGATGTCGGCGCCGTGGTCTTCGGCTGGGAAGCGCACATGCCGTTCTGGCCCTGGACCATCGTGCCCTACTGGTCCATAGACCTGCTGTATGGCCTCTCCCTGCTGCTGCCACGCAGCCGCGAAGCCCTCAAGCGCCATGCCCTGCGCCTGCTCAGCGCGCAGGTGATCGCCGTCAGTTGCTTCCTGCTCTGGCCACTGCGCTTCACCTTCGAGCGGCCGGAAATCGATGGCCTGTTCGGCTGGCTGTTCGCCGTGCTGGCCGGTTTCGACAAACCCTTCAACCAGGCGCCCTCGCTGCACATTGCCCTGCTGGTGATCCTGTGGGTGTGCTATGCCCAGCACAGCCGGGGGCCTTGGCGCTGGCTGGTGCATGGCTGGTTCAGCGTGATCGGTATTTCCGTGCTGACCACTTACCAGCATCACTTCATCGACGTGCCCACGGGCGCCCTGGCGGGCTGGCTATGCGTCTGGCTGTGGCCGCTGGAAGGCCCCGCCATGCTGCAACAGCTGCGCCCGGCAAGGGATCGCAAACGCTGGCGCCTGGCGTGCTGCTACGCACTCGGCGCCACCCTGTTCACCCTTGCAGCCTTCACCCTCAAGGGTGGCTGGCTGTGGCTGATCTGGCCGGCGGTAGCCTTGCTGCTGGTGGCCTTGAACTATGCGCTGTTCGATGCCGCAGGGTTCCAGAAAGGCGCCGATGGCCGGTTGAGCAGCGCTGCCCTCTGGCTATTGGCGCCCTATCTGCTGTCCGCCTGGATCAACTCACGCCTGTGGACCCGCCAGCGCCCGCAACCTGATGAGGTTGTGGATAACGTCTGGCTGGGACGTATCCCAGGCGCCACGGAGCTGGCGCACGCCCACTTCACCGCCGTCCTCGACCTGTGCGCCGAGCTGCCACTTCACACCTGCCGGATTGCCTACCGCAGTGTGCCCGTGCTCGACCTGATCGCCCCGACCACCCGCCAATGCCTGGCGCTGGCCCAGGCGCTGGAAAACCTGCGTCACCAGGGCCCCTTGCTGGTCTGCTGCGCCCTGGGCTATTCGCGCAGTGCCACGGCAGTGGCCGCCTGGTTGCTGTACAGCGGTCGCGCCAAAAGCGTCGATGCCGCCGTCGCGATCATCCGCCGGGCGCGCCCGGGGATTGTCCTGCATGCCGCGCACCGCCTGGCCCTCGAGCCATTGGCGGGCAATCCGGGGACGGCCCATGAGCACTGACATGGAGCTGCATTGCGTCGCCAGCCTGTTGCGCCGCGGGCGCAGCCTGGACCAGTTGTCCACAGGGCTGACCCTGCTCGGGGTAGTGCTGGGCCTGGTCCCCTGCTGGCTAGGGGCATTCAACCCCTGGGCACTGACCGTGGCCTGCGCACTGCTCCTGCTTGGCCTTGCAGAAAAATACTGGGCGCTGCGGGTGGCTTTCGATGCCGACCTGTTCCAGCGGCTAGCGGACAGCCCATCAGCCCTGAACGAAAACACCCGAGCGCTGGACAACGCCCTCGCCGCCCTTGGCCTGCAGCCCGCCACCGGCACGCAACGCCCCTGGCGTGATCGCAGCCGTGGCGCCCTGAATCTGCTGCGCCGTCAGGCCCTGCTGCTGGCGGCGCAACTACTCTTGATCCTGGGATGCCTGCTGACGAGCCCTTGGTGGGCCATAACCGGATAAGGACGCACATGCTCGAACCCCTGGTCGCACACCTCATCACCTCGGCAGCACGCACCCTCACCGGCGCCCGCAGTTTATGGCTTGGCTGCGGCCCGGAGCCGGTGCAGCGAATCTACTTCGCCAATCACACCAGCCACGGTGATTTCGTGCTGCTCTGGGCCTCGTTGCCACCGCCGCTGCGCAAGACCACACGCCCGGTGGCCGGTGCCGACTACTGGCAGACCGGGGCGCTGCGCCGCTACGTCATCAACCAGGTATTCAATGGTGTGCTGATCGATCGCGAGCACCACGATCCACAGGCCAACCCCTTGCAGCCGATGCTCGAGGCCCTGGAGGCTGGCGACTCGCTGATTCTCTTCCCCGAAGGCACGCGCAACCAGGAAGACGGCGTGCAACCGTTCAAAAGCGGGCTCTACCACCTGGCGAAGGCCCACCCCCAGGTGCAACTGATCCCGGTGTGGATCGCCAACCTCAACCGGGTGATGCCCAAGGGCCGGGTGCTACCGCTGCCGCTGCTGTGCACCACCAGTTTCGGCGCAGCCCTTGCCCTGCAGGAAGATGAAAGCAAGGCGCAGTTTCTCGAACGCAGTCGCGCCGCGCTGCTGGCCCTGGCCCCGGAGCACAGCTGACATGGACAAGCAGACCCTGATGCTGTTCGCCGGGATCGGCGCGATCCTGGTGCTGGCCTCGCTGATCGGCTTCGTGCTGAAACGGCGCTGTGGCGGCGCGCCGAATGCCGTCATCGACAACCTCAACGCCCGCATCAACGCCTGGTGGGTGATGGTGCTGGTCATCGGCATTGCCTTCTGGCTGGGCAACGGCGCGGTGATCCTGCTGTTCTATGCCGTCTCGTTCTACGCCCTGCGGGAGTTCCTCAGCCTGATTCCGACCCGGCGCAGCGACTATCCGGCACTGGCAGCGGCGTTCTACCTGGCCCTGCCCCTGCAATACCTGCTGATCTACGCCGACTGGTACGGCCTGTTCTCGATCTTCATTCCGGTCTATGTCTTCTTGCTGCTGCCCATCCTCGCTTCCCTGGGCGGCGACAGCGCGCACTTTCTCGAACGCGCCTCGAAGGTCCAGTGGGGGCTGATGATCGCGGTGTACTGCGTGTCGTTCGTGCCAGCGCTGCTGACCCTCGACATCGCCGGCTTCGAAAACCGCAACCTGCTGCTGATCGCCTACCTGGTGATCGTCGTGCAGCTGTCCGATGTGTTGCAGTACGTTTGCGGCAAGCTGTTCGGCAAGCACAAGATTGCGCCCAACCTGTCGCCGTCGAAAACCATCGAAGGCTTCGTCGGCGGCCTGTTCCTGGCCTCGCTGATCGGTGCCGCGCTGTGGTGGATCACCCCGTTCAACCTCTGGCAGTCGTTTCTGATCGCCCTGTTGATCAACCTGCTGGGCTTTGCCGGTGGCATCGTGATGTCGGCGATCAAGCGTGACCGTGGGGTGAAGGACTGGGGGCACATGATCGAAGGGCATGGCGGCATGCTCGACCGGCTCGACTCGGTGTGTTTCGCCGCGCCGATCTTCTTTCACCTGGTGCGTTACTGGTGGACCTGAGATCGCTCGCGGGGCAAGCCCGCTCCTACAACCTGTAGGAGCGGGCTTGCCCCGCGATGCGCTGTCCAATTGCACAAAATTACCTGCCGCCATTAGTAGCCAGAGGCCCGGATGCATTAAAGTAACAGCCCCTGCCCGGGCCCCTCACGGAGATCGCCCGGGCTTTCTTCCAGGAACAGTCGACGATGGAACACCGTGAGGCGCTGATCGCGCTGCGCACTTTTCTTTCAACCCAGATCCTTGGCCAGGAAAAACTCGTCGAGCGCCTGCTCATCGTGCTGCTGGCCGACGGCCACATGCTGGTCGAAGGCGCGCCGGGGCTGGCCAAGACCAAGGCCATCAAGGAACTGGCCGAAGGGATCGAGGCGCAGTTCCATCGTATCCAGTTCACCCCCGACCTGCTCCCGGCCGACATCACCGGCACCGAGATCTATCGCCCGGAAACCGGTAGCTTCGTGTTCCAGCAGGGGCCGATCTTCCACAACCTGGTGCTGGCCGACGAAATCAACCGAGCGCCGGCCAAGGTCCAGTCGGCCCTGCTCGAAGCCATGGCCGAACGCCAGGTCAGCGTCGGGCGCAGCACCTACGAGCTGTCGCCGCTGTTCCTGGTGATGGCCACGCAGAACCCGATCGAGCAGGAAGGCACCTACCCATTGCCCGAAGCCCAGCTCGACCGCTTCCTCATGCACGTGAAGATCGGCTTCCCGGATGCCTCGGTGGAGCGGCGCATTCTCCAGCAGGCTCGTGGCGAGGCGCTGCATGGCGAGGCCAAGCCCGAGCGTCGGGTCAGCCAGCAGGCGATCTTCGCCGCGCGCAAGGAAATCCTCGGCCTGTACATGGCCGACGCCGTGGAGGAATACCTGGTGCAGTTGGTCATGGCCACACGCACCGCGGCCAAATTCGACCCGGAACTGGCCGACTGGATTGCCTACGGCGCCAGCCCCCGCGGCTCCATTGCCCTGGACCGTTGCGCCCGGGCCCATGCCTGGCTGGCCGGGCGCGACTTCGTCAGCCCTGAAGACATCCAGGCAGTACTCTTCGATGTATTGCGCCACCGCATCATCCTGTCCTTCGAAGCCGAGGCCGCCGGGATCGACCAGGACCGGGTGATCCAGCGCATCCTCGACGTCGTCGCCGTCGCCTGACGCCATGCCTGAACGTTTGCTGACCGCGCCCGGAATCCGTATCAGCCTCGCCGAGCTGATCGAGATGCGTCACCGCGTGCGCGAAGTGCAGCTGTTTTCCCGGCCCGGCCAGCGCAGCCCGCTGGTCGGCCTGCACCATTCGAAATTGCGCGGCCGTGGCGTGGACTTCGACCAGGTGCGGGTGTACCAGGCCGGCGACGATGTGCGCAACATCGACTGGCGGGTGACCGCCCGTACCCAGGAGCCTCATACCAAGCTCTTCCATGAGGAGCGCGAGCGGCCGATCTTCATCCTCGTCGAGCAGAGCCAACGGCTGTTCTTCGGCTCGGGGCTGATGTTCAAATCGGTGCTCGCCGCCCAGGCCGCCGCCCTGATCGGCTGGGCGGCCCTGGGCCACAACGACCGTATCGGCGGCCTGGTATTCGGTGACAACGAGCACTACGAAATCAAGCCGCGACGCAGCAAGCAGAGCCTGCTGCAACTGCTCAACCGCCTGGCCCGGGTCAACCAGTCGCTGCATACCGAGGCCCAGCCCCAGGCCGACAGCCTCGGCCTGGCCCTGCGCCGGGCCCGTGAAGTGCTGCGTCCGGGCAGCCTGGCCATCATCATCTGCGACGAGCGCGCCCTGAGCCCGGCCGTGGAGCAGCAACTGAGCCTGCTGTCGCGCCATTGCGACCTGCTCCTGCTGCCGCTGTCCGACCCGCTCGACCACGCCCTGCCCGCTGCCGGCCTGCTGCGCTTTGCCCAGCGCGGCGCGCAACTGGAGCTCGACACCCTCGACCCGACCCTGCGCCAGAGCTACCGTCAACAGAGCGATGCACGCATCGAGCGCTGGGAACTGCTGGCGCAAAAACTGCGGGTGGTGTTGATGCCCTTGAGCACCCAGAGCGAAATGATCGAACAACTGCGCGAGTACCTGAACACGCAACGACCGGGGAAAATCCAGTGAACTCGCTGGAGCAATTGCAGCCCTTGATCACCCCGCCACCGATCGGCTGGTGGCCGCTGGCACCCGGCTGGTGGGTGCTGCTGGCCCTGTTGCCGGTGCTCGGCTGGGGTCTGTGGCGAATGCGGCACTGGCGCCCAGGCAAGAAATCGATCGTGCGCGCCGAACTGCCCCTGGACCCGGTGCGCCTCGAGGCCCTGGCCGAACTTGCACGCCTGCACAAGCCCTACGACGGCGAGCCGGCCGGCGCCTGGCTGCAGCAGATCAACGCCCTGCTCAAGCGCCTGTGCCGCAACCATTACCCCGGCAGCCACAGCCATACCCTCAACGGTCGCCAGTGGCTGGCCTTTCTCGACAACCGCTGCCCGGCCGCCGGCCTGACCCGCTGGATGGTGCTGGTAGAAGGTGCCTACAAGCCCGAGTGCAAGCTCGACGACAAGGCCATCGCCGGGCTCAACCAGGCGGTCGAAACCTGGATTCGCAAACATGTTTGAACTGGCCTGGCCCTGGGTGTTCGTCCTGTTGCCGCTACCCTGGCTGGCGCGCCTGCTGCTGCCGGCCGCCGACAGTGGCGAGCCGGTGCTCAAGGTCAGCTTCCTCGACGAACTCGAAGGCCTGGCCGGGCGCCGGGCGCGCCTGAACCTGCCGACCTGGCGCCAGCAGGCGCCGTTCGCGCTGGTCTGGCTGTTGCTGCTGTTCGCTACCGCCCGCCCGCAATGGCTGGGCGAACCGCTGCCGGTGGCCGCCAGCGGCCGTGACCTGCTGGTGGCCGTGGATGTCTCCGGCTCCATGGACTTCCCCGACATGCAGTGGCAGGACGAAGAAGTCAGCCGCCTGAGCCTGGTCAAGGCCCTGCTCGGCGATTTCCTCGAGGCTCGCCAGGGCGACCGTGTCGGCCTGATCCTGTTCGGCAGCCAGGCCTACCTGCAGGCGCCGCTGACCTTTGACCGGCGCACCGTGCGCACCTACCTCGATGAAGCGCAGATCGGCATCGCCGGCAAGAACACCGCCATCGGCGACGCCATTGGCCTGGCGCTCAAGCGCCTGCGCCAGCGTCCGGCCCAGAGCCGGGTGCTGGTGCTGGTGACCGACGGCGCCAACAACGGCGGGCAGATCCACCCGCTGACCGCTGCACGCCTGGCCGCCCAGGAAAATGTACGGATCTACACCATCGGCATTGGTGCCGACCCGGAACAAACCGGCACCGCCGGCCTGCTGGGGCTCAACCCGAGCCTGGACCTGGACGAAGCCTCGCTCAAGGAGATCGCCGAACAGACCGGCGGCGCCTATTTCCGTGCCCGTGACGGCGAGGAACTGCGCGCTATCGATCAGGCCCTCGACCGCCTGGAGCCGGTGGCCCAGCAACCGACCCAGGCGCGCACCGCCCAGGCCCTGTACAGCTGGCCCCTGGCCCTGGCGCTGCTGTTGAGCGTGCTGCTGGTGATCCAGGAACAGTGGCCGGACAACCCGTTGCGCCGCCTGCTGCGCCGGCCGAGCTTTCTCACCCCCCATCCGGACTGGCGCGAGCGGCTCAAGCGCCTGCGCCTGAGGAGACGTCGATGATCGACCTCTGGCCGCAATGGCTGCGCCCGGTCTGGCTGATCGTCCTGCCGCCGCTGGCCTGGCTGTTGTGGAAACTCTGGCACCGGCAGAAACGCGCCGGGCGCTGGCAGATGATCCTGCCACCGAGCTTTCACGCCGTGCTGCTGGGCGGCGGCAGTGGCCGCAACAGCAAACTGCCGTGGATCGCCCTGGGCCTGGCCTGGCTGCTCACCGTGCTGGCCCTGCTCGGGCCCAGCTGGCAGCGCCTGGAAGACACTCGTCAACGTCCGGCCGACCCGCTGGTGATCCTGCTCGAACTCACCCCGCAGATGCTCGCCGAGGACACCGCGCCCAACCGTCTGGAGCAGGCCCGGCGCAAGATCCTCGACCTGCTCGAACATCGCCGCGACAGCCAGACCGCGATCATCGTCTATGCCGGCAGCGCCCACACCCTGGTGCCACTGTCGGACGACCTGGCCACCAGCCGCAACCTGCTGGAAGCCCTGGCCCCGTCGATCATGCCGCAGCCCGGCCAACGCGCCGACCTGGCCGTGCGCAAGGGCCTGGCACTGCTGGCCCAGGCCGGGCTCGGCCAGGGCCGCTTGTTGCTGGTCGGTTCGTCCCTGAGCAACGAGGAGCGCGAGGGCATCAAGCAGGCCCTGGGACGCCAGGGGCCGAGCCTGCTGATGCTGGGCATCGGCAGTGCCGAGGGCGCACCGGTCAAGCAGGCCAATGGCGAATTCCTCAAGGATGACCAGGGCGGCATTCTCCTGCCGCGCCTGGACAGCGCCAGCCTCAGGAGCTTCATCGGCAGCACCGGTGGCCGCTACCGCACTGCCCGCATCGACGACCTGGACCTGCGCGGCCTGCGCCTGTTCGACTTGCCCAGGAGCCTGCGCGAGGATGGCCAGGCGGTGCAACTGGACAGCTGGGCCGACGAGGGTTACTGGTTGCTGCTGCCGCTGTTGCTGCTGGCCGCCTGCGCCGGCCGGCGTGGCTGGCTGTTCTGCCTGCCGCTGTTATTGGTATTGCCGCAACCGGGCCAGGCCTTCGAACTCGATGACTTGTGGCTGCGTCCCGATCAACAGGGCCAGCGCCTGCTCGAACGGCAGCTGCCCGCCGAAGCCGCACAGCGCTTCCAGGACCGCCAGTGGAAAGCCATCGCCCTGTACCAGGCCGGTGACTACAATGGCGCCGCACGCCTGTTCGCCCAGGGCAACAGCGCTGCCGACCACTACAATCGCGGCAATGCCCTGGCCCGCAGCGGTGAGCTGGAAGCGGCGCTGGATGCCTACGAACAAGCCCTGGAGCGCCAGCCGGAGCTGCAACCGGCACTCGCCAACAAAGCGCTGGTCGAACAACTGCTGCAACAACGCCAGGCCGAGCAAGCCGAGCAGGCGGCCCAGGACAACCCGCAGAACAACCCCGAGACCCAGACCGACAGCACCAGCAGCGCCGAGCAGGCCCAGCAACAGGCCAGCGAGAAGCCCGCGCAGCCCGCCAGCGATAGCGACAAGGACGACAACAACGCCAGTGAACAGGCCCAGCAACTGGCGGGCAATGACGATGACGAATCGATCACCCACCCGCCCCAACGCCCGGTTGAAAGCACCCTGGATGCCGAACAGCGCCAGGCGCTGGAACAATGGCTGCGGCAGATCCCGGACAACCCGTCGGAACTGCTGCGGCGCAAATTCTGGTATGAACAGCAACAACATCAGGAAACCCGTCAATGAGTCGCTTCTGCGTCTTCGTCTTCAGCCTCCTTCTTTGCCTGCAGGTACAGGCCGCCGCGCTGCTCGCCAGTGTCGACCGCACCCGCCTGAATGCCGGTGAAACCCTGGAGCTGACCCTGCAGACCGAGGACGTGACCCAGTTCGGCAAACCGGACCTGAGCCCGCTTGAGGCCAGCTTCGAAGTGCAAGGAACGCGTCAGGTCAACAGCCTGAACACCCTGGGCGACCCGTCGGTCGCCGGCACCCGCTGGATCATTACCCTGCTGCCGCGCCAGAGCGGCACGGTGGAGATTCCGCCGCTGCAACTGGGCGAATCGCGCAGCGAGCCGATCAGCCTGCAGATCCTCGCCGAGCAAGCCGCCAGCGAGAACCATGGCCCGGTATTCATCGACGCCAGCCTCGACCAGCCCGAGGTCTATGTGCAGGCCCAGGCAGTGCTGACCCTGAGCATCTACCATTCGGTACCGCTGTACGACGACAGCAGCCTGAGCCCGCTGCAGATCGGCAACGCCAGGGTCGAACCGCTGGGCGAATCGCGGACCTTCGAGAAAGTGATCGATGGCGTGCGCCATGGCGTGATCGAAATGCGCTATGCGATCTACCCGCAGAACAGTGGCGACCTGACCATCCCGGCCCTGACCTTCAGCGCCACCGCCGCCCAGAACGACGCCGAGCAGGAGCTCAATGCCCCGCGGGTGGGCAAACAGGTACGGGTCAGCTCCACTGCGCTGGTGCTGACAGTCAACCCCATCCCGGCCGACTACCCGGCCAACGCGCCGTGGCTGCCGACCAGCAACCTGAGCCTGGAAGAACACTGGAGCCCCGATCCCGCCCAGCAACAAGTGCAGATCGGCGATTCCCTGACCCGCACCGTGGTGCTCCAGGCCGAGGGGCTGTCCAGCGCCCAGTTGCCGCCGTTGCCGGCCACCGAAGTCAACGGCCTGCGTCGCTATCCGGACCAGCCGCAACTGCGCAACCAAGTCAACGACCGAGGCCTGCTCGGTATCCGCGAGGAACGTGAAGCCCTGGTCCCGACCCACAGTGGCCGCCTCGAACTGCCCGCCCAGGAAGTCTTCTGGTGGAACACCCGCGAAGACCACCTGGAGCACAGCAGCCTGCCGGCGCGCAGCCTGCAGATCCAGGACAACCCGGCCCTGAGCGCCGACAAGCCGGTCAGCAGCGATGCACAGAATGTCGACACCCGTGCGCTCTGGCCCTGGCAACTGAGCACCCTGGTGCTGGCCCTGACCACCGTGCTGGGCTTCGCCCTGTGGTGGCGCGCCCGTTCGCAGCCGGCCGTGTTGCGTGCCGCTCAGGCCGGCCCGAGCCCGCGCACCCTGCTGGACGACCTCAAGCGCGCCTGCCAGGCCAACGATCCACAGGCCACCCGCCAGGCCCTGGACGCCTGGGCCCGCCAGCAACCGGAAACCCTGGCCGACATGGCCGCCCGCTTCGTGCCGTTGTCCGACGCACTGGACGGTCTCAACGGTGCCCTCTACAGCGAATCCGGGCAATATTGGCAGGGTGATGAACTCTGGCGTGCCATCGGCACCATCCCGGCGGCCGAACAGGTGCAGCCGAGCACCGGCGAAAACGGCAGCCTGCCACCGCTGTACCCCAAATAACCTTCAGGCGTGACGCCACGGGCGTTGCGCCGGCAATCTGCGGAACCCTTCATGCGTCTGTTTCATACCTCCGACTGGCACCTGGGACAAACCCTGCATGGCCAGGAACGCGACTTCGAACACGCCTGCTTCCTCGACTGGCTGCTCGGCCAGCTCAAGCTGCGCCAGCCCGACGCGCTGCTGATCGCCGGCGACATCTTCGACACGGTCAACCCGCCGGTCAAAGCCCAGGAGCGCCTCTACGACTTCATCGTCCAGGCCCACGAACAGCAACCCAAGCTGAACATCGTGATGATCGCCGGCAATCATGACTCCGGCTCGCGCATCGAGCTGCCGGCACCGCTGATGCGGCGCCTGCGCACCCACGCCCTGGGCCGGGTGCAATGGCTCGACGAAGGCGTGCTGGACAGCGAGCGCCTGCTGATCCCGCTGACCAACGCCCGCGGCAAGGTCAGCGCCTGGTGCCTGGCCCTGCCCTTCCTGCGCCCTGCAGAAGTGACCGGGCCGCACCTGGGCGACGATTACCTGCGCGGCATCGGCCAGGTGCACGAGCGCCTCATCGACGCCGCGCGCGAACGGCGCAAGCCGGGCCAGGCGCTGATCGCCGTCAGCCACGCGCACATGGCCGGTGGCTCGGTCTCGGAAGACTCCGAGCGCAGCCTGATCATCGGCAACGCCGAGGCCCTGCCCGCCAGCCTGTTCAGCAAGGACATCAGCTACGTGGCCCTGGGTCACCTGCACAAACCCCAGCGGGTCAATCGCGAAGAGCGTATCCGCTACAGCGGCTCGCCGATTCCGCTGTCGTTCTCGGAGATCGGCTACCCGCACCAGATCCTCGAAATCGAACTGGACGGCGCCAAGCTGGCCAGCGTCGAATCGCGCCTGGTGCCCCGCGCCGTGGCCCTGCAGCGCCTGGGCCCGGCACCGCTGGCCGAGATTCTCGAACAACTGGCCGACCTGCCGGTGGTCGACTTGCTCGAAGACCCCCAGCGCCAACCCTGGCTGGAAGTGCGGGTGCGCCTGGACGAGCCGCAGCCGGACCTGCGCCAGCAACTGGAAAGTGCCCTGCACGGCAAGGCCGTGCGCCTGGTGCGCATCGGCGCCGAATATGCGGGCAGTCG
This sequence comes from Pseudomonas sp. BGr12, assembly GCF_030272895.1. Taxonomy (GTDB): domain Bacteria; phylum Pseudomonadota; class Gammaproteobacteria; order Pseudomonadales; family Pseudomonadaceae; genus Pseudomonas. The sequence goes on along the minus strand of NZ_JALRNF010000011.1, from coordinate 4,424 downwards.
CAGCGATGAAGCGCTGGATGACAACGCCCTGGTCGAACTGGGCCAGATGACCCCGCAAGAGTTGTTCAGCCGCGCCTGGACCCAGGCCTATGGCAGTGCCGTGGATGAACAGACCCTGGCCGATTTCGCCCTGCTGTTGCAGGACGTCCAGCAGGAAGAGGAACAGCCATGAAGATTCTCGCCATCCGCCTGAAGAACCTGGCATCCCTGGCCGGCCCGTTCGAGATCGACTTCAGCGCCGAGCCCCTGGCCAGCGCCGGCCTGTTCGCCATCACCGGCCCCACCGGCGCGGGCAAGAGCACCCTGCTCGATGCCCTGTGCCTGGCGTTGTTCGGTGCAGTACCGCGGCTGAACAACATCGGCCGGGAAACCAAACTGCCGGAAGTCGACAGCGACATCCTCACCAGCGACCCGCGCACCCTGTTGCGCCGTGGCACCGGCAGTGGCTTTGCCGAGGTCGACTTCGTCGGCATCGATGGCCGCCGCTACCGGGCACGCTGGGAAACCAACCGCGCCCGCGACAAGGCCAACGGCAAACTGCAAGGCAGCCGCCAGAGCCTGCATGACCTGGACAGCGATCAACTGCTGAGCAACCAGAGCAAGGGCGAATACAAGCAACTGATCGAATCCCGGCTGGGCTTGAACTTCGAGCAGTTCACCCGCGCCGTGCTGCTGGCCCAGAGCGAATTCAGCGCCTTCCTCAAGGCCGATGACAAGGACCGCAGCGAGCTGCTGGAAAAGCTCACCAACACGGCAATCTACAGCCAACTGGGGCGCCGCGCCTACAGCAAGAGCAAGGAAGCCGAGGAAGCGCACAAGGCGCTGCAGGACCAGGCCGCCGGCGTCATGCCGCTGTCCACGGAGGCCCGCGCCGAACTCGACCAACGCTACAACCAGGCCCTGGAGCAGCTCAAGGCTGAACAGGCGCAAGTGCGCCAGCTGGAACTGCAACGCGCCTGGCTGACGGAGCTGCAACAGCTGCAGGCGCAAGTCCGCACCAGCAGCGAACAGCTGCACAGTGCCCGGCAGCACAGCGACAGCCTGCAGGGCGAGCGCCTGAACCTGGTGCGTCTGGAACAACTGGCGCCGCAGCGGCATCAATTCGCCCGCCAGCAGGCCTTGAGCAGCCAGCTCACGCCACTGGCCGCCAGCATCGCGGCCCAGCGCCAGCAGCATGAAGCCCTGCAGGCGCAGCAACAGCAGCTGCAGAGCGCACAACAGCAGGCCCAGCAAGCGCTGGCCGAGGCCCTCGGTCGCCAGAGCGAAAGCGTTCCCCTGCTGCGCCAGGCCTTCGCCGAGCAGAACAACCTGACGCGCCTGACTCAGGAGCTGGCCAGCTGCACATCGCTCAAGCAACAGGCGCAAGACGCCTGCAACGAAGGCCAGCAGCAACTGGCGAACCTCACTGAACAACAGCGCCTGACCCACGAGCGTCTGGGCCAGATCAGCGAGCAGCTCACCCAGAGTGCAGCGCTTGCTGGCCTGGGCGATGCCTGGAACATTCATCGCGACAACCTGCAAAAACTGATGCAGCTGGGCAACCGCCTCAATCAGGGCCGTGCCGAACTGCCGGTAATGCAGGAACGTGCCCGCCAGGCAAGCGCCGCCCTGGACGAACAACGCGCCACTATCGCCCTGCTCTACCACGAAGCCCAGGCCGAGCCCGACGCCCTGGCCGAACAGATCGGCCTGCTCGGCGAGCTGCTGCAGAACAATCGCCAGCAACAACGCCAGGTGGAAGAACTCAGCCGCCTCTGGCACCAGCACCAGGACCTGGAGCAACGCCTCACGGCCCTGCGCGAACGCCAGCAGACGGCGCTCAAGCAGCGCGAACAACTGATCAGCGAAGGGATGAACGGCAAGACCCAGCTGACGGCCGCCGAGCAGACCCTCACGGTCACCCGCCAACTGCTCGAACGCCAGCGTCTGGCCCGCAGCCAGAGTGTCGAAGAACTGCGCGCGCAACTGCAGGATGACCAGCCCTGCCCGGTCTGCGGCAGCCAGGAGCATCCCTATCATCAACCCGAAGCCTTGCTGCAGAGCCTGGGACGTCATGACCAGGACGAAGAGCGCAATGCCCAGGAGCAGGTCGATGCGCTGAAAAAACAGCTCGACGAACTGCGCACGCAACTGGGTGGCGTCAACGGCCAGATCAAGGAGTACCTGCATCAGCAGGAGCAACTGGGCGAGCAACTGCAGGGCCTTGCACCGAGCCTGCAGGCGCATCCGCTCTATCCGTCACTGGTCGGCCAGGACAACAGCCAGCAAGCCGGCTGGCTCGACCTCCAGGCACGGCGCCTCGGCGACGACATCAGCCGTGACGAACAGCGCCAGCAGGCCCTGCTGACCCTGCAAAAGGACGCCGCGCGCCTGCAGCAGCAACTGCAGGCCGCGATCGACGCCAGCCAGCAGGCCAACCAGCACCTGGGCCAGCAACAACAAGCCCTGGCCAGCGATGAAGAACGCCTGGAGCAAGACCTGGCAAGCTTCGCCAGCCTGCTGCCGGCCGACCTGCTCGACGACCTGCGACGCGAACCGGCCGCCACCTTCATGGGCCTGGACCAGCAACTGACCCAACGCACGGACCTGTTGCAACGGCACAAGGACGAACAGCTCGAACACAGCGAACGCCAGCAGACCCTGGACAAGGTCCAGCTACAGCAACAGGCACGGGTGCAAAAGCAGCATGAGTTGCAGCAGCAATTCGCCGACCTCGAGCGCCAGCAACAGCACAGCCAGGCCAGCCTCACCGGCCTGATCGGCGAGCACGCCGGCGCCGAGCAGTGGCAGCAGCACCTGGAGCAGGCCGTGGAACAGGCCCGCCAGGACGAAGCCCAGGCGGCCCGGCAGTTGCAGGACACCCAGGCGCAACTGATCGAACTGGCCACCGACCTCAAGGCCAAGGACGAGCGCTTGAACGCGCTTGAACAGGAACACGGCGAAGTGCGCGCGCAGATCGAACAGTGGCGTCAGGCTCACCCTGAGCTGGATGACAGCGGTCTTGAGCAGTTGCTGGCGCTGGACGACGATGCCGTCGCCCAGCTGCGCCAACGCCTGCTGGACAGCGAAAAAGCCCTGGAACAAGCACAGGTCCTGCTCAACGAACGCCAGCAGCGCCTGGACCAGCACCAGGCCCTGGCCACCCTTGAGCTGCCGGCCGACACGCTGGAGCAGGCGCTTGAGGCCCTACAAGGTCAACTCGCCAGCAGCGAGCAACAGTGCGCCGAACTGCGCGCCGAACAAGCCGATGACCAGCGCCGCCAGCAGGCCAACCAGGCCCTGGCCGAGCGAATTGCCCAGGCCTACGGCGAATGGCAGCGCTGGGCCCGCCTCAATGCGCTGATCGGCTCGGCCACCGGCGACACCTTCCGCAAGATCGCCCAGGGCTACAACCTCGACCTGCTGGTGCACCACGCCAATGCCCAGTTGCGCCAACTGGCCCGCCGCTATCGCCTCAAGCGCGGCGGCAGCCTGCTCGGCCTGCTGGTGCTGGACACCGAGATGGGCGACGAGCTGCGTTCGGTACATTCGCTGTCCGGCGGCGAGACTTTCCTGGTATCCCTGGCCCTGGCCCTGGGCCTGGCCTCCATGGCCTCGAGCACCCTGCGCATCGAGTCGCTGTTCATCGACGAAGGCTTCGGCAGCCTGGATCCTGAGTCGCTGCAACTGGCCATGGACGCCCTCGACGGCCTGCAGGCCCAGGGCCGCAAGGTGGCGGTGATTTCCCATGTGCAGGAAATGCACGAACGCATCCCGGTACAGATCCAGGTACGTCGTCAGGGCAACGGCCTGAGCAGCGTGGAGGTCAGCGGATGATTCTCTACTCGTTCCGCCGCTGCCCCTGGGCCATGCGCGCGCCTGGCCCTGCGCTATGCCGAGTGCCCCGTCGAGATCCAGGAGGTCAGCCTCAAGGCCAAGCCGGCCGAACTGCTGGCGCTCTCGCCCAAGGGCACGGTGCCGGTACTGAGTGCCGGCGACACCGTACTCGACGAAAGCCTGGACATCATGCGCTGGGCCCTGGACCGACATGATCCGCAAGACTGGCGGCTGCGTGCCGACCCGCTGGCGGCGCAGTCGGCCGATGCCCTGATCGCGCGCAATGATCGCGACTTCAAGACCCAGGTCAACCTGTACAAGTACGCCGAACGTTATCCGGAGTATTCACGGGAAACCTACCGCCAGCAGGCCGAACCCTGGCTGGCGGAACTGGAAATATTGCTGGCGCAGCACCGTTACCTGTTCGCCGATCACCCGAGCCTGGCCGACGCCGCCTTGCTGCCGTTGATGCGCCAGTTCGCCGGGGTCGAACCGCAATGGTTCGCCGAGGCGCCCTACCCGCAACTGCGTGCCTGGCTGCAGGGCTGGCTGGAGTCGGCGCTGTTCAAGGCGATCATGGCCCGGTGACAAGCGGGACCTGTGGCAAC
>NZ_JALRNF010000119.1 GCF_030272895.1 Pseudomonas sp. BGr12 | reverse complement strand
TCGACAAGATGCAGGCTGGGCGGATCGGGAACGGGCTTTTTCATCGGGCTACTCCTATGCAGAGGGAGCGGCAACCGTTCGCTGCGAAACGAATGGGAGGCAGCTGTACGCGGGTTCGCAGACCGGGCATAGGAACCGGCGCACCCGAAGGTGCCACACGCACAACCGCCATTGACCCGTGATGCAGGTAATCACCTGCGTCAGGAAAATGGAGTGCTGAATTATGCCTAGGACTGCGACATCCGGTCGTTGAATTGGCAACGACAGGCGCAGGGTAGGCACGCACCCGGGCG
>NZ_JALRNF010000118.1 GCF_030272895.1 Pseudomonas sp. BGr12 | reverse complement strand
TCAATAAAGGTCTGCAGACACCGTCCTGGAAAGCCGCAGCTATCTGATTCAGTGGTTTTATGATGGTAAGAACAAGGAACTATGCCTTTGCATGAACCATCACCAAGGTGTAGATAAAAGCGACAAAAAGGGCAAAAAATCGGGACACGATGACCACTCAAAAGGGCAGGAACAGGTAATATAATAAAGTCTCTAATCAGAACCGTCGCCGCCCATGCCTAAAACCCCGCTGGCCAACCGCCCCCACGACCAAACCCATTCCGTCCACAGCGCCATGGCCGAGCCCAACGCCAT
>NZ_JALRNF010000117.1 GCF_030272895.1 Pseudomonas sp. BGr12 | reverse complement strand
TCTGAATCCACGAGGTGAAGTAGCCGCGCTTGCCCTTGGGCGCATGTTCGGCCACGTAGGTGGCGGCGCCGACGTACTCACCGCCCAGGGCCAGGCCTTGCAGCAGGCGCAGGGTGATCAGGAAGATCGGCGCGGCCACGCCGATGCTGGCGTAGCTGGGGAGCAGGCCGACGACGGCGGTGGACACGCCCATGCTCACGATGGTGATCAGGAAGGTGTGCTTGCGGCCGATCATGTCGCACAGCCGGCCGAACACGATGGCGCCGAAGGGCCGTACGGCAAAGCCGGCGGCGA
>NZ_JALRNF010000116.1 GCF_030272895.1 Pseudomonas sp. BGr12 | reverse complement strand
ACACTGCAGATCAACCACAGATGACAGCTACTCAGGTCTACGCTTGGTTTTCAAGGGTGGCAACCTGTGCTGGCCCCTGGCCTGGACATCAAACTGTCATGCAACAGGCCTACCTTGGCTAGGGTATTGCTGACCTAGACCAACCGAATCGCAACAACGTCCAACACACCATTCGCGTTTTGCAAGGCACCCACCTAGGAGCTTCGGATGAAACAGCTTTTTCTGGCCTCAGTGCTCGGCTCGACAATTGCACTGTGTACCAGGGCCTTGGCCGCCGGCACCGACCTCAAGGCCCT
>NZ_JALRNF010000115.1 GCF_030272895.1 Pseudomonas sp. BGr12 | reverse complement strand
GGTGGCGACCGGTCGCTACCTGGACATCTGCGCCTTTCGCATTGAGCCGGCCAGCCGCAAGCAGGTTGCCGTGCTGTTCCAGGACGCGACCGCACGCAATCGCGCCGAGTTCGCGCTCAAGCAGCTCAACGAGGACCTGGAAGAACGCGTTGCCCAGGCCGTGGCCGAACGCAAGATCCTCACCGACGTCGTCGAAGCCACCCTGGCGAAGATCCAGGTCATGGGCCGTGACCTGCGTTGGCTGGCAATCAACAGCGCGGCCCGGGAAGAGTTCAAGCGCATGCTCGAGGTGACGCC
>NZ_JALRNF010000114.1 GCF_030272895.1 Pseudomonas sp. BGr12 | reverse complement strand
GATCTTGCCGCTGATGGTGCGCGGAATATCGCTGACCGCCGCAATTACCGCCGGCACATGGCGCGGGGTGTTGTTGCTGCGCATCACCTGGCGAATGCGTGCCTGCAGCGCCTCGTCGAGTTGCAGGCCCTCGCGCAGGCGCACGAACAACACCACGCGCACGTCGTTGTGCCAGCGCTGGCCGATGGCGACGCTTTCCAGCACCTCGTCGATATTTTCCACCTGACGATAGATTTCCGCCGTGCCGATGCGCACGCCACCGGGGTTTAGCACCGCGTCCTAGCGACCGTGGATCAGCAGGCCGCC
>NZ_JALRNF010000113.1 GCF_030272895.1 Pseudomonas sp. BGr12 | reverse complement strand
GAAGCCGGGGCCTGGTGCCCCGGTTTTTTGTTTTGTGCCGCAATTTTTTTTCAAGAGGGTGAGCAACATGCAGCTACAACCAGGCGTATACCGTCATTCCAAGGGGCCTGAGTATCGTGTGTTCGGCACTGCGCGTCATTCCGAGACCGAGGCATGGGTAGTGTTCTATCAGGCCCTGTATGGCGATTTCGGTCTTTGGGTGCGGCCGCGGTCCATGTTCATGGAGTCGGTCGAGGGTGACGGCGAGCAAGTGCCGCGCTTTGCTGTGGTCAAGGCTGCAACCGAGCTGGTCACCCGGCCCGCTGCC
>NZ_JALRNF010000112.1 GCF_030272895.1 Pseudomonas sp. BGr12 | reverse complement strand
GCACACCCGCTTCCCGATCGGCATCTCCTTCCCGGCCGGTTCCGGCCTGGTCGCCTTCGCCGCTGCCACCGGCTTCATGCCGCTGGACATGCAGGAGTCGGTACTGGTGCGCTTCATGGGCACGCTGCAGCCCGGCATCACCCTGCGTGACCTGGTCCACGCCATCCCTTACTACGCCATCCAGCAAGGCCTGCTGACCGTCGAGAAGAAAGTCAAGATCAACGCCTTCTCCGGCCGCATCCTGGAAATCGAAGGCCTGGACGAACTGACCTTCGAGCAAGCGTTCGAACTGTCCGACGCCTCGGCCGC
>NZ_JALRNF010000111.1 GCF_030272895.1 Pseudomonas sp. BGr12 | reverse complement strand
CACAGGTCCCGCTTGTCACCGGGCCATGATCGCCTTGAACAGCGCCGACTCCAGCCAGCCCTGCAGCCAGGCGCGCAGTTGCGCATGACTGCATAACTGCATGACTGCATGACTGTGGGAGCTGGCGAAGCCTGCGATGAGGTCAGCACTGGCGATTCAGGACTGGCGAGTGCTGTGCACTCGATCGCAGGCTTCGCCAGCTCCCACAAAGACAGTTGCTCCTACAGATCTCACTGTTGTCACAGGTCCCGCTTGTCACCGGGCCATGATCGCCTTGAACAGCGCCGACTCCAGCCAGCCCTGCAGCCAGGCGCGCA
>NZ_JALRNF010000110.1 GCF_030272895.1 Pseudomonas sp. BGr12 | reverse complement strand
ATCAGTTGCGCAGGCGGGTAGTCGCTGCTGGGTACCGGCGAGCCGAAGCCCTGGGCTTGCAGAATCTGGTGGGTGACCCGCTCGATTCGCGAGACGAAACCCGGTGGATCTTCAGGCAAGGCGATCTCCAGCCCTTCCAGGGCGGTGACTAGCGCTTCAGTTTCAGTGGCGCCCCCGGCTTTCTGGCTGGCCCTGGCCAGGGCCATCACGCCGGTGAAGGCACCTTCGGCGGCGTAGGTCGGGTAGCGCCCGGTCAGGGTGTGGTAAAGCTCGACCAAGGCGCTGTTGCGCGCGGTCTGCGGCGAGTTGTTGTGATGCCGGG
>NZ_JALRNF010000010.1 GCF_030272895.1 Pseudomonas sp. BGr12 | reverse complement strand
CCGGATGCAGGAGCAAGCGGTTTTGCCTACTTTTCCCAAGAGAAAAGTAGGCCGCCGTAAAGGCGGAAGGGGCCGGCCGCGTCGCTGCATGGAATGGATAAGCCCGCAGACTCGACACCCAAGCCCAAGCCCAAGCCCAAGCCCAAGGAACCTAGTTCCCGGAATTCCGTGAAGAACCTTTTTTTTGCCTGCAGTTTGCGGATTGGCTTGCGGGCCCCATCGCCGGACGAGCTGGTGTCGCGTTGTGAGCCTCGCATCCGAGGGAACGCGTTCAGGTTCGATGAGCGCCAGATGACTTCGTATGCTCTTGTAGCCTCGAGCCTGGATGCGCTGGCGCAACCTGATGAGGCGGGAAGGTCCTGTTCCGAACGGATTACGAGGGGGTTGAAATGGATTTGGCAGCAATTGGATCGTTCAAGGCAAGGCTGCGTTCGCTGGGCGCAGGGTGCTCGGGCATGGTGGCGGTGACGAGGAAGCTGAGTGAATTCGACTCAGGCGGCTGGTTGGTCGTGGATGATGTTTGTGATGGAGGGGTCGTCGCTGAGCTGAATTTCCATTTCCTCGAAAGCAGAGGCAATCGTTTGCATTACAACATCACCAACGCCACGCCGGGGCCCTATCGAGGAGCCAAGCTGGGGATCAGTAGAAATGGCTTTCTGGGCTTGTACCACAATGCGTCCGTCACTGGATTCTGGAAGATAGAGTTGCTTGGAGGGAGTGCAGCCAAACCGCAAATCTATCTGCGCAACCATGAGGGGACGAGGGTAGGCTTCACGGTACGTCAGGAGAATATCTCCAGGAGCACTCCCGTGCTGGTCGAGCGGAGCTTTCTCAGTGTCACCGAATCTGTGCTGCGCTTCTGCCTCGAGGACATTGTCGAACTTTAAGCAAATGGAGTGCTGGGGTGCGATGCCGGTACAGTCATCGTGCAAAAGCCCCACCCGAAGGTGAGGCTTTGGTGTAGGGCAGCGTATCGGTTACAGGAACACGAACTTGGCAATGAAGATCGCAGTCAGTACCCACAGGCTGGCCGAGATTTCGCTGAAACGCCCGGTACCGGCCTTGAGCACCACATAAGTGATAAAGCCCAGGGCGATGCCGTCGGCGACCGAGAAGGTCAGCGGCATCATGATCGCGGTCACGATGGCCGGAATGCTGTCGGTGGCCTCGTCCCATTCGATGTGGGCCATGCTGCCCATCATCAGCATGGCGACGTAGATCAACGCACCGGCGGTGGCATAGGCGGGGATCATCCCGGCCAGCGGGGCGAAGAACATCGCCGCGATGAAGAACAGGCCGACCACCACTGCCGTAAGGCCCGTACGGCCACCGGCCGCGACACCGGCGGCACTTTCTACATAACTGGTCACCGGCGGCACACCCACCACCGCACCGAACACGCTCGAGGCACTGTCGGCCTTCAAGGCCCGCGACAGGTTTTCGATGCGCCCGTCGGCATTCACCAGGTTGGCCCGCTGGGCTACGCCCATTAGGGTGCCGGCGGTGTCGAACATGTGCACGAAGAGGAAGGCGAACACCACGGCGATCATGCTGACGTTGAACACACCCGCCACGTCCATCGCCATCCAGGTCGGTGCCAGGCTCGGCGGCAGCGAGAACAGGCCGCCGTATTCGACCAGCCCCAGGCCCCAGCCTGCCAGGGTCACGCTGATGATGCTGATCAGGATCGCGCCGAACACCCGGTGGTAGCTGAGCACCGCGATCATCAAGAAGCAGATGGCCGCAAGCAAAGGGCCAGGCTCGTGCAGGGAGCCGAGCTTGATCAGGGTTGCCGGGCTGTCGACGACAATCCCAGCGGTTTTAAGACCGATCAGTCCGAGAAACAATCCGACGCCGGCACCCATTGCATGACGCAGGCTCACCGGAATGCTGTTGAGCAGCCATTCGCGCACCCGCGACAAGGTCAGCAGCATGAACAGCACCCCGGAGACGAACACCGCGCCCAGTGCGGCCTCCCAGGTGTAGCCCATGGTCCCGACCACGGTATAGGTAAAGAAGGCGTTGAGCCCCATGCCCGGTGCCAGGCCGACCGGCCAGTTGGCGTACAGGCCCATCAGCAGGCAGCCCAGGGCGGCGGCGATGCAGGTGGCGACGAAGGCCGCACCGTGATCGATGCCGGCATCGGCCATGATGTTGGGGTTGACGAAGATGATGTAGGCCATGGTGATGAAGGTGGTCAACCCGGCGATCATTTCGGTCTTGACGGTGGTGCCATGTAGCTTGAGTTTGAAAATCCGCTCCAGCCAGCTCGTTTCGAGCGGTGGGGCAAGATCCAGCGTAGGGGCTTCGGATTTGCGGCTTTCCACAGCATGTACTCCTCAAGTCTTTTCTTGTTTTTCAGAGCCAGTCCTGCGCACGCACTGGGGGGCTCCACGAGGCGGGTGGGGTGGCAGTCGACCGGACTGTTTGTTGACTTCTGAGTCAGGAAGTTGCACGGATGGATTATGCGTTTGTATACAAAGAATGCAAATAATGTTTTCGTTGTTGTGCGCAGATAATTTCGCCGAGCAGCTATAAAGGCCATCACCCCCTGCAGAAATCGCTGCGGCTGTGTACAATGTGGTCATACCTTAATCGTTTAATTTTCTTACCAGGCCTTGCCTTTGCCCCGCTGACTGCTAATACAGACGGGGTCCGAATGGCGGATCTTTGTGCACGAGTGCCCATGAACGAACAGCTGCAACCTCTCAAGAAACCAGTGCGTACCGGCAAGGCCGGGCGCAGCGGTACCCAGGACGACATCGTCTACGCGCACATTTTCGAGGCCATTCTTGAGCAGCGCCTGGCGCCGGGTACCAAGTTGAGCGAGGAAGCGCTGGGCGAGATCTTCGGCGTCAGCCGCACCATCATTCGCCGCGCGCTGTCGCGCCTGGCCCATGAAAGCGTGGTGCTGCTGCGGCCCAACCGCGGTGCGGTGGTGGCCAGCCCCACGGTCGAGGAAGCCCGCCAGGTGTTTTTCTCCCGGCGCATGGTCGAGCGCGCCATCACCGAGCTTGCGGTCGCCCATGCCACGGTCGAGCAGCTCAACGAATTGCGCCAGATGGTGCGTGAAGAGCGCGACAGCTTCTCGCGCGGTGATCGGGGCGCCGGTATCCGCCTGTCCGGCGAATTCCACCTCAAGCTTGCGGAAGCGGCCGGCAATGCACCTTTGATCAGCTTCCAGCGCAGCCTGGTGTCGCAGACCTCGCTGATCATCGCCCAGTATGAAAGCGGCAACCGCTCGCATTGCTCCTACGACGAGCACATGCAGCTGATCGACGCCATCGAGGCCCGTGACCTCGACCGGGCGGTGAGCCTGATGATGCATCACATGGACCACATCGACAGCAAGCTGAATCTCGACGAGGACAGCGCCTCGGATGACCTGCATGCGGTGTTCTCGCACCTGTTGCAGACCAAGAAGCGTGGTGGGGTGGCGCCGGTAAAAGGTTGAGGCCAATAAAGACCGATCGCGGGGCAAGCCCGCTCCTACAGTAGGAGCGGGCTTGCCCCGCGATTTTTTTTTGCGTCGATTAGCGCTGGTGCACGCAGCGGCCGGCGGCGAAGGTCCGTTTGACGGTGCGGTCGTCACCCAGGGTCATCAGCACGAACAGCGTCTCGTCGATGCTGTTCGATTGCTGGATGCGGTAGTCCATCAAGGCGGTGGCCTTGTAGTCGAGGACCACGAAGTCAGCATCGTTGCCCGCTTGCAGGCTGCCGATGCGGTCGTCCAGGCTCAGCGCCCGGGCGCCGCCCAGGGTGGCCAGGTACAGCGACTTGAACGGGCTCAGGCGCGCGCCCTGCAGTTGCATGACCTTGTAGGCTTCATTCAGCGTATTGAGCAGCGAGAAACTGGTGCCGGCCCCCACGTCGGTACCCAGGCCGACCTTGACCTTGAATTTTTCGGCTTGCGGCAGGTTGAACAGGCCGCTGCCCAGGAACAGGTTGGAGGTCGGGCAGAAGGCCACGGCCGAGCCGGTTTCGGCCAGGCGCTGGCATTCCTCGTCGCACAGGTGCACGCCATGGGCGAACACCGAGCGCTCGCCGAGCAGCTGGAAGTGGTCGTAGACGTCGAGGTAGCCCTTGCGCTCGGGGAACAGTTCCTTGACCCAGTCGATCTCCTTGAGGTTTTCGCTCAGGTGGGTGTGCATGTACAGGTCAGGGAACTCGCCCAGCAGTTGCCCGGCCAGGGTCAGTTGCTCCGGGGTGCTGGTGGGCGCGAAGCGCGGGGTCACGGCGTAGTGCAGGCGCCCCTTGCCATGCCAGCGCTCGATCAGCGCCTTGCTTTCCAGGTAACCGGATTCAGCGGTGTCGGTCAGATAGTCCGGGGCATTGCGGTCCATCATCACCTTGCCGGCGATCATCCGCAGGTCCAGGCGCTGGGCCTCTTCGAAGAAGGCATCGACCGACTCGGGGTGCACGCTGCCGAACACCAGGGCGGTGGTGGTGCCGTTGCGCAGCAGTTCCTCGATGAAGATCTTCGCCACCTTGTCGGCGTGGGCCTTGTCGGCGAACTGCTTCTCGCAAGGGAAGGTGTAGGTGTTGAGCCAGTCCAGCAGCTGTTCGCCGTAGGAGCCGATCATGCCGGTCTGCGGGAAATGGATATGGGTGTCGATGAAGCCCGGGGTGATCAAGGCATCCTGGTGATGCTCGACCTCGATGTCGGCGGCCAGGGTCGGCAGTAGCTCGCTGGCATGGCCCAGGGCGCTGATCTTGCCGTTGTCGACCACCAGCAGGCCATCTTCGAAATACTGATAGGAGGCTTCGACGCCTACCTCGGCAGGGTCGGCGATGCTGTGCAGGATGGCGGCACGGTAGGCTTTGCGGGTTGCGCTCATAAGGCTCTCGTCATTGGGCTTGGCTGCGCCGTGAGGGCGGCAGCAGTTGGGCAATCGGGCCGGCGTTGGCAGCGGTGTCGTGCTGGCCGAAGCTGGCGTTGTAGGTGGCAATGATTTCCGCGGCGATGGACACGGCGATCTCGATCGGCAGCTTGCCTTTGACTTCGGCCAGGCCCATCGGGCAGCGCATGCGTTGCAGGCGCTCTTCGGCAAAGCCGCGCTCGCGCAGGCGGTGCTCGAACTTGACCCGTTTGGTCTTCGAGCCGATCAGGCCGAACCAGGTGAAGTCATTGCGTTTGAGGATGGCGGCGGTCAGTTCCAGGTCCAGCTGATGATTGTGGGTCATGACGATGCAGTAGCTGCCCACCGGCAGGTCGTCGACTTCATCGACCGGTTCTTCGCTGACAATCTTGCTGACCCCGGCGGGAATGCTCTCGGGGAATTCCTGCTCGCGCGAATCGATCCAGCGCACCCGGCAGGGCAGCGCGGCGAGCAAGGGTACCAGAGCGCGGCCGACATGGCCTGCGCCGAACACGGCGATCTGCGCCTGCACCTGGCCCATGGGCTCGAACAGCAGCACCGTGGCACCGCCGCAGCACTGGCCGAGGCTTGCGCCGAGGCTGAAGCGCTCCAGGTGCGGGGATTCGCGGCGCTCGGCGAGCATCTGCCGGGCGATCTTCATGGCCTTGTATTCCAGGTGGCCGCCGCCGATGGTGTCGAACAGCTGTTCGGCGCTGACTACCATTTTCGAGCCGGCGTTGCGCGGTGTCGAACCGCGCTCTTCGATGATGGTCACCAGTACGCAGGGTTCGCCACGGGACTGCAGGTCGGCGAGGGCGTTGATCCAGGTGTGCATATTCAGTTACCTATGGGGTGCCTGTTTCGGCCTCATCGCGGGGCAAGCCCGCTCCCACGGTCTGTAGGAGCGGGCTTGTCCCGCGATGGGCGCTAAGGTGCCACTGTCTCGACCTCGGCAGCCGGTTGGCGCGCCGCCATCACCTTGCGCATCTGTTCGCAACCCCAGAGCACCCGCTCAGGTGTCGCCGGCGCGTCGATCTTCGGCTGCACGCTGTAGTCGGCAAGGCTGGCCACTGCGTCCTTGATCGCGCACCAGGGAGCGATGCCGAGCATGAACGGCGGCTCGCCCACGGCCTTGGAATGGAACACCGTGTCTTCCGGGTTCTTGCGGTTTTCCACCAGCTTCACCCGCAAATCCACCGGCATGTCGGCCACCGCCGGGATCTTGTAGCTGGCCGGGCCGTTGGTCATCAGCTTGCCCTTGGCGTTCCATACCAGCTCTTCGGTGGTCAGCCAGCCCATGCCCTGGATGTAGCCGCCTTCGACCTGGCCGATGTCGATGGCCGGGTTCAACGAGGCGCCGACGTCATGCAGGATGTCGGTGCGCAGCATCTTGTACTCGCCGGTCAGGGTGTCGACGATCACCTCGGCACAGGCGGCGCCGAAGGCGTAGTAGTAGAACGGCCGGCCACGCGCCTGGCTGCGGTCGTAGAAGATCTTCGGCGTACGGTAGAAACCGGTGCTCGACAGCGACACCTGGTTGAAATACGCCAGCTGGATCAAGGCCTCGAAGGACAGGATCTCGTCACGCACGCGCACATGGCCGTTGCGGAACTCGACGTCTTCCTCGGTCACCTTGTAGTGCCGTGCGGCGAACTCGACCAGCCGCTGCTTGATGATCTGCGCTGCGTTCTGTGCTGCCTTGCCGTTCAGGTCGGCGCCGCTGGAGGCTGCGGTCGGCGAGGTGTTGGGCACCTTGTCGGTGTTGGTTGCGGTGATCTGGATACGGCTGAAATCGACCTGGAACACTTCGGCCACCACTTGCGCCACCTTGGTGTTCAGGCCCTGGCCCATTTCGGTGCCGCCGTGGTTCAGGTGGATACTGCCGTCGGTGTAGATGTGCACCAGCGCGCCGGCCTGGTTGAGGAAGGTGGCGGTGAACGAAATACCGAACTTGACCGGCGTCAGCGCCAGGCCCTTCTTCAGGATCGGGCTGTTGGCGTTGAAGCGGCGGATCGATTCGCGGCGCTGTTTGTAGTCGGCGCTGGCTTCAAGCTCGGCGGTCATTTCCTCGAGCATGTTGTGCTCGACGGTCTGGTAGTAGTGGGTGACGTTGCGCTCGGTCTTGCCGTAGTAGTTGGCCTTGCGCACGTCCAGCGGGTCGAGCACCAGGTAGCGGGCGATGTTGTCCATCACCTCCTCGATGGCGACCATCCCCTGTGGGCCGCCGAAGCCGCGGTAGGCGGTGTTGGAGGCGGTGTTGGTCTTGCAGCGGTAGCCATTGACCGTGGCATCGCCCAGGTAATAGGCGTTGTCGGAGTGGAACATCGCCCGGTCGACGATGGACGCGGACAGGTCCGGCGAGTAGCCGCAGTTGCCGGCCAGGTCCAGGTTGATGCCGTGCAGGCGGCCGCTGTCGTCGAAGCCGACGTCATATTCGACGTAGAACGGGTGGCGCTTGCCGGTCATCAGCATGTCTTCGACGCGCGGCAGGCGCATCTTGGTCGGCTGGCCGGTCAGGCGCGCAATCACCGCGCACAGGCAAGCCGGGCTGGCCGCCTGGGTTTCCTTGCCGCCGAAGCCGCCACCCATGCGGCGCATGTCGACGACGATCTTGTGCATCGGTACGTCGAGCACTTCGGCGACCAGTTTCTGCACTTCGGTCGGGTTCTGGGTGGAGCAATAGACGATCATCCCGCCGTCTTCGGTGGGCATCACCGAGGAAATCTGGGTTTCCAGGTAGAAGTGTTCCTGGCCACCGATGTGCAGGGTGCCCTGCAGGCGGTGCGGTGCGCTGGCCAGCGCCGAGGCCGAGTCGCCGCGCTTGTGGGTGTGGGTGTCGAGCACAAAGTGTTTTTTGCGCAGGGCCTCGACCACGTCCAGTACCGGCTCCAGGTCTTCGTACTCGATGATCGCGGCCTGGGCGGCCCGACGTGCGGTATCCAGGTCGCAGGCAGCGACGGCGAGCACTGGCTGGCCGACGAACTCGACCACGTCGATGGCCAGCAGCGGATCGCCGGGCATGACCGCGCCGATGTCCTTGAGGCCCGGAATGTCTTCATGGGTGATGACGAGGCGCACACCTTCGATGGCGTAGCACGGGCTGGTGTCGATCTTCAGGATGCGCGCATGGGCGCGGTCCGACATCCGTGCATAGACGTGCAACTGGTTCGGGTATTCCAGGCGGTCGTCGATGTACACCGCCTCGCCGGCCACCTGCTTGTCGGCGCTGTCGTGCTTGAGGCTGCGGCCGACACCGGTGGTCAGGTCCTGGCGGAACAGTTCGGCCATTTCGGCCTGGGTCTTGGCGACGTGATGGTTAGACATATGCGGTCACCCGGGTCTCGATGTGCGGCGTTTGCAGTTCGATAAAGTATTTGCGCAGCAGGTTCTGGGCGCCGAGCAGGCGGTACTCCTTGCTGGCGCGGAAGTCCGAGAGCGGGGTGAAGTCTTCGCCCAGGGCCTGGCAGGCGCGCTCGAGGCTGGCCTGGTTCCAGGGCTTGCCGACCAGCGCCGCCTCGCAGGCGCGGGCCCGCTTCGGAATCGCCGCCATGCCGCCGAAGGCGATGCGTGCGGCTTGCACCACACCGTTCTCGATCTGCAGGTTGAACGCGGCGCACACCGCGGAAATATCGTCATCCAGTCGCTTGGACACTTTGTAGGCGCGGAACGCCCAGCCAGCGCGGGCCTTGGGCACGATGATCTTCTCGATGAACTCGCTCTCCTGGCGCGCGGTAATGCGGTAGTCGATGAAATAGTCTTCCAGTGCCAGGGTGCGGGTGCTCTGGCCCTTGCGCAGGACAATCTGCGCATCCAGGGCAATCAGCAGGGGCGGGGAGTCGCCGATCGGCGAGGCGTTGCCGATGTTGCCGCCCAGGGTGCCCTGGTTGCGGATCTGCAGGGAGGCGAAGCGGTGCAGCAGTTCGCCGAAGTCCGGGTACTCGTGGCTCAGGGCGTCGTAGCAATCGGTCAGCGGGGTGGCGGCGCCGATTTCCAGGTAGTCGTCCTGGCTGTCGATGCGCTTGAGTTCGGCGACGTTGCCGACATAGATCATCACTGGCAGGGTCTTGTGGAACT
Organism: Pseudomonas sp. BGr12; assembly: GCF_030272895.1. Taxonomy (GTDB): domain Bacteria; phylum Pseudomonadota; class Gammaproteobacteria; order Pseudomonadales; family Pseudomonadaceae; genus Pseudomonas. Next base: position 131,531 of record NZ_JALRNF010000010.1, on the reverse strand, counting down.
GGGTGACTTCCAGCGCCAGGTCGGTGCCGCCGGCCAGCAGGCGTGCTTCGGGGTGCGAGCCGTAGAGGTCGGCCAGGTCGGCCACGGTCAGCGGCACCAGGCAGCGCTTGTCGCCGCTGTTGAGCTCGCCGGTTTCGCTCGGGGCGATGGCTTTGAGGCGGGCGATGGTCTGGGTCTCGGCACTGTCGAACTGGTCGGGGCGGGCCTGGCAACACGCCTGTTCGGCGGCGTCGAGGATCGGCCGGTAGCCGGTGCAGCGGCAGAGGTTGCCGGCCAGGGCCTCCTGGGTCTTGTGCAGGTCAGGCGCGTCGATGTTCTTTTGCAGGGCGAACAGCGACATGACGAAGCCCGGCGTGCAGAAACCACACTGCGAACCATGGCAGTCGGCCATGGCCTGTTGCACGCTGTGCAGCTTGCCCTGGTGCTTGAGCCCTTCGACGCTGATCAGTTGCTTGCCGTGCAGCGACGAGACGAAGGTCAGGCAGGAGTTCAGGCTGCGGTAGCGGATGTGTTCGCGACCGCTGTCATCCTGCTCCAGTTCGCCGACCACCACAGTACAGGCGCCACAATCGCCGCTGGCGCAGCCTTCCTTGGTACCGGTCTTGCCCAGGTGTTCGCGCAGGTACTCGAGCACGGTCAGGTTGGGATCCAGGGCATGCTCACTGCGCAGCTCCTGGTTGAGTAGAAACTGGATCACGGGAAGGCCTCACACGCGGTTTATTGTTGTTGAGCGGACTGTAAGCAGACTTGATTTTCAGGTCAACAAATTTCTGACTTTAGGGTCAGGAAATTTTCCATGGCCGATCCCCCTGCTGCAGGTGCTTCTCTATAGAGCATAGTTCGGCCCCGCGCCCCCCGAATCTTTTGCATCCACAGTGCCAACTTCTGCCCTCTTGCCCCTGCGCGACGCAGGGGCAAGTGCGCTACAATCCGCCCCTTGTACACAGCTCAATGATTTTGAAGGAAAACCATGACGTTCAAGGCGCCGGACAGTCTCTCCGAGCAAATTGCCCATTACCTGGCCGAGCGGATCATTCGCGGCGAGCTCAAGCCCGCCGAGCGGATCCAGGAGCAGAAGGTCACCCAGGCATTGAATGTCAGTCGCGGTTCGGTGCGAGAGGCCCTGCTGATCCTCGAACGTCGCCATCTGGTGACCATCCTGCCGCGTCGTGGCGCCCATGTGACCGAACTCGACGCCCATGGCGTGCGCAGCCTGTGCACCCTGATGGCCGAGTTCTACATCCTGCTGGGCAACGCCGTGGCCCTGGGCTGGCGCCTGCAGGGCGACCTGCTGCCGTTTCTCACCATCCAGCAGCGTTTGACCTCCGCCTGCGAGCGCGAAGACATCAAGTCCTTCGTCGAAGAGAGCTTTGCCGTGATGCGCGCGGCCTATCCGTTCGCCGACAACCCCTACCTGCAGGAAACCGTGGAAAACCTGCAGCCGGCCATGAGTCGCGCCTATTACCTGGCGCTGGACCAGCGCAAGGCCGAGATGAGCGACTTCCTGGCGTTGTTCGCCAACCTGCTCGACGCCGTGGTAGCCCGTGACCAGGCGCGTATCCGCACGGTGCTGGTCGAGTATTGCCAGCGCAGCTGCGAGCTGGTGCTGGCGGCCCTGGCGACTGCCTGAGCATGCGCCTCAAGTGCATTCGCCTGGCCGGGTTCAAGTCGTTCGTCGACCCGACCACGGTCAACTTCCCCAGCAACATGGCCGCCGTCGTCGGCCCCAATGGTTGCGGCAAGTCCAACATCATCGATGCGGTGCGCTGGGTGATGGGCGAAAGCTCGGCCAAGAACCTGCGTGGCGAGTCGATGACCGACGTCATCTTCAACGGCTCCACCAGCCGCAAGCCGGTGAGCCAGGCCAGCATCGAACTGGTATTCGACAATTCCGATAGCACCCTGGTCGGCGAGTACGCCGCCTATGCGGAAATCTCCATTCGTCGCAAAGTGACCCGCGACGGGCAGAACACCTATTACCTCAATGGCACCAAGTGCCGTCGTCGTGACATCACCGACATTTTTCTCGGAACCGGCCTGGGCCCGCGCAGCTACTCGATCATCGAGCAGGGGATGATCTCCAAGCTGATCGAGGCCAAGCCCGAGGATCTGCGCAACTTCATCGAAGAAGCGGCCGGCATCTCCAAGTACAAGGAACGCCGGCGCGAAACCGAGAACCGCATTCGCCGCACCCATGAGAACCTCGAGCGCCTGACCGATCTGCGCGAAGAGCTGGAGCGCCAGCTCGAGCGCCTGCATCGCCAGGCCCAGGCCGCAGAGAAGTACAAGGAATACAAAGCCGAGGAGCGCCAGCTCAAGGCGCAGCTGTCGGCCTTGCGTTGGCAGGCCCTGGACCAGCAGGTCGGGCAGCGCGAGGCGGTGATCGGCGATCAGGAAGTGGCCTTCGAGGCCCTGATGGCCGAACAACGCAATGCCGACGCCAACATCGAGCGCCTGCGTGATGGCCACCATGAGCTGTCCGAGCGCTTCAACCTGGTGCAGGGACGCTTCTATTCGGTGGCCGGTGACATCGCCCGGGTCGAGCAGAGCATCCAGCATGGCCAGCAGCGCCTGCGCCAGTTGCAGGACGACTTCAAGGAAGCCGAGCGCGCGCGCCAGGAGACCGAGTCGCACCTGGGGCATGACCGCACGATGCTGGCGACCCTGGGCGAAGAGCTGGCCATGCTCGAACCCGAACAGGAAGTGACCCTGGCCGCGGCCGAAGAGTCCGCCGCCACCCTGGAAGACGCCGAAGCCACCATGCACGGCTGGCAGGAGCAGTGGGACAGCTTCAATACCCGCTCGGCCGAGCCGCGTCGGCAGGCCGAAGTGCAGCAAGCGCGAATCCAGCAGCTGGAACAAGCCCTGGAGCGCCTGGCCGAACGCCAGCGCAAGCTCGGCGAAGAGCGCGATCAGCTCAGCGCCGACCCGGAAGACGCGGCCATCGTCGAGCTGGCCGAACACGTGGCCACCAGCGAGCTGCGGCTTGAAGAATTGCAGCTCCAGGAACTGCAGGTGGTCGAGCAGCTTGAGTCGCTGCGCGAGCAGTTGCAGCAGGCGGTGCAGGCCCAGCAGCAGGCCCAGGGCGAGTTGCAGCGCCTGGGCGGGCGACTGGCATCGCTGGAAGCCTTGCAGCAGGCCGCACTGGAACCTGGTACCGGCACCGCGCAATGGCTGCGTGAGCAAGGGCTGGAGCAGCGCCCGCGCCTGGCCGAAGGCCTGCGGGTCGAGCCGGGCTGGGAGCTGGCGGTAGAAACCGTGTTGGGCGCCGACCTGCAGGCGGTGTTGGTCGATGACTTCGCCGGTCTTGATCTGGGAGCCTTCACCCAGGGCGATCTGCGCTTGCTCGATGCCTCTGCCGACGGTGCACGGATTGCGGGCAGCCTGCTCGACAAAGTCGAGGGACGCATCGATCTGGCGCCCTGGCTGGGGCAGGTGCGGCCGGTGGAAAACCTGGAGCAGGCCTTGGCCCTGCGCAGTCAGCTGGGCGACGGCCAGAGCCTGGTCAGTCGTGACGGCTACTGGGTCGGCCGGCATTTCCTGCGGGTCAATCGTGCCGGTGAGGCGCAGGGCGGCGTGCTGGCCCGAGGCCAGGAGATCGAGCGACTCGATCTTGAGCGCCAGGAACAGGAAGCCGCGCTGGAGTTGCTTGAATCCAGGCTGCAGGAACAGCGCGAGCAGCAACAGGCCCTTGAAGAGCAGCGCGAGCAGCTGCGCCGGCGCACCCAGGACGAAGCCCGCCAGCAAAGCGAGCTCAATGCCCGCTTGTCGGCGGGCAAGGCCAGGGCCGAGCAACTGAGCCTGCGTCGCCAGCGCCTGGAGGAGGAACTGGCCGAGCTGCAAGAGCAGCGTATGCTGGAAACCGAGAACCTCGGCGAGTCGCGCCTGCAACTGCAGGAAGCCCTCGACCTGATGGCCCAGGACACCGAACAACGTGAGTTGCTGCTGGCCCGGCGCGACAGCCTGCGCGAGCGCCTCGACCGGGTGCGCCAGGAAGCTCGCCAGCACAAGGACCACGGCCATCAATTGGCGGTGCGCCTGGGCTCCCTGCGCGCCCAGCACGACTCCACCCGCCAGGCCCTGGAGCGTTTGCAACAGCAAGCGGAACGTCTGACCGAGAAGCGCGAACAGCTCACTCTGAACCTGGAGGAGGGCGAGGCGCCGCTGGAAGAGTTGCGCCTGAAGCTCGAAGAACTGCTGGAAAAGCGCATGAGCGTGGATGACGAAATGCGTCAGGCCCGCCTGCACATGGATGAAGCCGACCGCGAACTGCGTGATGTGGAAAAACGCCGGACCCAGGCCGAGCAACAGGCGCAACTGCTGCGTGGCCAGCTGGAACAGCACCGCCTGGAGTGGCAAGGCCTGAGCGTGCGGCGCAAGACCCTGCAGGAACAGTTGCAGGCCGATGGCTATGACCTGCAGGGCGTGCTGGGCACATTGACCGAGGTGGCCTGCGAACAGGAGACCGAGCAGGAACTGGAGCGCCTCGATGGACGTATCCAGCGCCTGGGGGCGATCAACCTTGCGGCCATTGACGAGTACCAGCAGCAGTCCGAGCGCAAGCGTTACCTGGATGCCCAGGATGCCGACCTGGTCGAAGCCCTGGATACCCTGGAAAACGTCATTCGCAAGATCGACAAGGAAACCCGCAACCGCTTCAAGGATACCTTTGATCAGATAAATGCCGGATTACAGGCACTTTTCCCAAAAGTTTTCGGTGGCGGCAGTGCTTACCTGGAACTGACGGGCGAAGATCTACTCGATACAGGGGTGACGATCATGGCGCGGCCACCGGGCAAGAAGAACAGCACCATTCATTTGCTCTCGGGCGGTGAGAAGGCGCTGACCGCCCTGGCCCTGGTGTTTGCCATTTTCAAACTCAACCCGGCACCGTTCTGCATGCTCGATGAAGTCGATGCACCGCTGGACGATGCCAACGTCGGGCGTTACGCCCGACTGGTCAAGGAGATGAGTCAGACAGTGCAGTTCATCTATATCACCCACAACAAGATCGCCATGGAAATGGCCGAGCAATTGATGGGCGTGACCATGCATGAACCAGGCTGTTCACGTCTTGTTGCAGTCGATGTGGAGGAGGCGATGGCCATGGTCGACGCCTGATTGAGGCGATAAGGCGCGAACCTGCGGTAAATAGCCCTGTCAGTTACGACAGACGGTGTAAAGTTATCTTTGGTCGTGCTAGCTTAATGTCACTTATTTTCTTTGCGTGGGAAAACGCCTGTCAGAACATAGAGTTGGCGCCACGTCTTAAAGGGGTTTAAACCCTTTATTTTTCAGCATTTTTTACAGAGGCACGGGATTACATGGAAATCGGTCTGCGCGAGTGGCTGATCGTCATCGGCATCATTGTCATTGCCGGTATTCTTTTCGACGGCTGGCGTCGCATGCGTGGCGGCAAGGGCAAGTTGAAATTCCGCCTGGATCGCAGCTTCTCCAACCTGCCGGATGAAGAGGGTGGCGCCGAGGTGCTCGGCCCGTCACGGGTGCTCGATACCCACAAGGAGCCTGAGCTGGACGAGCATGACCTGCCGTCGATGAGTGCGCCTGCGCGTGACAACAACAGCAAGTCGAAAACCGCCAAGCGCAAGCGCGGTAACGAGCCGCAGCAGGGTGACCTGAACCTGGCCGCCGAGCCGCGTGAACCCGACCTGTTCGCCAATGTTGATGAAGATTTCCCCGAAGAAACCCGCAGCAACGGCGCAGGTTTCGGCACCGGCGAAGGTCGCGAGTTGCCACCGGTGGAAGAAGTGCTGGTGATCAGCGTGATTTCCCGCGACGAAGGCGGTTTCAAGGGCCCGGCGCTGCTGCAGAACATCCTCGAAAGCGGCCTGCGCTTCGGCGAAATGGACATCTTCCACCGCCACGAGAGCATGGCCGGTAACGGCGAGGTGCTGTTCTCCATGGCCAACGCGGTCAAGCCGGGAGTGTTCGACCTGGACGACATCGACCACTTCAGCACCCGCGCCGTGAGCTTCTTCCTCGGTCTGCCAGGGCCGCGCCATCCCAAGCAGGCCTTCGACGTGATGGTGGCTGCCGCCCGCAAGCTGGCCCATGAACTCAACGGTGAGCTCAAGGATGACCAGCGCAGCGTGATGACTGCCCAGACCATCGAGCACTACCGCCAGCGGATCGTCGAGTTCGAGCGCCGTGCGCTGACCCAGAAACGCTAAAAACGCATCGCGGGGCAAGCCCGCTCCCACAAGGGCCTGTAGGAGCGGGCTTGCCCCGCGATGAAGAACACGCAAGAGCAGCCCAGGCTGCTCTTTTGCTTTGCACGAGAACACCTTGATGACCGCCGAATCCCGAATCCTTGAACTGCGTGCCGAACTCGACCAGCACAACTACCGCTACTACGTGCTCGACGAGCCCAGCGTGCCGGATGCCGAGTACGACCGCCTGTTCAACGAACTCAAGGCCCTGGAAGCCGAGCACCCGCATCTGGTGACGGCCGACTCGCCGACTCAGCGCGTCGGTGGCGCGGCGCTGTCGGCGTTCAGCCAGGTGCGTCACGAAGTGCCGATGCTGAGCCTGGGCAACGCCTTCGAGGAAAACGACCTGCGCGAATTCGACCGCCGGGTTGTCGAAGGCCTGGATCTGCCCAGCGGCGACCTGTTCGGTGATGGCGCGGCGGTGGACTACAGCTGCGAGCCCAAGCTCGATGGCCTGGCGGTGAGCCTGCTGTACCGCGACGGGCAACTGGTGCAGGGCGCTACCCGTGGCGACGGCACCACCGGTGAAGACATCAGCGTCAACGTACGCACCGTACGCAACATTCCGCTGAAGCTGCAGGGCGAAGGCTGGCCGGCGGTGCTGGAGGTACGCGGCGAGGTGTACATGTCCAAGGCCGGCTTCGAGCGCCTGAACCAGACCCAGATCGAGCAGGGCGGCAAGACCTTCGCCAACCCGCGCAATGCCGCCGCCGGCAGCCTGCGCCAGCTGGATTCGAAGATCACCGCCAGCCGCCCGCTGGAGTTCTGCTGCTATGGCCTGGGCCAGGTCTCGGAGCCGGTGGGCGATACCCACATCGGCATTCTCGAGCAGCTCAAGGCCTGGGGCCTGCCGATCAGCCGCGAGCTGCGCCATGCGGCCGGGGTGGCTGAGTGCCTGGCGTACTACAAGGACATCGGCGAGCGACGCAATGACCTGCCGTACGAGATCGACGGCGTGGTGTTCAAGGTCAACAGCCTGGCCTCCCAGCGCGAACTGGGCTTCCGTGCCCGCGAGCCGCGCTGGGCGATTGCCCACAAGTTTCCGGCCATGGAAGAACTGACCGAAGTGCTGGACGTGGAGTTCCAGGTCGGCCGTACCGGCGCGGTGACCCCCGTGGCCCGGCTCAAGCCGGTCAAGGTCGCCGGCGTGACGGTGGCCAATGCCACCTTGCACAACATGGATGAAGTGGCGCGCCTGGGCTTGATGATCGGCGATACGGTGATCATCCGCCGGGCAGGCGATGTAATCCCCCAGGTCATGCAGGTGGTCAGCGAGCGGCGCCCCGCGGATGCGCGGCCGGTGCATATTCCTACGCAATGCCCGGTCTGCGGCTCGCAGGTCGAGCGCACCCAGTTGGTCAAGCGCAGCAAGGGCAAGGAAACCGTTACCGAAGGCGCCGTCTACCGCTGTGTCGGCCGCCTGGCCTGTGCCGCCCAACTCAAGCAGGCGATCATTCACTACGTGTCACGTCGGGCCATGGATATCGAAGGCCTGGGCGAGAAGAGCGTCGAGCAACTGGTCGATGAGGGCCTGATCCGCTCGCCCGCCGACCTGTACCAGTTGAGCTTCGAGCAGGTGGTCGACCTCGAAGGCTTTGCCGAGCTGTCGAGCAAGAACCTTCTGGCGGCCATCGAGGCCAGCAAGCGGCCAGGCCTTGCGCGTTTTATCTACGCCCTGGGCATTCCCGATGTCGGTGAGGAAACAGCCAAGGTCCTGGCACGTTCCCTGGGCTCGTTGCAGCGGGTCATGGCGGCACTGCCGCAAGTGCTGACCTACCTGCCGGATATCGGTCTGGAAGTGGCGCACGAGATCCACAGCTTCTTCGAGGACGAGCACAACCGCACGGTGATCGCCCAATTACTCGAGCGCGGCCTGCAGTTGCAGGACGAAGGCGAGCTGGGCGCTGAATTTGCCGCCAGCACCACCCTGGCCGGCTTGATCGCCAAGCTGGACATCCCTTCGGTTGGCCCGACTGGCGCCGAAAAGCTGGTGAGCAAACTCGACAGCCTGGAAAAGATCATCGCCGCCGACGGTATCGACTTGCGCCAGGCCCTGGCCGCCAAGCCGGCCGAGGCCGTGCGCAGCTTCTTCCAGGTGCCGGAAAATGCTGCCCTGGCCCTGGCGATCGAGGCGCAGTTGCGTGATTTCGGCATGCACTGGACAAGCGAGAAAAAGGTCGCGGCCGGCTTGCCGCTGGCCGGGCAGACCTGGGTGTTGACCGGCTCCCTGGAGCGCATGAGTCGCGATATCGCCAAGGACAAGCTGGAAAACCTCGGGGCCAAGGTCGCAGGCTCGGTCTCGGCCAAGACCCATTGTGTGGTCGCCGGTCCCGGCGCGGGCTCCAAGCTGGCCAAGGCCAATGAGCTGGGGCTCAAGGTGCTGGATGAGGATGCGTTTGTGAGCTTCCTGGGCGAGCACGGCATCGAGGCGTAAGCGCCGCCGTTCGATCAGCTGCGTGCTAACTATCTAACACCTGGTGTCGCCGGCCAGGCTCTAGCGTGGTGCTTTCAATTCGCAAGAAGGAGAAAGCACCATGTCCGATACACCTGAACTGCACGATGCCCTGGACTTTCATCAGGCCGTGCAGGCTGGCTTGCCTGTCTGGTTGCGCCAGGCCGACCCCAGGCTCCTGGCCGAGCTTGTCAATGATTTGCGCCAGAGTCGCCTGCACCGTGCCAGGGTCAAAAACCTGTTGAGTCCTCTGGCGCATCTGCCGGCGTTCGCCCGTACCGAGATGATCAAGGCCATGGCCCCAGTCTATGGTGGTGCCTTCGACCCACAGCGTGATCAGATCTGCCTGGTGAGTTTCGAGCCCGAGCTTATACCGAGCAAGCCAACTGAGATCGATTTAAGGCGCGTGGAAGTTCGGCGCAGCCTCCTGCAGGCCGCTCTGGATAACTTCGAAGCCGATGAGACTGAAGAGCAGGCCCTGGGGGCATACAGCTACCTGCTGATCAACGGCAAAAGAGTCGCCAGTCGCCCCGAAGACTTCGCCCGTCGTTGCCGTGAGCTGGATCTGGGCGGGCGCTTTCAGGCGCAGCTTCGGCAATTGTTCCAGCCGGCTGATGGCCCGGGGGAAGACAAGGGCACAGGAGCCAAGCGTGTTCACGCTTTGCTTGAGGAGCAGCGCCGATTCGACATGCGGGTGGCGGCCAGCCTGGCCTATCTGAGGGGGGACCTGACAGAGTTGGGGTTTCGCCTGATGCAAAACCTCGCCGTGAAAGGCGGGCGCTACCGAGTGGAGAATATTGTCGTACAGGTTTTCCGGCCCAGGATCTTTGGTGTTGCACTGCGCGAAGTGCTGGTCATTGCGCAGGGCAAGCAGAAGTTCAAGACCCTAGGCCAGGCGGATAGCCTGCTGCTGTACATCCCGGGGGAAAAACAAGGCGCCTTGCGAGAATATGCCAGCGTGCAAGAGCTGGCCCAGGATTGGCTGCAACGCCTGGCCGTACCGGGATTCTCTGAATTTGTCCTGCGGTTTGTCTCGGTTCATGAACGGGCGCAGTTGCAAGCCGAGTTTGAATCCAGGTTGTCGCAAGCGCTCGAGCAGGGTGAGCTGAGCATCGACTATGAGTCGCAGGCATTCGATCGACAGCTGTTCAGGCTCCAGGTGACAGCGCAATTGTTCGCACTGTCGGACGATGCCAGGAGACTGGCGGTTCCGACTGCGGTGGTCGATGCGCAAGCGCGTCAGCGTCGCCTCGAGTGGTATGAGGCTGCCGGTCTGGATGTGCTGGCTGTTGCTGGTTTGCTGGTCCCGGCGGTGGGGCAGATTCTGCTGGGCGTGGCCGCTGTCGACCTGGCCCACGAGGTGTACGAAGGCTTCCATGCCTGGCGTGCGGATCATCATGAGGAAGCGATAGAACACCTGGAACGAGCCCTGGAGCAGGTGGCCGGTGTCGTAGCATTGGGGACGTTGGGGCTGGCCGCGCAAGGCCTGCTGCGCGCCTCGGGATTCATGGGCCAGCTGCACGTGGTACGTCTGGACAGTGGTGAGGCGCGTCTATGGCATCCAGAGTTGTCTGCCTATCGTCAGCCTAGCTCGAGTGGGTCGGGGGTGCCGGGTGAACATCCGGGCTTGTTCGACTTCGCGGGGCGTTCGTTCCTGCGCCACCGTGGAGGCAACTACGCCGTTGCCAGGGGGCAGGAGGGCTGGCGGATCCAGCCGGCCGATGTTCATCAGCGTTACGCGCCGCCGTTGGTGCACAACGGCGATGGCGGTTGGTTGCACGAGGGCGAATCACCCTGGCAGTGGACCGATCCGGTGGCGCTGGCCAGGCGTCTTGGACACTATGCCGAGGGGCTTTCCGATTACCGGGTTGGCCAGGTGCTGGCAGCGAGCGGATATGACTCTGATGCGCTTCGACAGGTGATACTGGAGCATTCGCCCGTACCCGCATTGCTGGCCGATGCGTTCGAGCAACTCGTTAGCGTGCGGTTGCCCGTCGCCGAAGTGTCCTCCAGGTCGACGCTGTTGTTGCGCAGCAGTTTTGCACAACTGTCCCCGCGAGCCGTTCACCAGTTGACTGAATCGGCGACGGATATCGAGCGGCAATTCATTGCCCGTCGTGGGTTATTGCCCGCAACACTTGTCGAAAAGGCCACACGGATGCAGCGGGAACTGCGCCTGGGTCGTGCCTTGCTAGGCTTCCTCCCGCCCGCGACGGCAGGCGTGGATACCGCTCGCCTGGCAGTCCACCTTGTGCCGCAATTGCCGGGTTGGCCGGCGGGAGAGGTGCTGTCCATTTCCTCGGCGTCACTCGAGGACGTTGCCAGGGGGCATGGCAATGTCCTTGAAAACCTTTTCCGCGCACTTCCCCTATCGTTGCAAACGCAGTTGGAGAATGCGCAAAACCTGGGTGAGCAACTGGCGAGCCGCGCACTCATGCAGCGCAGGCAGTGTGCACAGCTGCTTGGCCTGCAGATGGAGGTGCCCTGGTGGCGTGCGCCTGGGCTGCTCGCAGATGGCAGGATTGGCTATGCCCTGAGCGGGAGAGGGCGGCTGGCGGCCATCCATCCCTCGCGCTCCGGGCAGGTGCGGGCGCTATATCCGGGGATGAGCGATGGCGAAATCGACGCATTGGTAGTGGACGTGCAGGAGCGAGGCCTGTCCCTTGGCGACTACCTGGCCCAGCGCAAGCATGAACTCACTGTGCTTGAGGCCACCCTGCGCAGTTGGGAGGCCGACGCTGACGGGCTTGAGCTGCTTGAGGCACGCAAGCGAGTGAGTCGAAAGATCCACCGGGCCTGGAGCCGCCAGTCAGAACGTGCCTACGATGCGCAAGGTGTAGCCTATGGTTTGCGCCTGGATTTTCGTGGTGCGCGGATTGGTGAACTGCCGGCGCTGGAGGATTGCTCGTTCGAGTCGGTGGTCGAGCTGACGTTGACCGACATGGACTTGTCCAGCGTGCCCGAGGGGTTTTTCGGGCAGTTTCCCGACCTTCAGCACCTGTCGCTCGATCACAACAGGCTGGAGCGCTTGCCTGACGGGATCGTATCGCGGACGGCGTTGAAATCCCTTAACCTGGCGCATAACCGCTTGAGTCTTGCCGGGCAGCCACAGTACCTGCTGGCAGGTCTGGCACGCCTGGAAGTGCTGACCCTTGCCGACAACCCGCTGACCGTTGCCCCTGACCTGGGGGGCATGCCCTTGCTGCGGCGGGTGCAACTGCAAGGCTGTCAACTCGAAACCTTGCCGTCGGGCCTGGTGACCCGGGGGCTGCTGGAGTTGGCCGACCTGCGCGACAACCGGATCGCAGTGTTGCCGATGGAACTGGCCAGCATCCCACGTGTCCGGGCGCACTGCGTGCTGCTGGCGGATAACCCGCTGCAAGCCGACAGCCTGCGTATGCTTCAGGATTATGCATTGCGTACCGGTGCCAATCTGGGTGGCCTGACGGAGCGTCATCCTGCTCTCCAGCAAGCGAGATACTACTGGCTTGAGTTGTTGACCGGGGACATTCGCGGGCAGCGGGCGCAGCAGTGGGCGACGCTGGAGCATGAAAGCGGCGCACCGGCATTCTTCGACCTGCTTGCCCGTCTCGGTGAAACGGCCGATTACAGGTTGGCCCGAGACGACCTGCAGCGACGGGTCTGGGCATTGTTCGATGAGGCCTGGAGCAGTGCTCGACTGCGCGGAGAACTCTTCGACCTGGCGGCCAGCGATGTCACCTGTGGCGATAGCGTGGCGCTGCACTTCAGTGCCCTTGAGGTACGCATGCTGGTGCACAAGGCGGGCGCCCAGGCGCTCGATGCCCATGACGGCGCGCCCCTGCTCGACCTGGCCCTGGGGTTGTTTCGCCTTGAGCGCCTTGACGCCTTCGCCGATGAAGAGCTGGCAAGCAGGCCACTGCTGGCGGATCGGGCGCGCGACCAGGTGGAAGTTCGCCTGGTCTATCGCCTGGCGCTGGCCCGCGCTCTGGAGTTGCCCGGGCAGCCGCGAGCGATGCTGTACCCCGATTGGGCCGGAGTGACGCAAACTTCGATCGATCAGGCGCAGGCTCAGGTGCTGGCGGATGAGCAGACTGTGCTGCTGCCTCGCTTCATTGAGTCGCGTGATTTCTGGCAGCAGTTCCTGCGCACCCGGTACGCGGCGCGCTTCACGGCCATGGATGCACCGTTCCGTCGGCAGCTGGAATGGGCCGAGGTGCGCGATAGCCAGTACTACCGCGAGGTGCAACGTATCAGTGCGGCACGGCAGCGGGCGTTCGACGACCTGGTGCATGAGCTGACACTGGCGGAGCGGGCGCAAAAGCCCGGGCAATCGCCAAGTCATTGAGTAATGATGAGTTTTTATCAATTAAGGGTTGTAACTTGGCTTGATGCCGGTACAATGGCGCGGCTCATCGCCAGATGAGCTGCGTTATGGTGGCCCCATCGGTCCCCCCGCATTGATTACCCGTTAACCTGGTCAGGCCCGGAAGGGAGCAGCCATAGCGGGAACATCGAGTGCCGGGGTGTGGCTGGTGGGGCCGCCACCCATTACGCCTGATGGCGCTCAGTATCTCTCTCCTGTTCTGTACTTCGATAGCATTGCCCTGCAAGTTGCCTGCGCGTGCATGACTGTCGGCACTCGTCCATCGCCTGGCAATATTCTTGTACCGCAGCAATCGATTGGCCAGCCCGTAGTGTCTGTGACATGGACCTACAGGGAGAGCGGCCATGTCTACACCTGAGCACGTACAGGCGCCGGGCTTGAATACGGCACCTGCCGGAGATTTTTCTTCGGCCAGCTTCAATCTTGATTTCCTGCGCCAGCAAATGCCGGACTGGTTACGCCAGGCCCCGCCTGTGCTGTTGGCGCAACTGGCGGCCAGCATGCGTGCCAGCGAGGCGAGCCGCGCGGCACGCACCCGGTTGCTGGCACCGCTGCGATCAATCCAGGCATTCGCCGCGCCACGCTTCTCGGCGGCGCTCAAGCGTCGCTTCGGCACACGGCTTTCCGAGGCAACGGATCGCTTCGAGCGCGGGGACATGCACCTGGATGGTTTTACCCTGCCGATCTATCGACCCGTCTGGAAGCGCAGCTATATCCAGCAGGATCTGCTGCAGGCCGCGTTGCATAACTTCACCCCGAGCCAGGCCGCGTCCGGCAGTGTGGTAAGTCGCTCGTCACAGTTCCTTCGCAAGGGCAGGCCGCTGGGTGGAGTCGATGTCGTGGCGTTCATTGCCTTGTGCCGCGAACTCGATCTGGGTGGTCAGTACCAGCGGCATATCGACGGGGTGTTCAATCCTGACGGGAACGCCGGGATACCCCAGTCGACACGTGATCTGTTCAAGGCCTGTGATCGTTACGCGCTGCAGGTCGATGCCCATCTGGCGCGGATCCGCGGCACGCTCGGTACGGCAGCGCACCAGCACATGCTCGATGTCAGCGAGCAAAAGCGCGGGATCAACGAGCAGGGCCTGGCGCTGCGTTACAAGCGCCTGAAGCTTGCCGGCTTTGCATTGAACGGGATCAGCCTGTTCGAGTTCAGCCTGCAACCGGTGGGACACCTGGCTGGAATCGAGCAACCCTGGGCCAGGCTGATTGTGCATATTCCCGAGGATCCACAGTGCCCGCTCAAGGAGTATTCCGGCTGGCGTGAGTTCGAAGCGGACCTGGCCAGCCGGTTGGCCAACGACCATTATCAGCGTTTCTTCCTGCGTTTCGTGACGCGGCGCCAGTGGCCTGCCTTTCACCAGCAGTTGGCGCGCCGGCTTTTTCAGCAACAAGACGGCCGGAGGGTGCGGCTGGAAGCACCGTCCTTGTCACTGGATGGTCCTCTTCGCCGGGCCGACCTGTTCGATGAGCTGTTCGACGAGCGCCTGAGCCTGCTCAAGGATGATGGACGTTTCCTGGCTGTGCCGACGGCCGAACTGGAAGCCGCTGAGCGCCAGGCAACCCTGGACAAGGCATTGGCCCTGGGCATGGATGTGCTGGGGTTGGCCGCCTTCATTGTGCCGGGCGTTGGCCAGGCATTGTTCGGAGTGGTGGTGGCACAGTTGATGGGCGAGGTCTTTGTCGGCCTGGAAGACTGGGCAGAAGGCGATCGCCACGAGGCCTTGAAATGCCTGACGCAGGTGGTGGGCGAGGTCGCCGGGTTGGCGGCGGGCGCGGTTGTGGTTGCCGGGGCGGCCACATTGGTGCGCAATTCGACCTTGTTCAGGCGTCTGGCCCTGGTGCGCCTGGACAATGGCACCCAGCGCCTGTGCAACCCCGACCTGGCACCTTATGCGGTGCAGCTGGACCCTGCGCTGGCAGGTACACCGTCCGGGCAGGGCATCTACCTGGTGGACGGGCAACAATTTGTTCGTATCGACGGTAGTTACTATCGTGTCGAGCAAACGGCCGACGCCGGGACCTGGCGCGTTCGGCACCCGGTCCGTGACGACGCCTGGGTCCCGGCGCTCGAACACAATGGCCAGGGGGCCTGGCGCAGTCGTTTTGACAGTCCGCGACAGTGGCAGGGCAGCCAATACCTGTTTCGACGCCTGGGCCACAGTGTCGATGATTTCAGCGACGAGGAAGTCACCGCGTTGCTGGCCATCAGCGGCACCGATGAAGCGCAACTGCGTCAATGGCATCTGCAGCAGCGCACACCCGCTGGTGCATTGCGTGAAGCCTTCGCCAGGGTGCGTTTGCAAAGGCGCCTGCAAGGCCTGGACGAGCAGTTGCGAACGTCTTCGGAGGTAGCTGACGATGTGCTGGTCTGGCGCTTGTTGCAGTCCATGGCGAGTGAAGCGCTTGCCGAGGGGGATGCCGCAAGGCTGGGTGAGCAGATGCAGCGGTGGCTGCAGGAAAACTGGCAAGGATTCTTTGAGCATTGCATGACGCTGGAGCGACCGGCCGCAAGGTCGGTGCTGACCCGTGATTTCCCTGGGTTGGCGCCGGCCATTGCCGAAGAAATCGAAGCGGGTGCAACGGCCACCGAGCGCCTGGCCATGGACAGCGAAGTCCGCCTGCCGATGCGCCTTGCCCGGCAGGCACGTCAGGCGTTGCGCGAATCGCGGCTCGATCGCGCCCTCGAAGGGTTTTTCTGGCCGCAGATGGCCAATGCCGACTGCGACCGTCTGCTGCTGCATGCGCTGATGGAAGACCCGCAGTGGCCCCCCTCGCTCAAACTGCACATCGCCGATACTCAAGCCGTCCCTCAAAGCCGGGAACTGATCAGAAGGGGAAGGCGCTATATCGACAGCCAGCAGCCTGATGCGCCTGCCCGAGACCTGCTTGAACTGGCGCGTGAGCTGGCCGGCTTTGCACCGCAGGTACATCTGCAGGACCTGCGCCGCCAGCTTGGCGTGCAAATCAGCCAGCAGCGGGACCTGGCCAGGCGGGTGCTGGGTGAGGCCGGGCAGCGCTGGTGGACGCCGCTGCAACGACTGGCCGACGGCCGCTTGGGCTATGCATTGAGCGGCCGGGGTGTGCTGGCGGTAGCGCAGCGGTCCATTGAAGAAGAAATACTGGAGCTCTATCCGGACTTTTCTGCTGAGGATATTACTGCCTTTCTAGAGCCTTACCGTGCCCGCCCGGCTGCGGCCCGGGCACTGTTGCAGCGTCGCCGGGATGAATTGCAGCGCCTGCGTGGCACGCTGCAGCACTGGCAGGCACAGCCCGGCAGCCGCTATCAGGCCGACAGCCGCCAGCTTTTCGCCAATCGTCTGCTCGGTGCCTGGCGGCGCCAGGTAACGGCCATCCACACGCCGCTGGGCCAGCGGCTGGGCTATTCGCTGTTCCTGGGCGATTTGCACGTGGGGGCGCTGCCTTCACTGGAGTCGATCGATTTCAGCCATATTGTCGAACTGGACCTGTCCGGCGCGCGGTTGAACAGCATCACCCCCGGCTTTTTCGAACAGTTTGGCCGCTTGCGTTTTCTCGATCTGTCCGGCAATGCCTTGACCCGCGTGCCGGATGGTCTCGAACGGCGCCTGACGCTGCGCCACCTGCGCCTGCGCGGCAACCGCATTACCCTGGATGAAGCGGGTGCCAGGCGCATGGCGAACATGTGGGGGCTGGAGACGCTGGACCTGACGGGCAATCCACTGAGCCAGGCCCCCGACCTCAGCCGTATGACCCACCTGCGTGTCATGCAATTGCGCAATACCGGAATCGAACAACTGCCGGTGGGGTTCTGGGACCAGGCAGCGCTTGAGGCGCTCGATCTGCGTGACAATCGCATCAGTCACCTGCCTGAGCAATTTTTCGAAGAGCCCCGGGGCTTTTTGCGACGAGTGCATCTGGAGGGCAACCCGTTGCCCGAAGCCCAGCAGCGCCGCCTGCTGGCTCGCCAGGGCCTTGCCAGGCCCGCGTCGATCCCACTGCTTCGCTATTCGGGCGAGCAGTACTGGGCTGCGCCTCGGGAGATTTATCAGCAACTCTCCAACTATTGGCGGGTACTGCAGCGCGAGCCCCGCGCCCAGCCGTTGCTGACCCTGCTTGAGCGGCTTGCCGGCATGGCCGAAGCCCGTGGGCTGCGCGAGGAACTGCGTGAACGGGTGCAGGCCGTGCTTGAGGTGGCCGTAGACAGCGACCTGGGGCATGACTTGTTCCTGTTCGTCGAGGACCCGCAAATGCTGGGCAGAGAACCTTTGTGGGTATTCAGTGCCCTGGAAATGCGCACCCAGGGCTACCGGGCCCTGGTCGACAGCCTGCAGACGCAAACACCCGAGCGACTGATCGGGTTCGCCCGTTCGCAGTTCAACCTGAGTCGCCTGGAACGCTATCTGACGGCACTCATCCAGTCGCAGCCCGAGTGGTGGGCCCTCCAGGAGGACGTCCAGCTGGCGTTTCGCCAGGCACTGCACGAACGGCTCGGGCTTCCTGGCTACAGACAGACCACGGACTTTGGCGACTTGGGCATTACCCAGGAGCACATCGCCGAAGCCGAGGAGTATGTCCGTGAGGGGCAGCCGGCCGAACTGGCACATTTTCTCGCCCATCAAGGTGTGTGGGGGCAGTACTTGCGTTTGCGCCATGCCGATGCCTGGCATGCGCTGGAAGCCCGCTTCGCCGAGCGTGAGGAACTGCAGCGCTTGCGCGAGGTGGCCTTGCCCGCGGCCGAGCGTGAGCGTCGCGCCAATGCGCGGCACATCCAGCAGGCGCTGGACGAAGATGCCTTGATGATGCAGTTGACGCGCGAGGCAATGGGGCTGCCGGTCGAGCCATCGACGGCGGCGCGGGGTGATGGCTGATTCGTGAAGGGGGCAGGGGAGGCTGGCGTCCTCCCTGATCCCCGGAGCCGGTATGTTCCAGCGTCCGGGCAAAGATCGGCAGATGCAATTTTGCCCCCGCTCCGCTACGATTAGCGGTCTTCAGCTTGCCAGTCGCGACGGTTTTCGATGAGTTATCAGGTTCTTGCACGTAAATGGCGTCCGCGCTCGTTCCGCGAAATGGTCGGCCAGACCCATGTGCTCAAGGCTCTGATCAATGCGCTGGATAATCAGCGCCTGCACCATGCCTACCTGTTCACCGGTACCCGCGGCGTGGGCAAGACCACCATTGCGCGGATCATCGCCAAGTGCCTGAACTGCGAGACCGGTATCACCTCTACCCCCTGTGGCACCTGTTCGGTGTGCCGGGAGATCGACGAGGGCCGTTTCGTCGACCTGATCGAGATCGACGCCGCCAGTCGCACCAAGGTCGAGGACACTCGCGAACTGCTCGATAACGTGCAGTACGCACCAAGCCGCGGGCGCTTCAAGGTCTACCTGATCGACGAAGTGCACATGCTCTCCAGCCACTCGTTCAACGCCTTGCTCAAGACGCTGGAAGAGCCGCCGCCCTACGTCAAGTTCATCCTGGCCACCACTGACCCGCAAAAGCTGCCGGCCACGATCCTGTCGCGCTGCCTGCAGTTCTCCCTGAAGAACATGACCCCCGAGCGGGTGGTCGAGCACCTGAGCCATGTGCTGGCGGCCGAGAACGTTCCGTTCGAAGACGATGCCCTGTGGTTGCTGGGCCGCGCCGCCGACGGCTCCATGCGTGATGCCATGAGCCTGACCGACCAGGCCATTGCCTTCGGTGAGGGCAAGGTGCTGGCTGCGGATGTACGGGCCATGCTCGGTACGCTCGATCACGGCCAGGTCTATGGCGTGTTGCAGGCCTTGCTCGAAGGCGATGCCCGAAGCTTGCTCGAGGCGGTGCGGCAACTGGCCGAGCAGGGGCCGGACTGGAACGGCGTGCTGGCCGAGATGCTCAACGTGCTGCACCGCGTGGCCATCGCCCAGGCCTTGCCCGAGGCGGTCGACAACGGCCAGGGCGACCGTGAGCGGGTACTGGCCCTGGCCCAGGCGCTGCCGGCCGAAGACGTACAGTTCTATTACCAGATGGGCCTGATCGGTCGTCGCGACCTGCCGCTGGCGCCGGATCCTCGTGGTGGTTTCGAGATGGTCCTGTTGCGCATGCTGGCGTTCCGTCCCGCTGATACCACTGACGCACCGACGCCGGTACTAAAGCCGGTGGGGATCAGCCAGGCCACAGCTGATTCTGCGAGCAAGGTGGCAGCAGCCAGCCCGGCTGCGCCAGCGGTGATCGCTGCGCCGGTGGCTGCACCTGCCCCGACCGCTCCTGTCGCGCAAGACGTTGCCGAACCTGAGCCGGTCGAGGTGGCGCCGCAAGCGCCCGAGCCGGTTGTCGATCTGCCCTGGAACGATCCTGTCGAGGCGCCGCCTGTTGTCGAGCCTGAGCCTGAGCCTGAACCTGAACCTGAGGCGCCGCAACCGGCACCGGCGCAAGTCCAGGCCAGTGTTCGCCAGGTCGAGCCGCCGCACGACGATATGGGTTACAGCCCGGCGGGCATGGACCGTGACGACGAACCGCCGCTGGATGAAGACTATTACGAGCCGGACATGGATCCGGCCAGCTACAGTTATCTGGATGAACTGGCCATCGAGCATGTGCACGAGGCTGCGCCGGTCGCCGAACCCGAGCCGTTGCCGGCCGCCCAGCCGGCCACCGGCCTGGCCTTGCAATGGCTGGAATTATTCCCGCAGTTGCCGATTTCCGGGATGACCGGCAGTATCGCCGCCAACTGTACGCTGATGGCTGCGCAGGGCGATGACTGGCTGCTGCACCTGGACCCGGCCCACAGCGCCCTGTTCAACGCCACCCAGCAGCGGCGCCTGAACGAGGCCCTGAACCAGCACTTCGGGCGCACACTCAGGTTGTCCATCGAGCTGATTCGCCCGGAGCAGGAAACCCCGGCCCAGGCGGCGGCCCGCAAGCGTGCCGAGCGCCAGGGCGAGGCCGAGGCATCGATTCACGCCGATCCGCTCATCCAGCAGATGATTCAGCAGTTTGGCGCCATGGTCCGGCAGGATACGATTGAACCTGTGGACGCCCCGGTTGCCCAGGGCGAATGACCGAATGACACAAGCGGCCCGGCCCAGACCCGCGCCGCATTCCGTAACGCTATAGTTGAGGTGATCCCCATGATGAAAGGTGGCATGGCCGGCCTGATGAAGCAGGCCCAGCAGATGCAGGAAAAAATGGCCAAGATGCAGGAAGAACTGGCCAACGCCGAAGTGACCGGCCAATCGGGCGCTGGCCTGGTCAGCGTGGTGATGACCGGTCGTCACGACGTCAAGCGCATCAGCCTGGACGACAGCCTGATGCAGGAAGACAAGGAAGTCCTGGAAGACCTGATCGCCGCCGCCGTCAACGATGCCGTGCGCAAGGTCGAGCAGAACAGCCAGGACAAGATGGGCAGCATGACGGCCGGCATGCAGTTGCCACCAGGTTTCAAGATGCCCTTCTAAAGTGCTCGCAAGTGAATAAGCCAGGCTATTGCCTGGCTTTTTTTTTGCGCCGTCGTCAGTTGTAGGTGATGGTGAACCAGGCCCGGGCCGGCGCCGGTCCTTCGCGAATCTGTGAGGAGGGGACCTGCTGGATGTACTGGGCGCTCAGCTGGATTTCATGGCGTGACACGCCAGGGTAGACGGTCCCGGCCGCGAGTGAACTGCCCAGGGCAATGGTCGAAGTGGCACCATTGAGGCGGTGTTGAATGCGAATGCCAACACCTGCGGCGCCTGCTCCAGGTGCCAGGCGCAGGGCCTGGGTACGGTTGTCGGGGTGGTGGGCGTCGGTGATGGCGAACCGTACGTACCGGCTGCCACCGGGCGCTCCTCCGTTGCAATTGAGAACGATGGAGAAGGGTACTGCCGGGGTGGTGAAATTGACCCCATTGAAGATTGCCCGCGGATGATTGCCCAGAAATACCGGGATCAGTTTCGAGCCGGCATCGACGGAACAGGTGGGGTTGGTTTCCACTACCTCTATTTGCGGATTGGTTAGTCGCAATGTGCTCGGGGTCAGTGATGCGGCCGTGAGGTGCCCTAGTTCAACCGGCATGCGCAGTGTACCGGGTGTGATGTGTCCGGTTTTAATCAGGGACAGCGTAAATTGCGGTGTATGAGACCTCGTTCCGCCTGTCGGCCAGGCTACGGAATGGCGAGGCCAGCGCAAATATAGATTATGCCCATCGCCGGCGTGTAGCCGAACGCCAATACCGGACACTGAGGTTTCATAGGTATCGCCAGAGTAATAGGTCATCGGGCTGCTGAAGCCGTGGGTGTATAGCCAGCCTCTCGAACAATTCAGGCTGATTCGACTGCCGCTCACGCGCTGCTCAAACAGAACGTGGTCTACAGGGAGGTCGTTGTTGACCACCAGCCTCTGCGGAAGGTTGAAGTAGAAGGTTTGCGGGCCAGACCCATTGACGTACCGGCAACCGGTACGCCCGTCCGCAAGCGCCTGATTGGAAAGCGCACCCAGCAGCAGGGCCGACGCCGCCAGGTGGGACCTTGACTTGCTTGTAGCTATCGTTGCAAAAAAATCAGGCAAGGCAATTGGAAAAATCATGGATCGTGCTTCCGCTACAGGCTGGTCGGGTGATGGAGTGCCACAGGTGTAAGCAAGCGCGCATGCAGTGGTGGGCCTTTCCCCCGGTGGCATGCAGGTTAATCGTCAGTTGTAGGTGATGTTGAACCTGGCCCGGGCCGGTGCCAGCCCTTCTCGAATCTGTGAGGGGGGGACCTGCTGGATGTACTGGGCGCTCAGATTGATTGCAAAGCGTGGCACGCCAGGGTAGACGGTCCCGGCCGCGAGTGAACTGCCCATGGCAACGGTCGAAGTGGCACCATTGAGGTGATGCCGAATGCGAACGCCAACACCTGCGGCGCCGGCGTTGGGTGCCAGGCGCAGGGCTTGGGTACGGTTCTCGGGATAGTGGAAGTCGGTGATGGTGAACCGTACGTTTCGGCTGCTACCGGGTCCTCCTCCACTGCAATTGAGGGCGATGGAGAAGGGCATTGCCGGGGTGGTGAAATTGACTCCATTGAAGCTTGCCCGCGGATGATCGCCCAGGAACACCGGGATCAGTTTCGATCCAGCATCGACGGAGCAGGTGGGAATGTTTTCCACTACCTCAATTTGTGAATTGGCTAGCCGCAAAGACTCAGTGGTCAGTGCGCCGGCTGTGACATGTCCTAGTTCAACCGGCAACCTCAGTGTGCCGGGTGTGATAGGTCCGATTTTTTCCAGGGTCAGAAAAAACCTCGGGGTCTCATGCTGGCTTCCGGTGTTTTGCGAGATTTCGGAATGGCGTGGCCAATGCAGATAATCGTGTCTCGCGACGCTGAGGACTTGTACCCGAACGCCAATACCAGGAACTGTAGTTCGATAGACAAAGCCAGAGTGCAAGCTCATCGAGCTATTGAAGCCGTGGGTGAGTCGCCAGCCTGCCGAGCAACGAATGCTGACTGTAGGACCGCTCGCTGATAGATGCTCGAATATGTATCCGTCAGGGAGGTTCCTGTCGAACACCAGCCTTTGCGGAAGGTCGATGGTCAAGATTTGCGGCCCTGTCCCATTGATGAACTGGCAGCTGGTGCGTTCGTCCGCAAGCGCCTGACTGGAGAGCGAACCCAGCAGCAGCGCCCACGCCGCCAGGTGGGACCTTGACTTGCTTGCTGCTGTCGTTGCAAAAAAATCAGGCAAGGCAGATGGAAAGATCATGGCTCATGCTTCCGGTAAAGGCTGGTCGGGTGATGGAGTGCCGCAGGTGGCAGAAAGGCGCGGGGTCTCTCCGCTGGCACCTTTGGTGGCCGGGAAGGTGTAGGCAAACATGCACGCGGTGGCGGACGTTTCCCCCCAGCGGACCTGCAGGTTGCCGCGTGCTTGCAGGCCGCGGGCAAATATCTGGCTACCCTGGCCAACGACACCGACCTCTTTGCCGGTTTCGTCCACAACGCTGGCACCAAAGGGAAGGGCTGCTGCATTGCGTTGCCTGGCGTGAATGATCGCGGAGCGCCCCGATGAGGTCTTGAACTCCAGCATCGGGATTGCACCGGCCCTGGGAACTGCCTGCTGGCTGCTGACCTGCAGCTCGACGTCGGTTGATAGCCCCTTGGGGTCCAGGCTGACCGTATTGCGGCGGTAGGGCGTCAGATTCGGCACCACGGCATAGCCACGGCTGTCCAGCTTGAGTGCGGTGCTGCTGGACACGTGAGCTCCTTGGGCATGTTCGGCCTTGACGATGGCGAAGGTGTCCGACAAGGGCTGGGCCAGGGTTACCCCGCCGGGGTGGGCGACCACGGCACCGCGTACACCGACAGAGGCTTGCGAGGTGTTGCTGCCACGACTCAGAGAAGCACTGAGTTCGGCATTCGAACCGCGGTAGAGGGTATTGGTGCTGACTGTACTGTTGCGCTGGTCGTCGGCGCGGTCGTGGCTGGTGGTGATGCCATAGCTCAGGCTGTGATCAGCGCTGGCAGTACCGGTCAGGGTGGTTTGCCCGTGGGTACGCCCATGATTGTCCCGCGAAGCGCTGGCGCTGAGGCTCTGCAAACGTTCGCCACCCAATGGCAGGGACAGGCTCAGGTACAGGGTGTTGTCACTGCGGCCTGACTGGCTGCGTTCTCGGCTGGCATTGAGGCTGTAGCCCAGGGTCTTGTAGCGGTTGCTGTAGCCCAGGGTGTAACTCAGGTCGCCGCCGGAGCGGTTCCAGTAAGTGGCCGCCGAGGCGCTGAGGTGCAATTGACCGTAGTCGTCGGCGAGCGGTTGCCCCAGGGCCAGGGTCGTGCGGTTACGCTGGCGCAGAAAGCTCCTGCTGTCGCCATGCGCGCGTTGATACTGGCGCTGCAGGTGGGCGTCTTCCAGGCCAAAAAAGCCACTGGTTGAATAGCGGTACGTGGCCAGGGCGATCTGGGTGTCGGTTTCGGCAAGCGTCTTTGCATAGCTGAGGCGCAGGCTCTGGCCCTGGACGCTGCCCTGGCCCTGGAGGTGGGTTCTGGCCTGGGTAATGTCGGCGCCAAACGCACCCAGTTCAGTGTTCAGGGCGCCACCCAACAGGCCCGAGCCATAGCCTGAAGCCAGGTTCATGCCGCTGTAGGCAGTGACCATGTTGCTCAGGCCGTATTGCCAGGTGCCCTCGACAAATACAGGGTCGCTGTCCAGTTGCGGGTTGCGCAAGGTGCCCAGCGTGGCGCTGTAGCGGCTGACACCGGGGCGCAGCGACAAGGGCACGGCGGCGTATGGCACGGAGAAGCCGTGTTCGCGGCCGTCGGCTTCGATGACCGTGACGTCCAGGTCGCCGCCGTAGCCCGTGGAATACAGGTCGTCAATCTCGAAGGCGCCCGGTGCCACCGTGGTTTCATGCAGGATCACGCCGCGCTGGCGCACTATGACCCGCGCGTTGCTGCTGGCGATGCCGCGGACCACCGGGGCAAAGCCACGCAATGAATTGGGCAGCATGCGCTCATCACTGGCCAGGCGCAGCCCGGTAAAGCTGACCGCGTCGAACAGCTCGCCAGAGGTGTAGGCTTCGCCCAGGGTCAGTTGCGAGGTCCAGGGGGTGATGTCGCGCTGGGCGTAGCTGGCGAGGCTCTGGTAGTGCTGCTGACCCTGATTGTTCCAGGTCAAGGCGCCATCGTGGCGCAAGCGCCATTGGCCGACATTCAGGCCGCTGTTGAGTCCCAGGTAACCCTGGGTCAGGCTGCCTTGCGCTTGTTGGTGGTTGCGCGTGCCGTACAGGTTGAAGTTGTAACCGAGAAAGCCTGCCGTCACGCCACTGTCCCAATGCTCGGGATCGACAGTGTCGCGCGCGTTTCGCTTCAGCGAGGCCTGGGGCACCGACAGGAACAGGCGCTGGCTGGCGAATTCGAAGCGACTGCTGGCATCGTCGATCAGTTGTGCCAGTGCAAGGCACGCACTTTGAGGTTCCAGGCGGTCCCGGATTTCACGGTTCAGCCGCTGCACGTCGATGGCCAGTCGTTCGAGCATTGCAGTATCGAAGCAGGCTTGGGCGTCGCGGTCTTGAGCGTCGGCCTTGAAGGGCAGGTCGAAACGCCCCTGCCAGGTCTGGTTGACGAAAACGTCAACGTTGTAAGTGCCAGCGGCGACAACATTACGGTTGTTGAAGCGTGACAGGTCGATGGCCTGGCCACTGCCGTTGGTCAGGAAGGCCGGCTCGAACTGAGTTGCAGAGGCGGATGTCGTTTCGGCCTGGACGCTGGCGTGAAGTAGCATCAAGGCCACCAGACTTATAACTTTGTCCGGTACAGGCACACAAAGTCTTATAAGAGTCATGTTGGGGAGAGTCTTTAATAATTACAGGCGGCCACGGAAGTTCGCAGTGTGGACACTGTGAATGGGTGCTTGAGGTGTAGGTAAGTTGTGTGCGGCGGGTTTAATTTGAAGTGTTGAGTTGTGATTTGTTAGTGGTTCCCGCACCGTAGTCATTGATGCTGATGAACTTCACTCGTGCATCGGTACTGATCGTTGAGTGCTCTTTTATTACAAAACGCTCGCTGCTGAACGGCGCGATGTAACCGGTGCCCAAGGCTTCGCTCTTGCCATTGTGTTCAACATTGATTTCACCCATGTTCACGTAGTAAGCGGTCGGATTGTGCCCGACCAGTACCAGGCCCTTGCCGTTTTCACCAGGTGCCGTGTTCCAGGTCACCTCGGCGGGCGCGTCAGCGGCCTTGCCGGGCAGCCCTTGTGGCCGATACATCAGTTTGATCCGGGTCCTGAAGGCGAGCTGCAGGTGGTTGTCTTCCTGGGCTTTGGGCGGTACCTCAAGCATGTTCAGCCAGTACAGGGTTTCGCGGTCTTTGCTCATTGGTGCACCGCTGTGGATCAGGCGAATGGCCTGCCCCTGTTCGGGCTCGATACGGATCAGCACCGGAGTGATGGTAAAGGGCACCTGCAAGGTCTCGGGAGCCGCTTCGGCATCGCCGTCATCGAGCCAGACCTGGACCAGGGTTGGGGATTTGCTGGTATTGCTGAGATTGACGGTAACTTCACGTTCCTGGGCGGGGAAAATCACCCGGGTGCCGGAAATCACTACGCTGGCATGAGCGTGGCCGAACACTGCCAGTAGGGCCAGGGTGGCGAGCAGCTTGGGGAGCGACTGGATCATGGGACGTTCAAGACCTGAAGGGGCGGGTGCACGTATCGGTGAGCACCCGGGACGACAGTTGCCCGGAGCGGGCAACTGCCAGTGGCGAGGCTTAAGGGAAGCGGATCATGTATTGCACGCGGGTGTTCGCCGCACCTGGGGTGGTGGCACCAGTGGCGTAGTACTCGCTGTAGTAGTTAAGGGTCGCCGCGCCTGCGGTCAGCGGAACCGGGATGGTGTTCTGCGAGCCATCTGGCGCGCCGACGCGAATTTGCTCGTTTCGCTCGTTGAGCAGTTGGATCTGCACGTTCTGAGCCCCGTTGGCATCAACGTTCAGGCGCCCTAGTGGGTCGACGTTAGGACCATTGAGGAAGGAAATGTCCACATTGCCGGCGGCTGGCGTGCAGTTGCTCAGCTGGATGTTGAACGGTTGACGTTCAGCAGTCTGGCCTGGCGTGGTCAGTTGCGAAGTATGTGCTGGTCCCATGGCGACGGTGAAGTTCTGACCGCCGGCACCGCCGTTGATAGTGCAGGTAGTGCCGGAGATGCTACCGCTAAACTCGATCTGCCCATCAGTGGCTTGAGCGTTGAGGCTCATGCCGGCCAGCAATGGGAAGGACAGGGCGAAACCAAGGATGCTTTTTTTCATGTTGCTTCCATAATCGATAGGTTGTTGTGCCTTGGGGTTCATTAGTGCAGAACTTCAACTAAGTTTCTGAGGTTGCTGCGGTAATGTTGTTAGGCGAGGCGATTATGGCTTTTCTTGTTGGGGGTGGATGTAGGATCAGGTTACATGGTGTTGTGTAACTATATGACTGTCAGTGTAGGGCGTTGAGTAGTTTGCTTCAGGTTCTATCAAGTAATGGTGTTGGCTACTTGTCGAGTGCGCGCTGCTTGGCGGTTTATCTTGCAAGTGTCCTACACTGAAAGCTGTACTCACTTCCCGGTTTGACGCTGGCTCATGGGCCGGGTATAAACCGCCTTCATTTGCGCCAAGGTCTTTTCCTATGAGTTTCAGTCCACTTATCCGACAGCTGATCGACGCCCTGCGCATCTTGCCCGGTGTCGGCCAGAAAACCGCCCAGCGCATGGCGTTGCAACTGTTGGAGCGTGATCGCAGTGGTGGTGCGCGTCTGGCCCAGGCCCTGAGCCAGGCTATGGAAGGCGTAGGACATTGCCGCCAGTGCCGGACGCTGACCGAGCAGGAACTGTGCCCGCAGTGTTCCGACCCGCGTCGTGATGACAGCCTGTTGTGTGTAGTGGAGGGTCCGATGGATGTCTATGCCGTGGAGCAGACCGGCTATCGCGGTCGTTACTTTGTCCTCAAGGGGCATCTGTCGCCGCTCGATGGCCTGGGGCCGGAGGCCATCGGTATTCCGCAGTTGATGGCGCGTATCGAAGAACAGGGCACCTTCAGTGAGGTGATCCTGGCCACCAACCCGACGGTGGAGGGTGAGGCGACGGCCCATTACATCGCCCAGTTGCTGGCCGACAAGGGCCTGGTCGCCTCGCGCATCGCCCATGGCGTGCCGCTGGGTGGGGAGCTGGAGCTGGTCGACGGCGGCACCCTGGCGCATTCCTTTGCCGGGCGTAAGCCCATCGCATTGTGAGGATGCTGCTTCATCGCGGGGCAAGCCCGCTCCCACAGGAGAGTGTTGTGGGAGCGGGCTTGCCCCGCGATGGCGAGACTCAGCGTTCGCTCAGCGAAAATGCGGTCAGGCAGAAAGTAGGGACGCCTGCATCGTTCAGGCGCTTCGAACCTTCCAGTTCCGGCAGGTCAATGATGGCCGCCGCTTCGAACACCTCGGCACCGGTACGCCGTACCAGTTTGGTGGCCGCCAGCAGGGTGCCGCCGGTGGCGATCAGGTCGTCGAAAATCAGCACCGAGTCGCCTTCGCACAGGCTGTCGGCATGCACTTCGAGGAAGGCTTCGCCGTACTCGGTCTGGTAGCCCTCGGCGAGCACGTCGGCCGGCAGCTTGCCTTGCTTGCGGAACAGGATCAGGGGCTTGTTCAACTGGTGGGCGATGATCGAACCGATCAAGAAGCCGCGGGCGTCCATGGCACCGATGTGGCTGAATTCGGCCTCGACATAGCGCTCGATGAACGCATCGGCCACATGGCGCAGGCCCCGTGGCGACTGGAACAGCGGGGTGATGTCGCGAAAGATCACGCCAGGTTTCGGGAAGTCCGGCACCGGGCGGATCAGGGCTTTGAGGTCGAAGGTATCGCTGTGCATGGGGCGGGTATCCTGAAAAACGAATGCCCGCCAGTATACCCTTTATCCTGCCGGCTCAGCTGTCCAGCGAACCACCGGCCAGCGCACACAGCTGGATCGGGTCGAGGATATGGATTTCCTTGCCTTCGGCAGCGATCAGGCCGTTTTGCTGGAAGCGGGTGAAAACTCGTGAAACAGTTTCCACGGCCAGGCCCAGGTAGTTGCCGATCTCGTTGCGTGACATGCTCAGGCGGAACTGGTTCGCCGAGTAGCCACGGGCACGGAAGCGTGCCGAGAGGTTGACCAGGAAGGTGGCGATGCGTTCGTCGGCGGTCTTCTTCGACAGCAGCAGCATCATCTGCTGGTCGTCGCGGATCTCGCGGCTCATCACCCGCATCAGTTGGCGACGCAGCTGGGGCAGTTGCACCGACAGCTCGTCAAGGCGTTCGAACGGGATCTCGCACACCGAGGTGGTTTCCTGGGCCTGGGCCGACACCGGGTAGGTCTCGGTGTCCATGCCGGACAGGCCGACCAGCTCACTCGGCAGATGGAAGCCGGTGATCTGTTCCTCGCCGCCGTCGCTCAAACTGAAGGTTTTCAGGGCGCCGGAGCGCACTGCGTAGACCGAATCGAAATTGTCGCCCTGGCGGAACAGGAACTCGCCTTTCTTCAGCGGTCGCCCGCGCTTGACGATTTCATCCAGTGCATCCATGTCTTCCAGGTTCAATGACAAGGGCAGGCACAGAGGCGCCAGGCTGCAATCCTTGCAATGGGCCTGGTTGTGGGCGCGCAGTTTGACTGGCTCGGACATTTCTTCATTCCTTGTGGGAAAGCACACATAAGCCGTAAGGGTAACTCAGGGCATGGGGTTTCGGCCAGTCCATGCCGGGTAAGGCATGCTGGCACAGGTGCGGCGTATCGTCCGACCTCGTTCAACATAGTGTGCTTTACAAGGAAATCTGTAAATCAGATGACCCGGGAGAAACGCTGCTGGCTATGCATGCCCAGGTAGGCGTCGAACACCATGCATACCGAACGAACCAACAGGCGGCCGGCGGGCAGTACCTCGATACCCTGGCTGCTGAGGTTGATCAGGCCATCCTTGTGCATGGCCTGAAGGGCGGGCCATTCCTCCTTGAAATAACCGCGAAAGTCGATGGTGAACGCCTGCTCGATGCTGTCGAAGTCCAGTTCGAAATGGCAGATCAGTTGCTGGATCACCGCCCGGCGCAGACGGTCGTCGGCGTTGCACACCAGGCCCCGGCTGGTGGCCAGTTGCGAGGTGGCGAGGGTGTCCTGGTAGGTGTTCAGGTCGCTGCTGTTCTGGCAGTACAGGTCGCCGATCTGGCTGATGGCCGATACCCCCAGGCCAATCAGGTCGCAATGACCGTGGGTGGTGTAGCCCTGGAAGTTGCGTTGCAGGGTCGACTCTTCCTGGGCGATGGCCAGCTCGTCGTCGGGCAGGGCGAAATGGTCCATGCCGATGTAGCGATAGCCGGCGGCAGTGAGCTGTTCGATGGTCCGTTGCAGCATTTCCAGCTTGGCGGCAGGCGCCGGCAGGTCGTTGCTGTCGATGCGTCGCTGGGGCATGAAACGCTCCGGCAGGTGCGCATAGTTGAACACCGACAAACGATCCGGTTGCAGCTTGATGACTTCTTCCACGGTGCGGGCGAAACCTTCCGGGGTCTGCTTGGGCAGGCCGTAGATCAGGTCGAGGTTGATCGAGCGAAACTGCAGGGTGCGGGCCGCATCGATGATCGTCCGGGTCTGTTCCAGGCTTTGCAGGCGGTTGATCGCCCGTTGCACCAGCGGGTCGAGGTCCTGGACGCCGAGGCTGACGCGGTTGAAGCCCAGTTCGCGCAGCAGGCCCATGGTCGACCAGTCGGCTTCGCGCGGATCGATCTCGATGCCATAGTCGCCGGAGTCGTCATCGAGCAGGTTGAAATGCTTGCGCAGGTGGGCCATCAGCTGGCGCAGTTCGACATGGCTGAGGAAGGTCGGGGTGCCGCCACCGAAATGCAGTTGTTCGACGGTCTGTTTGGGGTCCAGATGGCAGGCGATCAGCTGGATTTCCTGTTCCAGGCGCTGCAGGTAGGGCGCGGCGCGGCCACGGTCCTTGGTGATGACCTTGTTGCAGGCGCAGTAGTAGCAGATGTTGGCGCAGAACGGCACATGCACGTAGATCGACAAGGGACGCACGGCACGCCGGCTGTCACGCAGGGCATGCAGCAGGTCGAAGGAACCGACTTCGCTGTGCAGTTGCACGGCGGTCGGGTAGGAGGTGTAACGCGGACCGGCCAGGTCATAGCGGCGAATCAGGCCAGTGTCCCAGCGAAGTGCGTCGATCATGTGGGCAGTCCCCGGATGTATCAGCAGTGTCCGGAGTCTAAGGAGTGGCGAGAAAATCTGTTTTGATTTGTATCAAAAGCGCTTCAGTGGCCCATCAACCAGTGTTGGTGCGGCCCCGGCAAGGTCCACAGGCCAAAGAGGATCACCAGCAGGCCGCCGGCGATGCGCACGCCGCGCTTTCGCAGCAGGGCGCCGGTTTGCTCGGCCGCCAGCCCGGTGGCCAGCAGCACCGGCCAGGTGCCCAGGCCGAATGCCAACATCAACAGGGCGCTGTCGAGTGCGTTACCCTGGCTCGCGGCCCAGAGCAGGGTGCTGTACACCAGGCCGCAGGGCAGCCAGCCCCACAAGGCACCCAGCAGCAGGGCGCGGGGCAGGCTGGACACCGGCAGCAGGCGGTTGGCCACGGGCTGGATATGCCGCCACAAGCCGCGGCCCAGGCCTTCGATGCGGGTCAGGCCGCTCCACCAGCCGGCCAGGTACAGGCCCATGCTGATCAGCAGCAAGGCCGCAACCACGCGCAGGCCCAGGGCCACCGGGCTGTTGGCCACGGCCCAGCCGGCCAGGCCCAGTAGCAGGCCGGCCAGGGCATAGCTGAGGATGCGGCCCAGGTTGTAGGCCAGCAACAGGCGAAAACGGCGGCTGCGTTGTTCCTTGGGGATGGCCAGGGTGAGCGCGCCCATCAGGCCTCCACACATGCCCAGGCAGTGACCGCCACCGAGCAGGCCGAGAATCAGCGCCGAGCTGAGCAGGGGCAGCAGTTCAAGCACGGGGTGGGGCGCCGTCGTCGGGTTTCTTGCCGTCGGCTTCGTCCATGGCGGCGGTGTGCTGCGGATCCTGGTCGTCGAACAGGATGCTGTGGGCCGGGCTGTCGAGGTCGTCGTACTGTCCGCTGTCCACCGCCCAGAAGAAGATGTAGACGGCGATGGCGACGATCAGCAGCGCGGCCGGGATCATGACGTATAACGCAGGCATGGTGGCTCCTGATCAGGCCGTGGCAGGGTGGGCGGTGCTGGCCGGTGCGCCGTTGGCCGGCAGGCCTTTGATGCGGGTCAAACGCAGGGCGTTGAGCACCACGATCAGCGAACTGACCGACATGCCCACCGCCGCCCATACCGGAGTAATCCAGCCCAGGGCGGCAAAGGGCAGCATCAGGCCATTATACAGCGCTGCCCACAGCAGGTTCTCGATAATGATCCGCCGGGTGCGACGTGCCAGGCTGAAGGCCTGGATCAGCGCGTCCAGGCGATTGGACAGCAGCACCGCATCGGCGCTGGTCTTGGCAAGGTCAGTGGCCGAGCCCATGGCGATGCTGATGTCGGCGGCGGCCAGCACCGGTACATCGTTAACCCCGTCGCCGAGCATCAGCACCTTGCGGCCCTGCTGTTGCAAGGCCTTGAGCTTTTCCAGTTTGTCGTCCGGGCGCAGGCCGCCGATGGCCTGGTCGATCTGCAGCTCGGCCGCCACGCTGTGCACCATCGGCGAACTGTCGCCCGACAGCAGCAGGGTCTGCCAGCCCCGTGCGCGGCAGGCAGCCAGCAGGTCGGCGGCGTCGCTGCGCAGACGGTCATCGAGTACCAGCCAGGCCAGGGCGCCGTGGCTGTCACCCAGCAACAGCCACTGGCCAGGCTCGGCAGGCATCGACGGCAGCGGGGCGCCGCTGAGGGCGCAGACATAGTCCGCTGCGCCGATACGCAGGCGCTGTCCCTGAACGACACCTTCAAGCCCCCGCCCGGGTTCGGCATGGACCTCGTCGGCGGGCACGCTGGCGCGACCGAAGGCACGGGCGATCGGGTGTTCGGAACGGTTTTCCAGGGCAGCGGCAAGCATCAGGCACTGGTCGGCATCGACGGCGCCAAGCGGGCGGATGGCGCGCAAGGTCAGGCGGCCTTCGGTGAGGGTGCCGGTTTTGTCGAAGATGACTGTATCGATCTGGTTCAGGCCTTCGAGCACATGGCCGCGGGTCAGCAGCAGTCCGAGTTTGTGCAGGGTGCCGGTGGCGGCGGTCAAGGCGGTCGGGGTGGCCAGGGACAAGGCGCACGGACAGGTGGCGACCAGCATGGCCAGCACGATCCAGAACGCCCGGGATGGGTCCAGTTGCCACCAGAGCAGGCCGATGGCCGCGGCGGCCACCAGGGAGAACAGCAGGAACCATTGCGAGGCGCGGTCGGCGATTTCGGCCAGGCGCGGTTTTTCCGACTGCGCCCGCTCCAGCAGGCGGACGATGGCCGACAGGCGGGTGTCCTGGCCCAGCGCCTGGACCTCGACGGTCAGCGCACTTTCCACGTTCAACGTGCCGGCAGTGACCGCATCGCCGGCACGGCGGGGTTGCGGCAGGTATTCGCCGGTCAGCAGCGACTCATCGACACTCGACTGGCCATTGACGATGCGCCCGTCGGCGGGGACGACGTGGCCCGGTTGAATCAGTACGCAGTCGCCCAGTTGCAACTCACTGAGCAGGATTCGCTCGCTCTGGCCCGCCGCGCCCAGGCGCAGGCAGGAGGCCGGCAGCAGGTTGACCAGTTGCGCGGTGGCGGCGGCCGTGCGTTCGCGGGCGCGCCGCTCCAGGTAGCGGCCGGCCAGCAGGAACAGGGCGAACATGCCCACGGCATCGAAATACAGCTCGCCGCTGCCGGTGATTGCCGTCCAGATGCCTGCGCCATAGGCCAGGCCGATGGCCAGGGACACCGAGACATCCATGGTCAGGTGGCGGGTGCGCAGGTCGCGGGCAGCACCACGGAAGAACGGCGCGCAGCTGTAGAACACGATGGGCGTGGTCAGGAACAGCGCGACCCAGCGCAGAATGGTGTGCAGTTCCGGGCTCAGGTCGATATTGAATTCCGGCCAGGTGGCCATGGTCGCCATCATCGCCTGGAACCACAGCAGGCCGGCGACGCCCAGCTGGCGCAGGGCGGTGCGGTTTTCGCTGGCCAGTTGTTCGGCGGCGCGGTCGGCCTGGTAGGGGTGGGCGGCGTAGCCGATGTGGCGCAGCTCGGCGAGCAGTTTCGACAGCGGCAGCTGGCTGTCGGCCCAGTTGACCTGCAGGCGGTGGTTGGACAGGTTCAGCCGCGCCTCGGTGACCCCGGGCAGGTTGCGCAGGTGCTTCTCGATCAGCCAGCCGCAGGCGGCGCAGCTGATGCCTTCGATCAGCAGGGTAGTCTCGGCCAGCTCCCCGCTGTGACGCACGAAGGGCTTCTGCACATCGGCGCGGTCGTACAGGGCCAGTTCGTCGACCAGTTGCTGGGGCAGTGCCTCGGGGTTGGCGCTGGCCTCGCTACGGTGCTGGTAGTAGCTCTCCAGGTTGCCGGCGACGATGGCTTCGGCCACGGCCTGGCAGCCGGGGCAGCAGAACAGCCGCGGCTGGCCGAGTACCACGGCGGTGAAGTGGCTGCCGGCGGGCACGGGCAGGGCGCAGTGGTAGCAGGGTGTGGGGCTGGTCATGGCGGCGGGTCGCAGATTCTTGGGTTGATCTGATCGCGGGGCAAGCCCGCTCCCACGGAAGACCCTGTGGGAGCGGGCTTGCCCCGCGATCAGGTGCGAATCATTTCTCCAGGTGTTCGGCCCCTTGCAAGGCTTCGTCGCCGAGTTGCAGGGTCACGCCGTGCTCGACTTTCTCCTCCTCGAACAACCGCCAGACATGCGCATCCTGGCTGCCCAGCAGCTCGACGAAGCGACGCCCTTCGACCTTGTCGCCGAGCTGGCCCAGGTAGCGTCCGGCTTCGCTGTCGCTGCGGGTCAGGACGATCTTGCGGTCCTTCTGCGGCTGGGTCGGCGAGATCAGGTTCAGTTCCAGGGTCTGCGGCTGGCTGTTGCCGGTCAGGCGCAGGTCGACTTCGCCGGTCAGCTCGTCCAGGTGCACGCTGGCCTTGAGGTTCAGGGTCTGGGCCAGCAGTTCGCGGTCCAGTGAGCGGTTGATGCCTTTGCCAGCCTCGTAGTAGTTGTCATTGACCAGGTTGTCCGGATTGTGCACCGCGATGGTGACCATGGTCAGGCTCAGGGTCACCGAGGTGGCCAGCACCCCGATGATGATCCAGGGCCAGAGGTGCTTGTACCAGGGGCTGGTGGCAGTTGCAGGCATGTAGTGGCTCTCTTATCGAATTTGTGGGCCGATGAACCGGCTCTTGGCTTCAACCTGGGCAGCGCTGTCGTCAGCGTTCTTGAGGATGAAGATGACTTCGTTGGTGGACGACGGCAGTTTTTCCGGGGCCATCGACAGTTGCACCGGCAGGCTGACGATGTCGCCGGCCGCGACGCGGATCTCTCCCGCACCTTCGAGCTTCAGGCCCGGCAGGCCGGTGGCTTCGAGCACGTAGACGTGGTCGCGCTGGTCCTTGTTCATCACCTTCAGGCTGTAGACGTTCTCGATCCGGCCCTGGGCGTTCTCGCGATACAGGACGCGGTCCTTGCTGACATCGAAGCCCACCAGCGAGCGGGTCACGAATGCCGTGGCGAGCAGGGAAATCATGGCCAGCAGGACAAGGGCGTAGCCGATCAGTCGCGGGCGCAGCATGTGGGTCTTCTGCCCCGACAGGTTGTGCTCGGTGGTGTAGCTGATCAGGCCCTTGGGGTAGTTCATCTTGTCCATGATGGTGTCGCAGGCATCGATGCAGGCGGCGCAGCCGATGCATTCGATCTGCAGGCCGTCGCGGATGTCGATGCCGGTCGGGCAAACCTGGACGCACATGGTGCAGTCGATGCAGTCACCCAGGCCCTTGGCCTTGTAGTCGAGGTCTTTCTTGCGCGGGCCGCGGGTTTCGCCGCGGCGCGGGTCGTAGGAAACGATCAGGGTGTCCTTGTCGAACATCACGCTCTGGAAGCGCGCATAGGGGCACATGTACACGCACACCTGCTCGCGCAGCCAACCGGCGTTGCCATAGGTGGCCAGGGTGAAGAAACCGACCCAGAAGTAGGCCCAGCCGTCGGCCTGGCCGGTGAAGAATTCCACCGCCAGCTCACGGATCGGCGAGAAGTAGCCGACGAAGGTCATGCCGGTGACGAAACCGATCAGCAGCCACAGGCTGTGCTTGGCGGCCTTGCGCAGGAACTTGTTGGCGCTCATGGGCGCCTTGTCGAGCTTCATGCGCTGGTTGCGATCACCCTCGGTGACCTTTTCGCACCACATGAAGATCCAGGTCCAGACGCTCTGCGGGCAGGTGTAGCCGCACCAGACACGCCCGGCGAACACGGTGATGAAGAACAGGCCGAAGGCGGCGACGATCAGCAGGCCCGAAAGCAGGATGAAGTCCTGCGGCCAGATGGTGGCGCCGAAGATGTAGAACTTGCGCTCCGGCAGGTTCCACCAGACGGCCTGGTGGCCGCTCCAGTTCAGCCAGACCGTGCCGAAGTACAACAGGAACAGGAAGGCGCCGCCGACCATGCGCAAGTTGCGGAACACGCCGGTGAAGGCCCGGGTGTAGATTTTTTCCCGGGAGGCGTAGAGATCGACGCTGTCTTTGTCCTTGCTGGCAGGCGGGGTGACATCATGTACCGGAATCTGCTTGCTCATCATTGAGTCCCACGGCAGTGGAGGGGTGCCGCGGCCAGTACCTGCCGGCCGCAGTCGGAAGCTTGATGCTCTAGGGCGCATGATACGCCTGTCCCGCCGGTCAAGGGGAGAGGTGCGACCTTTGGCCGCGTTGGGGGAATTCGGATAATAGTGTAGTTGGCACTGTCAATTGATCTGGGTCAGGCCGGTGGTTTTCCAGCCTGGACAACCGGCCTATCCATGCTTGTCCTGTACGGTCGTGCGCAGGTGTCATAAACAAAGCGGCC
Organism: Pseudomonas sp. BGr12; assembly: GCF_030272895.1. Classification (GTDB taxonomy): domain Bacteria; phylum Pseudomonadota; class Gammaproteobacteria; order Pseudomonadales; family Pseudomonadaceae; genus Pseudomonas. Next base: position 95,088 of record NZ_JALRNF010000010.1, on the reverse strand, counting down.
CCGCCAGCAGGACTGGCGGGGCCGTATTTCAGCCAGGCTGATTACTTCGTTTCAGGCGCTTTCTCTTGCTGGTGCGACAGGCTGTAGACATAGGCGGCCAGCAGGTGGACCTTGTCGTTGCCCTGGATCGCTTCCTGGGCAGGCATCTGGCCCTGGCGGCCGTAACGGATGGTCTGCTGCAGTTGGGCGAAGCTCGAACCGTAGATGAAGGCTTGCGGGTGGGTCAGGTTAGGCGCGCCCATGGCCGGGGTGCCTTTGCCTTCCGGGCCGTGGCAGGCCACGCAGTTGGCAGCGAACAGCTTCTGGCCATTGGCCGGGTCGGCTTTCGCGCCTTCTGGCAGGGTGCGGCCATCGAGGTTGGTCAGCACATAGGCGGCGACGTCAGCCACGCCTTGCTCGCCGATGACTTCGGCCCAGGCCGGCATCACCCCGTGACGACCGCCCATGATGGTGGCCTTGATGGTTGCCGGTTCGCCGCCCCAACGCCAGTCGTTGTCGGTGAGGTTGGGGAAGCCGTAGGAACCCTTGGCGTCGGAACCGTGGCAGACCGCGCAGTTGGAGGCGAACAGGCGGCCGCCCATCTTCAGGGCTTGCGGATCCATGGCCACTTCTTCAATGGGCATGGCGGCAAACTTGGCGAAGATCGGGCCGAACTTGGCGTCCGAACGGGCCATTTCCTTTTCCCACTCGTGCACGCCGGTCCAGCCGGCCTGGCCGTTGGCGAACTCGGTTTTCTTCTCGTTGTCCAGGTACTGGTAGCCCGGCAGCACGCCTTTCCAGTTACCCAGGCCCGGGTACAGCACCAGGTAACCCAGGGCGAAGACGATGGTGCCGACAAACAGCCAGAACCACCATTTGGGCAGCGGGTTGTCGTACTCCTCGATACCATCGAACGAGTGGCCCACGATTTCATCGGTGGCTTCACTGCGCTGGCCCTTGCGGGTGGACAGCAACAGCCAGGTCAGGGCGAAGATGGTGCCCAGACTCAGAACGGTGACGTACAGACTCCAGAAGGTAGTCATTCGTTGTTACTCCTAGACGCTTTCGCTTGCGCTTGCTCGACGTGCTTGCTGGCCTCGGGATCATCCGCGAAGGGCAGCATGGTCGCTTCGTCGAACTCGGACTTGCGCCGAGAACTGAACACCCACAACGCCAGGCCGACAAACGCCACCATCACCACGACGGTGCCCAGGCCTCGAATCATCCCGATATCCATCAATGTCACCGTTTGCTTTTGATGATGGTGCCAAGGCCTTGCAGGTAGGCGACCAGGGCGTCCATTTCAGTCTTGCCCTTGACCGCGTCATGGGCACCGGCGATGTCGGCATCGGTGTACGGCGTGCCGAGGGTACGCAGGACTTCCATCTTCTTGACCGTATCCTTGCCGTCGAGCTTGTTCTCGACCAGCCATGGGTAGGCCGGCATCTTCGACTCGGGCACGACGTTGCGTGGGTTGTACAGGTGGGCGCGGTGCCAGTCGTCGGAGTAACGACCGCCGACGCGCGCCAGGTCCGGACCGGTACGCTTGGAACCCCACAGGAACGGGTGATCCCAGACGCTTTCACCGGCGACCGAATAGTGGCCGTAGCGTTCGGTTTCGGCACGGAACGGCCGGATCATCTGCGAGTGGCACTGTACGCAGCCTTCGCGGATGTAGATGTCGCGGCCTTCGAGTTCCAGCGCAGTGCGCGGCTTCATGCCTTCGACCGGTTTGTTGGTGACGTCCTGGAAAAACAGCGGGACGATCTGGGTCAGGCCGCCGATGCTCACGGCGATGACCATGAAGAAGGCCAGCAGGCCAATATTCTTCTCGACTGCTTCATGCTTCATCAGTGGGCTCCCACTACAGCGATCTGCGCGGCGGCTTCAGCTTCGGCCGGTTTCGAAGCGCGTACGGTACGGTAGACGTTGTAGGCCATCAGCAGCATGCCGGAGGCGAAGAACGCACCGCCCAGGGCGCGGACCATAAAGCCCGGGTGGCTGGCTTGCAGGGCTTCGACGAACGAGTAGGTCAGGGTGCCGTCGTCGTTGATCGCACGCCACATCAGGCCCTGGGTAATACCGTTGACCCACATCGAGGCGATGTACAGCACGGTACCGATGGTGGCCAGCCAGAAGTGCGCGTTGATCAGACCGATGCTGTGCATCTGCTCGCGGCCGTAGACTTTCGGAATCAGGTGGTACAGGGCACCGATGGAGATCATCGCAACCCAGCCCAGGGCACCGGCGTGCACGTGGCCGACGGTCCAGTCGGTGTAGTGCGACAGCGAGTTGACGGTCTTGATCGCCATCATCGGACCTTCGAAGGTCGACATGCCGTAGAACGCCAGGGAGACCACCAAAAAGCGCAGGATCGGGTCGGTGCGCAGCTTATGCCAGGCGCCCGAGAGGGTCATCATGCCGTTGATCATGCCGCCCCAGCTCGGTGCCAGGAGGATGATCGACATGGCCATGCCCAGCGACTGCGCCCAGTCCGGCAGGGCGGTGTAGTGCAGGTGGTGAGGGCCGGCCCAGATGTACAGGGTGATCAGTGCCCAGAAGTGCACGATCGACAGGCGATAGGAGTAGATCGGACGCTCGGCCTGTTTCGGCACGAAGTAATACATCATGCCCAGGAAGCCGGTGGTCAGGAAGAAGCCCACGGCGTTGTGGCCGTACCACCACTGGATCATGGCGTCGGTGGCACCCGAGTAGGCCGAGTAGGACTTGAACAGGCTCACCGGCAGCGACATGTGGTTGACGATGTGCAGCATCGCGGTGACCACGATGAAGGCACCGTAGAACCAGTTACCCACATAGATGTGCTTGGTCTTGCGCTTGACGATGGTACCGAAGAACACCACACCGTAAGTGACCCAGACAATGGCCAGCAAAATGGCGATCGGCCATTCCAGCTCGGCGTATTCCTTGGTCGTGGTGTAACCCAGTGGCAGGGTGATGAGCGCACCGACGATCACCGCTTGCCAACCCCAGAAGGTGAAGGCCGCGAGGCTGTCGGAGATCAGTCGCGTCTGGCAGGTTCGCTGCACGACATAGTAGGAAGTGGCAAACAGCGCACAGCCACCGAAGGCGAAGATCACCAGGTTGGTGTGCAATGGGCGAAGTCGTCCAAAACTCGTCCATGGCAGGTCCAGGTTCAGCTGGGGCCATACCAGTTGCGAGGCGATGAAGACGCCAAGCCCCATGCCAAGGATCCCCCAGACCACCGTCATGATGGCGAACTGGCGGACGACCTTATAGTTATAAGCAGTCGGACTGATTGCTGTGCTCATTCTAAGGTTCCACGGTTTGGGTGTTTTTGTAGGTTAAAAAATCGGCGCAAGTATGTATAAACCGTGTGGTTATTGCAACGCGATGGCATTCGCGCCGACCCTTGCCAAAGCCCGATATATCGCTGTTCCGGGCGCTCTTGGCGGAAGAAGTGTACACAATTATCTTATTGATATGTGTACTGTAATTCATATTTTCTTGTCCAATCGGTCAGACTTGTTGTGGACAGGTCGTTTCGCCCGCCAGCGTCCATAAAGGAGGTCGGGCCGGTCCCCTCTGCCTTTGCCCACATTCTTCAATGAGCACTTTGCCAGCAAGGAACGGCCGCAGCCTTTGTTACGGCCACTGTGGCAACAAGCTTAGTTCCGATCAGAAGGGGCGCAAGCAGCGGGGCGGGGGAGGTGCGACACTTGGTCGCAAGGGGCGGGGAGGGCCGCCGCACCCGGTGAGGTGCGGCGGTTTGCGTCAAGGTTCAGTTAACCGAACTTTTTACTTGGCAGAGAGGCTCTCGCCTTTGACCGCCTCATCCTGGGACAGGCTGTAGACATAGGCGGCCAGCAAGTGGACCTTGTCGTTGCCTTGCAGGTCCTGCTGCGCTGGCATCTGGCCCTGGCGGCCGTGGCGGATGGTCTGTTGCAGCTGGGCGAAGCTCGAGCCGTAGATGAACGCCTGTGGATGGGTCAGGTCCGGTGCGCCCATGGCCGGGGTGCCTTTGCCTTCGGGGCCGTGGCAGGCCACGCAGTTGGTGGCGAACAGCTTCTGGCCATTGGCGACATCGGCCTTGCTGCCTTCGGGCAGGGTGCGGCCGTCGAGGTTGGTCAGGACGAAGGCGGCGACGTCAGCCACGCCTTGTTCGCCGATCACTTCGGCCCAGGCCGGCATGATCCCGTGGCGACCACCCATGATCGACTGCTTGATGGTGTCCGGCTCACCGCCCCAGCGCCAGTCCTTGTCGGTCAGGTTGGGGAAGCCGTAGGCGCCCTTGGCGTCCGAGCCGTGGCAGACCGAACAGTTGGAGGCAAACAGGCGGCCGCCCATTTTCAGCGCCTGGGGATCCTTGGCCACCTCTTCCACCGGCATGGCGGCGAACTTGGCGAAGATCGGTCCGAACTTGGCGTCGGCCTTGTCCATTTCCTTCTGCCATTCGTTGGCTCCGGTCCAGCCGTTCTCATAGCCGGGCAGAATGCCTTTCCAGTTGCCAAGGCCAGGGTAGAGGATCAGGTAGCCCACCGAGAACACCAAGGTGCCGACGAACAGCCAGAACCACCACTTGGGCAGCGGGTTGTCGTACTCCTCGATGCCGTCGAAGCTGTGGCCCATGGTCTGGTCGCTGGTTCCGGGCTTTTCACCCTTGCGCGTGGCCAGCAGCAGCCAGGTCAGGCCGATCAGGCTGCCGATCGTCAGTACGCAGATGTACGTACTCCAGAAGGTGGTCATTGCCCGTTACTCCTCGATTCGGGTTCGTTGGCGGCTGGTGTCAGGCGGTCATCGGCGAAGGGCAGCAGGCTGGCCTCGGCGAACTCGCGGTCGCGTCGACCGTTGAACACCCACAGCGACAGGCCGATGAAGGCGATGGCCACCAGCAGGGTGCCCAGGCCGCGCAGCTGGCCGATATCCAATGTCAGTTCCATGGGCCTTACCTCTTGTTCTTGATCGCGGTGCCAAGCACCTGCAGGTAGGCGACCAGCGCATCCATTTCCGACTTGCCCTTGAGCGAGGCCACGGCACCGCTGATGTCTTCATCGGTGTAGGGCACGCCCAGAGTGCGCATGGTGCGCAGCTTGGTTTCGGTGTGGCTGCTGTCGACCTGGCTGGCGACCAGCCACGGGTAGGCCGGCATCTTCGACTCGGGCACGACGTTGCGCGGGTTGTACAGGTGGGCGCGGTGCCAGTCATCGGAGTAGCGACCGCCGACACGGGCCAGGTCCGGGCCGGTACGCTTGGAACCCCACAGGAACGGATGGTCCCAGACGCTTTCACCGGCGACCGAGTAGTGGCCGTAGCGCTCGGTTTCGGCACGGAACGGCCGGATCATCTGCGAGTGGCACTGTACGCAGCCTTCGCGGATGTAGATGTCACGACCTTCCAGTTGCAGCGCGGTATAGGGCTTCATGCCTTCGACCGGCTTGTTGGTGACGTCCTGGAAGAACAGCGGGACGATCTGGGTCAGGCCGCCGATGCTGACGGCAAACACCATCAACAGCACCAACAGGAAGACGTTCTTCTCGATTACTTCGTGTTTCATCTGGGTCTCCTCAGGCCAGCTGCGCGGCGGCAGGGGCGGTCGCGGCCGCCGGGGCACGCACGGTGCGCCAGGTGTTCAAGGCCATCAGCAACATGCCGGACAGGAAGATCGCCCCGCCGACGAAGCGCACGATGAAGCCAGGGTGGCTGGCTACCAGGGTTTCGACGAAGGAGTAGGTCAGGGTGCCGTCGGCGTTTACCGCGCGCCACATCAGGCCCTGGGCGATGCCGTTGACCCACATCGAGGCGATGTACAGCACGGTGCCGATGGTGGCCAGCCAGAAGTGCGCGTTGATCAGGCCGATGCTGTACATCTGCTCGCGGCCGAAGACTTTCGGGATCATGTGGTACAGCGCGCCGATGGAGATCATCGCCACCCAACCCAGGGCACCGGCGTGCACGTGGCCGACGGTCCAGTCGGTGTAGTGGGACAGGGCGTTGACGGTCTTGATCGCCATCATCGGGCCTTCGAAGGTCGACATGCCGTAGAACGCCAGGGATACCACCAGGAACCGCAGGATCGGGTCGCTGCGCAGCTTATGCCAGGCGCCCGAGAGGGTCATCATGCCGTTGATCATGCCACCCCAGCTCGGTGCCAGGAGGATCAGCGACATGATCATGCCCAGCGATTGCGCCCAGTCGGGCAGGGCGGTGTAGTGCAGGTGGTGGGGGCCGGCCCAGATGTACAGGGTGATCAGCGCCCAGAAGTGCACGATCGACAGGCGATAGGAATACACCGGACGTTCAGCCTGCTTGGGCACGAAGTAGTACATCATGCCCAGGAAACCCGCGGTCAGGAAAAAGCCCACGGCGTTGTGGCCGTACCACCACTGGACCATGGCGTCGGTGGCGCCGCTGTACAGCGAGTAGGACTTGGTCAGGCTGACCGGCAGTTCCAGGTTGTTGACGATGTGCAGGATCGCCACGGTGATGATGAACGCACCGAAGAACCAGTTGCCCACGTAGATGTGCTTGGTGGTGCGCTTCATCAGGGTGCCGAAGAACACCACGGCATAGGCGACCCAGACGATGGTGATCAGGATATCGATCGGCCACTCAAGTTCGGCGTATTCCTTGGAACTTGTGTACCCCAGCGGCAAACTGATCGCAGCCAGCACGATCACCAACTGCCAGGCCCAGAAGGTGAAGGCGGCCAGGCGTGGCGAGAACAGGGTGGTCTGGCAGGTGCGCTGCACCGAGTAGTACGACGCTGCGAACAGCGCGCAACCACCGAAGGCGAAGATCACCGCGTTGGTGTGCAACGGTCGCAGACGGCCGAAGCTGGTCCAGGGGAGGTCGAAGTTGAGCGATGGCCAGACGAGTTGCGCGGCGAGAAAAACGCCGAGCCCCATCCCGACTATTCCCCACACCACCGTCATAATGGCGAATTGGCGGACCACCTTGTAGTTGTAGGCGGTACTGCTGGTTGTGTTCATGTATGGGTTCCCATCCACGGTTATAGGCAGACTAATTAGCGAGGCAAGCATGAGTAATGGGCAACTGGCCGGTATTGACGGGGATCAATGGCCACGGCTGGTGGAAAGTCGCGGCTGGCGCTGGAATGCCCCGCAAAATCAGGGGGATGGCGCACATACCGGATGCTTGATCTTGGCCCATGGCGCAGGTGCGCCCATGGACAGCACGTTCATGGACGAAATGGCGCAAAGGCTGGCGGCACAAGGGCTGGGAGTGTTGCGCTTCGAGTTCCCCTACATGGCTCAGCGCCGTGCGGATGGTGGCAAAAGGCCTCCAAATCCTCAGGCCAAGTTGCTCGAATGCTGGCGTGAGGTTTATGCCCAGGTGCGACCTTGGGTCACGGGGCCGCTGGCCATTGGTGGCAAGTCCATGGGCGGTCGCATGGCAAGCCTGGTGGCCGATGAACTGGGGGCCGATGCCCTGGTGTGCCTGGGCTATCCCTTCTATGCGGCGGGCAAGCCGGAAAAGCCACGGGTCGCGCATCTGGCGCAACTGAAGACGCGCACCTTGATCATCCAGGGTGAACGGGATGCGTTGGGCAACCGGCAGGCGGTGGAGGGCTATGAACTATCGCCGGCGATCGAGTTGTGCTGGCTGGAGGCGGGGGATCATGACCTCAAACCCTTGAAGGCGTCGGGGTTCAGTCATGCGGAGCATCTGGCCACAGCGGCGCAGAAGATTGCAGCATTCCTGTAGGAGCGGGCTTGCCCCGCGATTGCGTTTTGTCAGGCACATCGCATCGCGGGGCAAGCCCGCTCCCACATGCAGTCGACAGCGGCGTTAGGTTGCCGGGAATATCAGCCGCGGTATTCGCAGAGGTAGGCGGTGTCTACAGCTACTTTCAGCTGGAACTTGCTGTTGGCCGGTACATTGAACTGGCTGCCGGCGCTGAAGGTTTCCCAGTTGTCGCTATCAGGCAGCTTGACGGTCAGGGCGCCGGAAACAACGTGCATGATTTCACGCTGGGCGGTGCCGAATTCGTACTCGCCGGGGGCCATCACGCCGACGGTGGCCGGGCCTTCGGCAGTGCCGAAAGCGATCGACTTGACGGTGCCATCAAAGTACTCGTTGACCTTAAACATGGGCGACTCCTGAAAAGGGGCTGAAAAGGCTGGCCAGTATGCCCAAGGCTCCCGGCGCCGTCATCCGCTTTCAGGTGCCAACCGCCGGCAGGCTCAGGGGCAGCAGGCGTGCGGTATTGCGGGCATCTTCCAGGGCCCGGTGTTGCTGGCCGCTGAATTGCAGCCCGGCCAGTTGCAGGGCGCCGTTCAGGCCCAGCGGGCGCTGGAGCTGGCGAGCCTTGGCGAAGCGCTGCTTGAGGTTGATGTGCGGCAGCGCCTCCAGCAGGCTGTGGATCTGGTGCTGTTGCCATTCCTGGAGCAATTGCTGGCGATCGTAGTCGCCCCAGCTGACCCAGGCTTGCAGGTGGGCCTTGTGGTGCCCGATCCAGCGTTCGAACTGGCCCCAGACCTCGCTGAAGGTGGCGGCCGAGTCGACGCTGGCCTGGCTGATATGGGTCAGTTCACGGCAGAAAGGCGTCAGTTGCGGGCGTCGCCGCGGTTTGATGAAACGCTGGAAATGGTCGACCTCACGTCCCTGGCGATTGACCAGCGTCGCGCCGATTTCGATGACTTCCATATCCGTGACCGGCCAACCCCCATCGTCAGTGGTTGCTTCCAGATCGATCACCAGCCAATGGCCCATAGTAGGCTCCCTTCCAAGACTCGCTAGAGCGTAGCCAAACTCGGGCGTTGACGATATACCATGGCATTTTGCCTGTATCCGTCTACTGGCACATTTGCCAGTTGTGCGGTGCCCGGAAAACGCCTAGCTTAAGTGGATTCCGACTTAAACCCACAATGAGTGTGTTGCTTTGATTCCAACGCCCAAGCTTCAGGTGATGCCTGTCCTGATCATGCTCGTCACCTTGTGGGTGATGTCACCGGCCCGGGCGCTGGAGGAAGTTGAAGTCAAGGTGGGTGCGGCGCATTTCCCTCCTTATACGGTGCGCCCGGAGAAGGGCGCCGATAGCGGACTGTTGCCACAGTTGGTCCAGGCCCTGAACAATGCCCAGCAGCGCTACCGCTTCGTCCTGGTACCCACCTCGATTCCTCGTCGCTTCGGTGATCTGCAACAGGGGCGCACCGACATGGCGATTTTCGAGAATCCGCGCTGGGGCTGGGAGCGCATTGCCCATGAGACCGTCGACATGGGCCTGGAAGATGTCGAGCTGTACGTCACCCACCGCCAACCCGATCGCAACGAGCAGTATTTTGCCGACCTGCGCGGCAAGCGCCTGGCGCTGTACAGCGGTTATCACTATGCCTTCGCCGACTTCAATTCCGACCCCGGCTACCTGGCCAGTCATTACAATGCAACCCTGACCTACTCCCATGACAGCAACCTGTTGATGGTCCAGCGTGGGCGCGCCGACGTCGCCCTGGTGACGCGTTCCTACCTCAGTGACTTTCTCGCGCGTAACCCGGAGAGTGCCGGACAGTTGCTGGCCTCCGAGCGCGTCGACCAGGTCTATCACCATTACGCCTTGCTGCGCCCCGGTGCGCCGATCAGTGCCCAGGACTTCGCCCGGCTGTTGCAGCAGTTGCGCGAGCAGGGTGAATTGCTGCGGATTTTCCAGCCTTATCGGATCAACGTCACTTCGCCGGCGAGCGACTAAATTTGCCCGTGGCGGCCACGTTCACAAGGGTGAGTACTCTTTCCTTCGTGAGCCCGGATCATGCCGTTCGACACTGCTTTGCACCCCTTGCCCCGTTGGCGCGACCTGGCCGCCGATGAAACGGATTGCTGCCTGAGCCTGGTGCTCGAAGGCAGCCCACTGATTCGCGTGCGCCTGGAACGCGGCGAAACCTTGCAGGTACACCTTGAGGACCTGGCCCGTGACCGCCCGCAGCAGGCCTTGTGGGCCGCCTGCTACTGGCTCTTTGCTCGCGATCCCGGGTGCCAGCGCCTGACCTGGCATCTGGACCCCGCGCCCCTCGATGCCTTGCGCAGCGGCCTGCTGGTTGCCCAGAGCCAGGCCGGTCTCTACATCTGTGAACGCAGCCTGTTCTGGCAGTTGCCCCAGCCCTGGCTGGGCCATGCTTATAGTGATGCCTACCCGCAGCAAATGCAGATCACCGAGGGCAAGCGCCATCCGCGTCGCGCGCCGAAACCTCGGGGCGAAGTGTATCGCCGATTCGACGCCAGGCTAGGCGCCTGGGTGTCGCTGCGCACCCTGGAAATCGATCAGGACCTGGAGCGTTTCAACCGCTGGCAGAACAATCCCCGGGTCCTGAACTTCTGGCAGGAAGGTGGCAGCCTGGAGCAGCATCGCGACTACCTGGACAAGTTGGCGGCCGACCCGCACAGCCTGACCCTGATCGGCTGCTTCGACGACGAGCCCTTTGCCTATTTCGAGGCCTACTGGGCCAAGGAAGACCGCATCGCGCCGTTCTATGGCGTCGACGACTACGACCGCGGCATTCATATGCTGGTGGGTGAAGAACAGCACCGCGGGCCGCACAAGGTGGCCAGCTGGTTGTCGGCCCTGGTCCACTACCTGTTCCTCGATGATCCGCGCACCCAGCGGGTGGTCGCCGAGCCGCGCGCCGACAACGCCAAGATGATCGGCTACATGCACGAGCAGTGCTTTCATTGCGAGAAGGAGTTCGATTTCCCGCACAAGCGTGCGGCGTTGATGATTCTGGGCAGGGAGCGCTTCTTCGAGCGCTGCAAGCTTTAGGCTTGCAGCGTGCAGTTTCAAACCTTCTGGCTTGAGACTTTCCGACAATGGATCAGGGCGTCGCGGATCATGAAGTTGACCAAAGTCGGCGATACCCCCAGTTCCTTGGCGATGTCCTTCTGCGGTACGCCATGCAGGCGGTACATCTCGAAGGCGTAGCGGGTGCGCTGGGGCAGGTCGTTCAGCGCTTCGGCGATGTGTTCCAGGGTGGCGTAGTTGATGTGCGTGGCTTCCGGCGAAGCGCCCTGGACCACCACGTTCAGGCCTTCCTCTTCGCTGCCGGAGTATTTGAGCTCCATGGCCTGCTTGCGATAGTGGTCGATGGCCAGGTTGCGCACGATCTGGAACAGGTAGCTGAGCTGGGCCTTGAACGAGGAGGTGATCTGCGGCGCGGAGCTCAGCCGAAAGAAGGCATCCTGCACCACGTCTTCGGCGCGGGAGCGACAGCCGGTGATGCGTGCGGCGATCTTGACCAGGATGCTGCGGTTGTCGACGAACGCCTGGAGTAACGGTGAATCGCACTTACTTGTGGATAGTTGTTCCGCCATGGAAATCACCTTGCTCTATGAGGGAAGGGGAGCACTCCAAACTAGGAGGCTTCCTACGACGTGCGACAAACTATTCGTAATGATAATTATTGTCAAATGCGAAAAGTAATGTTTCTTCATATCTTTTAGTTCTAAGCCCGGGATTGTGATCCGCTTCAAAAATCCTGCGCTTCGGGCCTACTGCCCCCGGCAGGCATCCACCTAATTATTTGCCCTGGCCATCCGTTCCTCTGTGTACATCCCCCGGCGCCCGACGCGCACCACCTTGCCGCACCCGTGGCAGGCGCGACGGTCGGGCCCTGATTTCACGTACAGACTCTGGCAGGAACCTTCCCATGACGGACGCCTTCGAACTCCCGGTCACGCTGGTCCAGGCACTGGCACAACGTGCTGCGCAAACCCCGGAGCGGGTTGCCTTGCGCTTTCTGGCCGACGACCCGCGGGAGGAAGCCGTGCTGACCTACCAGGACCTGGACCTGCGCGCGCGCACCATCGCAGCCGCGCTGCAGGCGCGTACCAGCTTCGGCGATCGTGCCATCCTGTTGTTCCCCAGTGGCCCTGATTACGTCGCGGCGTTCTTCGGTTGCCTGTACGCCGGGGTCATCGCTGTACCGGCCTATCCACCGGAGTCGTCGCGCCGTCATCACCAGGAACGCTTGCTGTCGATCATCGACGACGCCGAGCCGCGCCTGCTGCTCACCACCAGCGCCCTGCACGACAGCCTCCAGGCTCTGGAGGTACTGGCCGGGGAGGCGGCGCCGCAGTTGCTGGCGGTCGATCGGTTGGACGCCGAACTGTCCGGCCACTGGCAGGCGCCCGAATTGCAGCCCGATGACATCGCCTTCCTGCAATACACCTCAGGCTCCACGGCCTTGCCCAAGGGCGTGCAGGTCAGCCACGGCAACCTGGTGGCCAACGAGGTGTTGATCCGTCATGGCTTCGGCATCGACCTGAACCCGGACGACGTGATCGTCAGTTGGTTGCCGCTGTACCACGACATGGGCCTGATCGGCGGTCTGCTGCAACCGATCTTCAGCGGCGTGCCCTGTGTGTTGATGGCGCCGGCGTATTTCCTCGCCCGGCCGCAACGCTGGCTGCAGGCGATCAGCGACCATGGCGGCACCATCAGCGGTGGCCCGGACTTCGCCTATCGATTGTGCAGCGAGCGGGTCAGCAGTGCCGCCCTGGCCAGCCTCGACCTGAGCCGCTGGCGCGTGGCCTATTCCGGTTCCGAGCCGATCCGCCAGGACAGCCTGCAGGCGTTTGCGCAGAAATTTGCCGTCTGCGGTTTTGCAGAGCAGAGCTTCTTCGCCAGCTACGGCCTGGCAGAAGCAACCCTCTTCGTCAGTGGCGGCGCGCGTGGCCAGGGTATCGGCGCCTTGACGCTCGATGCCCAGGCCCTGGCGCGCAACAGCGCGCAGGCCGGCACCGATTCGGTACAGATGAGTTGCGGTCGCAGCCAGCCCGGGCATGGCGTGCAGATTGTCGATCCGCAAAGCCTGAGTGTGCTGGCCGACAACCAGATTGGCGAAATCTGGGCACGGGGGCCGAGCATCGCCAAGGGCTATTGGCGCAACCCCGAAGCCTCGGCGCGGACCTTCGTCGAGCAGGGTGGCCACACCTGGTTGCGTACCGGCGACCTGGGCTTTTTGCGCGAGGGTGAACTGTTCGTCACCGGTCGCCTCAAGGACCTGCTGATTGTGCGCGGTCACAACCTCTACCCGCAGGATCTGGAAAAGACCCTGGAGCGCGAAGTCGAGGTGTTGCGCAAGGGTCGGGTCGCAGTGTTCGCCGTCGACGACCAGGGCGAGGAGGGGATCGGCGTTGCCGTGGAGATCAGCCGCAACGTGCAGAAGGCCGTACCGCCTGAAAGCCTGATCAAGACCCTGCGCCAGGTCGTCGCCGACGCCTGCCAGCAGGCCCCGGCGGTGGTGCTGTTGCTCAACCCTGGCGCATTGCCCAAGACCTCCAGCGGCAAGCTGCAACGCTCGGCCTGCCGTCTGCGCATGAGCGATGGCAGCCTGGATTGCTATGCGCGTTTCCCGGATGCACAGCCATCCGCGGCGACCAGCGCAGTGGTAACGGGCGATGCCCTGCACAGCCGGATTGCCCGCCTGTGGTGTGAACAGTTGGGGCTGGAGCAGGTCGCCAGCGACGATCACTTCTTCCTGCTGGGCGGCAACTCCATCGCCGCCACCCAGCTCACCGCCCGACTCAATGATGAACTGGGCCTGCAGCTGGAACTGCGCCTGCTGTTCGAGTCGCCGACCCTGGCGGACTTCTGCGCCGCGGTGGCGGCAGTGCAGCAGTGCGATGGTTGCGCCCGCACCACAATCGGCCGGCTCGACCGTGCCCAGGCCTTGCCCCAGTCGTTGGCGCAGAACCGTTTGTGGCTGACCTGGCAACTGGAGCCGCACAGCGCCGCCTACAATATTCCCGGCGCGTTGCGCCTGCGCGGCGAGCTGGACCCGGTGGCCCTGCAAGGCAGTTTTCAGGCCCTGGTCGAGCGTCATGAATCCCTGCGCACGGTGTTTACCGAAGCCGATGGCCAGGCCCTGCAGCGCATCCTGCCGGCAGCGCCGTTCCAGCTCCGCCACCTGGATCTGAGCGCTGTCGACAGCGATGAAGTGCGGGCCCGGCGCGATGAAGACGCGCAGCAGCCGTTCGATCTACAGGCCGGCCCCCTGCTGCGGGTGACCCTGGTGCGTCTCGATGACGAGGACCATCAACTGTGGGTGACCCTGCACCACATCATCGCCGACGGCTGGTCGATGAACATCCTGATCGACGAGTTCTCGCGCCTGTATGCAGCGCGCTGCCAGGGCCAGCTGGTGGAGTTGCCGGCACTGGGCCCGGGCTATGCCGACCATGGTGTCTGGCAGCGCCAGTGGCTGGCCGAAGGTGAAGCCACGCGGCAACTGAGCTACTGGAAAGCGCAACTGGGCGACGAACATCCTGTGCTCGACCTGGCCACCGATCATCCCCGCTCGGGCCAGCACCACCAGGCCGCCGCACGGCTGAGCCTGCGGGTACCGACAAGCCTGGGCGAAGCGCTGCGCCACACCGCCCGCGAGCATGACAGCACGCTGTTCATGGTGCTGCTGGCCGGTTTCCAGAGCCTGTTACACCGTTACACCGGCCAGTCCGACATTCGTGTCGGGGTGCCCAATGCCAACCGTCCACGGTTGGAAACCCAGGGGCTGGTGGGCTTCTTCATCAATACCCAGGTGCTGCGCGCACAGCTGGATTCACGCTCGTCGTTCAACGATCTGTTGGCCCGGGTCCGGCAGACGACGCTGGAGGCCCAGGCCCACCAGGACCTGCCGTTCGAACAACTGCTTGCCGCTTTCCCCGACGCTCGCGAGCAGGGCCTGTTCCAGGTCATGTTCAATCATCAGCAGCGCGACCTCGGTGCACTGCGACGCTTGCCCGGTCTGCTCGCCGAAGAGTTGCCGTGGCACAGCCGCGAGGCCAAGTTCGACCTGCAATTGCACAGTGAGGAGGATCATCAGGGCCGCCTGACCCTGTCCTTCGACTACGCCAGCGCGTTGTTCGACGCCGCCAGCGTGCAGCGCCTGGGCGGGCAACTGCTTGGCCTGCTGGAGCAGGTCTGTGCGACACCGTCCCTGGCCATTGGCGACGTGCAACTGCTCGATGCCCAAGCTCGCATCCAGCTACAGCAGTGGGGCCAGGCGCCAGCGCCGCAGCCTCGCCAGTGGCTGGTAGAACAGCTCAATGAACAGGCCCGCCTGACCCCGCAACGCACCGCCCTGGTCTGGGACGGCGGCAGCCTCGACTACGCCAGCCTGCACCAGCAGGCCAACCGCCTGGCCCATTACCTGCGCGACAAGGGTGTTGGCCCGGACGTCTGCGTGGCCATCGCCGCCGAACGTTCGCCGCAGTTGCTCATCGGCGTGCTGGCGATTCTCAAGGCCGGCGGCGCCTATGTGCCGCTGGACGTCGACTACCCGGCCGAGCGCCTGGCCTACATGCTCGCCGACTGTGGCGCCAGCCTGCTGCTCAGTCACAGTGAGGTGCTGGAACGCTTGCCGCAGGTGGCGGGCGTCAGTGCCATCGCCATGGACCGGCTCAAGCTCGACAGCTGGCCGTGCCAGCCACCGGGCCTGCACCTGCACGGCGACAACCTGGCCTATGTGATCTACACCTCCGGTTCCACCGGCCAACCCAAGGGCGTGGGCAACACCCATGCGGCCCTGGCCGAGCGCCTGCACTGGATGCAGGCGCAGTACGCGCTGGACGAGCACGATGTGCTGATGCAGAAGGCGCCGATCAGTTTCGACGTATCAGTGTGGGAGTGCTTCTGGCCGCTGGTCACCGGGTGCCGCCTGGTGCTGGCCGGTCCCGGCGAGCACCGTGACCCGCAACGCATCGCCACGCTGGTGCGCGAGCATGGGGTGACCACCTTGCATTTCGTGCCGGCGCTGTTGCAGGTGTTTATCCAGGAACCGCTGGCCGCGAGCTGCAGCAGCCTGCGCCGGCTGTTTTCCGGTGGCGAGGCGCTGTCGGCTGCACTGCGCGACCGAGTGCTGCAAGTGCTGCCGCAGGTCGCGCTGCACAACCGCTACGGGCCGACCGAAACCGCCATCAACGTCACCCACTGGCACTGTGCCGGGACCGACGGCACGCGCTCGCCGATCGGCCGGCCGCTGGCCAACGTGCTGTGCCGGGTGCTGGACGACGAACTGCAACCGAGTGCGCCGGGTGTTCCCGGTGAACTGTACCTGGGCGGGGCAGGGCTGGCGCGGGGTTACCTGGGCCGCGCCGGGCTGACCGCCGAGCGTTTCGTGCCGCAGCCCGACGGCGATGGCCTGCGTCTCTACCGCAGTGGCGACCGGGCGCGCTGGGTCGCCTCCCTGGCGGCACTGGAGTACCTGGGGCGTCTGGATCAGCAAGTGAAACTGCGTGGCTTTCGTGTCGAGCCGGAAGAAGTCGAGGCGTGCCTGCTGGCACAAGCCGGTGTCGATCAGGCCGTGGTGCTGATTCGCCAGACCGCCGCCGGTGCCCAGTTGGTCGGCTACTACAGCGGCGTGGAAAACAGCGCCGGCCTTATGGCCGCACTGGGCGAGCAATTGCCTGCCTACATGGTCCCGGCGCTGCTGATGCAGGTGGCGCAGATGCCCCTGGGACCGAGCGGCAAAATCGACCGCAAGGCACTGCCGGAACCGCTGTGGAGCACCCGCGAACACATCGAGCCGGGCACTGCCTTGCAACAGTCGATCGCTACCATCTGGCGCGAGGTGCTGGGCCTGCAGCAGATCGGCCTGCAGGACGACTTCTTCGCCCTGGGCGGACACTCGTTGCTGGCCACCCAGATCATTTCCCGCACCCGCCAGGCCTGCGATGTCGAGCTGCCGTTGCGGGTGTTGTTCGAGGCCAGTGAGCTCGGCGCGTTCTGTGCCGAGGTCGAGCGCCTCCAGCACAGCGGCGCGCACAACCTGCAAGGCGAGATCGCCCGCATCGATCGTCGCCAGGCGGTGCCTTTGTCGTACTCCCAGCAGCGCATGTGGTTCCTCTGGCAGATGGAGCCGGACAGCCCGGCCTACAACGTCGGCGGCATGGCGCGGTTGCGTGGCGTGCTGGATGTCAGCCGTTTCGAACAGGCCCTGCAGGCCCTGATCGTGCGCCATGAAACCTTGCGCACCACCTTCCCGAGCATCGATGGCGTGCCTTATCAGTGCGTGGGTGGCGACAGCCCGGTGCAGATGGACTGGCAGGACTTTTCCGCCGACAGCGCCGAGCTGCGCGCGCAGCGCCTGCAGGCCTTCGCCGATGCCCAGGCGCACCAGCCCTTCGACCTGGAGCGCGGCCCGCTGCTGCGTGCCTGCCTGGTCAAGGCCGGCGAGCGCGAGCACTACTTTGTCCTGACCCTGCACCACATCGTCACCGAAGGCTGGGCCATGGACATCTTCGCCCGCGAGCTGGGCGAGCTGTATGAAGCCTTTGTCGATGAGCGCGAATCGCCGCTGCCGCCGTTGCCGGTGCAGTACCTGGACTACAGCGTCTGGCAGCGTCACTGGCTGGAGGACGGGGAGGGCGTGCGGCAGTTGGACTACTGGAAGACCAAACTGGGTGATGAGCATCCGCTGCTGGAGCTGCCGGCCGATCGTCCGCGTCCAGCGGTGCAGAGCCATCGCGGCGAGCTCTATCGCTTCGACCTGAACCCGCAACTGGCGGAACGCGTGCAGGCCTTTAACGCCGAGCGCGGCCTGACCCTGTTCATGACCATGACCGCCACGCTGGCCGTGCTGCTCTACCGCTACAGCGGCCAGCAGGACCTGCGCATCGGTGCGCCGGTGGCCAACCGTATCCGCCCGGAAAGCGAAGGGCTGATCGGGGCCTTCCTCAATACCCAGGTGCTGCGCTGCCAGCTCGACGGGCAGATGCGCGTGGGCGAGCTGATCGACCAGGTGCGCCAGACCGTGATCGAGGGCCAGTCGCACCAGGACCTGCCGTTCGATCAACTGGTGGAGGCCCTGCAGCCTGCGCGCAGCACCGCCTACAACCCGCTGTTCCAGGTAATGTGCAACGTCCAGCGCTGGGCGTTCCAGCAGAGCCGGCAACTGGCCGGCATGCAGGTGGACTACCTGGTCAACGACGCCCGGGCGACCAAGTTCGACCTCAACCTGGAAGTCACCGACCTGGACCGTCGCCTGGGCTGCTGCCTGACCTACAGCCGCGACCTGTTCGACGAGCCGCGCATTGCCATGATGGCCGAGCATTGGCAAAACCTGTTGGCGGCCATGCTCGACAACCCCCAGCAGCGCCTCTGCGAGTTGCCGATGTTGAGCGCCGGGGAACAGCAACGCGCGACTCTCGAAGGCGGTGGCGAGGCGAGCCTGGAGCACACCATTGAAGGCCTGTTCAGTGCGCAGGCGGCACGTGAGCCCCAGGCCCTGGCCCTGACCTTCGCCGGGCAGCACCTGAGCTACGCCGAGCTGGACGCCCGCGCCAACCAGTTGGCCCGTGTGCTGCGTGAGCGTGGTGTCGGCCCGCAGGTACGTGTCGGCCTGGCGCTGGAACGTTCATTGGAGATGGTGATCGGCCTGTTGGCGATCCTCAAGGCCGGTGGCGCCTATGTGCCGCTGGACCCGGAATACCCGCTGGAACGCCTGCACTACATGATCGAGGACAGCGGCATCCGCCTGTTGCTCGGCCAGCGCAGCCTGTTCGAGGCCTTGGGCGAACTACCTGACGGCGTCGAGCCCTGGTGCCTGGAAGACGAAGCTCCCGCACTGGCCCAGGTCGATGATGGGCCGCTGCCGTCGCTGAGCCTGGCGGGTCACCAGGCCTACCTGATCTATACCTCCGGTTCCACCGGCAAGCCCAAGGGCGTGGTGGTCAGCCGCGGCGAGATCGCCATGCATTGCCAGGCGGTGATCGAGCGCTTCGGCATGCGCAGTGACGACTGCGAACTGCACTTCTATTCGATCAACTTCGATGCCGCCACCGAGCGCCTGCTGGTGCCGCTGCTGTGCGGTGCGCGGGTAGTGTTGCGGGCACAGGGGCAATGGGGCGCCGAAGAGATCTGCGAGTTGATTCGCCAGCAGCAGGTCTCGATCCTCGGCTTTACCCCGAGCTATGGCGGCCAGTTGGCGCAATGGCTGGCCAGCCGTGACGAGACGCTGCCGGTGCGCCTGTGCATCACCGGGGGCGAGGCGTTGACCGGCGAGCACCTGCAGCGGATTCGCCAGGCGTTCGCGCCACAGCAGTTCTTCAATGCCTACGGGCCGACCGAAACCGTGGTGATGCCGTTGGCCTGCCTTGCGCCCGAGCAACTGGACGCCGGTGCCGGCAGTGTGCCGATCGGCAGTGTGGTCGGTGCCCGGGTGGCCTATATCCTCGATACCGATATGGCCTTGTTGCCCCAGGGCGGCATTGGCGAGTTGTATGTCGGCGGTGCCGGCCTGGCCCAGGGGTACCATGAGCGCCCCGGGCTGAGTGCCGAGCGTTTCGTCGCCGATCCGTTCAGCGCCACGGGCGGGCGCCTGTACCGCACCGGCGACCTGGTGCGCCAGCGCGCCGATGGCCTGGTCGAGTACGTCGGCCGGATCGACCATCAGGTGAAAATTCGTGGCTTCCGTATCGAGCTGGGCGAGATCGAGGCGCGCCTGCTGGAACACCCGGCGGTGCGCGAGGCGGTGGTGCTGGCCCTGGACATGCCCGGCGGCAAGCAACTGGCGGCCTATCTGGTCTGCGAGCAAGCTGGCGCCGGGGCCGCCGAGCAATCGGCATTGCGCGAAGCCCTCAAGGCCGGGCTGCGCCTGCACTTGCCGGATTACATGGTGCCGGCACATCTGCTGCTGCTTGAACAGATGCCGTTGACCGGCAATGGCAAGCTCGACCGTCGGGCGCTGCCAGTGCCAGATCTTGAACAAGGCCGCGAGCACTTCGAGGCGCCGCGCAGCGCGCTTGAGCAGCAACTGGCGGACCTCTGGCGCGATGTGCTGAATGTGCAGCGGGTCGGTGTGCAGGACAACTTCTTCGAACTGGGCGGCGATTCGATCCTGTCGATCCAGGTGGTCAGCCGTGCCCGTCAGGCCGGGCTGCATTTCACCCCGCGCGACCTGTTCCAGCACCAGACCATCCAGACCCTGGCCGGGGTGGTGCGCTGCAGCGACGAGCGCGCTGTCGAGCAGGGGCCGATGACCGGCCGGGCGGCGCTGACGCCGATCCAGCACTGGTTCTTCGACAGCGAAGTACCCCAGCCCCAGCACTGGAACCAGGCGGTACTGCTGGCGCCCGCGCAACCGCTGGCGCCCAAGGCGCTGGAGCAGGCCCTGCGGCAACTGGTCGAACACCATGATGCCTTGCGCCTGCGCTTTACCGCGCCGCAGGGGCAGTGGCAGGGCGACTACGTCCAGGGGCAGCAACGCGAGCTGCTCTGGCAGGCTTCGGTCGGCAACCTTGCCGATTGCCAGGCCTTGTACAGCGATGTCCAGCGTAGCCTCGACCTTGAGGAAGGCCCTATGCTGCGGGCCTTGCTGGTCGAGGACAGCGAAGGGCAGCAGCACCTGTTGCTGGCGATCCATCACCTGGTGGTCGACGGGGTCTCCTGGCGGGTCCTGCTCGAAGACCTGCAGGCGCTCTACCGTGGCCAGGCCCTGGGCGCCAGGACCCGTGCCATGAGCGACTGGGCCGCGCGCCTGGCCGTCTATGCCGGCAGCGATTCGCTGCGCGACGAACAACATTGGTGGCAGCGCCAGCTGAACCGCGCACACCGCGAGCTACCCTGCGACCATCCGCAAGGGGCGAATCTGCACCGGCAGGCCCATACCCTGAGCATCAGCCTGGACGCCGAACACACCCGGCAACTGCTCAAGGCGGCGCCGGCGGCCTACCACACCCAGGTCAACGACCTGTTGCTGACTGCCCTGGCACGCGTGCTGTGTCGCTGGAGCGGTGACAGTTCGGTGCTGGTGCAACTGGAAGGCCATGGCCGGGAAAACCTCTTCGACGACATGGACCTGACCCGCAGCGTCGGCTGGTTCACCAGCGCCTATCCGCTGAGCTTGAGCCCGGCGGCCGGGGCGGGCGACTCGATCAAGGCGATCAAGGAGCAATTGCGCCAGGTGCCGCACAAGGGCCTGGGCTACGGCGTGCTGCGCTACCTGGCCGATACCCCGGTGCGCGAAGCCATGGCCGCCTTGCCCCAGGCGCGGATCACCTTCAACTACCTGGGCCAGTTCGACCAGCAGTTCCGGGCCGATGCCCTGTTCCAGCCGGTGGATGAGCCGGCCGGCAGCGCCCATGACCTGGATGCGCCGTTGCCCAACTGGCTGAGTGTCGATGGTCAGGTCTACGCCGGCGAGCTGCAGTTGCGCTGGACCTTCAGCCGGGAACGCTACGACCTGCGCACCATCGAGCAACTGGCCCAGGCTTACAAGGCCGAACTGCTCAGCCTGATCGAGCATTGCCTGGCCCCGGGCAATGGCAGCTTCACGCCGTCGGACTTCCCCCTGGCGCACCTGAGCCAGGAGCAGATCGACGCCTTGCCGGTGCCCATGGCGCAGATCGAGGATGTCTATCCGCTGACGCCGATGCAGGAAGGCCTGTTGCTGCACACTCTGCTCGAACCCGGCACCGGCATCTACTACATGCAGGACCGCTACCGGATCAACAGCGCCCTGGACCCGCAGCGCTTCGCCCAGGCCTGGCAGGCCGTGGTCGCCCGTCATGAAGCACTGCGCGCCTCGTTCAGCTGGAACGCAGGCGAAGCCATGCTGCAGATCATCCACAAACCGGGCCATACGCCGCTGGACTACCAGGACTGGGCCGACATGGCCGAGGACGAACAGGAAGCGCGCCTGCAGGCCCTGCACAAGCGCGAGCGCGAGGCCGGCTTCGACCTGTTGCAGCAGGCGCCTTTCCACCTGCGCCTGATCCGTGTGGGCGCCGATCGCTACTGGTTCATGATGAGCAACCACCACATCCTCATCGATGCCTGGTGCCGCTCGCTGTTGATGAACGATTTCTTCGAGCTGTACATGGCCATGGGTGAGGGCCGTGAGGCGCAGTTGCCGGTGCCGCCACGTTATCGCGACTACATCGGCTGGCTGCAGCACCAGGACCTGGACGCAGCGCGCCAGTGGTGGCGTGACAACCTGCAAGGTTTTGAGCGCAGCACGGCGGTGCCCAGCGACCGGCCATTGCTGCGCGACCATGGCGGCGAAAACGCCGGGATGATCGTCGGTGACTGCTACACCCGCCTCGGTGCAGCCGACGGTGCCCGCCTGCGCGAACTGGCCCAGGCCCATCAGTTGACCGTCAATACCTTCGCCCAGGCGGCCTGGGCCCTGGTGTTGAGCCGCTTCAGCGGTGAGCGCGACGTGTTGTTCGGCGTCACCGTGGCCGGTCGCCCGGTAAGCATGCCGCAGATGCAGCGCACCGTCGGGTTGTTCATCAACAGTATCGCCCTGCGGGTGAAACTGCCGGCAGCCGGTGAGCGTTGCAGCGTGCGGCAATGGCTCAAGGGTTTGCTTGAGCGCAACATGGAGCTGCGCGAGTACGAGTACCTGCCGCTGGTGAGCATCCAGGAATGCAGCGAGCTGCCCAAGGGCCAGCCGTTGTTCGACAGCTTGTTCGTGTTCGAGAACGCGCCGGTGGAAGTGGCGGTACTCGACCGTGCCCAGCACCTCAATGCCAGTTCCGATTCCGGACGCACCCACACCAACTTCCCGTTGACCGCGGTCTGCTACCCGGGCGATGACCTGGGCCTGCACCTGTCGTTCGACCAGCGCTACTTCGATACCCCGACCGTGGAGCGCTTGCTGGCCGAGTTCAAGCGCCTGCTGCTGGCCCTGGCCGATGGCTTGCTCGGCGACATGAGCGAGCTGCCGTTACTGGGTGACGAGGAGCGTCGCTTCCTGCTTGAGGATTGCAATCGCAGTGAGCGGGCCTACAACCTGGAGCAGAGCTATGTCGCACAGTTCGAAGCGCAGGTCGCCGCTCATCCGCAACGCACCGTGGCGCGCTGCCTGGAACACACGATCAGCTACGTCGAACTCAACTGTCAGGCCAACCGCCTGGGCCATGCCCTGGTGGCTGCCGGGGTAGGGGTCGACCAGCCGGTAGCGCTGCTGGCCGAACGCGACCTGCCGTTGCTGGGCATGATCGTCGGCAGCTTCAAGGCCGGCGCCGGCTACCTGCCGCTGGACCCGGGGCTGCCGGTTGCACGGTTGCAGCGCATCGTCGAGCTCAGTCGCACGCCGGTGCTGGTCTGCAGTGCGGCCTGCGCCGAGCAGGGGCGGGCCTTGCTGGACGAATTGTCCTGCGCGGGCCGGCCGAAACTGCTGGTCTGGGAGCAGGTGCAGGACGCCGGCCTGGCCGACAGCAACCCGGGTATCTACAGCGCGCCGGACAACCTCGCCTACGTGATCTACACCTCCGGCTCCACCGGCCTGCCCAAGGGGGTGATGGTCGAGCAGCGCGGCATGCTCAACAACCAGTTGAGCAAGGTGCCGTACCTGCAGCTCGATGTACGGGACGTGATTGCCCAGACCGCCTCGCAGAGTTTCGATATCTCGGTCTGGCAGTTCCTCGCCGCGCCGCTGTTCGGCGCCCAGGTGGTCATCGTGCCCAACGCCGTGGCCCATGATCCGCAGGGCTTGCTCGAACATGTCCAGGCCTGCGGCATCACCGTGCTGGAAAGCGTGCCCTCGCTGATCCAGGGCATGCTGGCCAGCGAGCACCAGCAACTTGACGGCCTGCGCTGGATGCTGCCGACCGGCGAGGCGATGCCGCCGGAACTGGCCGCGCAGTGGCTCAAGCGCTATCCGCACATTGGCCTGGTCAATGCCTATGGTCCGGCCGAATGCTCTGATGATGTGGCGTTCTTCCGCGTCGATGCGGCCTCGACCCGCGGCAGCTACCTGCCCATCGGCACGCCGACCGACAACAATCGCCTGTACCTGCTGGGCGACGACCAGGAACTGGTGCCGCTGGGCGCCGTGGGTGAGCTCTGTGTGGCGGGCACCGGTGTCGGGCGCGGCTATGTGAGTGACCCGCTGCGCACGGCCCAGGCATTCATCCCGCATCCGTTCGGCGGGCCGGGCGAACGTTTGTACCGTACCGGCGACCTGGCCCGGCGTCGTGCCGATGGCGTGCTCGAATATGTCGGACGCATCGACCACCAGGTAAAGATCCGTGGCTACCGGATCGAACTGGGTGAAATCGAGGCGCGCCTGCACGAGCAGGTCGAGGTGCGCGACGGCGCCGTAGGGGTTCAGGAGGGCGCCAACGGCAAGCACCTGGTCGGCTACCTGGTGGCCGCTGATGCAACAGCAGACAGGGCGATGCTGCTGGACAGGATCAAGCAACGCCTGCGCGCCGAGCTGCCGGAATACATGGTGCCGCTGCACTGGGCCTGGCTCAGGCAACTGCCGCTCAATGCCAACGGCAAGCTCGATCGCAAGGCCTTGCCGGCCATCGACATCGGCGCGTTGCACACCCAGGACTACCTGGCGCCACGCAACGCGCTGGAGCAGACCCTGGCGACCATCTGGGCCGAGGTGCTCAAGGCCGGGCGGGTCGGGGTGCGCGACAACTTCTTCGAGCTGGGCGGGCACTCCTTGCTGGCGACCCAGATCGCCTCGCGGGTGCAGAAGGCGCTGCAATTGAACGTGCCGCTGCGGGCGATGTTCGAGTGCAGCACCGTTGAGGAACTGGCCAACTATGTGGAGGGCCTCAAGGCCGGGGCGCTGAGCGACGACAAGGTCGATCGGCTCAGCGACCTGATGGCCGAGCTCGAAGACCTATAGGGTGTTGGGGGCGACACGCAGCAGGTCGTGCTTGAGCAAGGCGACCGAGGCGGCGAGCAAGGTGGCATCCTTGAACAGGAAGGAGGTCGCACCGCCCATGGCCGGAAAGCCGCCGGCGCTGTTTTCCCAGCCGCCGGGGGTGGTCAGGATCAGGCTCAGGGTGGTCAGGTAGGTGAGCACCGAGCCAAGCGCTCCGGCCACTGCCCAGCGTGGCCGCCAGATGCCGACCAGCAGCGCGGCGGCAATGGTCCATTCGGCCACGCCCAGGGCATAGCTTGCGCCCTGTACGCCAAAGGCCGGATGCAGCCAGGACAACAGCGGGCTGTGCTCGATCAGGGGGATCAGCGCCAGGGCCTCATAGGTGAACCACTTGGCGTAGCCGAAACCGAGGAAGATCAGGATCAGGCTGATGCGTAGCAAGTGGATGTCCAGGGATGAGCGGACAAAAGCCGTGAGGTAGGCAGGCCGGGTCATGGAGAGTTCCTCTGCGGTTAGGGGTACTCTCCAGACGCCGTCAGGGGGCTGGTGTTACAGCACCGGATCAACGTTTGCCGAGGATCTTGCCAAGCAGTTCCGGACGGGGGGCACCTTGCTGGGACTGCAGCTGTTGTTGCTCATCCAGGTAGAAGATCGCCGGGGTGGCTGCCAGGCCCATTTCTTCCATCAGTGCCAGGTTGGCGTCGAGCTTGGCCTGCACGGCAGCGGGGATGTTATCCAGGGCCTTGAGCTTGCTGGCCTTGCCGGCCTTTTCGTGTTGCAGCAAGGCCTGCGCCGGGTCGTTGCTGGCCAGCAGCGCCGCCGACTTGCCCGGGCTGTCTTCACGGATGATGCCGACCATGATGTGGCGCAACTGGACCTTGCCCGACTCGACCCAGGGGCGTGCCTGTTGCCAGAACATGCTGCAGTACTGGCAGTTGGGGTCGCTGAACAGGTAGACGATGCGTGGCGCATCGGCCTTGCCGTCGGCGATCCAGGCGGTCTTTTCCATCTTCGCCCAGATTTCCTTGGCCATGGGGGCATAGACCAGCTTCTCCAGGGGCGCCTCGCTCAGGTCCTTGCCCTGCTCATCGAACAGGCTGCCGACCAGCACATGCTTGCCGTCGGGCGTCAGGTACAGGGCCATGCCACGGCTCTGGTATTCGGCCGCGTAGCCGCGCAAGCCGTTGGGAGCATCGAAGCTGCCCTTGATCTTCACGCCCTTGGCTTCCATCTGCTGCACGGCCTTGGGCAGTTCTTCGGCCAGCACGGCCTGGCTGGCCAGCAGGCCGAAGGTAAGGGTCAGGGGCAGTTTCAGCAAAGCGTGCATGTGTCGGTCCTTGAAGTGGCGGTGACGGCGGGCGCGGCTGAGCGCTCGAAAGATTCCAGGGCGTGGCTCAGGCTCGCCCGTGACAGTTCGCCCAGGTGGCTGCCGACCAGGCGGCCCTCGGCGTTGTAGAACAGGGTGGTGGGCAGGGCCATGGAGCCGACTTTCTGCGCCAGTTGGCCACCGCTGTCGAACAGCACATGGGACAGGTTGAGGCCGGTGGTGGCGAGAAAAGTGCTGACGGTCTGCGGGGTTTCGCCCTGGTTGACGAACAGGAAGGTGATGTCCGGATGCTCGTGCTGGGCCTGTTGCAGCACCGGCATTTCGCGCCGGCACGGCGGGCACCAGGTCGCCCAGAGGTTGATGACCAGCGGGCGGCCACGGTATTCGGTCAATTGCACGGCCTGGCCGTCGGCCTTGCGCAGGCTTACCTCGGGCAGTTGCGTGCCGGTTTCATACAGGTGGCTGGCCAGGCTGCCGAGCAGCCAGAGCACGGCGCCACTGAACAAGCCCCAGCCCAGCGGGCGGCGCAGGGTGGGGCGCCGCCAGCCTTGCCAGAGCGCGCCGAGCGCCACCACCGCCAGCCCCGGCCAGAGCAGGAAGCCGCCGTCGCGCAGGTCGACGATCTGCAACGGGTCGGCGCGGTACAGCGGCCAGTAGCTGAGCACGAAGCCCAGCCGGGCACCGAGCAGGCCCAGCAGGAACAGGTAGAACAACACCGACTCGGGATTGTCGCCCCCGCGCCGCGCCACCCGCCAGCCCACCAGGCTGGCCAGGGCCAGGGCGCAGAGCAGCAGCAAATGGTTGAAGGCCATGGTCAGCGGCCCGAGGTTCACCGTCAGCATCAGCCTTGACTCCGGGTCCGGGCCCAATGTTCGAGGAAGTTGGCGGCATCGATTTCACCCGTGATCCGTTGGGCGCGGCGTTCGTTGCCTTCGGGCCCGATCCAGATCAGGCTCGGTGGTCCCGGTACCTGATAGCGTTGCAGCAGCTCGCGGCTGGAGGGGGCATCGGCGGTGACGTCCAGGCGCAGCAAGCGAACTCCGTCGAGCGCCGCCAGCACGTCGGCGCGGGCGAACACCTGTTTCTCCATGACCTTGCACGACACACACCAATCGGCATAGTAGTCCAGCATTACCCATTGGCCCTGGGCTTTGGCGGTGTCCAGTTCTCGTTGCAGGTCGGCCGGCTGGCTGACGGTAATGAATGCATCGCTGTGAGCACTGCTGGCCACGGCTACGCCACCGCCGCGAAAGGGTTGCAACGGCTGCCAGAGGTCACTGCCACCGGCCGCGGCGCCGATTACCAGCAGGCTGCCCCAGAAGCCCGCCAGCAGCGGCAGGGCGCGGATCGGGCGCAGGCCATGCAGCACCGGCCAGGCCGCCCAGGCCAGGGCGATCAGCAAGGCACCGGCCAGCCCCAGCCAGAGCGAAGGCTCCAGCACGGTGCGCAGGGTGTACAGGGCCATGCCCAGGAACACGAAGCCGAACAGGCCCTTGACCAGGTTCATCCAGGCGCCGGGGCGCGGCAGGTAGCGGTTGCCCAGGGTGACCAGCAACAGCAGCGGCAGGCCCATGCCCAGGCCCAGGCTGAACAGCACCAGGGCGCCATGCACCGCGTTGCCGCTCTGGGCGATGTACAGCAGGGCGCCTGCCAGCGGAGCAGTCATGCACGGGCCCATCAGCAGCCCCGACAAGGCGCCGAGCAGTGCTGCACCATACAGGTTGCCGCCACGGGTGCCGTGCCCGGCGCGTTCCAGGCGATCTCGCAGCCAGGCCGGCAGTTGCAGCTCGAAGACGCCGAACATCGGCAAGGCCAGCAGCACGAACAAGGCTGCCAGGGTGCCGAGCAGCCATGGCTGTTGCAGCCAGGCCTGCAGGCTGGCGCCGAGCAGGGCGGCGACTACGCCGAGGGCGGCGTACACCAGGGCCATGCTCAGCACATAGACACAGGCCAGGGCCCAGCCGCGGCGGGCGCTGGCGCCATTGCCCAGGACCAGCCCGGCCAGGATCGGCAGCATCGGCAGCGAGCATGGGGTGAAGGCCAGCAGCACGCCCAGGCCGAGGAAGGCCAGCAGGCTCCAGGCCAGGCCCGACTGCTGCAGGCCGCCGGCCAGGGCCTGGTCGCCGGCCTGTTCGGCGACAGGCGTGCCGCCCAGCTCGACCAGGCTGGTCTGCGGTGGATAGCACAGGCCGGCATCGGCACAACCTTGCCAGCCCATGCGCAGTTGGCCGGTGGCGCTGGCGGGGATTATCAGTTGCAGCTCGCCGCGGTAGACCAGGGTTTCGCCGAAGAACTCGTCCTGGTGGGGCAAGGCCGCGGGCAGGGCGGGCTGTTGCTCGGCGGGCAGGCCGTCGAACTTCAGGCGCTTCTGGTACAGGTAATGGCCTTCGGTGATTTTCCAGTGCAGGCGCATCTCACCGCTGGGCAGCCGTTCGCTGCTGAACACGAAGGCCTTGTCCACCGGCAGGAAGTCGCTCTGGGCAAAGGGGTTGGCCTGGCTCAGGCCGCTGAACAGGAACATGAGGGCAAACAGTAGAACGCGCATCTTCAAGCCTTGGCAGTGCGATGAGCGGTCGATGCTGGCCGAGCACGATTAACCGAGTGTTAACCCGCACCGGTCGATTGTCGCGCCAACCGCGACGATCCGCCGGCGGCACGGCATAATCCTGGCTTAATCCGCCTGCGCTTCACTGCCACTTTAAGTAGCGAGACCCACCATGCACGTACTGCTCTGCGAGGATGACGACCTGATTGCCAGCGGCATTGCCGCCGGGCTCAGCGCCCAGGGCATGACCGTCGACCGGGTCGCCACGGCCGGCGCGGCCCAGGCCATGCTCCAGGCAGCGGCCTTCGACGTCATGGTGCTGGACCTCGGCCTGCCCGACGAAGACGGCCTCAAGCTGTTGCAGCGCCTGCGCCAGCAGGGCGAAAGCCTGCCGGTACTGGTGCTCACCGCGCGCGATGCGGTCACCGACCGGGTCGACGGCCTGCAGGCCGGTGCCGACGACTACCTGCTCAAGCCCTTCGACCTGCGCGAACTGGCGGCGCGCCTGCACACCCTGCTGCGCCGCTCTGCAGGGCGGGCGGTGAATATCATCGAGCACGGCCCGCTCAGCTATGACCCCAGCAGCCGTGAAACCTGCCTGGGCGGGGTGCCGGTCGACCTGTCGCGGCGCGAGCAGGCGCTGTTGCAGGCCCTGCTGCACAACCGTGGCCGGGTACTGTCCAGCGAACAGCTCAAGGACAGCGTCTACGGCTTTGGCGACGAAGTCGAGAGCAACGCCCTGAACGTGCATATCCATCACCTGCGCCGCAAGCTGGGCAACGGCATTGTCGAAACCGTGCGCGGCCTGGGTTACCGCCTGGGGCCTGCGCAACTGCCCGAAGCGGAGCAACCATGAGCCTGCGTGTACGCCTGACCCTGATCCTGGGCGCCGCCTTCGTGCTGATCTGGGCCCTGGCGGCGGCCTGGATGCTGCGCGACCTGCGCCACCAGATGATGTTTTCCCTGGACCAGCGCCTGGTGGCCTCGGCGCGGATGGTGGCCGGCCTGATCGACCAGATGCCGCAGCCGCTGGTGGCCAAGGGCGAGGGCGCGAAACTGAGCGCCGACCAACTCAGCGTGCCGGATGGCATGGCCTGCCAGGTCAGTTCGCTGCGTGGCGAGATCATTGCCCGCAACCACACCAAGGACCACGCGCTGGATGACGATCGCAGCGGCTTTCGTGACCAGACCATCGACGGCGCGCGCTGGCGCACCTTCACCTATTACCGCGGCGACTTTCGCATCACCACGGCCGACCGCCACCAGGAACGCGAGGCACTGAACCGCTCGATCCTGCTGGCGGCCTCGGCCCCGGTGCTGGTGGCCTTGCTCGGCAGCCTCGGGCTGCTGTGGCTGGGGATCGGCAAAGGGCTGGCGCCGCTCAACCGCATGCGCGATGCCTTGCGCAGGCGCAGCCCCGACGCCCTCGAACCCTTGCAGGTGCGTGGCCTGCCCAGCGAACTGCAACCCTTGCAGGACACCCAGAACCAGCTGTTCCAGCGCATCGCCCAGACCATCGAGCGCGAGCGCCGGCTGACCGACGACGCTGCCCATGAACTGCGCACGCCGCTGACCGCCATCAAGACCCACCTGCAGGTGGCGCGAATGACCGAGGGCGCCGCCCGCGAGCAGGCCCTGGAACACGCCGAGCAGGGCGCCGATCGCATGCACCGGACCCTTGAGCAGTTGCTGCTGCTGGCGCGGGTCGAAGGCAGCCTGTCGTTCGAGGATGGCGTGCAATGCAGCGCCGAACAGGTGGCGCGCCAGGCCATCCAGGACACCGGCGTCGGCCAGCGCATCGACCTGCAATTGGCGCCAGGTACCGCCCAGGTCTACCTGGGCATGCCGACACCGCTGGCGGTCACGGCGTTGCGCAACCTGCTGGACAATGCCCTGCGCCATACCCGCGGCAGCGAGCCGGTGGAACTGGCCGTGCGCATGGACGAAGGGCGGGTGGCCTTTACCGTGCGCGACCATGGCCCGGGCATTGCCGAGCAGGACCTGGAGCACCTGACCGAGCGATTCTGGCGCAATGGCCAGAGTGGCAGCTGCGGCCTGGGGCTGGCCATTGTCCAGGCCATCGTCCAGCGTTGCGCCGGATCGTTGCGCTTCGACAGTCGCAGTGATGGCCTGCGGGTGCTGTTGCAGGTGCCGTTGCGTATGCAATAGGTTTAAGCAGGATCTGAGGGTATCTCGGAAAAATCCCACGCTCGACAGCGAATACGGCTAAATCCGCACAGCGCTGAAGCGTTTTTCAAGCGATAACCACCCGACACACATCTGGTAACAGGGCGTGACGGGCACATACGCTTGCTTGCGAGGGTTTCTCCAGATGTCAGTCGCTATCAGCCTTGCCCAGCCGTTGCCGGCGTCTTCGGACGCGGCGGCTACCGAAATGCTCTACCACTTCGACGAATCGCCGCTGCTGGCCCGACAGAAGCAGCAGGAATCCAATGCCCGCAGTTACCCGCGACGCATTCCCCTGGCGCTGAAAAAGGCCCGCGGCCTCTATGTCGAAGATGTCGAGGGGCGTCAGTTCATCGATTGCCTGGCCGGCGCCGGCACCCTGGCGCTGGGCCACAACCACCCGGTAGTGATTGCCGCGATCCAGCAGGTGCTGGCTGACGAATTGCCCCTGCACACCCTCGACCTGACCACACCGGTCAAGGACCGCTTTGTCCAGGACCTGTTCGGCCTGTTGCCGCAAGCACTGCGCATTGATGCGAAAATCCAGTTCTGCGGGCCGACCGGAACCGATGCGGTGGAAGCGGCCTTGAAACTGGTGCGCACGGCCACCGGACGCACGACCGTGCTGTCGTTCCAGGGCGGTTATCACGGCATGTCCCAGGGCGCACTGAGCCTGATGGGCAGCCTGGGGCCGAAAAAGCCGCTGGCCGGGCTGTTGAGCAATGGCGTGCAGTTTTTGCCATACCCTTACGATTACCGCTGCCCGTTCGGCCTGGGCGGTGAAGCCGGGGTCAAGGTCAACCTGCATTACCTGGAAAACCTGCTGAGCGATCCGGAAGCGGGCGTGCAACGGCCGGCGGCGGTGATCGTCGAGGCGGTGCAGGGCGAGGGCGGGGTGATTCCGGCCGACGTGGAATGGTTGCGGGGCGTGCGCCGGATAACCGAGCAGGCCGGTGTGGCCCTGATCGTCGATGAAATCCAGAGTGGTTTTGCCCGTACCGGCAAGATGTTTGCCTTCGAGCATGCCGGCATCACGCCTGACGTGGTGGTGATGTCCAAGGCCATCGGCGGCAGCCTGCCGCTGGCGGTGGTGGTCTACCGCAACTGGCTCGACACCTGGCAGCCTGGCGCCCATGCCGGGACCTTCCGTGGCAACCAGATGGCCATGGCGGCGGGGTCGGCGGTGATGAAGTACATTGTGGACCACGACCTGTGCAGCCATGCGCAGCGCATGGGCGAGCGCCTGGCCGGGCACTTGCGCAAACTGCAGGCGGACTTCCCGCAACTGGGGGATATTCGAGGTCGCGGCCTGATGCTCGGGGTCGAGCTGGTCGATCCGGCGG
This sequence comes from Pseudomonas sp. BGr12, assembly GCF_030272895.1. Lineage (GTDB taxonomy): Bacteria > Pseudomonadota > Gammaproteobacteria > Pseudomonadales > Pseudomonadaceae > Pseudomonas. The sequence goes on along the minus strand of NZ_JALRNF010000010.1, from coordinate 63,150 downwards.
CTGCCCGGGATGCCCAGGGCCACCCGGCTGCGTGCGCACGCCTGGCCCCGTTGGTGCAGCGCGAGTGCCTCAAGCGTGGCCTGATCCTCGAACTCGGCGGCCGGCACGGCGCGGTGGTGCGTTTCCTGCCGCCGCTGGTGATCACCGCCGAGCAGGTCGATGAGGTGGCGGTGCGCTTTGGTCGTGCGCTGGCAGCGGCGGTGGCAGCTCTTTGAGGGATTGGGGCTGCTTTGCAGCCTATCGCAGGCTTCGCCGGCTCCCACAAAGACAGTTGCTCCGACAAGGGTTCCTGGCAAGCCTCGGACTCTGTGGGAGCTGCCGATAGGCTGCGATCGGGCGCGAAGCGGCCGTAAAACCAGGCCGCCTCAGTACATCTGACCCAATGAGGTGGCCGGATTGCGACTGCTGCGCAGTCGATCGCAGGCTTCGCCAGCTCCCACAAAGACAGTTGCCCCACAAAGGAGGGCGCAGGCTTGGCCATTGTGGGAGCGCCCCTCGCTTGCCTCAATCGAACGAGCGGCCGGCGCGCCAGTAGCCCATCAGGGTCAGGGTCTTGCGATCGATGCCACGCTCCTGGATCAGGTGGCGGCGAATCTGCATCATCGCCGCCGATTCGCCGGCGATCCACGCGTGGAACTCGCCCGTGTCGGACGCGCCACGTTCCCACAGGATCTGCCGCTCGATATCGACGTCTTCAAGGGCGTTGCCCTTGCGCGTGGGGTTATCCGGCCGGGGAAGCCTTGCCAGTTCCCGTGCGGCATGCACCATCGCCTCGCCATGGTCGGCATCGAGCAAGTCCCTGGGCAGCCAGTTCAGCTCGGTCGCCGGGCTTCGGGTCAACTCCAGGCAGTCCTCTTCGCCCGGCACCTCGATAAATACCTGTGCCGGCACTTCTGGAAAGGCGTGCGCCATGTGTTCGAGAATGCCGGCAATGGCAGGCAGGGCGGTCTCATCACCGATCAACAGCAGCGAGCGCAGGCTCCTTGGCGGCCGCCATTCGTAACCGCCTGGGTCGCCGGCAAATTCCCGGTCGGGTGCGTAGACCTGCAGGCGATCGCCGATGCTGGCCTGGGTCGCCCAGGCCGAGGCGGGGCCGTTGATGCCATGCAGGACAAAATCGACATCCAGCTCCAGGGCGTCGCGACGCAAGGCACGAATCGTGTAGGTGCGCATCGGCGGGCAGCTCTGCGCGTCCAGGTTGCGCCGGGCCGCTTGCCAGGAGCCCTGCTTGGGCAACTGCGGCGGCTGGCCGTTGGCACTGGGAAAGAAGATCTTGATGCGCTGGTCGGCGGCCAGGGTGCACATCTGCGCAACCTCTGCGCCAGTGAACACGAAGCGGGCGAGGGAGGAGCTCAAGGCGATGATCCGCTTGAGCTGCACGTCGAACAAACGATAGGCGCTGGCCTTGGCCGGCTTGCCCACCAGCTTGCGCAGGCCGTTGCCCAGGGCGCTGGCCAGGGAGGTGGAAGAGGACATGGGCGATTCCTTTTGGCAAAGAGTTCTCCCTGGAAACGAATGCCCGCCGAGCTGAATTAACCCTGTGGCACACCGTTAAATTTCGCCGCCGGCCATACGTTCTAGCAGGGATAAAGCCTGCTTCATGGCAAACACGGGTAGGACGATGACGATATCGCGGCGAGGATTCATTGCAGGGCTGGCAGTGGCGGGTGCAGCGGCGCCTGCGGCCTATTATGCGCATAAACGACTGACCCATGACCCCGAGGACGATATCGTCACGCCGGGCGAGGCCAGCGTCGAACTGGCCGATGCCGCGGGCCAGCAACTGGCCGATCAACTGCGGGGCATCTGGGACCTGCGCTTTCACGGTACCCAGGCCGGCCTGGCCGGGTTGCCACAGCAGGGGCTGCAGATGTACCTGGATGTGGCGACCAAGGGGCGTGGCTTGCGCGGTTTTGTCGATGAGCCCGCGCGCCTGGAGGGGCAGGGGCCGGTTGCCTACCGGGTGCTGGGCGATCTGGTGGGCGCATCGAGCACCGAGGTGCGCTGGCGGCTGCTGAGCAATCGCGGGGCAACGCACTACGAGTGCATTGCCAGCCTGGACGAAGTCTGGGGCGCTTTCGGCAATGCCGGCAGCGGCACCTTGAGCGGTCGTCTGCAACCCCTGGATCGATCCATGGCCCTGCCGCTGCTGGACAGCCATTTCGTTGCAGTCAAGCGGCTGTTTCCCGAAGCTCGCGAGCGGCTGCCCTACACTCCGCAACTGCAGGCCTGGCTGGTCAGTGCCGAGCATCGTCTGTTCCACCAGCTCTGGCATGCTTCCCGCGACAAGTGGCACAAGCTACCCGAAGAGAAGCGTGGCGCCCTGCGCGGATTGGGGTGGCAGCCCGGTCCCCGAGAACTGGAGCGCGATGCCCGTGGTCCGCGCAAGCACCGCAATGGTTCGGGCGAGGATTTCCTGTTCATGCACCGGCATATGCTTGGCACGGCCCGCTCGATGCAGGACCTGCCGTCCTGGCGTCATTTCCCGTTGCCCAAGCCGGACGTCGAGCAGGATCGCCAGGGCTTTGCCCGTTACTTCAACAACCACGACGGCAACTGTGTGCCGCCCACCTGGCAGGCGCCGGGTGACGCCGCCTATGGCCAGTGGGTGTCGGCGATCAAGGCCGGCGAGACGTTTTGCAGCAATTTCCAGGTCTGGGAATCCCGCTACCGCGACCCGCAGTACCTGTCGACGCTGACCCTGGGCGCCTTCGGCTCGGAGTTGGAGATGAACCTGCACGACTGGCTGCACATGTGCTGGGCGTCGGTGCCACGGGATCCGGTCAACGGCGCGCCGGTACCCTTTGCCCGGGACCCGGCCGACTTTGCCTCGCGCTGGTTCGGCGTCGACAATGACTTTCTCGGCGACCCCTTTTCATCCCATGTGCACCCGGTGTTCTGGGGCTTTCATGGCTGGATCGACGACCGCGTCGAAGACTGGTTCCGCGCCCATGAGCGGCACAATCCCGGCCAGGTGCGCAGGCGTGAGGTCAGCGGCGTGCAGTGGTTCGTGCCGGGCCGCTGGGTTCAGGTCGAGGACCCCTGGCTGGGGCCGGACACCCATGGCTGCAGCACGGTGCCGGGGACGTCCCCGGGCAAGTCGGTGGAAATGGACGTGGAAACCATGAAGCTGGCGCTGCGCATCACCTTTGGCGAAGACGACAAGATCGGCGACCTGGTTCGTCGTGTGCCGCAACGGCCGTGGTATGCGCGGCATCTGTCGCTGCGCGGGATCGTGACCTGAAGGTTGTATTGTAATGTAGCTGCTGTGGGAGCGGGCTTGCCCCGCGATACGATGCGACTGATAGTACGCAATCGCGGGGCAAGCCCGCTCCCACGGCAGTCCCATCACCGAACCACTTGCCAGCCCCCACCCAATGCCTTGTACAGCGCCACGCTGCCTTGCAGCCGGGCCAGGCGTAACTGCACCTGCTGGTCCTGGGCCTGGTACAGGGTGCGCTGGGTTTCGAGCACGGTCAGCAAGGTTTCGGCGCCCGCCCGGTAGCGGCTTTGCGATAGTTCGAAAGCCCGGCGTGCCTGTTCCACTTCCTGGTCCTGCCACTGCCTTTGGCTGTCCACCCCGCTGATGCCGTTGAGGGCTTTCTCGACATCGGCAAAGCCGGCCGTGATGCTGCCACGATAATCTTGCAGCAGTTCATCCTCCACGGCCCGGGCCTTGTCCCGCTCGGCGCGCAGGCGACCGTTGTTGAAGATCGGTGCGGCCAGCCCGGCGGTGAGGGTGTAGTAGGGGCTGCGCAGGATCCGGGCAAAGGTGTCGGCGCCGGAGCCCAGGTCGGTGCCCAGGGTCAGGCTCGGCAGCATGGCGGCGCGGGCCACCTGGACATCGGCCTGGGCGGCGGCCAGGCGTGCCTCGGCGGCGGCGATGTCGGGCCGGCGGCTGAGCAGATCGCTGGGCACGCCGCTGCCAATGCCGGGCCAGCGCAGCCCGTCGATGGACTCCTGGATCGGCGCCAGCGCCTGTACCGGTTGACCGAGCAGGGTCGCCAGGGTGATCCGCGCTTCCTGCAGTTGTTGTTCGAACAACGGCACCTGGCGCGCCTGGCCGGCGACCAGGCTGCGCTGCTGGGCCAGTTCCAGGGTGGTGGCCGAGCCCGCGTCGTGGCGGGTCTGTACCAGGCGCAGGACATCTTCGGCGTTGGCCAGGTTTAGCCGGGCGATGCGCACCTGCTCGGCCAGTGCCAGGCTTTGCAGGTAGCTGTTGGCGACGCCGCTCAGCAGGGTCAGTTCGACGGTCTGGCGGTCGAAGCGGCTGGCGTCCAGGCCATGCAGCGCACTGTCGTGGGCGGCCGCCTTGCCACCCCAGAAATCGACTTCGTAGCTGGCGCTCAGGCGTGTATTGAACGAGGTGCTGGTGCGTTCGCGGTCGCTGGCGTCGAGCTGATCGAAGCCATCGCCACGCAACAAGCGCTGGCGACTGGCGTTCAAGCCGAACTTGGCCTCCGGCAGCAGCGGCGCGCCGGCGATGATCGCCGAGGCCTGGGCCTGGCGGACCCGGGCGGCGGCGGCCGCGAGGTCGAAGCTGCCCTGGCGGGCCTGCTCGATCAGTGCGTTCAACGGGGCACTGGAAAACTGTTGCCACCAGTCGTGCTGTGGCAATGGCTGGTTGAGGTTGCTGTCGCTGCCTTGCCAGCGCCCGGGTGCCTGCAGGCCGCTTTGCGGCGGGGGCGGCGTGGCGCTGCAGGCGGCGATGAACAGGCTGATGGACAACACACTGAGACGGCTGGGCACGTTCATGGATTATTCGCTGGTAAGGGCTTTGACCGGGTCGAGGCGGGCGGCTTTGCGTGCCGGCATGAAGCCGAACACCACCCCGGTGACCACTGCACAGGCAAAGGCGCCGAGCACGGCCGCCAGGGAAAAGGCCACGGCGACGTCGGCCAGCAACAAGCCGCCACCGATCGCCAGGGCCAGGGCGATGCCGGTCAGGCCGCCGACCATCGACAGCAGCACTGCTTCGCTGAGGAACTGGCGCAGGATGTCACGCTGGCGCGCGCCGGTGGCCATGCGGATGCCGATCTCGCGGGTACGTTCGCGCACGGTCATGAGCATGATGTTCATCACGCCGATGCCGCCGACCAGCAGCGAGATCGCCGCGATCGAACCGAGCATCAGCGACAGGGTGTTCTGCGTGCGGGCTTCGGCCTGGATCAGGGCGGCGTCGTTGCTCAGTTCGTAGTCGTGCTTGCCGTTGTGCAGCTTGCGCATCAGCCGCTCGATTGCGGCTTCGGTTTGCGCCACGCGCCGCGAATCGGCGGCGGCGATGGTCACGTATTCCGGGTCGCGGCTGCCGAACAGGCGAATGGCCGCGGCCGAGTAGGGCACCACGATCCGCTGGTCGCTGTCCTGTTCGCCTGAGCTTGCGCCTTTGCCTTCCAGCACGCCGACCACCTGGAAGGGAACGTTCTCCACCAGGATGTACTGGCCGATCGGATCGATGTTCGGGCCAAGCAACTTCTCGCTGACCTTGTGCCCGATCACCGCCACGGCGGCGGCCGCCTGCTCGTCGGCCTCGGTGAAAAAGCTGCCGCGGACCACCGGCCAGTTGAAGATCTCGGGGAAGTAGGTGTTGTTGCCACCGACGTAGAACTGCTGGTTGTTGTTGCCGTAGCGGACCATCAGCTTGTTGCCGATCACCGGCATGATCATCTTCACCTGGGGCAGGCCGCCCACCGCAGCGACATCGTCCAGGGTGATGACGCCGGCCGGTTCGCGCAGGGTCGGCGCGCTGCCGCTGAGGTAGAGGATGTTGGAGCCGAAGGCGGCCATCTGGGCCATGACCTGGCGCTTGCTGCCTTCGCCGACGGCAAGCATCACCACCACCGAGGCCACCCCGATGATGATCCCGAGCAGGGTCAGGGCGGTACGGAAGCGGTTGATCCACATGACCCGCCAGGCCGCTTGCAGGGACTCCACCAGCTCGCCTTTCCAGGCGCCGCTGTGGGTCGCGCCGTGGTCCAGGCGCTGGCGCAGGTCCTCGGCCTGCAGGCCCGGTGCGTCGGCGTGGGAAGCCGGCGGCGCGTTGCCCGAGTCGCTGACGATCAGGCCGTCGCGGATCTCGATGACCCGCTTGGCACGGGCTGCCACTTCACGGTCATGGGTGATCAGGATCACCACATGGCCCTGGGCGGCCAGCTCATCGAGCAAGGCCATGACTTCTGCGCCGCTCTGGCTGTCCAGGGCGCCGGTGGGTTCGTCGGCGAGGATGATGTGGCCGCCGTTCATCAGCGCCCGGGCAATCGACACCCGTTGCTGCTGGCCGCCGGAAAGCTGATGGGGGCGGTTGCCGGTACGGCTGGCCAGGCCCAGGCGTTCGAGCAGGGCGGCGGCGCGGGCGTGGCGCTCGCCGGCGGGTGTGCCGGCGTAGATGGCCGGCATCTCGACGTTTTCCTGGGCCGAGCCCGAGGCGATCAGGTGGTAGCCCTGGAACACGAAGCCGAAGGCTTCACGGCGCAGCCAGGCCAGTTCGTCGCTGTCCAGGTCGGCCACGTTTTTGCCGGCGAACAGGTAGTCGCCGCAGGTCGGGCGGTCCAGGCAGCCGAGAATGTTCATCAGGGTCGACTTGCCGGAGCCGGACGCGCCCACGATGGCGACGAACTCCCCGGGGTGAATCGCCAGGCTGATGCCGCGTACCACTTCGACCTTGGGGGTATCGACCCCGCCGTAGGATTTGCGGATGTCGCGCAATTCGATCAGCGGCGTATTCATTCAACCTCCGCTGGCGGCAGGGGCGCCGATCAACAGCCGCTCACCTTCGGCCAGGCCATCGAGCACCTGGATGCGCAGGCGGTCGCTCAGTCCGGTGCGTACCCGGCGCTGCTCGACCTTGCCGTCGGCATCGAGCACCTGGGCAATGCGCAGGTCGTCGTCAGCGGCATCGTCGTCCAGTGCCGCCACCGGCACGGTCAGCACCTTGTCGGCGCGACCGGCGACGAAGAACACCTGGGTGGTCATTTCCGCCATCAGGGCGTTGTCCGGGTTGTCCACGTCCAGCAGCACGGTGTAGAGCACCACTTTGCTGCTGGCGCTGCTGCCACCGGTACCGGCAGCGCTACTGCTGCCCTGGCCGGACGGGTCCAGGGGTTTGGGCGGGACGGGCAGGATCTGGCGCACGGTGCTGGTCCAGCGACGCTTGCCGCCGGCCAGGGTGGTGAAGTAGGCCGACATGCCGGGTTTGACATGGCTGATATCGGCTTCGGAGACCTGAGCCCATACCGTCATCGGTGACAGTCTGGCGATCCGCAGGATCAACGGCGTCTGCTGCTGGGCATTGAGGGTCTGGCCTTCGCGGGCATCCACGGCGACCACGGTGCCGGCCATCGGTGCATAGATGCGTGTATAGCCCAGTTCCGCCTCATCGCTGCGCAGGCTGGCCTGGGCCTGGCGGATCTGTGCGCGGTACATGTCGATGCGCGCCTGGGTGACTTTGAGCTGGGCCTGGGCGATCTGTACGTCCTCATCGCGGGTCGCGCCGCCGGCAGCCAGGTTGCGCTGGCGCTTGTACTGTTGCTCGGCGAGCTGGAACTGGGCCTGCTGCTCGGCGAGCTGGGCCTTGAGGTTGTCGATCGAGAAGCGTCCGGCATCGAGCCTGGCCTGTTGCGTCGAAGGATCGATCTCGACCAGCAGCTGGCCGGCCTTGACCTGGTCCCCGACCTCGACATGCAGCTTGCGGATCTGACCGGAAGCCTGGGCACCGACGTCCACGTAGCGTCGTGGCTGCAAGGTGCCGAGCGCCGTGACACTGCTTTCAATATCGCTGCGGGTCACACTGACGGTACTCAGCGGGTCACCACCGGCGGGCAGGGTTTTCCAGGCGAGCAGGGCGCTCAGGCTGAGCAGGCCGAGGCCGCAGAGCAGCAGGCGGCGTTTGTTCGAAGGACGTCTCATGCAGGGTTCCAGCCAAGAGGGTTGGGCCGTGGGGGCAGACTGTCGGGCACGCACGACAGACACGGGAGGCTCCCAAGTAAACGAGAGACTCACGGAGGAATTTACTGTGGTGGGACGCGTTCAGTGGATGAACGGGACGGCCTCGGAAAAGATCCGATGGCCTGATCTTGCTGAGAATAATTATAATTTGTATTATTGCAAACTGCCATCATTCAGATCCGCTCAACAAGCGTCAGGAAGACTCCGTCGATGTCGCGGCCAGGTGCTGTATTGGAAAACTACTATCGAGAATTGGTGAGTTTCCTTTGCGCCCGCCTGGGTAACCGCCAGGCGGCGGAAGACGTTGCCCATGACGCCTACACCCGGGTGCTGGAGCGCACGGGCGACACCGACATCGAACACCCGCGCGCCTTCCTCTACCGCACCGCCCTGAACCTGGTGATCGACGGTCATCGTCGCGGCCTGTTGCGCCAGGCCGAGCCACTGGATGTGCTCGACAACGACGAACGATTCTTCTCCCCGGCGCCCTCCCAGGACATGGAACTGCGTCAGCGCCTGGACCTGATGCAGCGGGCCCTCGACGAGTTGAGCGCGGTGTGTCGCGACAGCTTCCTGCTGCGCAAGCTCGAAGGGCTGTCCCATCAGGAGATTGCCGAGCGTTTGGGGATTTCCCGCAGCCTGGTGGAAAAGCACATCGTCAATGCCATGAAGCATTGCCGTGTGCGGATGAAGCAGTGGGAGTCCTGAGGCGGTGAAGGGAATGTGAAATTTTCGTCATGTCCTTCCTTGATTTCTGAACGTTTCCCAACAACTATCAGTAAAGACCCTAAACCCGGCGAAGTGCCCGCCACCTGCCTGTAGTTGTGATTCGGCGCCGTATGGTCAAGGAACGTCACTCACGCTCTTATGCCTTGGTCATAGATCATGCCGAACAAATCAATGCGGATCCTGATCGCCGACGAACATCCGATGCAGTTGCTGCAGCTGGAGAAGATGCTCAATGGCATGGGGTATTACCGCATTGCGCCGGTGGAGTGCTTCGAAGACCTGCAGCGCCTGGTACAGGCGGCACTGCAGCCGTTCAACCTGTTGGTGGGCAATATCGACCTGGCCAGCCACGTTGGCGTCGACCTCGAGCGTTTCTGCCGGGTCAATTCCCAGATCCAGCACGCCCTGCTTTACCAGTCCCAGCACCTGAAGGTGCCCAGCATTCCCAGTGGCGAGCGTCAGGCGGTGAACATCAGCCTGCCCAAGGTGCCGGACAACGAGACCATGCAGACCTTCATGGCGATCATCGACGCGCCGAGAGTCATCGGTCAGTTGCCCGTGCCTGAGCGAACGCAGCCGGCGTACACACCGCGGCGGATGAGCTTCGCGCCAACGATCTTCTCCCGTCCCTGAACCACGGCATCTACTGCGCATCCCCCGGGCACGTTTTGCTATGCTCTAGCGTTTGCCTTGGCGCGCCGGAGTGCGCGTTGCGTCGCCCACCGATAGACGGATGCCCTTATGACCGCCACCACGCCTGCGATACGCCTGAGCCGCAGCGACCACAAGACCCTGGGCCTGGCAGCCCTGGGCGGCGCGCTGGAAATCTACGATTTCATCATCTTCGTGTTCTTCGCCCTGACCTTGAGCCAGCTGTTCTTCCCGCCAGAGATGCCCGAGTGGCTGCGTTTGCTGCAAAGCTTCGGGATCTTTGTCACCGGCTACCTGGCCAGGCCCCTGGGCGGGATCCTGATGGCGCATTTTGCCGATCACTTGGGGCGCAAGAAGGTCTTCAGCCTCAGCATCCTGATGATGGCCCTGCCGTGCCTGCTGATCGGGCTGATGCCCACCTACGCCGACATCGGCTATTTCGCCCCGCTGATCCTGCTGGCCCTGCGTATCCTGCAGGGCGCCGCAGTGGGCGGGGAGGTGCCCAGCGCCTGGGTCTTCGTCGCCGAGCATGCACCGCTCGGGCGCCGCGGCTACGCCCTGGGGTTTCTCCAGGCCGGGCTGACCTTCGGCTATTTGCTCGGGGCCCTGACCGCCACCGCGCTGGCGCAATGGTTCACCCCGCAGGAGATCCTCGACTATGCCTGGCGCTACCCGTTCCTGCTCGGTGGCGTGTTCGGGGTGATCGGTGTCTGGCTGCGCCGCTGGCTGAGCGAGACACCGGTGTTCCTGGCCTTGCGTGAACGTCGCGAGCAACCGGTGGCCTTTCCCTTGCGCAGCGTGCTCCGCGAGCATCGGCGGGCGCTGGTTCCGGCGGTGCTGCTGACCTGCGTGCTGACCTCGGCGGTGGTGGTGCTGGTGGTGATCACCCCGACCCTGATGCAGCAACGCTTCGGTATGAACGCCGGGCATACCTTCGCCTTGAGCAGCCTGGGCATAGTCTTCCTCAACATCGGCTGCGTGCTGGCCGGCCTGCTGGTGGACCGGATTGGCGCCTGGCGCGCCCTGATGTTCTACAGCCTGCTGCTGCCCCTGGGGATCGCTGCCCTGTATGCCAGCCTGGTCACGGGCTGGCAGTGGCCAGGCCTGGCCTACGCACTGGCGGGCCTTGCCTGCGGCGTCGTGGGGGTGGTGCCCTCGGTGATGGTCGGCCTGTTCCCTCCGGCAATCCGCGTGTCGGGTATTTCCTTTACCTACAACATCGCCTATGCGCTGTGGGCCAGCACCACGCCGCTGATGCTGATCGCGCTGATGCCGTGGAGCCCCTGGGTGTGCGTGGGATTCTGTCTGGTCATGGGAGCGGTGGGGTTGCTGACGGCGGTGTATTTTTCCGCGCGGGAGCCCATCGACTGTGCGGACGAAGCATCGGCCTGCTCCTTAAATGTACTGTGACAAAGGCATCCGGCGGTTCACGCCCTGATCGGGCAGACTTCCTGGGCACGGCAAGTAGATTAACCAACTTGCTAAATTAAACCTAACAGGTTAATTTGCTCATGGAGAAGAGAACGCCTCATTGCAGGCTTTCAAAGGTCAGGGCGTTGCTGGATGCAGGCAGGGTACGTGCGACAACTTCCGCATTGGCAGGTGGCGCATCGCTTGGTCTGGATTTTGATCTGATGCTCGATGTGGTTCGTGCGCTGAGCGCCGCGGACTTCTACAAGAGCATGTCTACCCAGGCAGATCACCGCATCTGGCAGGACGTATACCGTCCCAGTACCTGCGCTGGGCGGGTCTACCTGAAACTGACGGTTGTCGATGACGTGCTCATCGTGTCCTTCAAGGAGTTGTGAACATGAAGTGCCCAGCCTGTGGTGCCGCCGAGATGGTGCGGGCCACCCGTGACTTGCCCTATATCTACAAGGGGGAGTCGACGCGGGTCGCCAATGTGACGGGGGAGTGTTGCCCGGCCTGCAACGAGATGGTGCTCGACAGTCTGGAGTCGCGCCGTGTCAGTGCGGCCATGCTGGCATTCAATCGTCAGATCAATGCCGCGGCCGTGGATCCGGAGTTCATCGCCAGCGTGCGCAAGAAACTGGCCCTTGATCAGCGCGAAGCTGCAGAAATTTTCGGTGGCGGCGTGAATGCATTTTCCCGTTACGAGAACGGCAAGACCAAGCCACCGCTTGCGTTGGTAAAGTTGCTCAAGTTGCTGGATCGCCATCCCGAGTTGTTTGAAGAAGTCAGAACCGCCTGAGCGGAATAAAAAAGCCCCCTGGCCGCAACGGCGAGGGGGCTTTTTACTGGCTGCTGACTTACATGTTCGGGTAAGTCGGGCCGCCGGCGCCTTCCGGGGTGACCCAGGTGATGTTCTGCGAAGGGTCCTTGATGTCACAGGTCTTGCAGTGCACGCAGTTCTGGGCGTTGATCTGGAAGCGCTTGCTGCCGTCTTCCTGGGTGACCACCTCGTACACGCCCGCCGGGCAGTAACGCTGGGCCGGCTCGTCGTACAGCGGCAGGTTGGTGCCGATCGGGATGCCGGCATCGGCCAGCTTCAGGTGGCAAGGCTGTTCTTCTTCGTGGTTGGTGCTGGAGAGGAACACCGAACTCAGCTTGTCGAAGCTCAGTTTGCCATCCGGTTTCGGGTAGTCGATCTTTTTCGAGTCGGCCGCAAGCTTCAGGCAGGCATAGTCCGGCTTGGTGTCGTGCAGGGTGAACGGCAGCTTGCCGCCGAACCAGTTCTGGTCGATGTAGTTGAATGCAGCGCCGAGCATCGGGCCGAACTTGTGCATGGCCGGGCCGAAGTTGCGGCTGGCGAACAGTTCTTCATACAGCCAGCTGGCCTTGAACGCGTCGACATAGCTGTTGAGCTGGTCGCCGCCTTCGCTGCCGGCGAACAGGGCATCGGCCACGGCGTCGGCGGCGAGCATGCCGGACTTCATGGCGGTGTGGCTGCCCTTGATCTTGGCGAAGTTCAGGGTGCCCAGGTCGCAACCGATCAGGGCGCCGCCGTTGAAGACCATCTTCGGCAGCGAGTTCAGGCCGCCCTTGCAGATGGCACGGGCGCCGTAGCTGATGCGCTTGCCACCTTCGAGGTACTGGCTCATCACCGGGTGGTGCTTGAGGCGCTGGAATTCGTCGAACGGCGACAGGTAGGCGTTGCTGTAGGACAGGTCGACGATCAGGCCGACCACCACCTGGTTGTTTTCCAGGTGATAAAGGAAGGAGCCGCCGGTGTTCTCGGCGCTCATCACGTCCAGCGGCCAGCCGGCGGTGTGCACCACCAGGCCTTGTTCATGCTTGGCCGGATCGATTTCCCAGATTTCCTTGAGGCCGATGCCGTAGTGCTGGGCGTCGGCTTCGCTGTCGAGGTTGAAGCGCTTGATCAGTTGCTTGCCGATATGGCCACGGCAACCTTCGGCGAACAGGGTGTACTTGCCGCGCAGTTCCATGCCCGGGGTGTACAGGCCTTCTTTCGGGTTGCCTTCACGGTCGACACCCAGGTCGCCGGTGATGATCCCGCGGACCACGCCGTTCTCGTCGAACAGGGCTTCCTGGGCGGCGAAGCCCGGGTAGATTTCCACGCCCAGGTTCTCGGCCTGCTGGGCCAGCCAGCGGCACAGGTTGCCCAGGGAGATGATGTAGTTGCCTTCGTTGTGCATGGTCTTGGGCACGAACAGGTCCGGGACCTTGACCGAGCTGCCAGCATCCTTGAGCACGTAGATGTCGTCGCGTTTGACGGCGGTGTTGAGCGGGGCGCCGAGCTCTTTCCAGTCCGGGAACAGTTCGTTCAGGGCGCGTGGTTCGAACACGGCGCCGGAGAGGATGTGGGCACCGACTTCCGAGCCTTTCTCAACCACGCAGACGCTGATTTCGTTACCGGCTTCGGCGGCCTTCTGCTTCAATCGGCAGGCGGCGGACAGGCCAGCCGGGCCAGCGCCGACAATGACCACGTCGAATTCCATGTATTCGCGTTCCACAGGTTCTCTCCTACTCAAGGCTCATCGGTTTTTCATTGTTGGCGGGTGTCAGGCGGTCATTTTCAACACACTGGTGCTGTAGCCTGAGTAATGACGGACTACACCGCTTTCTCTTGGTGGCGCATTATATCTACACCACTCGCGGGGTCCAATACAAACGTTTGTTTGAATTTGCCGCAGGCCAGTAAAATCGCAGAAGCGCGGCTTGAAGCTGACCGGTTTGCCGTATTGACCGGATTGGGTGTTACGGTCAAGATACGAGCGGTTTTGCGCTTGCCGTAGGCTAACCGCCGGATGCAGGTGCACCCCTAAAGACCAGGCGAAAAGCAGGGCAGATAGGCCACGACCCGCTTTGTAGTGGAGTTTACACACCACAACAGAAAATGGACCACGGGTTTTGCTTCTGCAAGGTCAAAATGAGACTGCTGGGTCAGGGTTAAATTGGACCGGCTGCAATCGTTTTTAGAGGTGCCCTTGTACCCACGCGCAATCGCCGGGTTTGCCCCAGGCGACATTCTTTTCACCGGAGAGTAACGAGGAATCCATGAAGGTTCTTGTAGCTGTCAAACGAGTGGTCGACTATAACGTCAAGGTTCGCGTCAAGGCGGACAACTCCGGCGTCGACCTTGCTAACGTCAAGATGTCCATGAACCCCTTCTGCGAAATCGCCGTAGAAGAAGCCGTACGCCTGAAAGAAAAGGGTGTTGCGAGCGAGATCGTCGTCGTTACCGTAGGCCCCGCCACTGCCCAGGAGCAACTGCGTACTGCCCTGGCCCTGGGTGCCGACCGTGCGGTGCTGGTCGAGTCGGCCGACGAGCTGAACTCCCTGGCCGTGGCCAAGCTGCTCAAGGCCGTGGTCGACAAGGAACAGCCTCAGCTGGTGATCCTTGGCAAGCAAGCCATCGACAGCGACAACAACCAGACCGGCCAGATGCTGGCGGCACTGACCGGTTTCGGCCAGGGCACCTTCGCCTCCAAGGTCGAAATCGCTGGCGACAAGGTCAACGTCACCCGTGAAATCGACGGCGGCCTGCAGACCGTTGCGCTGAACCTGCCAGCCATCGTCACCACCGACCTGCGCCTGAACGAGCCACGCTACGCGTCGCTGCCGAACATCATGAAGGCCAAGAAGAAGCCGCTGGAAACCGTTACTCCAGACGCGCTGGGCGTTTCCACCGCCTCCACCAACAAGACCCTGAAAGTCGAAGCGCCGGCCGCCCGCAGCGCCGGTATCAAGGTCAAGTCGGTTGCTGAACTGGTCGAGAAACTGAAGAACGAGGCGAAGGTAATCTAAATGACTATCCTGGTTATCGCTGAACACGAAAACGGTGCCGTTGCCCCGGCTACCCTGAACACCGTTGCTGCTGCCGCCAAGATCGGTGGCGACATCCACGTCCTGGTTGCCGGCGCAAACGTCGGTGGCGTAGCTGAAGCTGCTGCCAAGATCGCAGGCGTGGCCAAGGTCCTGGTCGCCGACAACGCTGCCTACGCGCACTTCCTGCCAGAGAACGTCGCACCACTGGTTGCCGAACTGGGCAAGGGTTACAGCCACGTGCTGGCACCTGCCACTTCCAACGGCAAGAACGTGCTGCCACGCGTTGCCGCGCTGCTGGACGTCGACCAGATCTCCGAGATCATATCGGTTGAATCGGCTGACACCTTCAAGCGTCCGATCTACGCCGGTAACGCCATTGCCACCGTGCAATCGAGCGCTGCCATCAAGGTCATCACCGTGCGCGCCACCGGCTTCGACGCCGTTGCCGCCGAAGGTGGTTCGGCTGCCGTTGAAGCCGTTGCCGCTGCCCACGACGCCGGCAAGTCGGCATTCGTTGGCGAAGAGCTGGCCAAGTCCGATCGTCCTGAGCTGACCGCTGCCAAGATCGTCGTCTCCGGCGGTCGTGGCATGCAGAACGGTGACAACTTCAAGCACCTGTACGCCCTGGCCGACAAGCTCGGCGCTGCCGTTGGCGCTTCCCGCGCTGCGGTCGACGCAGGTTTCGTACCGAACGACATGCAGGTCGGCCAGACCGGCAAGATCGTTGCGCCACAGCTGTACATCGCCGTCGGTATCTCCGGCGCGATCCAGCACCTGGCCGGCATGAAGGACTCCAAAGTGATCGTTGCGATCAACAAGGACGAAGAAGCGCCGATCTTCCAGGTGGCCGACTACGGCCTGGTCGCTGACCTGTTCGAAGCCGTACCTGAGCTGGAGAAGCTGGTTTAATCCGGCTGCTTCACTTATAAAGGGCCCGATCCGGGCGGGTTGTGCAAGCCAATCTTGCTCAGCCTGTGGATCGGGCTTTTTTATTGCGAAAAAAGGAGTCGTTTGCATGGGATGGCTTGGCCGGGTGAATTCGGCGCTGTTGTTCGCTGCAGTACTGCTGCCGTCGCAGGTGATGGCGGTGGGCAAGTGCGAGCGCCTGGTGGCCACCGGCAGCCCCGATGCGCCGCCGTATCTGTGGCGCGATCCAAAAGACCCCAGGCACCTGATCGGCGCCAATGCCGACCTGCTCAATCAGGTCGCCGCCGAGCTCGGGGTGAAGGTCGAGATCCTGTACAGCGGCAAGCGCAGCGATGCCCTTGAAGAAGTGCGCAGCGGACGTGTCGACATGCTGATCGATGCGCCACTGACCACCGCTGACCTGACGGCCATGGACTATGTCCATCCGCCGTTGATGCTCAATGAATACCTGGTCTGGACCCGTCACGACTCGTCCCTGGTCTATGAAGGGCTGGCTGACCTGCACCAGCGCCAGGGCAGCCTGTCGGAAAAGGCCCGGTTGACCCCCGACTTCGAAGCCTTCGCCAAGACCCAGCTCAAGCTCGCGCCGGCCCAGAACCTGACCCAGGCGTTCCAGAAACTATTGCTGGGCCAGGTGGACTATGTACTGGCCGGGCGTTACGCCGGCATGGCCATGGCCCAGAGCCTGGGCATGAGCAATGAGCTGGTCGCCCGCGGCCTGCCGCTGGATCGCCCGGGCCTGTACCTGGCGCTGTCGCATAATTCCGCCTGCAATGACGCGTGGATACGCGGACAATTGGCGAAAAAGCTGACAGAATTGCCGGCCTCCGGCGTGTCCCAGGCGGTGCTGCAACGTAATGTCGAGCGCTGGAAGGCGCAAATGCAGGCACCGCTGGATGCCCCTAAACAGTAGGAAGATGGCGTGAGAATCCAACCACTATTCGCAGCCTTGGCGCTGCTGGCGCTGGCCGGATGTGCCAATGACCCGGCACCCAATGAACAACTGCGCCTGTCCGAACAGGCGCTGGAGCAGGCCAAGGCCGTCGGTGCGACCGACGAGGTGGCTGAGTTGAAGATGGCCGAGGGCAAGCTGGCCCGGGCCCGGGTCAACATGTCCACCGAAGACTACCGCGATGCCCGCATGCGCGCCGAACAGGCCGAACTCGATGCGCGCCTGGCCGAAGCGCGGGTGCTCACCAGCAAGAGCAAGGAGCAGCTTGAGCTGCTGCAATCGCGGGTCACTCGCCTGCGCAAACAGTTGGGAGAGCAGCCGTGAGTTCGATCAAACCTATGGCGGCCCTGCTGCTGGTTGGCCTGGTCGGCCTGCAGGGCTGTGCCAGCCAGCGCAGCGAATCGGCACTGGATGAAGCCGCGGCCAAGTTCCAGGCGGTCAAGGACGATTCCGACGTGCTGCGCAGTGCGCCGCGTGACGTCATCCGCGCCGGTGAATCCCTGGCCCGCGCCGAGCGCCTGTCCAGCTACCTGGGCACGGGTGCCGATGTGCGCCATTACGCCTACCTGAGCCAGCGCTACAGCGACATCGCCCGCGAGCACACCAACCTGGTGCTCAGCCAGGAGCGCCTGGCCAAGCTCGAGCTCGAGCGCCAGCGCCTGCAACTGGCGCTGCGTGAAGCCAAGCTTGCCAGTGTGCAGCAGCAGGGCAAGTGGCTGGAGGCGCAGATCGTCAGCCTGGCGACCACCCAGGGCGATCGCGGCCTGGTGATGACCTTGGGCGATGTACTGTTCGATACCGGTCAGGCGGAGTTGAAGAGTTCGGCCAGCCGTACCGTGCTCAAACTGGTGCAGTTCCTGCAGCTCAACCCGCGCCGTGTCGTGCGCATCGAAGGCTACACCGACAGCACCGGTGCGCCGGAAGACAATCTCAAGCTGTCCCGCGATCGGGCCCAGGCCGTGGCCGACATGCTGGTCGACCTCGGTGTCGACGAAAAGCGCATCCAGGTCGAAGGCTATGGCGACCAGTACCCGGTCGAGGCCAATGCCTCGGAGCGGGGCAGGGCGCAGAACCGTCGGGTGGAAATCGTCTTCTCCGACGAAAAGGGCAAGCTCGGCGCAGCACGCTGAGGCGCTCCTGAACAAACCCGGCAAGCATGGCTTGCCGGGTTTTTTTATGGGTGCGTCACAGCCGTGGCAACAGGGGCTGTCACGCAACTGTATTGTCGACTATTCTGCAATCTGTCCCAGTACACTTCGCAACTGTTCCGGTATTCTGGGTCCATTATCGAGTCGTACAACAACAATTAGATTGCCTGCGTGTCGAGAACCGATCATGACCAACCTGTTGCTCTACCAGCGCATTGCCCAGCAACTGGCCGAGGACATCCGTCGGGGTGTCTACCAGCCGGGTGAGCGAGTGCCGTCGGTGCGCAAGATGAGCTCGCAGCTCAATGTCAGCCACGCCACGGTATTGCAGGCCTATGCCAACCTGGAAGACCAGGGGCTGATTCGCGCCCGGCCCCAGTCTGGCTACTACGTGCACCAGACGCCGGCCTTGACCGCGCAGACCCCGGACATCGCCCGGGTCGAACGCCCGGGGCTGGTTACCCGCAGCAGTATCATCCAGCAAGTGCTGACCGAGGCGCGGCGCGATGGCGTGTTTCCGTTCGGCGCGGCGGTGCCGCATGTCGACTACCTGCCGGTACGTGCCCTGCACCAGCAGTTGGCCAAGGTCACCCGGTTTCAAAGCCCGCGGGCCTTCAGTTACATGTTCAGCCCGGGCTTCGAGCCCTTGCGCCGGCAGATCGCCATCCGCATGCGCGATGCCGGAGTGGTGGTGGACCCTAGCGAGCTGGTGGTCACCCATGGCTGTGTCGATGCGCTGCAGATGTCGCTGCGGGTACTGACCAAGCCTGGCGACCTGATCGCGGCCGAATCGCCGACCTATTACGGCCTGCTGCAACTGGCCGACCTGCTGGGGCTTAAGGTCATCGAGATTCCCAGCGATCCCTCCACGGGCATCAGCCTGGAGGCATTGCAACTGGCAGCCAACCAGTGGCCGATCAAGGCGCTGGTGTTGACCGCGCGCTTGAGCAACCCGCTGGGCGGCACCATCCCCGAGGATCGGCAGAAGCAATTGCTGCGCCTGGCGAACGACTTCGACATCCAGATCGTCGAAGACGATATCTATGGCGAGCTGATGTTCGAGCAGGGCAAGACCAAGGCGCTAAAGGCCTTCGACCGGCTGGGGCGGGTCATCTACTGCTCGAGCTTTTCCAAGACCTTGTCGCCGGGTGTGCGCATTGGCTGGATGATCGCTGGCAAGTACCAGGCAGAAATCCAGCGCTTGCAGACCTTTACCACCCATTCGGCTTGCAGCGTGACCCAGATGGGCGTCGCCTCCTACCTGGAGAATGGCGGTTATGACCGCCATCTTCGCTACATCCGGCAGGAATACCGGAAGAATCTCAGTGCCTACCAGCTGGCGGTGCAGCAGCACTTTCCGGAGGGAACGCAGATGACTCGGCCGACCGGTGGCTTCATCCTGTGGGTGAGCCTGCCTGGGCGGGTCAACACCCAGGAGCTGCATGTGCGGGCGCTGCAGCAAGGCATCAGCATTGCGCCGGGGCTGATCTTCAGTAACACCGAGCAGTTCAACCACTGTATCCGCCTGAACTGCGGCATTCCCTGGAACCGTGAAGCGGAGCGTGCCTTGATGACCCTGGGGATGTTGGCCAGTCAGTTGTGCCAGGAATCGGGTTCGGCGAGCTTTTTCTAGACTTGCCAGCCCTCGCGGGAACGGGGAGCATAGACATATTTACGGATGTTTTTC
The DNA here is from genome assembly GCF_030272895.1 of Pseudomonas sp. BGr12. GTDB lineage: Bacteria > Pseudomonadota > Gammaproteobacteria > Pseudomonadales > Pseudomonadaceae > Pseudomonas. The sequence goes on along the minus strand of NZ_JALRNF010000010.1, from coordinate 43,862 downwards.
GGTGTCTATGAAAGCCTTGCGTCGGGTTGGCCTGTTCTTGTGTCTGCTGGGGCTTGCGGCGGGTGCGGGCAATGTCATGGCGCAAACGGCGCCGGCGACGAATCCGCCGGCAGCGAAGCAGTCCCAGCCTGCGGCCAACGCCAAGCCGGTTGTCAGGCAAAAGCAGGACAAGGCTGCCGCCGAAAAGAAAAAGCCAGCCGCCAAAGGGGTCCGCAACAAGGCGCGCAAGTCGGCAAAGGCTGCGCCTGAGCCCTTGCCCAAGGCGAAACTGGACCTGAGCCTGCCAACCGAGATGGTCAAGGACCTCAAGCCGGCCACCCAGGATCCAGTGCCCACCCCCAAACCCCTGTTGCCTTACCTGTTCGGCGAGAAACCTCCGGCCGACAGCCCGTTCCAGCTCAATGGTCGCTTGCTGAGTAACGAAATGCAGCTGCAACTGCGTAATGATGAGCGTCGGGAAGTGGAGGGCGCCGCCATCGATTTCGAGTTCAAGCAGTAGTCGGGACTGACTTGTCGGTCATTGCGAGGCGTATGAGTTTTCATTCTGCCGGCAATTTCAAACGACTGTTTAACCGGTTACTATCCGGGTTCATTCATCATTTGCTGTACCGAGGATCCTGTTGTCATGAATTGCCGTGAAGGTTGTGGCGCCTGCTGCATAGCGCCCTCCATCAGCTCTCCCATGCCGCGCATGCCCAAGGGCAAGCCGGCGGGGGAGCGCTGCCTGCATTTGTCGCCTGCCAATCTCTGTGAGCTGTTCGGCCAGCCCGAGCGCCCGGCAGTGTGTGGCGGTTTCAAGGCGGATGTGGAAGTGTGCGGCAGCGACCGCGACGAGGCGATCAGGATCCTGGGGTGGCTGGAGCAAGTGACGGCAGCTTGAAACGTGGTCTTCGATAATAAGGAACAAGAGAATGGGATCGGTTAAGCAGGTGGCAATGGTGGTCGGCCTGAGTGCCGTGCTGGTGCAGATGGCGCATGCCGAGGACTGGAAGGTGGCCAAGGACGAGGAGGGGATCAAGATTTCCCTCGCTGACGTCAAGGGCTCGGATTACAAGGCCTACCGCGGCGTGACGGAAATCAATGCGCCACTGGCCAAGGTCAAGGCCTTGCAGGAAGACATCGCTGGTGCCTGCGCCTGGGTTCATGAGTGCAAGACACAGAAATTGCTCAAGCAGGAAGGCGACCAGGTCTGGACCTACACCCAGTTCAATACACCGTGGCCGGTGACGCCACGTGATTCGATCCTGCACGTGACCACTACCCAGGATGCCGACGGCAGTCTGACTCGCAAGCTTGAGGGCGTGCCCAAGTACCTGCCGGAGGAGAAGGGCTTCGTGCGGGTGGCGAAGGTAGAGGGGTTCTGGAAGCTGGTGCCCAAGGGCAACAAGACGGAAGTGACCTACCAGGTGCACACCGAACCGGGTGGTAGCGTGCCGTCGATGGTGGCCAACAAGTTCGTCGTCGATGCGCCGTTCAACACCTTGAAGGGGCTCCGGGCGAAGGCGGAGAAACCATAGGTACAGTGGTTGGCAATCTGTGTTGATCGATAACTGTTTCGCGGGGCAAGCCCGCTCCTACGGTCAGCGGGCTTGCCCCGCGATCCTCGATCAAGGACGACGCAATAAAAAAGGCTGCCCGAGGGCAGCCTTTTTGCGTTCGGCGCAATGGCTTACTTGCGGTCTTCCAGCTTGGTGATGTCGCGCGACTCGTAGCCGGTGTACAGCTGGCGAGGGCGGCCGATCTTGTACGGGCTGGAGAGCATTTCCTTCCAGTGCGAGATCCAGCCGACGGTCCGCGCCAGGGCGAAGATCACGGTGAACATGCTGGTTGGAATGCCGATCGCCTTGAGGATGATCCCTGAGTAGAAGTCGACGTTCGGATACAGCGAGCGCTCGATGAAGTACGGATCGGTCAGGGCGATCTCTTCCAGGCGCATGGCCAGTTCCAGCTGCGGGTCGTTCTTGATGCCCAGCTCGCGCAGGACTTCGTCGCAGGTCTGCTTCATCACGGTGGCGCGCGGGTCGCGGTTCTTGTAGACGCGATGACCGAAGCCCATCAGCTTGAACGGATCGTTCTTGTCCTTGGCCTTGGCGATGAACTTGTCGATGTTCGAGACATCGCCGATTTCATCGAGCATGGTCAGTACCGCTTCGTTGGCGCCGCCGTGGGCAGGGCCCCACAGTGCAGCGATACCGGCGGCGATACAGGCGAACGGGTTGGCGCCGGAGGAGCCTGCCAGACGAACGGTCGAAGTCGATGCGTTCTGCTCGTGATCGGCGTGGAGGATGAAGATCCGGTCCATTGCCTTGGCCAGCACCGGGCTGATCGGTTTGATCTCGCACGGGGTGTTGAACATCATGTGCAGGAAGTTTTCCGCGTACGACAGGTCGTTGCGCGGGTACATCATGGGTTGGCCCATGGAGTACTTGTACACCATCGCTGCCAGGGTCGGCATCTTGGCGACCAGGCGGACCGCGGAGATTTCGCGGTGCTGCGGGTTATTGATGTCCAGCGAGTCGTGGTAGAACGCCGACAGGGCGCCGACCACGCCGCACATGACGGCCATCGGGTGGGCGTCGCGGCGGAAGCCGTTGAAGAAGGACTTCAACTGCTCGTGCACCATGGTGTGGTTCTTCACGGTGCTGACGAACTGGGCCTTCTGCTCGGCGTTCGGCAATTCGCCGTTGAGCAGCAGGTAGCAGGTCTCGAGGTAGTCGGACTTCTCGGCGAGCTGCTCGATCGGGTAGCCGCGATGCAGCAGGATGCCCTTGTCGCCATCAATATAGGTGATCTTCGACTCGCAGGATGCGGTCGCCATGAAACCAGGGTCGAAAGTGAAGTGACCCGTGGCCCCCAACCCTCTAACGTCGATAACATCGGGACCAACGGTGCCGGTTAAAATGGGCAGCTCGACGGGGGCTGCGCCCTCGATGACCAACTGCGCTTTTTTGTCAGCCATGTGGCCTCCTATTAATGCTTGAAATCATCAGACAGACCCCCCACGCAGGGCCCGCACCACTATAGTGAGATAAATTCGAATGTCAATTTGCCTAAAGCACGGTTGTAATGGGCTTTGGGCGCCATTTTTCCGCGAAATTGACGGCCATTTACGCCTTTTATGCGCTAAAGGCAATGCGCTATTTGGGCTAGGGCCTTGCGTTGTCATTAGTAGCCTAACTGTCTATAATCGGCCCCCGACCGCCAGGGGCTTGCAAGCCCGTGTTGCTGGGGTCGTCACTCCCTGGGTGGTGGGTACCTGACCAGTACACTTACCAACAACTTTGCCCTGCTTGCTAGGGGCTCTTCAGTGTGAAAAAAGCCGTGAAAAGCCAACGACCTGTAAACCTAGACCTAAGGACCATCAAACTCCCCATTACCGGCGTTACGTCATTTCTTCACCGTGTTTCCGGCATCATCCTCTTCCTGGGCCTTGGCTTCATGCTTTATGCATTGGGCAAATCCCTGGGTTCGGAGGAAGGTTTCGCCGAGGTGAAGGCATGCTTGACCAGTCCGCTGGCCAAGTTCGTGGCATGGGGCCTCCTGTCCGCCTTGCTGTATCACTTGGTAGCCGGTGTGCGCCACTTGATCATGGACATGGGCATCGGTGAAACGCTGGAAGGCGGCCGACTGGGCTCGAAAATTATCATCGCCGTCTCCGTGGTGGTGATTGTGCTGGCAGGAGTTTGGATATGGTAACCAACGTCACGAACCTCTCGCGTTCGGGCCTCTATGACTGGATGGCGCAGCGCGTTTCTGCGGTCGTTCTCGCGGCTTATTTCATTTTCCTGATCGGATACCTGGTCGCGCACCCGGGCATCGAGTTTGCCCAGTGGCACGCTCTGTTCTCCAACAACGCGATGCGTATCTTCAGTCTGCTGGCCCTCGTTGCCCTGGGCGCCCACGCCTGGGTCGGCATGTGGACCATTGCCACTGACTACCTGACGCCGATGGCGCTGGGCAAGTCGGCGACTGCCGTACGTTTCCTGTTCCAGGCGGTATGTGGTGTCGCGATGTTCGCGTACTTCGTCTGGGGTGTGCAGATTCTCTGGGGTATCTGATTCATGGCTAACATTCCTACGATTACTTTCGACGCCATCATCATTGGTGGCGGCGGTGCCGGCATGCGCGCTGCGCTGCAGCTGGCCCAGGGCGGTCACAAGACTGCCGTGATCACCAAGGTCTTCCCGACCCGTTCGCACACTGTATCGGCCCAGGGTGGCATCACCTGCGCCATCGCTTCGGCCGACCCGAACGATGACTGGCGCTGGCACATGTACGATACCGTCAAGGGTTCCGACTACATCGGTGACCAGGACGCTATCGAATACATGTGTCAGGAAGGCCCGGCTGCGGTCTTCGAACTGGATCACATGGGTCTGCCGTTCTCGCGTACCGAAACCGGCCGTATCTACCAGCGTCCGTTCGGTGGTCAGTCCAAGGACTACGGTAAAGGTGGCCAGGCCGCCCGTACCTGCGCCGCTTCCGACCGTACCGGTCACGCGCTGCTGCACACCCTGTACCAGGGCAACCTGAAGGCAGGTACCACCTTCCTGAACGAGTACTACGCCGTAGACCTGGTGAAAAACCAGGAAGGCGCATTCGTCGGTGTGATCGCGATCTGCATCGAAACCGGCGAAACCCTGTACATCAAATCCAAGGCCACCGTACTGGCCACCGGTGGTGCAGGCCGTATCTACTCGTCCACCACCAACGCCCTGATCAACACTGGCGACGGTATCGGCATGGCCCTGCGTGCAGGCGTTCCGGTTCAGGACATCGAAATGTGGCAGTTCCACCCGACCGGCATCGCCGGCGCCGGTGTACTGGTTACCGAAGGCTGCCGTGGTGAGGGTGGTTACCTCATCAACAAGCACGGCGAGCGTTTCATGGAGCGCTATGCGCCTAACGCCAAGGACCTCGCTGGTCGTGACGTTGTGGCCCGTTCCATGGTCAAAGAGATCATCGCCGGCAACGGCTGTGGCCCTAACGGCGACCACGTGATGCTCAAGCTCGACCACCTGGGTGAAGAAGTACTGCACAGCCGCCTGCCAGGCATCTGTGAACTGTCCAAGACTTTCGCTCACGTCGACCCTGTCGTCGCTCCGGTTCCGGTCGTTCCAACCTGCCACTACATGATGGGCGGCGTTGCCACCAACATTCATGGCCAGGCAATGACCCAGGACGCCGATGGCGTAGACCAGGTCATCCCGGGTCTGTTCGCTGTAGGTGAAGTGGCGTGCGTATCGGTTCACGGTGCCAACCGCCTGGGCGGTAACTCGCTGCTCGACCTGGTTGTTTTCGGTCGCGCTGCCGGCCTGCACCTGGAAAAAGCGCTGTCCGACGGTATCGAATACCTCGACGCCAGCGACACCGACATCGATGTTGCCCTGAGCCGCCTGAACAAGCTCAACGAGCGCAACACCGGCGAAGACGTGGCTACCCTGCGTCGCGAGCTGCAAAGCTGCATGCAGAACTACTTCGGTGTATTCCGTACCGGCGAATACATGCAGAAGGGTATCGAGCAACTGGCTCAACTGCGCGAGCGTATCGCCAACGTCAAGATCAACGACAAGTCCCAGGCCTTCAACACCGCGCGTATCGAAGCGCTGGAGCTGCAGAACCTGCTGGAAGTCGCTGAAGCCACTGCAATCGCTGCAGAAGTTCGTAAAGAGTCCCGCGGTGCCCACGCCCGTGAAGACTACGAAGACCGTGACGACGAAAACTGGCTGTGCCACACCCTGTACTTCCCGGGCGAAAAACGCGTTGCCAAGCGCGCCGTCAACTTCGCGCCGAAAACCGTACCGGCGTTCGAGCCAAAAGTCCGGACTTACTAAGGGGTGGTCGCTATGTTGCAAGTCGAAGTCTATCGTTACAACCCCGATACCGACTCTGCGCCGAAGATGCAGACGTTCCAGGTCGATACCGGTGGCAAGGACCTGATGGTGCTGGATGTATTGGCACTGATCAAAGAACAGGATGAAGGTTTCTCGTATCGTCGTTCCTGCCGCGAGGGCGTTTGCGGCTCCGACGGCATGAACATCAACGGCAAGAACGGCCTGGCCTGCATCACGCCGCTGTCGGCAGTGGTCAAGCGCAACAAGCTGATCATCCGTCCGTTGCCTGGATTGCCGGTCATTCGTGACCTGGTCGTCGATATGAGCATCTTCTACAAGCAGTACGAGAAGGTGAAACCCTTCCTGCAGAACGACACGCCGGCTCCGGCCATCGAGCGTCTGCAGTCGCCGGAAGAACGTGACAAGCTGGACGGTCTGTACGAGTGCATCCTGTGCGCTTGCTGCTCGACTTCCTGCCCGTCGTTCTGGTGGAACCCTGACAAGTTCCTCGGTCCAGCTGCACTGCTGCAGGCCTATCGCTTCCTGGCCGACAGCCGTGACACCAAGACCCAGGAGCGTCTGGCTTCGCTGGATGACCCGTTCAGCGTATTCCGTTGCCGCGGAATCATGAACTGCGTGAACGTTTGCCCGAAAGGTCTGAACCCGACCAAGGCAATCGGTCACGTACGTAACATGCTGCTGCAAAGCGGTACCTGATTTTAAAAGTGTTGTACCCGTAGTACGCCGAGGTGCGGGCCCTTGCCCGCACCAAGGTGCAACCCGAGCGAAGGCGCACAATGCCTGAGCTTTTACCTATGAAGATATGAGACCAGCAGGGGCTTCCGGGCTGGTACCCGGAAAATCTGTGGGATCCTTGGTGGCTTGGTTCGGTCGCTGCATCAGGACTTTTCCAGGCTTGCTTTGGCTCTCGCCGATCCGTCCCCTAACCGAGGGTGACCAAGCATGCAAGAAAGCGTGATGCAGCGCATGTGGGAAAGCGCCCACCTTTCAGGTGGTAACGCTGCATATGTGGAAGAGCTTTATGAGCTCTACCTGCACGACCCTAACGCTGTGCCAGAAGAGTGGCGCACTTACTTCCAGAAGTTGCCCGCCGAAGGCAGCACCGCTACCGATGTATCGCACTCGACGATCCGCGACCATTTCGTACTGCTGGCAAAGAACCAGCGCCGCGCCCAACCGGTTTCCGCCGGCAGCGTGAGCAGTGAACACGAGAAGAAGCAGGTTGAAGTACTGCGACTGATCCAGGCCTACCGTATGCGCGGCCACCAAGCCGCCAAGCTCGACCCCCTGGGGTTGTGGCAGCGCCCTGCGCCTGTAGACCTGTCGATCAATCACTACGGCTTGACCAATGCCGATCTTGATACGACCTTCCGTGCCGGCGACCTGTTCATCGGCAAAGAGGAAGCGAGCCTACGCGAAATTTTCGACGCTTTGCAGCAGACATATTGCCGCACCATTGGCGCCGAGTTCACCCACATCGTCGACTCCGAGCAGCGCAGCTGGTTCCAGCAGCGTCTGGAGAGCGTTCGTGGGCGTCCGACCGTATCGGCCGACGTGCAGAGCCACCTGCTCGAGCGCGTGACCGCTGCTGAAGGTCTGGAAAAATACCTGGGTACCAAATACCCGGGCACCAAGCGTTTCGGCCTGGAAGGCGGCGAGAGCCTGATTCCAATGCTGGACGAGCTGATTCAACGTTCCGGTTCCTACGGCACCAAGGAAGTTGTCATCGGCATGGCCCACCGTGGCCGTCTCAACGTGCTGGTCAACACCTTCGGCAAGAACCCGCGCGACCTGTTCGACGAGTTCGAAGGCAAGAAGAAGGTCGAGCTGGGCTCCGGTGACGTTAAATACCACCAGGGCTTCTCGTCCAACGTGATGACCAGTGGCGGTGAAGTTCACCTGGCCATGGCGTTCAACCCCTCCCACCTGGAAATCGTCTCGCCAGTGGTGGAAGGTTCGGTTCGCGCCCGTCAGGATCGCCGCAACGACACCATCGGTGACAAGGTCCTGCCGATTTCCATCCACGGTGACGCGGCATTCGCCGGTCAGGGCGTGGTCATGGAAACCTTCCAGATGTCGCAGACCCGCGGTTTCAAGACCGGCGGTACCGTGCACATCGTGATCAACAACCAGGTTGGTTTCACCATCAGCAACCCGCTGGACTCGCGTTCCACCGAGTACTGCACTGACGTCGCCAAGATGATTCAGGCGCCGATCCTGCACGTCAACGGTGATGATCCGGAAGCGGTGCTGTTCGTGACCCAGCTGGCGGTCGACTACCGCATGCAGTTCAAGCGTGACGTGGTCATCGACCTGGTCTGCTACCGTCGTCGCGGCCACAACGAGGCCGACGAGCCGAACGGCACCCAGCCGCTGATGTACCAGCAGATCACCAAGCAGCGCACCACTCGCGAGCTGTACGCCGAGAGCCTGATCAAGGCCGGCCGTCTGGATGCCGAACGCGTCCAGGCCAAGATCGACGAGTACCGCAACGCCCTGGACAACGGCCTGCACGTGGTCAAGAGCCTGGTCAAGGAGCCGAACAAAGAGCTGTTCGTCGACTGGCGTCCCTACCTGGGCCACGCCTGGACCGCGCGTCACGACACCCGCTTCGATCTGAAGACCCTGCAGGAACTGTCGGCCAAACTGCTGGAACTGCCGGAAGGTTTCGTGGTTCAGCGTCAGGTTTCGAAGATCTACGAAGACCGCCAGAAGATGCAGGCCGGTGGCTTGCCGATCAACTGGGGCTACGCCGAAACCATGGCCTACGCGACCTTGCTGTTCGAAGGTCACCCGATCCGCATGACCGGCCAGGATATCGGTCGCGGCACCTTCTCTCACCGCCATGCGGTGTTGCACAACCAGAAGGACGCCAGCACCTACCTGCCACTGAAGAACCTGTTCGACGGTCAGCCGAAGTTCGACCTGTACGACTCCTTCCTCTCGGAAGAAGCGGTACTGGCCTTCGAATACGGCTACTCCACCACCACGCCGAACGCGCTGGTGATCTGGGAAGCCCAGTTCGGCGACTTCGCCAACGGCGCCCAGGTGGTTGTCGACCAGTTCATCACCAGCGGCGAGCACAAGTGGGGCCGCCTGTGCGGTCTGACCATGCTGCTGCCACACGGTTATGAAGGGCAGGGGCCTGAGCACTCCTCGGCACGTCTGGAGCGTTACCTGCAGCTGTGCGCCGAGCACAACGTCCAGGTCTGCGTACCGACCACGCCGGCTCAGATCTACCACCTGCTGCGTCGCCAGGTCATCCGTCCGCTGCGCAAGCCGCTGATCGTACTGACGCCGAAGTCGCTGCTGCGCCACAAGCTGGCCATCTCGACCCTGGAAGAACTGGCCGAAGGCTCGTTCCAGACCGTGATCCCGGAAATCGATACCCTCGATCCGAAAAAGGTCACTCGCCTGGTCCTGTGCTCGGGCAAGGTCTACTACGATCTGCTGGAAAAACGCCGTGCCGAAGGCCGCGAAGACATCGCCATCGTGCGTATCGAGCAACTGTATCCATTCCCTGAGGACGATCTGGTCGAGATCCTCGCGCCGTACACCAATCTCAAGGATGCGGTGTGGTGCCAGGAAGAGCCGATGAACCAGGGCGCCTGGTACAGCAGCCAGCACCACATGCGTCGTATCCTGACCCGCCACAATAAAGAGCTGGTCCTGGAATACGCCGGTCGTGATGCGTCTGCAGCGCCAGCCTGTGGCTACGCTTCGATGCACGCCGAGCAGCAGGAAAAACTGCTGCAAGATGCCTTCACCGTTTAATGCCATCGCGCACTAGAAACCGAATTTAAGGAACCACTGATAATGGCTATCGAGATCAAAGCCCCTACTTTCCCGGAATCGGTTGCCGATGGCACCGTTGCCACCTGGCACAAGCAGCCGGGCGAAGCCGTCAAGCGTGACGAGCTGATCGTCGACATCGAGACCGACAAGGTCGTCCTGGAAGTACTGGCTACCGCCGACGGCGTACTGGGCGCTATCGTCAAGGGCGAGGGCGACACCGTCCTGTCCGACGAAGTCCTGGGCTCGATCGTAGAGGGTGGCGCTGCTGCCGCTGCGCCTGCCGCTGCCGCTGCGCCTGCCGCTGCCGCCGCTCCAGCTGCCGCTGCTGCACCGGCTGCCGCCGCTGCTACCGACGAAGACGCCATCGGCGCGCCAGCTGCCCGCAAGCTGGCCGAAGAAAACGGCATCGCCCTGAACAGCATCAAGGGCACCGGTAAAGACGGTCGCATCACCAAGGAAGACGTGGTCGCTGCCATCGAAGCGAAGAAAGCCGCTCCAGCTGCCAAGCCAGCCGCTGCTGCTGCCGCAGCGCCTGTGGTTGTCGCTGCTGGCGATCGCACCGAGAAGCGCGTACCGATGACCCGCCTGCGTGCCAAGGTTGCCGAGCGTCTGGTCGAAGCCCAGTCGAACATGGCCATGCTGACCACCTTCAACGAAGTGGACATGACCGAAGTCATGGCCCTGCGTTCGAAGTACAAGGACCTGTTCGAGAAGACCCACAACGGCGTGCGCCTGGGCTTCATGTCGTTCTTCGTCAAGGCTGCCACCGAGGCGCTGAAGCGCTTCCCGGCTGTCAACGCTTCGATCGACGGTTCCGACATCGTCTACCACGGCTACTCGGACATCGGCGTTGCCGTTTCCAGCGACCGTGGCCTGGTTGTGCCTGTTCTGCGTAATGCCGAGCTGATGAGCCTGGCTGAAATCGAGAACGGCATCGCCACCTTCGGCAAGAAGGCCCGTGACGGCAAGCTGTCGATCGAAGAAATGACCGGCGGTACCTTCACCATCACCAACGGCGGTACTTTCGGTTCGATGATGTCGACCCCGATCGTCAACCCGCCTCAGGCCGCTATCCTGGGCATGCACAACATCATCCAGCGTCCTATGGCCGTCAACGGCCAGGTCGTAATCCGTCCGATGATGTACCTGGCACTGTCCTACGATCACCGCCTGATCGACGGTAAAGAAGCCGTGACCTTCCTGGTGACCATCAAGAACCTGCTGGAAGACCCGGCTCGTCTGCTGCTGGACATCTAAAAAACAGCTGCAAGTTGCAAGCGGCAAGCTTCAGGTAGAAGCCGGTCGTCTTGCAGCTTGCGGCTTGTGGCTTGAAGCTAAAAGGAATCTTTTATGACCCAGAAATTCGACGTGGTAGTGATTGGCGCAGGCCCTGGCGGCTACGTAGCTGCAATCAAGGCCGCCCAGCTCGGTCTGAGCACTGCCTGTATCGAGAAGTACACTGACGGCGAAGGCAAACTGGCCCTCGGCGGTACCTGCCTGAACGTGGGTTGCATTCCGTCCAAGGCGCTGCTGGACAGCTCCTGGAAGTACAAGGAAGCCAAAGAGAGCTTCAACGTTCACGGTATCTCCACCGGCGAAGTCAAGATGGACGTCGCTGCGATGGTTGGCCGCAAGGCTGGCATCGTCAAGAACCTGACCGGCGGTGTTGCCACCCTGTTCAAGGCCAACGGCGTTACTTCGATCCAGGGCCACGGCAAGCTGCTGGCCGGCAAGAAAGTCGAAGTCACCAAGGCTGACGGCACTACCGAAATCATCGAAGCCGAGAACGTGATCCTGGCCTCCGGCTCGCGTCCGATCGACATTCCACCGGCTCCGGTCGACCAGAACGTCATCGTCGACTCCACCGGCGCCCTGGAATTCCAGGCCGTGCCGAAGCGCCTGGGCGTCATCGGTGCTGGCGTCATCGGTCTGGAACTGGGTTCGGTCTGGGCTCGCCTGGGTGCCGAAGTCACCGTCCTGGAAGCCCTGGACACCTTCCTGATGGCTGCCGATACCGCAGTCTCCAAGGAAGCCCTGAAGACCCTGACCAAGCAAGGTCTGGACATCAAGCTGGGCGCTCGCGTGACCGGCTCCAAGGTCAACGGCGCTGAAGTCGAAGTGACCTACACCGACGCCAACGGCGAGCAGAAGATCACCTTCGACAAGCTGATCGTTGCGGTCGGCCGTCGTCCGGTGACCACCGATCTGCTGGCTGCCGACAGCGGCGTGACCATCGACGAGCGTGGTTTCATCTTCGTCGACGATCACTGCGCTACCAGCGTACCGGGCGTCTACGCCATCGGTGACGTGGTTCGCGGCATGATGCTGGCACACAAGGCCTCGGAAGAGGGCATCATGGTCGTCGAGCGCATCAAGGGCCACAAAGCCCAGATGAACTACGACCTGATCCCGTCGGTTATCTACACCCACCCGGAAATCGCGTGGGTCGGTAAAACCGAACAAACCTTGAAGGCTGAAGGCGTTGAGGTTAACGTGGGCACCTTCCCGTTCGCGGCCAGCGGCCGTGCGATGGCGGCCAACGACACCGGTGGTTTCGTCAAGGTCATCGCCGATGCCAAGACCGACCGCGTTCTGGGTGTGCACGTGATTGGCCCATCGGCTGCCGAACTGGTGCAGCAGGGTGCAATCGCAATGGAATTCGGCACCAGCGCCGAAGACCTGGGCATGATGGTTTTCTCCCATCCGACCCTGTCCGAAGCGCTGCATGAAGCCGCTCTGGCCGTGAATGGCGGTGCCATCCACGTTGCCAACCGTAAGAAGCGTTAAACAATAAGAAACCACGGCGGACAGCCCGTCGTGAGTCTTGCGTGCATGGCTCACCGCGGAACGTCCGCCGGACTCGAACTCCCGGAGCATACCGGGGGCAAGTGGTCACAGGTGGCGCGGCACCCCTCAGGGGCGCAGCGCCGAAGCGCAGTACCTAACGAAGACGGTAAAAAGCATGAATCTTCACGAGTATCAGGGTAAGCAGCTGTTCGCTGAATACGGCCTGCCAGTTTCCAAGGGTTTCGCAGTCGACACCCCTGAAGCTGCAGCAGAAGCCTGCGAAAAAATCGGCGGTACCGAGTGGGTTGTCAAAGCCCAGGTCCACGCCGGTGGTCGCGGTAAAGCGGGCGGCGTCAAGCTGGTTCGCAGCAAGGAAGACGCCAAGGCGTTCGCTGCGCAATGGTTGGGCAAGCGTCTGGTCACCTACCAGACTGACGCCAACGGTCAGCCGGTTTCCAAGATCCTGGTCGAATCCTGCACTGACATCGCCAAAGAGCTGTACCTGGGCGCTGTAGTCGACCGTTCGAGCCGTCGCATCGTGTTCATGGCCTCCACCGAAGGTGGCGTGGACATCGAGAAAGTCGCTCACGACACTCCTGAGAAGATCATCAAGGCTACTATCGATCCACTGGTCGGCGCTCAGCCGTTCCAGGGTCGTGAACTGGCTTTCCAGCTGGGTCTGGAAGGCAAGCAAGTTGCTCAGTTCGCCAAGATTTTCGTCGGCCTGGCCAAGCTGTTCCAGGACCACGACCTGGCCCTGCTGGAAGTCAACCCGCTGGTGATCAAGGCTGACGGCGATCTGCATTGCCTGGATGCCAAGATCAACATCGACGCCAACGCCATGTACCGTCAGCCTAAGCTGAAAACCTTCCACGACCCGTCCCAGGACGATCCTCGTGAAGCCCACGCTGCCAGCTTCGAGCTGAACTACGTGGCCCTGGAAGGCAACATCGGCTGCATGGTCAACGGTGCCGGCCTGGCCATGGGTACCATGGACATCGTCAACCTGCACGGCGGCAAGCCAGCCAACTTCCTCGACGTAGGTGGTGGTGCTACCAAAGAGCGCGTTACCGAAGCCTTCAAGATCATTCTGTCCGACAGCAATGTCGCGGCCGTTCTGGTCAACATCTTCGGCGGCATCGTTCGCTGCGACATGATTGCCGAAGGCATCATCGGCGCGGTGAAAGAAGTCGGCGTTAAAGTGCCGGTTGTTGTTCGCCTGGAAGGTAACAACGCTGAACTGGGTGCTAAAGTACTGGCAGAAAGCGGTTTGAACATCATTGCGGCAACCAGCCTGACCGACGCTGCTCAACAAGTTGTCAAAGCTGCGGAGGGCAAGTAATGAGCGTCCTGATCAATAAAGACACCAAAGTCATCTGCCAGGGCTTCACCGGCTCGCAGGGTACTTTCCACTCCGAACAAGCCATCGCCTACGGCACCAAGATGGTTGGCGGCGTGACTCCGGGCAAGGGCGGCACCACTCACCTGGGCCTGCCAGTGTTCAACACCGTTAAAGAAGCCGTTGCGGCGACCGGTGCTGACGCTTCGGTGATCTACGTTCCGGCTCCTTTCTGCAAGGACTCGATCCTGGAAGCGGCATTCGGCGGCATCAAGCTGATCGTCTGCATCACCGAAGGCATTCCTACCCTGGACATGCTGGATGCCAAGGTCAAGTGCGACGAGCTGGGTGTTACCCTGATCGGCCCTAACTGCCCAGGCGTCATCACTCCGGGCGAGTGCAAGATCGGCATCATGCCAGGCCACATCCACCTGCCAGGCAAGGTCGGTATCGTTTCCCGTTCCGGCACCCTGACCTACGAAGCGGTCAAGCAGACCACTGACGCCGGTTTCGGTCAGTCCACCTGCGTCGGTATCGGTGGCGACCCGATCCCGGGCTCCAACTTCATCGACATCCTGAAGCTGTTCCAGGAAGACCCGAAGACCGAAGCGATCGTCATGATCGGTGAGATCGGCGGTTCGGCTGAAGAAGAAGCGGCTGCCTACATCAAGGCCAACGTCACCAAGCCTGTGGTTTCCTACATCGCTGGTGTTACCGCTCCTGCGGGCAAGCGTATGGGTCACGCTGGCGCCATCATCTCCGGCGGCAAAGGCACTGCAGACGAGAAATTCGCTGCACTGCAAGACGCTGGTGTGAAAACCGTGCGTTCGCTGGCAGACATCGGCAAGGCCCTGGCCGAGCTGACTGGCTGGGAAGTGAAGAAGTAAGCTTCGGCTGACCTTCGCTTTTTAGCCACAAAGGCCACCTTCGGGTGGCCTTTGTGCTTTCTGCCTCCTGCAGGTTTGATCGGTCCCGGTGGGAGCGGGCTTGCCCCGCGATGCGTTCACCCAGGCGACACAGATATTCGCTCATCGGACAAGCACCGCTCTAACATCGCGTTTCCCCGCCAATTTCGTTACCCTATGCGTTCATCTTGTGCCCGGACCCCAAAAGGGAACGACACGCTAAACGGGCTTGGCTCATCCAGCCAGGCAGCATTTCCCTCACCCAAGGGGAAGTCCCTCTCTAAATCCCGATTTCAGAAGTGTGGTATTTCCTTAATGAAAGTGTTGAAAGGCCAGGACATCCTGGCACTTGGTTTTATGACGTTCGCGTTGTTCGTCGGAGCGGGCAATATCATCTTCCCACCTATCGTCGGCCTGCAGTCCGGTCCTCATGTCTGGATGGCGGCGCTGGGCTTTTTGATCACCGCAGTCGGCCTGCCGGTCATCACCGTGGTCGCCCTGGCCAAGGTCGGTGGTGGCATGGATGCGCTGAGCAGCCCGATCGGCAAGGTCGCCGGTGGCCTGCTGGCCGCCGTGTGCTACCTGTCGGTCGGCCCGCTGTTCGCCACCCCGCGTACGGCAACCGTGTCCTTTGAAGTGGGTGTGGCACCGCTGACCGGCGAAAGCCCGATCGCGCTGTTCATCTACAGCCTGGTGTACTTCCTGGTGGTGCTGGCCGTGTCCATGTACCCCGGCAAGCTGCTCGATACCGTTGGCCGCTTCCTGGCGCCGCTGAAGATCATTGCCCTGGCCGCCCTGGGCATCGCCGCCTTCATGCTGCCAGCCGGCACCATGGGTGACGCGCAGCCGGCCTATGAGGCCTCGGCGTTCTCCCAGGGCTTCATCAATGGCTACCTGACCATGGACACCCTGGGTGCCCTGGTGTTCGGTATCGTCATCGTCAACGCCATCCGCTCGCGTGGTGTCGAGTCGCCGCAGCTGATCACCCGCTATGCCATCATCGCCGGGCTGATCGCCGGTGTCGGCCTGGCGCTGGTGTACATCAGCCTGTTCCGCCTGGGCGCGGGCAGCCATGAGATCGCTGCCGGTGCCAGCAACGGTGCTGCGGTCCTGCACGCCTATGTGCAGCACACCTTCGGCTCCCTGGGCAGCGGCTTCCTCGCTGTCCTGATCGCCCTGGCCTGCCTGGTCACTGCCGTGGGCCTGACCTGTGCCTGCGCCGAGTACTTCAGCCAGGTGCTGCCGTTGTCCTACCGCGCCCTGGTGGTGATCCTGTGCGGTTTCTCGCTGCTGATCTCCAACCTGGGCCTGACCAAGCTGATCATGTTCTCGATTCCGGTCCTGACCGCGATCTACCCACCCTGCATCGTGGTGGTGGGCCTGAGCTTCGTCAAAGAGCTGTGGAACTCCCAGGTGCGCATCCTGGCACCGGTGATGCTGGTGTCGCTGCTGTTCGGCATGATCGACGCCATCAAAGGCACCAGCCTTGCGGCCATGCTGCCCGACGCCTTGTCGCACCTGCCGTTGAGCGACCAGGGCCTGGCCTGGCTGATCCCTTCGGTGCTGACCCTGGCGGCGGCCGTGGTCTGCGACCGCATGCTGGGCAAGCCGCGCGAAGCGCTGGCCTGAGAATAGGTCCAGGCCTCGCATGGGCCACAAGCCATAGCATGCCGGGCAGGACAGATTCCAAGCCCCGTGTCCGAAAGGATGCGGGGCTTTTTCGTTTATCGGGTTCGGACGTGTCTTTTTCTGCTGCTAAGCGTCGAAAGCCGGTGAATGCGCCTTACTGTGCACGAAACCCTTTACCGGAACCTTGAATGAGCTTCGTACAAAGCAATCTGATTCACCTGCTGGCTGCCTGCTGGTTCGTTATCTGCTGGGGCGGCTATACCCGCTACGCCACCTGGAAGGGCCGTGACACCGCGTGCCTGGCCAGCGTGCTGCACCTTTACCGCGAAGACTGGATGCGGCGCATGCTGATGCGCGACAACCGTATTGCCGATGCCAGTGTGATCGGCAACCTTGAGCGCAACGCCTCGTTTTTCGCCTCCAGTACCCTGATTATTCTCGCCGGTATCCTCACCGTGCTCGGTGCTTCGGACCGGGCCGTGTCGTTGTTGGCCGACCTGCCGCTGGTGCAGCAGGCGTCCCAGGGCATGTCGGAGATCAAGCTGCTGTGCCTGGCCACGGTGTTTGTCTATGCCTTCTTCACCTTCAGCTGGTGCATGCGCCAATACAACTTTGCCGCCGTGCTGGTAGGTTCGGCGCCGATGATCGGCGAGCGGCACGTCAGCGAACTGGAGCGCAAGGCCTTCGCCCAGCGCGCCGCGCGAGTGATCTCCATGGCGGCCAACCAGTTCAACTTCGGCCTGCGTTCGTATTACTTCGGCATGGCCATGCTCAGTTGGTTTATCGGGCCATGGTTGTTCATGGCGATGAGTACCGGGGTCGTACTGGTATTGTATCGTCGTGAGTTCCACTCCGATGTGCTCGATGTGATGGTGTTTACCCCCACCGAGCCGCCAGTGGCAGACAACACTAAAGAGGGTGTTATTAACTGAATCGTTTAATCAGTTGTTAACAGTCATAAAAAAACCCGACCGAAGTCGGGTTTTTTCATTCCAGGCCCAAGCTTACTTGGCAGGCTCGGCCGGGGCAGCTGGAGCGGCCGGTGCAGCAGGTGCAGCTTCTTCAGCGGCTTTCTGTTGCGCTTCAGCACTGTCTTTGGCGGCTTCGGCGTTTTCTTTTGCGGCCTCGTTCACTTTATCCTGAGCTTCGTCCATCTTCTGCTGGGCGTTCTCGGTGTGTTGCGCTGCATCCTGAGCTTTGTCTTCGCTGGCTTTATCGCAAGCAGCAAGACCCAGGGCGGCGGCCAGCATTACGGCAAAGGCAAAAGGTTTACGCATGGGGTGTTTCTCCTCGTGGAAATAAGTTACTTGTACCTTTGAACACAAGTAGCCAAGAGAAGTTCCACGGTTGTTAAAGATATATAACTGCCGGATCTATATGGACTTTTTCCCGAGCTTGTGCATTGCCTTGATAACCACAAAGGCGTTAGTGATATGAGCGAGACTTCTTTGCAGGCAATGGCGCAACGGTTTCTTGGTGCATTACCTCATTGTCAGTTATTGCAGATGCGTGTTCATCATGTTGATACCCAGGGCATGACCCTGGTATTGCCGTATTCGGCCAGCATCATTGGCAACCCGCAAACCGGTGCCATTCATGGCGGTGCATTGACCACGCTGATGGATACCACCTGCGGCATGGCCACCCTCTGTGCATTGGCGGAGTTCGAAGTCTGCCCGACCCTGGACCTGCGTATCGACTACATGCACCCGGCCAAGGCCGGTCAGGACATCTATGGCTACGCCCAGTGCTACCGGGTGACCCGCGATGTGATCTTCACCCGCGGCATGGCCTACCAGGATGACCCCGAGCAACCTGTCGCCCAGGTGGTGGGAACCTTCATGCGCCTGGGCAAGGGGGTCAAGGGCGGCCTGAATTTCGGCAACAGTCTCAAGGGGCGCGCGCAATGATTCCGCCAGAGGTTCACCAGCAACTGCGAAAGGCCCATGCCGAAGGCAACTACCAGCCCTTGCTGGCGCTGATTCCCTACGCCGGCCTGATCGGCATCCAGTGCAGTCGCCAGGGCGATGACTTGCTGTTCTGCCTGCCGGCCAACAAGGACAACATCGGCAACCCGTTGCTGCCGGCCATCCATGGAGGTGTCATCGCCGGGTTCATGGAGCTGTCGGCGGCGTTGTACCTGATGATCTTCAGCGAAAGCGCGGCCATTCCGAAAATCATCGATTTCTCCATCGATTACCTGCGCGCCGGGCACTACCGCGACACCTACGCCAGGTGCCAGCTGTGGCGCCAGGGGCGGCGGGTGACCAACGTGGCGATCACCGCCTGGCAGGGCAGCGAGAGCGAGCCGATCGCCACCGCCCGGGCACATTTCAAGATCGAAGAGATGCCCGCGCCCTTGAAATAGCATCCGCTGCCCCCATCTGCAGGACATCCCGCCGTGAAAGCAGGCCCGGGCCGTGGGCCGCCTGCCGAGCGAAACCGCCATCAGATCGGAGTGTTGAAGACCATGAGTGTGGAAACTCAAAAAGAAACCCTGGGCTTCCAGACCGAGGTGAAGCAACTGCTGCACCTCATGATCCATTCCCTGTATTCGAACAAGGAAATCTTCCTGCGGGAGCTGATTTCAAACGCCTCCGACGCGGTCGACAAGCTGCGTTTCGAAGCCCTGGCCAAGCCTGAGCTGCTCGAAGGCGGCGCCGAGCTGAAAATCCGCGTCAGCTTCGACAAGGCGGCCAACACCGTCACCCTCGAAGACAACGGCATCGGCATGAGCCGCGAGGACGTGATCGCGCACCTGGGTACCATCGCCAAGTCCGGCACCGCCGACTTCATGAAGAACCTCACCGGCGACCAGAAGAAGGATTCGCACCTGATCGGTCAGTTCGGCGTGGGCTTCTATTCGGCGTTCATCGTCGCCGACAAGGTCGACGTCTTCAGCCGTCGGGCCGGCCTGCCAGTCGCCGAGGGTGTGCACTGGTCGTCCCGGGGCGAAGGCGAGTTCGAAGTCGCTACCCTCGACAAGCCCGAGCGCGGCACGCGCATTGTCCTGCACCTGAAAAAAGGTGAAGAAGAGTTCGCCGACGGCTGGCGCCTGCGCAATATCGTCAAGAAGTACTCCGACCACATCGCCCTGCCGATCGAGCTGCCCAAGCAGGTCGAAGCCGCCGAAGGCGAAGAAAAACCGGCCGAGGAGTGGGAAACCGTCAACCGTGCCAGCGCCCTGTGGACCCGTCCGCGTACCGAGATCAAGGACGAGGAGTACCAGGAGTTCTACAAGCACATCGGCCACGATTTCGAGAACCCGCTGGCCTGGAGCCACAACAAGGTCGAGGGCAAGCTCGAGTACAACTCGCTGCTGTACGTACCGGCCCGCGCCCCGTTCGACCTGTACCAGCGTGAAGCACCGCGCGGCCTGAAGCTGTACGTGCAGCGCGTGTTCATCATGGACCAGGCCGAGTCGTTCCTGCCGCTGTACCTGCGCTTCATCAAGGGCGTGGTCGATTCCAACGACCTGTCGCTGAACGTGTCGCGCGAGATCCTGCAGAAAGACCCGATCATCGACTCGATGAAGTCGGCCCTGACCAAGCGCGTGCTGGACATGCTCGAGAAGCTGGCCAAGAACGAGCCTGAGCAGTACAAGGGCTTCTGGAAGAACTTTGGCCAGGTAATGAAAGAAGGGCCGGCCGAAGACTTCGCCAACAAGGAAAAAATCGCAGGTCTCCTGCGTTTCGCCTCCACCAGCGACGAAAGCGGCGAGCAGAGCGTTGCCCTGGCCGATTACCTGGCTCGTGCCAAGGAAGGCCAGGACAAGATCTACTTCCTCACTGGCGAGTCCTACGCACAGGTCAAGAACAGCCCGCACCTGGAAGTCTTCCGCAAGAAAGGCATCGAAGTGCTGTTGCTGACCGACCGCATCGACGAGTGGCTGATGAGCTACCTGAGCGAATTCGACGGTAAGAGCTTCGTCGACGTCGCCCGTGGCGACCTGGACCTGGGCAAGCTGGACTCCGAAGAGGACAAGAAAGCCCAGGAAGAAGTGGCCAAGGAAAAAGAAGGCCTGGTCGAGCGCCTCAAGGCGGCCCTGGGCGAAAGCGTCAGCGAAGTGCGCGTGTCGCATCGCTTGACCGACTCGCCGGCGATCCTGGCCATCGGTGAGCAGGACCTGGGCCTGCAGATGCGCCAGATCCTCGAAGCCAGTGGGCAGAAGGTGCCGGACTCCAAGCCGATCTTCGAATTCAACCCGGCCCATCCGCTGATCGAGAAGCTGGACAACGAGCAGAGCGAAGACCGTTTCGCCGACTTCTCGCACATCCTCTTCGATCAGGCCGCCCTGGCGGCGGGTGACAGCTTGAAGGACCCGGCGGCGTACGTTCGTCGCCTGAACAAGCTACTGGTCGAATTGTCGGCTTAAGTAGAGTCAGGAAAGCCCGCTTCGGCGGGCTTTTTTCATGGGGCAAGGAGGAGTGCATGAGCAAGGTTACAATCGAGTCGCTGGTCTATCATGTTGCCGGCAAAGCCTATGAGAGTCGCCTGGTCTACACCCAGGGTGCCCTGGGGCAGCCCGGGTTGCTGATGGCACCTAACTGGATGGGCATCGGCGAGGGTGCCGAGCGCATCGCCAAGGAAGTGGCCGCCCAGGGCTACGTGGTACTGATCGCCGACCTCTACGGGCAGACTCTGCGCCCGTCGAACATGGACGAGGCGGCGGCAGCGATGATGCCGCTCAAGGATAACCGCGTCGAGTTGCGCAAGCGCATGAAGGAGGCGCTGAACCAGTTGCTGGGCCAGTCGCGGGCGGTGCTGGAGCCAGGCAAGCTGGCCACCTTCGGCTTCTGCTTTGGCGGCTGCTGCGCGCTGGAGCTGGCGCGCGAGGATATGCGCCTGCAGGCGGCGGTGTCCTTCCATGGCACCCTGGATACGCCGATGCCGGCCCAGGAAGGCAAGGTCAAGGCGTCGATGCTGGTGCTGCATGGCGCGGCCGACCCGTTCGTGCCCAAGGAGCAACTGCCGGCCTTCGAAGCCGAGATGGATGCGGCCAAGGTCGACTGGCAGCTGATCAGCTACGGCGGCGCGGTGCATTCCTTCACCGACACGGCGGCGAACATGCCGGGCAAGATGAAGTACGACGCGCGCACCTCCAAGCGGGCGTTCCGGGCGATGTTCAATTTGCTCGATGAGGTGTTCAAGGCCTGAATCGCTTCGCGGGGCAAGCCCGCTCCTACGGATCGCTGTAGGAGCGGGCTTGCCCCGCGATCAGCACCTCAAGGCAACTCGATCCGCTCGGTTTCCCCCGGCACCGTCGGCCAGTCTCCGGCCGCCCAGCGCGCCCGGGCCTGGTCGATCAGTGCCGGGTCACTGGCGACGAAGTTCCAGTTCATCCGCCGCGGCCCATCCAGCGGCGCCCCGCCGAACAGTACCAGCAGGCATTCGCCCTCGGCGTACAGGCTCATTTCCTCAGCCTGCGGCAGCACCACCAGGCTGCATGGCTCGACGGCTTCGTCGTTCAGGCTCACCTCACCCTCCAGCACATAGAGCGCGCGCTCGGCATGTTCGGTGGGGATGTTCAGGGTGGTGGCCGCCTGCATGTGTACCAGCGCATAGAGCGTCGGTGAGAGCACCGGCACCGGCGACTCCAGGCAGAAGCCGCTACCGGCGATCATGCGGATGTTCACGCCCAGGTTGTCGCTGCTCGGCAGGCTGGCCGCAGGATGATGGCTGTAACGCCCGTCACCTTGCTCGGCTGCCTTGGGTGAGGCCAGCCACACCTGCAGCCCATGCAGCCGCGAGCCGCGCGCCAGCAGGTCGGCAGGGGTGCGCTCGACATGGGCAACGCCACGGCCGGCGGTCATCCAACTCACATCACCAGGCAGGACTCGCTGGTCCGAGCCCAGGCTGTCCTTGTGCTGCAGTTCACCTTCGAACAGGTAGGTGAGGGTAGACAGGCCGATATGCGGGTGCTGGCGGATGTTCATGCCGATACCCGGGGCATAGTCGGTTGCGAGCATATGATCGAAGAACACGAAGGGCCCGACGCTACGCGATTGCGCCGAGGGCAGCGGACGCAGGATCGGCTGGCCCTCGACGGCTTCGGTGCGAGGGCGGATGACCAGGGGATTGCTCACGGTGGGCTCCAGGCCGGGAATGGACGGCGTGAGCATACCCTGTAACAGACACTGGCTGAACTGTGCCGCCAGCGCGCCGGTCTACCCTGTCTGAGACGACTGGAAGGAATGTGCGATGTTCATCAGGGGCCTGGCCTGGATACTGCTGTTGGGATTGAGCCTGCAAGGCGTGCAGGCGCGCGACTACCGCTACAGCGATGCGCACCTGCACTACGTGGACTTCTTCCAGGAAAGCGAGGGCATGGCGGCGCTGCTCAAGGCCATGGATGAGGCGCGTGTCGATCAATCGATGATCGCCGGCATCCCGGTGGCGAAAAAATGGCATGAAGACGAACCCAAGCGGCCGCGCTATTACGCTGGCGACGACGCCGATGCCTACTGGTACAGTGCCACCGATCTCTACGTCGCGGCCGCGCTGGAAAAACTCGAACCCGCACAGCGCCAGCGCTTTCATCCGTTTCTGGCCGGCTTCAACCCGGTGGACAAGAACGCCGTGGCGCACATCGAGCGCATGCTGGCGTTGTACCCGGGTCTCTGGCAAGGCATTGGCGAAGTCTTCACCCGCCATGACGATCTCACTGCCCTGACCACCGGCGATACGCCGCGGGCCAACAACGAGGCCATGACCCGCATCTATCACCTGGCCGCCGAGCAGGATCTGCCGGTGCTGATCCATTCCAACATCACCTCCAAGCGCGAACGCAATCCGTTGTACCTGGCGGAAATCGAAGAGCCGCTGCGCAACCACCCGCATACCCGTTTCATCTGGGCCCATGCCGGCACCAGCCTGGAGATCCATCGCCACCAGACGCAGCTGGATTTTCTCCTGCCGACCCTGACGCGGATGCTCGAGGACTATCCCAACCTGTATATCGACCTGTCCTGGAGCGTCCTGCAGCCCTATCTGCTGGACGAACAGGGCAAGCCCAGGGGGCAGTGGGTCGAGCTGGTCAAACGCTTCCCAGAACGCTTCATGCTCGGTTCCGACGTGGTGGGGCGTTTTGCCAGCCTGGGTGAGCAGATGCATGCGTTCGAGCCTTTCCTCGATGCCTTGCCCGAGGACGTGGCGCGCAAGGTCGCCCGGGACAACTTCCTGGCCGTGCTGCCAAGGCCGCGATAGTTGCCAAGCTGTCATCAGCCTGTCATGCGAGCGTCATAGCCTGCCGCCATCAACCTTGATGGAGTGCACCATGTTTTCCAGTCGTTTCAGTGCTGTGTGCGGGCTCATGCTGGTCAGTGGCCTGGCCAGTGCCGAAGTCCGCGTCGAAGGCCCGATCGAGTACGGCCTGTTCGAAACCCGTCACCAGAACTTCCAGCCGGGCGAGCGGGTGCTGACCCAAAGCAACCAGACCCTCCAGCAGACCGACGAGATCCCGGCGCGCCTGGGTGCCAAGTTCGGTATGCGCTATCGCCTGCAAGGCAAGGTCGCCGATGACACGCCGCTGACCCTGTTGTACCTCACCCCGGGTGTGCGCACCCCCGATGGCAAGCGTCATGACAAGTTCGAAGTGGTGCAGAAACTGGTGCCCGGCGCCAGCCAGGATGTGATGGCCTACGAGTTCAGCGAAAACCATGAGGTGGTGCCGGGGCAATGGCATTTCATGGTGTTCCAGGGTGACCGCCTGCTCGCCGAGCAACGCTTTATCGTGCGTTGAACAGGCGGGCACGAGGAATCGCGGGGCAAGCCCGCTCCCACCGGGTGGCAGTGTGAGGCCTACCCGGTGGGAGCGGGCTTGCCCCGCGATCATAAACAAAAACGCCCCGACGAGTCGGGGCGTTTCATCATAAGGGGGCGAGCCCTTACTTGCCTTCCCAGCGCTTGAGCACCAGGGTGGCGTTGGTGCCGCCGAAACCGAAGCTGTTGCTCATCACGGTGTCGATCTTGGCGTTTTCGCGGGTTTCGCGCACGACCGGCAGGTCGGCCACTTCCGGATCCAGCTCGTCGATGTTGGCGGAGCCGGCGATGAAGCCGCCTTCCATCATCAGCAGGCAGTAGATCGCTTCATGAACGCCTGCGGCGCCCAGGGAGTGACCGGACAGGCTCTTGGTCGAGCTGATGGCCGGGGCCTTGTCGCCGAACACTTCACGCACACCTTTCATTTCCGCGACGTCGCCGACCGGGGTCGAGGTGCCGTGGGTGTTCAGGTAGTCGATCGGGGTGTCGACGGTGGACAGCGCCTGCTGCATGCAGCGGATTGCGCCTTCGCCGCTCGGGGCCACCATGTCGTAGCCGTCGGAGGTCGCGCCGTAGCCGACGATTTCGGCGTAGATTTTCGCGCCGCGGGCCAGGGCGTGTTCCAGTTCCTCAACCACTACCATGCCGCCACCGCCAGCGATGACGAAGCCATCACGGTCGGCATCGTAGGCGCGCGAGGCCAGTTCCGGGGTTTCGTTGCGCTTGGTCGACAGGGCGCCCATGGCGTCGAACAGGAACGACTGGCTCCAGTGCTCTTCTTCACCGCCGCCGGCGAAGACGATGTCCTGCTTGCCCCACTGGATCTGCTCCATGGCGGTGCCGATGCAGTGTGCGGAGGTGGCGCAGGCCGAGGAGATCGAGTAGTTGATGCCCTTGATCTTGAACGGGGTGGCCAGGCACGCCGAAACGGTGCTGCCCATGGTGCGGGTAACACGGTACGGACCGACGCGCTTGACGCCTTTTTCGCGCAGGGTGTCCAGCGCTTCCATCTGGTTCAGGGTCGAAGCGCCGCCGGAGCCGGCAACCAGGCCGGTGCGCGGGTTGGATACCTGCTCTTCGGTCAGGCCCGAGTCCTTGATCGCATCCTGCATCGCCAGGTAGGCGTAGGCGGCGGCGTGACCGACGAAGCGGTAGACCTTGCGGTCGATCAGTTCTTCGAGGTTCAGGTCGATGGAACCGGAAACCTGGCTGCGCAGCCCCATTTCCTTGTATTCCGGGTTGAAACGGATGCCCGGACGGCTTTTACGCAGGTTTTCGGTGACGGTCTCTTTGTCATTGCCCAGGCAAGAAACGATGCCCAGACCTGTGATTACGACGCGGCGCATGCGAATAACCCTTAGAAATTGTCAGTGGAGGTGAACACGCCGACACGCAGACCGTCGGCGGTGTAGATCTCGCGACCGTCGACGCTGACCGAACCATCGGCAATGGCCATGTTCAGTTTGCCTTTGAGGACGCGCTTGATATGAATGTTGTAGGTGACTTTCTTCGCTTCTGGCAGCACCTGGCCAAAAAACTTCACTTCGCCCGAACCCAGGGCGCGGCCACGGCCTGGCAGACCCTGCCAGCCAAGGAAAAAGCCGACCAGCTGCCACATGGCGTCGAGGCCCAGGCAGCCCGGCATCACCGGATCGCCTTCGAAGTGGCAGGCGAAGAACCACAGGTCCGGATTGATATCCAGCTCGGCGACCAATTCACCTTTGCCGTACTTGCCGCCTTCCTGGCTGATGTGGGTGATGCGATCCACCATCAGCATGTTCGGGGCGGGCAATTGCGCGTTACCTGGGCCGAACAGCTCACCGCGACTGCAGCGCAGCAGGTCTTCCCGAGTAAAGGCGTTTTGTTTGGTCATGCGAGCTCCTCAATAGTCCCCGTGCGGCAGGGGGCAAATCTTCCCGGCCGACCCAAGACCCTTGTGCTTGGGGCGGTAGCCTACACATAGACTATTGCGTTGTAGTGAAAGTCACAGCGCACGGGGCAAAGAAGTACACTTGTGCACTGAAATTTTATTTTCAGGTCTTTCAAGGGACCTGTCCAGTCCATAAGACTGCCGCAATTTCAGATTAATCGCCAGTCGCAGCTGACTGATCGGGCAGCCATCGCTGCAGAATCTGCTGCAGGTCAGTACGTTTGAACGGCTTTGCCAGGTAATCGTTCATCCCGACGCCCAGGCAGCGCTCGCGGTCACCCTGCAAGGCGTTGGCGGTCAGGGCGATGATGGGGGTGGCGGAGGCCAGGGGCAGCTGGCGGATGCGCCGGGTGGCCTCGTAACCGTCGATGATCGGCAGGCGGCAGTCCATCAGGATCGCGGCAAAGCGCTGGCGGGCGACCTGGGCCACCGCCTGGGCGCCGTCCACGGCCGTAAACACCTCAAACCCCAGGCTGCGCAGCATGGCTTCGATCACTGTCTGGTTCACCGGGTTGTCCTCCACCAAGAGGACTCGCCGGCCCAGGCCTTCGGCTTCGCCTGCGCCAGTCTTTGCCGGGCTCGGCAGGTGCGGCGCCTGAGCCGTCGACAGGGCCAGCGGCATTTCCAGGGTGAAAGTCGAGCCCAGGCCCTCGCGACTTTCGGCTCGCAGGGTGCCGCCCATCCGTTCGGCCAGGGTGCGGGCAATCGACAGCCCCAGGCCCGTGCCGCCGTAGCGCCGGGAAATCGAGCTGTCGGCCTGCTGGAAGGCGACGAACATCATCTCCAGGTGGGCGTTGTCGATGCCGATGCCGGTGTCCTGCACCGCGCAGGTAAACCAGATCAGTTGTGCATCGAGCGCCTGCCAGCGCGGTTCGATGCGCACGCTGCCGCGTTCGGTGAACTTCAGGGCGTTGCCGATCAGGTTGAGCAGGATCTGGCGGATCCGCGTCGGGTCGCCCGTCACCTGCAGTTGCGCCATGCCCGCAGGCAGCTGCAACTGCAGGTCCAGGCCGCGCTGCACCGCCAGGTGCTGGAAGGACTGCACGCTGCTGCCGATCAGTTCTGCCAGGTTGAAGTCGATCTGTTCCAGTTCCAGATGGGTGCGCTCGATCCGCGAGAAGTCGAGGATGTCGTTGATCACCTTGAGCAGGTGCCCGGTCGATTCACTGGCCACGGCGGTGTACTCGGCCTGCTCTTCGCTCAAGGAGGTGGTTTCCAGCAGTTGCAGCATGCCCATCACGCCGTTCATGGGGGTGCGCAGCTCATGGCTCATCATGGCCAGGAAGTCGGACTTGGCCTTGTTCGCCTGCTCGGCCTCTTCACGGGCCTGGATCAGCTGCGACATGGCTTGCTGCTGCTCATGGCTGGCCTGGCCCAGGGCGCTGGCCAGGTTGTTGATGTGCCGGGCCAGGTGGCCCAGTTCGCTGTCGTCGACCACTGGCAACGGGGCGTTGTATTGACCCTGCTGGATGGCCTCGACCGCATGGCCCATGTCGCTGATCGGCTGGGCCAGGCTTTTTGCCAGGCGCCGGGCCAGGAGGAAGGTGAACAGCAGGGCGAACAAGGCCAGGATCGCGGCCTTGATCATGATTTCTTGCTGGCGCTCGCTGAACGCGTCGTTGGACATGCCGACGATGACCCGGCCCAGGTAGTCGTCACCGATATTCTTCGGAGGTTGTCCGCCGTTGTGCAGGAAGTCGTTGTCCAGGCGGATCTGCTGCAGGCGGATGGGCGCCTGGAAGACCTCGACCTGCTGCGCGCGATGGGTGTGCTCATCGGGTTGCTCGACGTACACCAGAATATGGTTGCTGCTGTCCTGCACCTCCAGGAAGCGCACATGGGGAATGCTCAGGGTGGCGCGCATCAGGCTTTCCAGCACTTCGTCGTTGCCGGCGATCACCCCGTATTCGGAGGCCGGGGCCAACTGGTTGGCGATCAACTGGCCGGTGTGATTGAGCTCCTGGCGCAGGTCCTGGATCCGTACGAAGGTAAAGAAGCTGATCAGCAGCAGGGTCAGCAGCAGGGCAGGGCCCAGGCTGATGATCTGTGTGCGGGTGTGGATGTCCCAGCTCAGACGACGCCTCATGGTCTGCGTTCTCCTTCAGCCAGCGCCAACGCGGCACGCTCGGGGTCGATGGCTTCGATGCCCAGGGCGCGGGCAACCTGCTGGTTGCCGACGACACTGAAATGATCCGGGTAGAGGGTCCGCGGCCAACGGCCTGGCGGTTGGTCGAGCAGGCGGTCGAGCACCGCCAGCCAGTCGTTCTGGTCGCTCAGGGTGCTGGCCAGGGCGCCAGCCCTGACAAACCCGGCATTCGGACCGATCAAGGCCATCTGCCGGGCGTAGCTGCTGAGCAACAGGTTCTTGGCGGTCTTGGAGTTGTACAGCTGGGGATCGTCGATGCCCAGCAGCACGTCGCTGTGTTGCAGCAGGGTTTGCAACGGGCGGCTGTCGCGTGGGTCCGGCCAGGCTTCGGCGACGATCTCAAGGCCCAGGGGCCTGGCGGCGCGACGCAGTTCCTCGACCAGGAACTGGCTGTGCTGGGCATAGAGCACGCCGACGCGCCGGGCCTGGGGCAGCAGGTAGCGGGCCAGGCGCAACTGGCGGTCCAGCGGCGGATCGCTCCATAACAGGCACAGGTAGGTCGGGCGCAGGCTGCCCAGGCGCTTTTCGGCCTGGACCCGGCTGACGCGCAAGGCCAGCGCCGGTGGCCCGGCGGTTTCACCCAGGCGCCACTCCAGGCTGGCGCTGTCGAGCAGGATCAGGCGGATGTTCGGGCTCAGCCTGGCGGGGCGGGGCAGCTCGTCCACCGGTACGAAACGCACCGTGTCGGCCGGGCGGCGCTCACGCAAGGCCTGGACGAAATGCTCGACGCCAGGGCTGTCCTGGTTGCCGGTGAGGAGGATTTCGCTCGCCGACAACACGCCCAGGGGCCAGAGACAGGCCAGCAGCAGCCAGCGCCGCAGTGTGCGCATCAGAACGTCAGCTCCGCACTGAAATACAGGACATGGCGGCTGTCATAACGGTTGTCGTCATGGGTGGTGGGTTCGTCGTCCAGGCGCTGTTGCAGCATGCCCGCCAGTTCCAGTTGGGTGCGCTGCCAGCGCAGGCGCTTGGCCACGCGCAGGTCCACGCGTTCGAAACGGTACTGGTTCAGTGCATCGTCACCATAGTAGAACAGGGCGCTGGACCAGCCCTGGCCCCAGTCGCGCAACCAGCCGGCCGAACCACTGTTGCTGGCACTCAGGTCGCTGTCGGCGGGATTGCTGGCCCAGGCGTCGACGTACGCATAG
Source organism: Pseudomonas sp. BGr12 (assembly GCF_030272895.1). Taxonomy (GTDB): domain Bacteria; phylum Pseudomonadota; class Gammaproteobacteria; order Pseudomonadales; family Pseudomonadaceae; genus Pseudomonas. The sequence goes on along the minus strand of NZ_JALRNF010000010.1, from coordinate 14,567 downwards.
GTCAGGCGCAGGCGGTCGGCCGGGTTCAGTTGCCAGTCCAGCTGGGCCTCGCTGCCACTGAAGCGGGCCTTGTTGCTGTTGCTGGCGATGTACTGGTTGTTGCGCAAGGGCTCGCTGATCATGCCGGTGATTTCGTCGTAGAACAGCTTGAGGTCGATACTCAGGTCCGCGCCTGCGAAGTAACCGTTATAGCCCAGTTCCCGCGAGCGCATGCGTTCCTGTTCGAGATCGCCGGGGCCGCGGGTCTTGACGAAGTACTGAGCGCTGCGCTGGCCGAAGGCCGCAGGCTGCAGATTGTTGACCCGGTAGCTCCAGTTGACGTTGTTCTCGAACATGTCGGGCGAACGCACAGCTTCGGAATACACCGCGCGCAAACCGTGGCGCGGGGTGATCAGGTAGTTGACCGCCAGGCGCGGGGTCAGCGAGCTGCCGGAGAGCTGGGCGTTCTCGTACATCGCACCGCCCTGGAGGATCCAGTGTTCGTCGGCACGCCACTCCAGGTGGCCGAACAGGCGCCAGGTAGTGTCATCCACGCTGCCGTTGAAGTAGGTCTGCGAATCGGCGCGGTCGTAGCGGTAATTGGCGCCGCTGACCAGGCGCAGGCTGTCGGACAGGCTCAGGGTGTCCTGCAGCTCCAGGTCGTAGCGGGTTTCCCGGGTGCTCTGGTCGATGTCGCCACAGACCTGGCTGGAACCGCCCAGGCGCCACTGCTGCTTGACCTGGGCGGCGAGTGCCTGGCGTTCACCGGCGCTGGCGGGCAGGGGGGCGAGGATGTTGCGCGCCACTTGCTCGGTAAAGTTGGGGTCCAGCTGCCAGAGGCGGGTCAGCTCCGGGCTGAACGACAGCGCGGCATCACAGGCGCGCCAGACCTGCTGGCGGTCCCACTGTTGGGCCGAACCCTGCACATAGAGGCTGTGCTCGGGGCTCAGGTCGAGGTTCCAGCGCACCGAGCCTGCATAGTCCTTGGCGTTGACATCGGAGTTGTCGCCATTGGCGGTGACGCCATAGAACACCGGCTTATAGGTGTAGGGGCGCTGGTTGCTGCCTTCTTTGGCGGCGAACTGCCAATCCAGGCTCTGGTCGTTCGCCAGGGTATGGCTGGCGCTGATGTTCAGGCGATTGAGCCGGCGGCTGTCGCGGTAGTCCTGGCCGTTGGCGTGTTCATCGAAGCCGTCGTCCTGCATGCCGGAGAGCGACAGGCGCAGGTCGCCACCGTCCCAGCCGCTGCCCTGGCTTGCGTACCAATCGTCGATGCCGCGCTGGCCGCGGGTGACTTTCAGGCGCGTGCCATGGCTGTCGGCCGGCTTGCGGGTGAGGATGTTGACCACCGCCATCAGCGCGTTGGCGCCATAGCTGACGGTATTGGGGCCGCGAAAGACCTCGATGCGCTCGATGTCTTCCATGGCCAGCGGAATGTCGCTCCAGTCCACCGTGGCCAGGCCTGCGCGGTACACCGAACGGCCGTCGATCAGGACCTGCATGCGCCGGGCGAAGTTGACGTTGCTGCCATGGTAATTGACCGTGGGCTGGTTGGCGGCGCCGTAGCCGATCATCATGCCCGGGACCAGGCGCAGCAATTCGGGAATGTCGCGCGCGCCACTGGCGTGAATCAGCTCGTTGTCGAGCACGGTCATGCTGCCGGGCACGGCCGCCGGCGACTGTTTGAGCCGGGTCGCGGTCAGCACCTGTGGCACGGCCTGGCTATCGACGAACAGGTCGTCGGCCGCCGTGGGTCCGCTCAGCAGGGCGGTCAGCAGGATCAGAGGGCGAGAAGCGGGAGAGCCGGAGGGCACGGTGCGGCCTTGGTTGCTGGTTCAAACCGGGCATGTTAACCGAGTGGCCAGCATTTTTCAGTCGTGGGCGGGCCAATGCCGTGGTCAAATCGCACATCTGGCGCTAGCTCTGGCACGGCCGCTCCGTATAATGCGGGAGTCGCCACTTTTTTGGTTTTAACGGATTGGATATGACTGAACAGCAGCCTGTTGCAGTGCTTGGAGGCGGGAGTTTCGGCACCGCCGTGGCGAATCTGCTGGCGGAAAACGGATTCGGGGTACGCCAGTGGATGCGCGATCCCGAGCAGGCCCGGGCCATGCGCGATAACCGGGAAAATCCGCGTTACCTCAAAGGGGTGAAGATCCATCCACGGGTCGAGCCGGTCAATGACCTGCTGGCGACCCTCGGCGACGCTGAGCTGATCTTCGTCGCCCTGCCATCCAGTGCCCTGCGCAGCGTACTGGCGCCGCACGCGCAACTGTTGCGCGGCAAGATGCTGGTCAGCCTGACCAAGGGCATCGAGGCGCAAAGCTTCAAGCTGATGAGCCAGATTCTCGAAGAAATCGCCCCAGAGGCGCGCATCGGCGTGCTGTCCGGGCCGAACCTGGCCCGCGAAGTGGCCGAGCACGCCCTGACCGCCACCGTGGTCGCCAGTGAAGACGAAGCCCTCTGCCAGCGCGTGCAGGCGGTGCTGCACGGGCGCACCTTTCGCGTCTATGCCAGCAGCGACCGTTTCGGTGTCGAACTGGGCGGGGCGCTGAAGAACGTCTACGCAATCATCGCCGGCATGGCGGTCGCCCTGGGCATGGGCGAGAACACCAAGAGCATGCTGATCACCCGGGCGTTGGCGGAGATGACCCGCTTTGCCGTGAGCCAGGGGGCCAACCCCATGACCTTCCTGGGCCTGGCCGGGGTCGGCGACCTGATCGTCACCTGCTCGTCGCCCAAGAGCCGCAATTACCAGGTCGGTCATGCCCTGGGCCAGGGCCTGAGCCTGGATGAGGCGGTCAATCGCCTGGGCGAAGTCGCCGAAGGCGTCAACACCCTCAAGGTGCTCAAGGTCAAGGCCCAGGAAGTCCAGGTCTACATGCCGTTGGTGGCCGGCCTGCACGCGATCCTGTTCGAAGGCCGGACCCTGACCCAGGTGATCGAACTGTTGATGCGCGCCGAACCGAAGACCGACGTCGATTTCATCTCCACCAGCGGTTTCAACTGAGTACAGGAGCAAGACATGAACGAATCCCCGAACCAGGCCCAGCGCGAATCCATCATCCTGCGCGTGCTGTGGATGCTGGTGTTCCTGGTGGTCTGGCAACTGGCCGAGCTGTTGCTGGGCGGCCTGATACTGGTACAGCTGATTTATCGCCTGGTCTATGGCGCGCCGAGCGCCAGCCTGATGAACTTCGGCGACAGCCTCAGCCAGTTCCTGGCTCAGATCGGCCGCTTCGGCAGCTTCCACAGCGACCAGAAGCCCTGGCCGTTCGCCGACTGGCCAACCCCCCGTGCACCGGAAGGCGAAGCGCCCCACAGCGTGCCGGCGGCGCCGCACCCGGTGCGTGACGAGGAGCCCAAGCTGTGAAGCTCTGGGTGCTGCGCCATGGCCAAGCCGAGCCGCAAGCCCGCACGGATGCCGAGCGCAACCTGACCGCGCACGGGCGCGAGCAGGTGTTGCACAGTGCCGCGCTGTTGCTCGGTCAGCCGCCACAGGTGATCCTTGCCAGCCCCTATGTGCGTGCCCAGCAGACCGCAGCGCTGGTGCACGAGGCGCTGGGGTTCGACAAGCCGGTGCAGACCGTGCCCTGGCTAACGCCCGACACCGACCCGCAAAAGGTGATCGGTGAACTGGACAAGCTGGGCCTGGACCAGGTGCTGGTGGTAAGCCACCAGCCGCTGGTCAGTGCCCTGGTGGGGCTGCTGCTGCACGGCAATTATCGGGACCAGCCGCCCATGAGCACCGCCAGCCTGGCCGAGCTGGAAGGCGATTGGCCGTTGGCCGGGTTGATGACCTTGAACAGCCTGTCCCACCCGTGAGTGGCCGGGGCTGAGCCCCCTTGCAGAAGAGGAGCGACCGATGAGCCTGTGGCACACCCAACCTGTTCTCGAGCAGCTCAACGCCTTGAACAAGAACACCATCGGTGAAGTGCTGGATATCCGCTTCGAGTCGTTCACCGACAACTCGCTGAGCGCCAGCATGGTGGTCGACCACCGCACCCATCAGCCGTTCGGTCTGCTGCATGGCGGGGCCTCGGTAGTGCTGGCCGAAACCGTCGGTTCCATGGCCAGCTACCTGTGTATCGATCCGCGCAAGTACTACTGCGTCGGCCTTGAGATCAATGCCAATCACCTGCGCGGACTTCGCAGCGGCCGGGTGACGGCCACGGCCCACCCGGTGCATATCGGTCGCAGCACCCATGTCTGGGATATCCGCCTGCGCAGCGACCAGGGCAAGGCCAGTTGCATCTCGCGCCTGACCATCGCGGTGATCGCCTTGGGTGAAGAACCTCCAGCGCGCTGATCGAGCTGGTATTTTTGTCAGTTGTCCACAGCTGCGCAGGCTTGCTAGCGTTCGCCTCAAGTCGTGGGGCAGGGTGCCCCTGGGGATCAGGGAATGAGCAACAGTCATCTGCAACTGGCGTACTCCGCCAACCTGCAACCGATGCTGGACAAGGTGCATAGCGACCAGGTCCTGGATTTCGCCGAATACCGCCTGCTGCAGGACAGCGCCGCGGCCAAGCTCGACTACCTGCTGCGCAAGTTCGACGAGCCGCAGGAACTGGAGCAGCTGCGCCAGGCCGGTATCCGCATGGCGCATTTGCTGCAGACCAGTTGCCTGGCCCTGCGCCGGCTCGACATGGACCGCGAAGACAAGCGCCGTGCCCGGGAAGCCCTGGAGCAGCAACTGGCGTATATCCAGGCGTGCCTGCGCCGTTCCATGGTCAGTTTCGGCGAGTATTGACCTGATTGCCCTCGCCGATGGCTTTTCCGGACATTGCCGGCCGTGACCTGCTTGCAGACAATGGACCGACACTCTCCCACGGACAGGCGGCCATGTCGCAGCGCATCTTCTTCGCCCATGCCAACGGCTTTCCTTCGGGCACCTATGGCAAGCTCTTCACGGCGCTGGCACCTGACTACCAGGTGACGCACTTGCCGCAGCACGGCCATGACCCGCGCTTTCCGGTCAACGACAACTGGCAGAACCTGGTCGATGAGCTGATCCATCACCTGCACGCGCAACCCGGCCCGGTCTGGGGTGTCGGACACTCCCTGGGCGGCCTGCTGCACCTGCATGCGGCGCTGCGTCATCCCGAGTTCTACCGCGGGGTGGTGATGCTCGACTCGCCGGTGCTCACCCGCGTCGACCAGTGGCTGATCCAGGCGGCCAAGCGCATGGGCTTCATCGACCGCATCACCCCGGCCGGACGTACCCTGGGGCGGCGCGAAGCCTTTGCCGACCGCGACAGTGCCCGGGCCTATTTCGCCGGCAAGTCCCTGTTCCGCCATTTCGATCCGGAGTGCCTGGACGCCTACATCGACCACGGCCTGCAGCCCAGTGAAGAGGGGGTGCGCCTGCGTTTCGACCCGGCCACCGAAATCAGCATCTACCGCAACCTGCCGCATACCCGCCCGGCGCCGGCCAAACGCCTGGAAGTGCCGTTGGCGATGGTTCGTGGCAGCCGCAGCGACGTGGTCCGGCGCCATCATGCCCTGGCCGTGCGCAGCCTGCCCCGGGGCGAGTACCATAGCGTGCCCGGCAGCCATATGTTCCCCCTGGAGCGGCCGGTCGACACGGCGAGCCTGATCAAGGGCCTGTTCGATCGCTGGCAGCAGGAGCCCGCATGAGCACTGAAATTCAAGAGATTCGCCTGAACCTGGGGCATATCGAACTGGCTGCGCACCTGTTCGGGCCCGCCGACGGGCTGCCGGTGATCGCCCTGCACGGCTGGCTGGACAACGCCAACAGCTTCATCCGCCTGGCGCCGAAGCTGCGCGGCCTGCGCATCCTCGCCCTGGACCTGGCCGGGCATGGCCACTCCGAGCACCGTCCGCCCGGTGCCGGCTACGCGCTGTGGGACTACGCCCACGACGTGTTGCGGGTCGCCGAGCAAATGGGCTGGGCACGCTTTGCCCTGCTCGGTCACTCGCTGGGGGCGATCATCTCGGTGGTACTGGCCGGCGCACTGCCCGAGCGGGTGACCCACCTGGCCCTGATCGATGGGGTGATCCCGCCCACCAGCGGCCCGCAGGATGCCGCCGAACGCATGGGCATGGCCCTGCAGGCGCAGTTGAACCTGGACAGCAAGCGCAAGGCCGTGCACCCGACCCAGGAGCGGGCCGTGGAGGCGCGGATGAAGGGCCTGGTGGCGGTCAGTCGCGAGGCCGCCGAGTTGCTCGGCCAGCGCGGCCTGATGCCGGTGCCGGGTGGCTACACCTGGCGCAGCGACAGCCGCCTGACCCTGCCATCGCCCACGCGCCTGAGCGAAGCCCAGGCGCTGAGTTTCGTCAAACGCATCGCGTGCCCTGCGCACTTGATCGTCGCCGCCGACGGCATGCTGGCCCGTCACGGCGCGTTGCTCGAGCAGCTACCCTTTGTGCATGAGCAACTGCCCGGCGGCCACCACCTGCACCTGAACGATGAATCCGGCGCAACCCTTGTTGCAGACTGTTTCAATCGCTTCTTTGGCATTTCTTGACTTGAGGCGGGCAACTGTCGAGGCTTGGCGGGTTGAACAGGGAGACAACCATGAACAAGCAAGACACCGCTTCACTCCATTCCCGCCGTAGCGCGTCGTACAGCGTGGTCTGCCGATGACTATCGAGCGTACCCTGCACCTGGCGCTGGCCGGCCTGGCCCTGTGCCTGAGCACCCCGTCGCTGGCCGACGGCTTGCCGGTACCTGTCGATGCCAAGGTGGTCGTCGAAAACAGCGCGGTCGACCAGGAACGGATCTACCCGCTCGGCGCCCTGCGCAAGATCAGCGGCCAGTTGCGCGCCGAAGGCAAGATCGAGAGCCGTGGCCAGGTCAGCTCGGTAACCTATGAGCTGCCGCGCGAACGTAGTGCCAACGAAGCCTTCACCAGCGCCCGCGAGGCCCTGCAGAAAGACGGCGGCTACCCGCTGTTCTGGTGCCAGGCCCGCGATTGCGGCGAAAACAGCCTGTGGGCCAACGAAGTATTCAAGAACAACCGCCTGGGCGGATCGGACGACCAGCAGGCGTTCATCCTCCTGCGCCGCTCGGCCGAGCAGAGCAACACCCTGGTGGCCCTGTACAGCATCACCCGCGGCAACAAGCGCGCCTACCTGCATGTGGAGGAGTTCGTGGCCCAGGCGCCGCTGGGCGAATTGCTGCCGACCCCGGCTACCGTGCTGCGCGAACTGCGGGACACCGGCAAGCTCGACTACCCTGATCTGACGGGCGAGCCGCAGGCGGCCTGGGTCTCGCTGCTGGGACGCAGCCTGAACCTGGACAGCACCTTGCGGGTCAGCCTCAGTGGCGCCCAGGCCGAAGCCTGGCGCGAGCAACTGGGCAATGCCGGGGTGCGCACCGCCCGGCTGGAAGTGGGTGATGCCAAGACCGACGGCTTCCACGTCGAACTGATCCGTTGAGCGAGAACAGCATGCCCAATCATGACCGCCTGCTGGTACAGATCATCCTCCTGGGCCTGCTCGGGGCCGGGCTGTGGGTGATGGCCCCGTTCATCTCGGCGCTGCTCTGGGGCGCCATCCTGGCCTTTGCCAGCTGGCCGCTGATGCGCCTGTTGACCCGCCTGCTGGGTGGCCGCGAGACCCTCGCCGCCGGCCTGTTGACCACCTTGTGGATTCTGCTGGTGGCCCTGCCGCTGGTGTGGCTGGGTTTCAACCTGGCCGATCACGTTCGCGATGCCACCGCCTTCGTGCGCGATGTGCAGGTCGACGGCCTGCCGGATGCCCCGGCCTGGCTGGGCGGGGTGCCGCTGGTGGGCCCGCGCCTGGCGGGCTGGTGGGACACCCTCGATCATCAGGGTGCGGCCTTGCTGACCACGGTCAAACCCTACCTGGGCCAGGTCGGCAACTGGCTGCTGGCACGCAGCGCGCAGATCGGTGGCGGTGTGCTCGAACTGACCCTGAGCCTGGTCTTCGTGTTCTTCTTCTACCGCGACGGGCCGCGCCTGGCCGCCTTCGTGCTGCGTTTGCTGGAGCGCTTGGTCGGCGAGCGTGCCGAATATTACCTGGGCCTGGTCTCCGGCACCGTGCAGCGGGTGGTCAACGGCGTGATCGGTACGGCCGCGGCGCAAGCGGTGTTGGCGCTGATCGGCTTCCTGATCGCTGGTGTGCCGGGGGCGCTGGTGCTGGCCATCGTCACCTTCATGCTCAGCCTGATCCCCATGGGCCCGCCGCTGGCCTGGGTGCCGGCCACTGCGTGGCTGGTGTGGCAGGGTGAGTACGGCATGGCGGTGTTCCTGGGAGTCTGGGGCACCTTCGTCATCAGCGGCGTGGACAACGTGCTCAAGCCGTACCTGATCAGCCGGGGCGGCGACCTGCCGCTGGTGATCGTCCTGCTAGGGGTGTTCGGCGGCCTGCTGGCCTTCGGCTTCATTGGCCTGTTCATCGGCCCGACCTTGCTGGCCGTGGCCTATAGCCTGTTGCTGGACTGGTCGCGCGGCCCGCAGGCTACGCCGCAGGCCTGAGGCTGTTCTTGAGGGTCAGAGCTGCGGGGCGGTGTTCTTGACCACGGCCAGCTCCGGGTGGGCCACCAGCTTGTCGATGTGCAACTCGTCGTTGTTCATCCAGGTCTCGGTCAGCACCCGGTAGTGCTCCATGTCGCGACAGCGCATGCGCAGGCTGTAGTCGAAATGGCCGCTGATCAGCTGGCAGTCGAAGACCTGCGGGCAGGCGCGTACGCAGGCCTCGAAGGCTTTCTGCGCGGCACGCCCGCTCTGGTTGGACAAGGCCACCAGCACCAGCAGCGACAACCCCGGCGAGACCATCTGCACATCGATGATCGCGCCATAACCACGAATCACCCCGCGCCGTTCCAGCTTGCGTACCCGTTCCAGGCACGGGCGGGGGGTGAGGTGCACCAGTGAGGAAAGCTTCTCGTAGGTGATGCGCCCATTGTGGCGCAGCACGTCGATGATCGCTTCATCGATCCGGTCCAGGGGTGGTGCGGCGTGCGGGCTGTTGACCTTGGTATCCATGCAGGTTCGGCTTCACTTCAAACGGTTGGAAAGAAATTGCTGCAGGCGCTCGCTCTGCGGCCGGTCAAGTATCTCGGCGCTTCCTTGTTCCTCGACCCGGCCCTGATGCAGAAACAGCACCTGGCTGGACACTTGACGGGCAAAGCCCATCTCGTGCGTGACCATGAGCATGGTACGACCTTCCTCGGCCAGCGTCTGTATCACTTTCAACACTTCACCGACCAGCTCCGGATCCAGCGCCGAGGTGGGCTCGTCGAACAGGATGATTTCCGGCTCCATGGCCAGGGCCCGGGCGATCGCCACCCGCTGTTGCTGGCCGCCGGAGAGGAACGCCGGGTACTGGTCGGCGGCCCGGGCCGGCAGGCCGACCTTGTCCAGGTACTTGCGTGCCCGCGCCTGGGCTTGCTCGGCGCTGACACCCAGCACGCGGCGGGGCGCCAGGCAGATGTTCTCCAGCACGGTCATGTGGCTCCACAGGTTGAAGTGCTGGAACACCATGGCCAGGCGGGTGCGCAGGTTCTGCAGTTGCGCCGGGTGCGGGGCGCGGGTGCCGGCGCGGCCCTGGCGCATTTCGATGCGCTGGTTGTCGAGGGTGATGACCCCCGCGTCGGGTTGTTCGAGGAAGTTGATGCAGCGCAGCATGGTGCTCTTGCCCGAGCCGCTGGCGCCGATCAGGCTGATGACGTCGCCCTTGCGGGCATCGAGCGAAACGCCCTTGAGCACCTGGTGCTCGCCGTAGCTTTTATGCAGGTCCTGGACGCTCAGCTTGACAGTGGCCTCCAGGGTTGTGGTGTGCGGGCGTACTGCTGGACGGCTGGTGATGCCGGTCGACAAGGCGTGTGCGGAAGTGGTCATGGATTAGCCTCGGGCAGGGACAAGGAAACGCATCCAGCGTCGTTCGGCCAGGCGAAAACCGCCGACCAGTGCAAAGGACAGCAACATGTACAGCAGGGCCGCGACACCGAAGGCCTGGAAGGTCAGGAAGGTGGCGGCGTTGGCATCGCGGGCGACCTTGAGGATGTCGGCGATGGTGGCGGTAAAGGCCAGCGATGTGGCATGCAGCATCAGGATCAGTTCGTTGCTGTAGGCCGGCAGCGAACGGCGCAGGGCGGCGGGCAGCACCACGAACAGGTTCAGTCGCCAGCCGTGCAGGCCATAGGCCTGGGCCGCCTCGATCTCGCCGTGGGGGATATTGCGGATGGCCCCGGCGAAGATCTCCACGGTGTAGGCGCAGGTATTGAGCACGAAGGCCAGCAGCGTGCAGTTCAGGGCGTTGCGAAAGAACTGGTCGAGCAGGGCGTGATCGCGTACCACTTCCAGGCCATACAGGCCGGTGTAGCAGATCAGCAACTGGATATACAGCGGCGTGCCGCGAAACACGAAGGTGTAGAACTCCACCGGCCAGCGCAGCCACAGGGTGCGCGACACCCGTGCCAGGGCCAGGGGCAGCGACAACACAAAGCCCAGGACCATGGTGACGATGAACAGCCACAAGGTCATGGCCAGGCCCGAGAGCCCGGCGCCATCGTGGTAGAGGTAGGCCAGGCCGTACTCCTGAATGAGCTCGATCATCGTGCCAGCTCCTTGATGCCGGTGTTGTAGCGCCGCTCAAGGTGCTTGAACAGGCGGTTGGACAAGGTGGTGATCAGCAGGTAGACCAGGCCGGCGATGATCAGGAAATACAGGGTGTTGTTGGTGGTCTTGCCGGCGTTCTGCGCGGCCTTGACCAGATCGGCCAGGCCGATGATCGACACCAGGGCAGTGGACTTGAGCAGCACCAGCCAGTTGTTGCCCAGCCCCGGCAGGGCGAAGCGCATCAGTTGCGGGAACAGCACCAGGCGAAAGCGCTGCACGCGGCTCAGGCCATAGGCGGTCGCCGCTTCCAGTTGCCCGGCCGGGACACTGAGGATCGCCCCGCGAAAGTTTTCGGTGAAATAGGCGCCGTAGATGAAGGCCAGGGTGATGACGCCGGCGGTGAAGGGATCGATCTCGAAGTAGTCCCAGCCCAGTAGCTCGGTCAGGTCGTTGAGCCACAGTTGCAGGGTGTAGAAGATCAGCAGGATCAGCACCAGGTCGGGCACGCTGCGGATCAGGGTGGTGTAGAGGGTGGCCGGCACGCGCAACAGGCGCAGGCGCGACAGTTTGGCGCTGGCGCCGAGCAGGCCCAGGGCCAGGCTCAGCAGCAGTGACAGCAGCGCAAGCTTGAGGGTCATCCAGGTGCCTTGCAGCAACAGCGGGCCGAAGCCCTGCAGGCTCAAGGCATGCAAGCCGGTAGCGTGGAGGAAGTTGTTCACGGGAGAAATCTCGTCAGGGGCGCAAGATCAGCAACGGCACCGGCCAGGTCAGTCCTGGCCGGTGGTCGAGGGTTCAATCGTTGTAGATATCCAGGTCGCCGACGTATTTCTTCTGGATCGCGGCGAAGGTGCCGTCGGCGTGGACCATGGCGATACCCTTGTCGATCAGGGCCTTGAGTTCGGTGTCGTTCTTGCGCAGGCCCATGGCGATGTCCAGCGGCAGGCTCGGGTCCTTGATCGCCGGTCCGCTCTGGAAGTCGGCGCCTTCGGGGCGGGAGAGGAAGTTGAGCTGGGCTTCGAGCTTGTCGGTCAGGGTGGCGTCCAGGCGGCCGTTGATCAGGTCGGCGTAGTTCTGGTCCTGGGCCTGGTAGGCCTTGACCTGGGCCCCCAGCGGCGCCAGCTTGGCGCGGGCGTAGGCTTCCTGCAGCGAGCCTTGTAGCACGCCGACCTGCTTGCCCTTGAGCGATTCGGGGGTGTCACCGAAATCGGCACCCTTGCGCACGATCACCGAGGTCGGGCTGAGGAACAGCCGGGCGCTGAAATCGATCTGCTTGAGCCGCGCCGGGGTCACCGCCATGGACGACATGATGGCGTCGAACTTGCGGGCGCGCAGGGCCGGGATCATGCCGTCGAATTCGTTGTGCACCCAGGTGCACTTGACCTGCAGCTTGGCGCAGATGGCGTTGCCCAGTTCGATGTCGAAGCCTTGCAGGCTGCCATCGGCGGCCACGGATTCGAAGGGGGGGTACTCGGGGTAGACACCGAAACGGATTTCGGTCCATTCCTTGGCCTGGACGCTGGTTGCACACAGAGGAAGAAGCAATACGCCGAGGAGCTTGCGCAGTGAAGTCATGGAGGTATCCCTGATTTTTATGATTGATGTAGGGCAGTGGAGCGCACAGGTCCGTTAATGACTCTTTGGTCGGGATCAGAATGCGCGATGGCGACGAGTTTTTTTTGTCGTTTCTGCCGGCGTCGGCTGCCGGATTTTGCTGTTAAGTCATAGGTTGCAGCGGAATCCGCTGCGCTATCTCCGGTTTTGGTTCGACACACAGCGGTTTCCGATCCGCCGCGCCCGGGCGCGGCGGATCCGGGGTCACTCAGGCGCGCTTTTTCTGGGCGCTGGCCAGTGGCTGGCGCAGCAGGGCGAACAGGTCCTTGGGGTTGTCCAGTTCGGGCACCAGGGCAATGTCATGGCCGATGTCCAGGGCCTTGGCCACATCCAGCACGTAGCGCAGGGCCGAGTAGTCTTCCAGGGCGAAACCGACCGAGTCGAACAGGGTGACTTGCCCGGCGTTCTCGCGGCCTTGCACCTGGCCATTGACCACTTGCCAGAACTCGGTGGTCGGCGAGTTGGCCGGCATTTGCTGGATCTCGCCTTCGATGCGGCTTTGCGGTTCGTACTCGACGATCACCCGGGCGCGCTCGACGATGTCGCGGTGCAGCTCGGTCTTGCCCGGGCAGTCGCCGCCGACGGCGTTGAGGTGCATGCCCGGCTCGATCATTTCCGGGGTGAGGATGGTGGCGTAGGCCTTGTCGGCGGTGACCGTGGTGACGATGTCGGCGCCGCGCACCGCTTCAGCCACGGAGCCGGCGACGCTGACCCGCAGCTGCGGGAAGGCGCTGAGGTTGGCCACCAGCTTGGCGCTGGCCGCGGGGTCCAGGTCGTACAGGCTGATTTCTTCGATGCCCAGCAGGGCGTGGAAGGCTAGGGCCTGGAATTCGCTTTGCGAGCCGTTGCCGATCAGCGCCATGCGGCGGCTGTCCGGGCGGGCCAGGTAGCGTGCGGCCAGGGCCGAGGTGGCGGCCGTACGGATCGCGGTGGTCAGGGTCATCTCGCTGAGCAGCACCGGCGCGCCGGTATCGACATCACCCAGGGCGCCGAAGGCCATGACCGTGAGCATGCCGCGCCTGGTGTTCTTCGGGTGACCGTTGACGTACTTGAAGGCATACAGGTTGGCGTCCGACACCGGCATCAGCTCGATCACGCCGTCGGGCGAGTGGTTGGCCAGGCGCGCGCATTTCTCGAAGTCCTGCCAGCGCAGGTAGTCCTCGCGGATGTACTCGGCCATCTCACTGATGCAGGTGCTCAGGCCTTTGCGCGCGACCAGGTGGCTGAGGTCGGTAACGTCGATGTAGCGGGTCATGATGAACTCCTTTGTTGTAATCAGTGACGGACAGGCAAGTGCACTTCGGCGAGCATGCAGCGGGCGCTGCCACCACCGATGCGTTCGATATGGTCGATGTTCACCACCACCGGGTGACTGTGGCGCTCGACCTGCCGGCGCTGCTCGGCGGACAGGGCGCGCCAGGCGCTGCGCGACATCACCAGCAGCGCCTGGCCCTGCTTGTCGTGGACCTCGAGCATGTTGCCGGCGAAGCCTTCGAGCTGGTCGAAGTCCAGGGCCAGGATGTCCTTGCCGGTGTCGCGCAGCGAATGCTCCAGGTCGCGGCGTTCGCCGGCGTCGGGCAGGGCATCGAGGCAGACCAGCGACAGCCCGCGGCCGACGCTCATCATCACGTTGCTGTGATAGATCGGCGCCTGGTGCCGGTCCAGGGCGTGGAACACACACAGGCGGTAGTCGAGCTGTTCGGCAAACTGGCGCAGGGCCTGGGTGTGAGTGCGCCCGGAGTGACAGGCGTAGCTGATCCGGTGCTCACGGTCGAGGACCATGCTGCCGGTCCCTTCCAGGTACATACTCTGCTGTTCCAGCGGGCTCAGATCGATGGTCTGACGGACGGCGAAGCGTTCTTCCAGAACCTTGAGCACGCCTTTGCTGCGCTCCAGGCGGCGGTTCTGGCCCTCCATCGGGTAGAGCACCAGGCTGCCGTCGGCATGGCTGCTCCACCAGTTGTTGGGGAAGATCGAGTCGGGGGTATGGGGCGCCGGGGTGTCCTGCACCACCAGCACCTCGACACCATGCTGGCGCAGGGTGTCGACATAACCGTCGAATTCTTCCAGCGCTTTCTGTTGCGCCTGCTCGGGGTCGAGCAGAGCCTTCTGGAAGCGGTTGTTCAGGGCAGTGTCCGGGTTGAAGGCGAACCGCGCCGGGCGGATCATCAAGACTGTATTTGTTGTTTGCATCGAGGCACGCATCCGGGGTTGGCGGTGTGACTATTGTCGATGCGAAGGCGGATAAATCCCGGCTGAAGCGGGGTGGGCGTTCAGCCGGGAAAGCTGAAAAGCGAGGTTCGACAGCGGAATCGGCTGTTGGTGTTTGTGGCGCTGGTATCGCGGGGCAAGCCCCCACCAACAGTAGGAGCGGGCGTGGCCCGCGATGGCGGATTCAGAAGCAGCGCAAGCGCGGGTACAAGGGGGTAC
>NZ_JALRNF010000109.1 GCF_030272895.1 Pseudomonas sp. BGr12 | reverse complement strand
TTCGCCCCACTTCCGGCGCAGTCGAAACGGAAAACTCCTTGAGAATCAACGAGTTGAACGTTTCAGGTAGTACCGGATGGCTTCGATCGCAAGGTCGGCAGTGGTGAAAAAGGTGGTTGACAGCGAGTTTAAACGCTGTAGAATTCGCCTCCCGCTGACGAGAGATCGCAGCGAGCCAAGCGGTTGAATTTGAACGAAAAACTTCAAACAAAACGCTTGACAGCAAATGGGGAAAGCGTAGAATCCGCGCCTCGGCTGAAGCGAAACGCTTCGCCAACCGCTCTTTAACAATCGAATCAAGCAATTCGTGTGGGTGCTTGTG
>NZ_JALRNF010000108.1 GCF_030272895.1 Pseudomonas sp. BGr12 | reverse complement strand
AGCTGGTTGTTGAGCACACAGGCGATGTCGAACTCGACCATGAGCACGCCCTTGTCCTGGGCATAGGCCTGGACCTTGCGGGCGATGGCCAGGGACTCGGGGCGCCATACGGTTTCCAGGATGCGCTTGTCCTGGCGGCCGGCGCGCGTACCGGCCTGGGGGGCGGCGCCGGGGGCGTACTTGCCGCTGAGCACACCTCGGGCCTGCGGGCTGAACGGCACGATGCCCAGGCCATGGTGGGCGGCGGCGTGGATCTGTTCGGGCTCGGCCTGGCGGTTGACGATGTTGTACAACGGCTGGCTGTCCACAGGCTTGGGGATGCC
>NZ_JALRNF010000107.1 GCF_030272895.1 Pseudomonas sp. BGr12 | reverse complement strand
AACGAAGGCGGCGAGATCACCTACACCGCGACGCTGACCAACCCGGCTGGCACCGCCATGACCATCACCCTCAGCAACGGTGAGAGCATCACCATCGCTGCAGGCGAAACCAGCGGCAGCGTGACTGTCGCGGCACCGGATGACGATGTGTACATCGATGCCGGCCAGGTCGAAGCGACGATCACCGGTACGTCCGGTGGCGACTTCGAGAACCTGGCGGTGGATAACACTCCAGCCGTCACCGAGGTCAACGACACCATCGACCCGTCGACCGTCAAATTGACCGCCGATGTCAGCACTATCGGCGAAGGTGGTGTGATCAC
>NZ_JALRNF010000106.1 GCF_030272895.1 Pseudomonas sp. BGr12 | reverse complement strand
GCAGATGAAACCATCGACCAGTACGGCGACACCGGCCTGGGCGCAGCCCAGGTAGGCACCGACCAGGGCTGCGATTTCAAAACCGCCAAGGCAGAACAAGGCCTGCAGCGGATCAGCCGACAGGTCGCAGTGCAGCCTGAGGGCCCGCTCGATCACCTAGGCATTGTGCCGCACGCCAGCGGCATCCAGGCCGGTTCCCGGACCGCTCAGTTCGCTGGCCGGTCAGCCGAGCAAGGCACAGGCCAGGGCACTGGCCGCGGTGGTGTTTCCGATGCCCATTTCGCCGCCGATGACCAAGTGCGCGCCAGTGGCCGCCGCAGGCAGTG
>NZ_JALRNF010000105.1 GCF_030272895.1 Pseudomonas sp. BGr12 | reverse complement strand
CGATCGCAGGCTGCGCCAGCTCCCACAAGGGCTCCCGGTATGCCCGGACGCTGTGGGAGCTGCCGATAGGCTGCGATCGGGCGCGAAGCGGCCGTAAAACCAGACCGCCTCAGTACACCTGACCCAATGAGGTGACTGGATTGCGACTGCTGCGCAGTCGATCGCAGGCTTCGCCGGCTCCCACAAGGGCTCCCGGTATGCCCGGACGCTGTGGGAGCTGCCGATAGGCTGCGATCGGGCGCGAAGCGGCCGTAAAACCAGACCGCCTCAGTACACCTGACCCAATGAGGTGACTGGATTGCGACTGCTGCGCAGTCGATCGCAGGCT
>NZ_JALRNF010000104.1 GCF_030272895.1 Pseudomonas sp. BGr12 | reverse complement strand
TTTGAACTTGGTGGCTACACAGGGACTTGAACCCCGGACCTAAGCATTATGAATGCTCCGCTCGAACCAACTGAGCTATGTAGCCAAGTGGCGCGCATTATTCGCTTGAAACGATGTTGTGTCAACACCTTATTTGAAAAATTTTTACGCACGATCAACCGCTTAGCGTTTTCAGGGCAGGCGCGGCACGTCGCTGACCGACAACTGGCCCGTGCGCCAGGCCAGCAGCCGTTCGGCGTCTACGTTCTCGACCGTCCCCAGGCCCTTGTCGCTGATGCGCAGGCGCTGGCCGTCGACGAGCTGGCGCTTGTCGCCATCGCTGCTCACCTC
>NZ_JALRNF010000103.1 GCF_030272895.1 Pseudomonas sp. BGr12 | reverse complement strand
GATCAGGTTGGTCAGGGCGCGGCCGATGCCCATGAACCAGTCCACTGCCAGCACCAGCAACAGGCCGACCACCGGGATCGCGGGAATGTCGGTGAGGGTGGCGGCGAGGATCACCAGCGCCGAACCGGGGATGCCGTGGGCACCTTTGGAGGTCATCAGCGACACCAGCAGGATGGTCACCAGGTCGGTCATGGCCAGGGGCGTGCCGGTGGCACTGGCGATAAAGACGACGCCCACGGTCAGGTAGATCGAGAAGCCGTCGAGGTTAACGGAAGAGCCGGTGGGAATCCCCAGGCCGACGGTGGAATTGCCGATGCCCAGGTGCGCCAGTT
>NZ_JALRNF010000102.1 GCF_030272895.1 Pseudomonas sp. BGr12 | reverse complement strand
TCGTCTCCTGGGTCTTCTGGGCGAACAGACGCCCGCGGGTCTAGTCATCGGGGTAGATCTCCGGGTCGTCACGGATCTCGCGCTCCACCAGAGCGGTGGCCGCCGCGTTGCTGATGGCGGAGTGGATGTAGTTGGTCACCTTGGCCATGGTCTGCGGCTGCAGCAGGAATTCGATGAAACGGTGGGCGGTGGCCGCGTGCGGGGCGTCCTTGGGCAGGTAGAGGTTGTCGAACCAGATCAGCGAGCCTTCGTCGGGGATGAAGCACGCCAGGATGAGGTCCTTCTTCGCCTCGACGGCGCGGGCCTGGGCGGTGGCGTAGTCGCCGGACCAGG
>NZ_JALRNF010000101.1 GCF_030272895.1 Pseudomonas sp. BGr12 | reverse complement strand
ATTGCTGTGTAAATCTGAGTTAAAAAATTTTAGCGATTGAACCGGCAATCGCCTTACCTAACAAAGGTGGACCTGCGTTCCCAATCTGCTTTGTAATCTGTGAGCGATTACCACAGAATAAATAGGCGTCATCGAAAGACTGAAGCCTAGCACCTTCCCGTGGTGTTAACGCTCTATTTTGAACCGGGTGAATGCATCGGTTCGAGGCAGGATGTACAAAATTCACTCTACTAGTTAACGCAGGCTCATCTGCTTCAAGCCGAGAATAACAGGAACTAAATCCGCTCGTCACCATTCCTTTGGGGATGCAATTTATGTTTTTCCCTGAATATTTAA
>NZ_JALRNF010000100.1 GCF_030272895.1 Pseudomonas sp. BGr12 | reverse complement strand
CCCATGTGAGAGTAGGTCATCGTCAAGATTAAATTCCGAAACCCCTATCTGCGCACGCAGGTAGGGGTTTTGTCTTTAAGTAGAAGCTACCGCTTTTGCTGATCAGGTCGTAAGGCCAACCAGCTGCGGTAGAAAGGTGATTGACAGCAGTTTTGAATGCTGTATTATTCGCCTCCGCTACGAGAGATCGCAGCGAGTCAAGTGGTTGAATTTGAACGACTTTCTAGTAAAAGACTTCAAAATAAACGCTTGACAGGCTCAGGGGAAAGCGTAGAATGCGCGCCTCGGCTGAAGCGAAACGCTTCGCCAATCGCTCTTTAACAATCGAATCAAGCAATTC